>NZ_JADDRN010000001.1:0-671372 GCF_017355445.1 Delftia sp. SD018
GACGGCTTACGCTTTCTAGTACGGTCACGTGGGCTCGGAGATGTGTACAAGAGCCATCACCCCGACCGCCGAACTTCCGGCCGAACTGCGCAGCACCCTGCCGTCCGCGCGCCTGATGGGCACGGCCGTGCTGCGCTTTTTCGGCCTGCGCGTCTATGAGGCGCGGCTGTGGGCCGCGCCCGGACTGCTGCCCGAGGACTACGCCCGCCACCCGTTTGCGCTGGAGCTGGTCTACGACCGCAAGCTCGAAGGCGCGGCCATTGCCGAGCGCTCCATCGCCGAAATGCGCAGGGTCGGCAGCTTCACCGAAGAGCAGGCCCGCCAATGGCTGGACCTGATGAAGCAGGCCTTTCCCGATGTGGTGGCCAAGGACCGGCTGCTGGGCCTGAACGACGGGCAGGGCAATGTGCGCTTTTTCCACAACGGCCGGCAGACGGCGCAGCTGCGCGATGCCGACTATGCGCGCCTGTTCTTCGGCATCTGGCTGGCGCCGCAGACCTCGGCGCCAGCCATGCGCACCTCGCTGCTGGGCCAGGGCTGAACGCCAGCGGACCATGCCATGACCTCCGTCCCGGCCCCCGCTCCTGCCCCCGTGCTGCCCTGGCGCACAGGGCTGGCCTATGGCGGGCTGGCCGCGCCGCTGGCCTTTGTGTCCCTGCCCCTGTATGTGAACCTGCCCTACCACTACGCCAGCGTGGCCGGCGCGCCGCTGGCCGGGCTGGGCGCGGTGCTGCTGGCCACGCGGGCGCTCGATGCCGTGGTCGATCCGGCCATTGGCCGCCAGGCCGACAGGCTGCTGCGCCAGGGTGTGCGGCCGGCCTGGAGGGCGGCTGCGCTGGGCAGCCTGCTGATGGTGCTGGGTTTCGGGGCGCTGTGGCATCCGCCGCGCGGCTCCGAGGCCGCCATGCTGGGCTGGCTGGCCGGCAGCCTGCTGGTGTGCACACTGGCCTACAGCTTCGTCACCATCCTCCACCAGGCCTGGGGCACCCGCTGGGGCGGGCAGCCCGCCTGGCGTGCCCGTGTGACGGCCTGGCGCGAGGGCGCCACGCTGGCGGGCGTGCTGCTGGCCAGCGTGCTGCCGGCCGTGATGGGCCTTGACGCCACCAGCGCCGTGCTGGCGCTGGGCCTGGCGCTGGGGCTTATGGGGCTGTACCGGCTCCGGGCGCCCGTGGCTCCTGTGCCCCATGTGTCCCATGTGTCCCATGTGTCCCATGTGTCCTCTGCGTCCCGCATGCCGCAACCGGAGTCCCCGGCCTCGGCCACCCTGGCCTTGTCCACTTCTCCGTGGGCGGATGCCGGGTTTCGCCGGCTGCTGGCCATCTTCATGCTCAATGGCGTGGCCGCGGCCGTGCCCGCCACCTTGCTGCCCTTCTTTGTGGCCGACAGGCTGCAGGCGCCTGCACTGCAGCCCCTGCTGCTGCTGTGCTTCTTTGGCGCGGCGGCCCTGGGCCTGCCGCTGTGGGTGAAGGCCGTCTCGCGCTGGGGCCTGGCGCCCAGCTGGCGGGCGGGCATGGTGGCCAGCGTGCTGGCCTTCGGCTTCACGCCCTGGCTGGGCGCGGGCGACGCCATGGCCTTTGCCGTGATCTGCCTGGCCAGCGGGCTGGCCCTGGGCGCGGACCTGGCCTTGCCGGGCGCACTGCTCACGGGCGTGATCCACGAGTCCGGCCAGGGCGGCCGGGGCGAGGGCCGCTACCTGGGCTGGTGGACCTGCGCCACCAAGCTCAACCTGGCCCTGGCTGCGGGCCTGGCCCTGCCCCTGCTGTCCGCCGCGGGCTACCGCAGCGGCGGCACCGACCCGGCCGGGCTGCAGGCGCTGGCCTGGGCCTATGGCGGGCTGCCCTGCCTGCTCAAGCTGGCGGCGGCGCTGCTGCTTTGGCGCGCCGAGCGATTGCATTCTTCCTGGAGTCACACATGAGCCACATCACCCACTGCGCTTCGTTTTCGCCGCTGCGGCGCGTCTGCCTGGGGGCGGCCTTGGCACTGTCCCTGGCGGGCTGTGCCGGGCCTTCGGTCCAGGACTACGCCAAGGAGCAGCCGACGCTGGACCTGCGCCAGTATTTCAACGGGCCGCTGACGGCGCACGGCATGTTCACGGACCGCTCGGGCAAGGTGGTCAAGCGATTCACCGTGCGCATGACGGGCCGCTGGAATGGCGACGAGGGATCCCTGGAGGAGCACTTCGTCTACAGCGACGGCAGCACGCAGGAGCGGGTCTGGCATATCCGCCACCTGGGCGACGGCCGCTACAGCGGCCGCGCCGACGACGTGGTGGGCGAGGCCCAGGGCCAGAGCGCGGGCAATGCCATCCGCTGGAGCTATGTGCTGGCCCTGCCCGTGAATGGGCGGGTCTGGAACGTCCACATGGATGACTGGATGTACCTCATGGACGGGCGCACCCTGCTCAACCGCACGGCCATGAGCAAGCTCGGCGTGCACCTGGGCGATGTGACGCTGTCCTTTGTCAAGGAGTGATGGCCATGCCGCTGTTCTCGCGCGGGCTGAACCCGCTGCTGGCTGACTGGAAGGGACGCTCGGCATGGGTGGTGGGTGCCTCCTCGGGCATAGGGCGAGCCACGGCCGAGGCGCTGCACCGGCAGGGCGCCCGCGTGATCGTCTCCGCACGGCACGGCGGCGCGCTGCAGGACTTCGTGCGCAGCCGCGAGGGCTGCCTGGCCCTGCCGCTGGACGTGACCGATGCCGCCGCCGTGGATGCGGCCGCCCAGGCCGTGCTGGCCCACGCGGGCGGGGCGCCCGACCTGATCCTCTACTGCGCAGGCCACTACCGGCCCCTGCGCGCCACCGAGTTCGACCTGGCCGAGATGCAGCACCACCTGGCCGTGAACTATGGCGGCGTGCTGCACCTGCTCGATGCCGCGCTGCCCATGCTGCTCAAGGCTGGCCGGGGCCATCTGGCCCTGGTCGGCTCGGTGGCCGGCTACCGGGGACTGCCCATGTCCCTGGCCTATGGCCCCACCAAGGCGGCGCTCAACAACCTGGCGGAAAACCTCTATCTGGACCTGCATGGCCTGGGCCTGGGCGTGTCCATCATCAATCCCGGCTTTGTCGATACGCCGCTGACGGCGCAAAACAGCTTCAGCATGCCGGCCCTGATTGGCGCCGACGAGGCGGCCCGGCATATGCTGCAGGGCTGGGCGCAGGGGCGTTTCGAGATGAATTTCCCGCGCCGCTTCACGCGCTGGGTGCGCCTGCTGCGCTGCCTGCCAGACGCCTGGTATTTCTCTGCGGTCCGCCGCTTCACCGGAGCATGAAACCCATGAGCAGCGGCATATCCGATCCGCGACTGGCCCGCTTGGCCCAGGCCTACGAGGCCCTGCGCCGCGACAACCTGCCGGCGCTGCTGTCCCTGTATGCCGAGCAGGCCCTGTTCAAGGACCCGTTCAACGAGGTGCGCGGCCACGCCGCGATCGAGCGCGTGTTTTCCCACATGTTCGAGCAGCTCGACCGGCCCCGCTTCGCCGTCAGCCACGGCGCGGTGCAGGGGGACAGCGGCTTCTTGCTGTGGGAGCTGGGCTTTGTGCGGGCATCCGGCCAGCCCATGCACATCTGCGGCACCAGCTACCTGGAGTTCGATGCGCAGGGGCTGGTGGCAGTGCACCGCGATTTCTGGGACCCGGTGGAGGAAATCTTCGCCAAGGTTCCCGTGCTGGGCGCCGTGGCCAGGGCGCTGCAGCACAAGCTCAGGGCGCCGCAGTAAGCAGCCGGGCCAACTGCGCCAGGGCGCCGTCCAGCGCGTCGAAACGCGGCGCACCCAGGCAGATGCGCAGCCCGCTGGCCTGCTCCTGCGGGTCCACCATGAGCGAGCCCGGATCGGTCAGCTTCAAGCCCAGCGCCGCTGCGGCCGATACCAGGCGGCCGGCGGCTTCGCGCTCCATGGGCAGCCAGGCGTTGTAGGCCTCGGGGTGCAGCACCAGGCCGGAGCCACTCAGGTGCGGGGCGAGGTGTGATGCGGCCAGCCGGCAGCGCCGCTGTGCCTCATGGCGCAGGTCGGCCTGCAGGGAAGCGACCACGCCGTGCGACAGCCATTCATCGATCACGGCGCAGGAGAGGGCCGAAGGCGCCATGGACATCCCCTGCACAAGCTCCACAGCCGCGCCGCCCAGCGAAGCGGGCAGCACCAGCATGCCCACCTGCAGCCCCGGGCCCAGGGACTTGGACAGCCCGTTCACATGCAGCGTGATCTCGGGCGCCAGCGTGGCCAGATGGGCCAAGGGTGCGTGATCGGTCAAGCAGGCGGCATACACGCCATCTTCGATGATCCAGGCGCCTGCGCTGCGGCAGATGTCCACGATCGCCTGCCTGCGCTCTGCGCCCATGGTGGCCGTGGTCGGGTTGTGCAGCGTGGGGGTGAGGTAGACCACCTTGCCTTCGGCGGCGGGAATGCCCTCCAGCGCATCGGCCAGCGCCTGCGGCAGCAGGCCCTGAGCGTCGATGGCCAGGCCCTGCAGGGCGCAGCCCTTGCGCCGGGCCAGGGCAATGGCGCCGGGGTAGGTGATGCGCTCGGTCAGCAGCTGGCCCTGGGGCTGGCAGACCAGATCGAAGGCCAGGGACAGAGCCTGGCGCGCGCTGCTGGTCAGCACCATGTGGTCGGGTTCCACGTTCAGGCCCAGCGTCTGCAGCCAGCGCACGAGCACGCGGCGATGCTCCAGGTGGCCCTGGGGCGGGGCATAGAAGTTGAAATGATCGGTATCGATGCTGCGCGCAATCCCTGTCAGCGTACGAGCCAGGACGCGCGCACTGATGGCGGCCGGCGGCGCGTTGGAAGACAGGTCGATGTCCTCGCCAGCCTGCGCCTGCTGTGACGCCACGAAGGTGCCCCGGCCCTTGACGCTGCGTGTCAGCCCCCGGCGCTCCAGCAGCGCATAGGCCCTGGTCACCGAGCCCAGGCCGATCTGCAGCCTGTCGGCCAGGTCCCTGTGGGCGGGGAGGCGGTCGCCGCCGGCGAGCTGGCCTTCGACGATGTCGTCGGCCAGGGCGCGCGCCAGCCGCTCGGCGGCACTGGCTTCAATGCGCGCAAGACGGGGCGTCCAGGGGGAGGGCAGGAGCATGGTCGGGGCAAGGAAAAAATGAGTGTGCCGTGACACTATTTCATTTGTCGATAGTGTAACGTTCACTCCATGTTCAGCCACATCACCGTCGGCGCCCGAGATCTCGAGCGGGCCGGCCGCTTCTATGACGCGGTGCTTTTTCCGCTGGGACTGCAGCGCCGCGCCGTCCAGCCCGATGGCGGGCCGGCCGCGCTGTGCTGGGTGGCGCCGCCGGCGGCCTTGCCGCGCTTTTATGTCTACAGCCCCTTCAACGGCGAGCCGGCCACGGTGGGCAATGGCGCCATGGTGGCCTTTGTGGCCCCGTCGCCCGACGCGGTGGACGCGGCCCATGCCGCCGGCCTGGCCCGGGGCGGCAGCGACGAAGGCCCGCCCGGCCCGCGCCCGCATTACGGCGATGGCTACTACGGCGCCTACCTGCGCGATCCCGACGGCAACAAGGTCCATGTGGTGCATCGCGCCGATGTGCGGCCGTAGCGCGGCACGGGCCCGCCGCCCGTCTCCCTTTCTTTTCCTTTCCATGCAACAAGGACCGTCTTCATGAGCATTGCCGTTCATATGGTCGACGTTTTCGCCAGCGGCCCGCTGTCCGGCAATCCGCTGGCCGTGATCACCGGTGGGCAGGCGATGACCACCGCACAGATGCAGCAACTGACACGCTGGTTCAACCTCTCCGAAACCGCGTTCCTGCTGCCGCCCACGCAGGCGCAGGCCGACTACCGCGTGAGGATTTTCACGCTGGACCGGGAGATGCCTTTTGCCGGCCATCCCACGCTGGGCAGCTGCCATGCCTGGCTGTCCCAGCACGGTGCGCCCAGGAACGCAGGCCACATCGTCCAGGAGTGCGGGGCGGGGCTGGTGCAGATACGGCAGGAGCATGGGCGGCTGGCATTCGCCGCGCCGCCCATGCTGCGCTTTGGCGCGCCCACCGCCGATGAGCTGGATGCCGCGCTGCGCATGCTGGGCATCACTGCCGAAGAGGTGCAGGGCGCCTCGTGGATAGACAACGGCCCCGGCTGGCTGGGCATCCGCCTGGCCTCGGCCGAGCAGGTGCTGGCGCTGAACCCGGCCCGGCAGTGGCCCACGCGCATGGACGTGGGCGTGGTGGGGCCCTATGCCAGGGGTGTCGGTGGTGCCAGCGGTGCCAGCCCTGCCGCCTGCGAGGTGCGCGCCTTCTTCTCCGATCACCAGGGCGCCATCGTCGAAGACCCCGTCACCGGCAGCCTCAACGCCTCGCTGGCGCAGTGGCTGTTTGCGACGGGGGTGATGGACAGCGACTACATTGCCGCCCAGGGCCGCTGCCTGGGCCGTGACGGCCGCATCTTCCTGACCCGTGACGGCACGGGCCAGGTCTGGGTGGGCGGCACTGCGCGCACCCATGTCGAAGGCGCACTGAGCGGCCTTTGATCCACACCGAAAGAAACCACGAATGACAGCGATACAAGAGAGCCCGCGCGCTCCCGTCTCATCGGCCAGGGCCAACCTGAAAATGCTGGTGCGCTACAAGGCCTGGGCCAACGGCCTGACCTTCAAGAGCGTGATGGAGCTGCCCGAAGGCGAGGCCCTGAAGCAGCGGCCCACGAGCTTCGGCAACATGGTGCGCACGCTGAACCACGTCCTTGTGGTGGAGGACATCTTCAGGCACCACCTGCAGGGCCGCAAACATGGCTACACCATGCGCAACACCGACCACACGCCCACGCTGCAGGCGCTGTGGGAATCGGTGCACGCAATGGACCGCTGGTATGTGGAGTTCGTCGACGCGTGCCCGGACGAGGAACTGGCGAAGGTCGTGCACTTCGAGTTCGTGGGCGGCGGGCAGGGCGCCATGACGCGCGAGCAGATCGTGCTGCACGTGGTGAACCACGGCAGCTACCACCGTGGCTTTGTCAGCGACATGATGTACCAGGTGCCCTTCGTGCCGCCGGCCAACGACCTGCCGGTGTTCCTCAGGGACTGCTACCGCGTGGACGAGCCGGCCTGCGGTTGATGCAGGGCCAGGGCCTGCTGCGCCAGGGCGCCCTGGAGCACGGGCAGCTCAGGCGGCGCGTCGCCGGGCAGGGCCCATCCCTGGCGCAGCGCACCGGCAAAACCGTCGGCCACGCGCGAGTAGGCGCGGCCGCTGGTCATCACCCGGGGCCGGGCCGACCAGGCGATGCGGGCGCCGCCGGCCGCCAGGCGGTCCACCAGGTCCTGGTCCTCGCCGCAGGTGCGTGCGTCGAACCCGCCGGCCTGGCGGTAGTGCCAGGCTGAGATGCCCAGGTTGGCGCCGTGCACGTGGCGGTGGCCGTCGCGGTCCGTGTAGGTGGTCTCGAAGTGCCGCCGCGCCGTGTCCGCCTGGACGCCGTGGGCCGACCAGTCGGCCACTTGCACTGTGCCGCAGACCACGTCGGACTGAAGCGCCAGCTGGTCTGCCAGCCAACTCCGAGAGACCGTGGTGTCGGCATCCGTGAATGCCAGCCAGCGGGCGCCCAGCAGCAGCAGGTACTCCGACCCCAGCGCGCGGGCCTTGCCCACGTTGCGCGCGGCAATCGGCAAGGGGATGGCGGGCCAGCGGCGCACGGCCGATTCGGTGGCGTCCTGGCAGCTGTCCAGCACCACGACGACGGCCACGGTCTCGCCTTGCAGGTCGGCATGGGCGGCCGCGCAAAACACGCTGTCCAGGCAGCGGCCTATGAGGTCTTCCTCGTCATGGGCTGGGATGCACACGCCGATCATCTGTCCGTCCTTTCAGGGGTTTTCTGCCAGATGTCCAGCTGGAAATCCGGCTCGCTGTGGCTCAGCAGCAAGTGCAGCTGCGCATGGGCCGACACGCTGTCATGCAGGGTGCGAGTGGTCTGCAGGTGATCGTGCGCCCCATGCCGCCAGTGGCACATGAGCCAGTGGCCGCCGCCCTGCAGCGAGGCCAGGCACTGGCGGTTGAAATGCGCCAGTGCCGCGTCGTCGAAGTAGTAGGCGAGCTCCGAGACCACGATGAGATCGAAGCCTTGCTGCGGCATCTGTGGCACCTGTGGCCATTGCCAGGGCAGGGGCAGGGCCTGCAGGTCCAGGCGGGCGCGGTCCTGCGGTGCAATCCGCTGGCGGCACAGATCCACGGCCCTGTCCGAGAAATCGACGGCGCACAGCCGGTCGCAGCGCTGCAGCAGGCGCTGCGTGGCCTCGCCATTGCCGCAGCCGGGCTCGAAGCCGTAGGCATAGCGCTCGCGCGGCAGGGCGGCCAGCAGCAGGTCGCGCTTGCGCCGCTCGTACCAGCGCGATGCGACCTGCCAGGGGTCGGGGTCGGCCTGGTACATCTGCTCGAAGTGCTGCCTGGCGCCGTTCATAGAAACACCACTTCAAACGGACGCAGCAGGCGCTGCGTGGCCCAGGACGGCAGGACGGCGTCGCGACCCGTGGACGGGTCTGGCAGCAGCTGGCTGCGAAAGCACGACAGGGCCTTGCGCTTGAGCGCCAGTTCCTGCGGTGCCAGCGCAATGGCGGCGGCGCGGTGCCAGGGCACGCGCGTGTCGCCGGGCTCGGCCCAGTGCCAGGCCCAGATCGGCAGCTCGAAGAGCCGGCAGCCCGTGCGAGCGGCCGCCGTGGCGCAGGCCTGGCCAGTGACCTCGTGGTCCGGGTGACCGTCTTCGCGCCAGGTGCACAGCAGTGCGTCCGAGGGCTGCAGCAACTGCTCCAGCCGCTGCAGCAACTGCGCTGCATGCTCGGCGATATGGCCGTCGGGCAGGCCCAGCCGCAGCACCTGCGCCTGCGGCGCAAGCAGGGCCAGGGCCTGGGTGCTCTCCTGCACGCGCTCGCGCACCAGACGCTGCGGCGGCCACAGCGTCGAGTCGGGGTGGCTGGCTCCTCCATCGGTCACGGAGACGATGAGGCAGGGCATGCCCCGCTCGGCACAGCGGTGCAGCAGGCCGGCGCAGCCCAGGATTTCGTCATCGGGGTGCGGCGCGACGATGACGGCGCGGCGCCGGCCGTCCAGCAGGTCGTCCATGGATACCTGCGCTGGCCGGCGTTGCGCAAACCAGGCCTGCCAGCGCGATTCGGGCGTGCCCCGGCCCTCGATGAGGCGCGGCTTCACAGCATCCATGCCGCGCCTCCCGGTGCCTGCGAGGCCTGTGCCTTCTCGGCCAGCAGGCGGCCGAGCGCCGCCTGGTCGCGCTCGGCATGGCTTTGGCGGATGAAGACGGGCAGGTCGGCCATCAGCTGCGCCAGGCCCCTGTTCTTGCACAGCGGGCCGGGACCGATGGCGCGCGGCACGCGCCGCAGCACCTCTTCGGCGGCGGCTTCCACGGCCAGGCGGGCGCGGCTCACGGCCAGCAGGCAGGGGTCCGATGGCGTGGCATCGATGTCTGCCGCAGCTTCGCGCAGCAGGCTGGCCGCGCTGCCCAGGGACACGTCCAGCGCGCCCAGATGGGCCAGGCGATGCGGGTCCCCGCCCTGGATGGCGGTCTGCAGCAGATGGCTGGCAATGCGGGCGGCGGCACCGTACCAGCAGGCGGCCACTCCCGCGCCACCGTGGTGAAAGCCGGGGCGGCTCAGGTACTGGCCCGGAGCCCCGACCAGCACGCCGGTGGCGCCGTCGAAGTGCACATCGGCGCTGGCGCTGGCGGCCATGCCCACGGCCTGCCAGTGGCTGTCGTCCCTGCGGATGCCGGGCTGGTCCATGGTGACGGCGATCAGGCAGCGCTGGCCGTCTGCCAGCCAGCCGCTGACCAGGGCGCGGTCCACGGCGCGTGCGCCGGAGCACCAGGGCTTGTGGCCGGACAGGCGAACCGCCGAGCCTGCCTGCAGCGTCGTGCGTTGCGTGGCGTCGGGAGATGCCGCCGTGGCCTGCACGCGCTCGCCCGGCGGCTCGGCGCACCAGACGGCCCAGCGCAGTCCCTCGGTGGCCAGGTCGGCCTGCAGTTCGGACAGGATGGCCAGGGCATCGGTATGGCCTTCATAGAGCTTGGCCAGGCCCAGGCTGTGGGCGGCCACTTCGGCCAGTGCTCGCCAGCGCTGCAGCGTGTGGCCATGGCCCGGCAGCGGCAGGCGGTCGGCGCCCTGCGCTACCAGCAGGGCCAATTGGTCCGCCGGCGACAGGTCCGCATGGCCGCGCAAGGCCTGGGCCAGCGTGTCGCTGCATGTCCACGCATTGGCGTGCTCGTCGTTGTGCTGGGCCATCACCGCTCACCTTCCTTTTTCGTGCCTTGCGCAGCCTGGAAAATGGGGGGAGACGCCAGGCGATGCCATCGTGCCGGGAGGATGAACGCGGCGCCGCAGGAGCAGGAAGGCATTACCTGTCGGAGACCACCGACCGGCAGGCGTCCCGTTCCACGCCGTCGGCAGTGCAGGCGGCCAGTTCCAGGCGCAGCGGTGCCTGCTCCTGCCTGATCGAGGGAACGGGGATGCCGAAGCCTTCCCTTTCCCTGTGCTCCATCGACCTGGCCTCTTTCAAGGCAGACAGAAAGGCCTTGCGCCACCAGTGCACATCCTGCTCGGCAATGCGCTGCAGCAGCCGCTGGTGCCGCTGGCGCCTTTCCTGCAGCGGCATCTGCAGGGCCTGCTGCACCACGGCTGCCGTACCGTGCACGTCGTAGGGATTGACCAGCAGCGCCTCCTGCAGCTGCTCGGCAGCGCCGGCAAACCGCGACAGCACCAGCACGCCCGGGTCGGCCGGGTCCTGGGCCGCCACGTACTCCTTGGCCACGAGGTTCATGCCGTCGCGCAGCGGGGTGACCAGGCCCACGGCCGCCGCGCGGCACAGGCCCGGAATGCCGTCGCGCGGCAGGGTCTGGTGGATGTAGCGCACGGGCATCCAGTCCAGCTCGCCGTAGTCGCCGTTGATGGCGCCGCACAGCGATTCGAGTTCACGCCGTATGTCGGCATACGCGTCCAGGCCCTCGCGCGTGGGCGAGCCGATCTGGATCAGCGTGGCGCTGCGGCGCTGCTCGGGATGGCGGGCCAGCAGCTCCCGGAAGGCGCGCAGGCGCTGCGGCAGGCCCTTGGAGTAGTCCAGCCGGTCTATGCCCAGCAGCAGGCGGCGCTGGGCGTATTCGTGCTTCATGCGCTCGTACATGTCCCGCGAGGCGCCGCCCTGTGCAAGCGCCATGAAACCATCCACATCGATGCCTATGGGGAAGGCGCGGCACACCAGGCGCTGGCCATGGGCGCGGAATGCGCCGTCGCCCAGGGCCTGGCCGCCCGCCTCCTCGCAGACATAGCGCTCGAAATGCTGCACGTCCTGTCGGGTCTGCAGGCCCACGAGGTCATAGGCGAACAGGCAGCGCATCAGCCATGCATGCTCGGGAATGGCCGCCAGCAGGGTCGGCGGGGGCAATGGGATGTGCAGGAAAAAGCCGATGCGCTGGCGGCAGCCCAGGGCGCGCAGCTCGGCCGCCAGCGGGATCAGGTGGTAGTCATGCACCCAGAGGATGTCGTCCTCCGCCAGCAGGGGCAGAAGACGGCGCGCAAGCAGCTGGTTCACGCGGCGGTAGCCGGCCGCAAGGCCCGTGTCGAAGTTCGCCAGGTCCAGCCGGCCATGGAAGACGGGCCACAGCACGCCATTGCTGTAGCCCGCGTAGTAGCTGTCGTGGTCTGCACGGTCCAGGTCCACCGTGGCCAGTGTGACCTTGCCGGCCTGGGAGCGGTGCACATGGCCGGCAGGCGCGGCCTGGGCACCGTCGTCGGTGACGGTTCCGCTCCAGCCGAACCACAGGCCGCCCGTCTGCCGCAGCGCATCGCCCATGGCCACGGCAAGGCCCCCGGCTGCGGTCCTGCACGGATCGGCCACGCGGTTGGAGATCACCACCAGCCGGCTCATGGCAGGGCCTCCGCGCAGGTCTGTGCCGCCAGGTGCATGCATGCGGACTGCAGCCAGGCGTGCACGGCCTGCGGGCTGTCCAGCCGGTGGCGGGCCCCGCTTGCGCCTTCGCCCACCTTGATCGCCATCCCGCCGTGCGCCTGCACCACGGCAAAGCCGCTCTCGTCCGTGACATCGTCACCGGCAAACACGGGGGTGCGGCCGGCGAACGGCTCTTCGCGCAGAAAGGCCGCAATGGCGCGGCCCTTGTCCACGCCCGCAGGCCTGACCTCCAGCACGCATTTGCCGTGCAGCAGCTCCAGACCGGGCAGGTGCCGCAGTGCGCGGCTCAATGTATCCAGGCACAGCGCCGCCAATTCTGGCGCGCGCCGGTAGTGCAGTGCGACCGAGGAGCGCTTGCGCTCCACCAGCAGGCGGGGATGATCGGCCGCCAAGGCATTGCACAACTGCAGCACGGTCTCTGGCATGGCCAATGGCTGCGGGTGCAGACGGCCTGCGGCATCCCGCCGCTGCAGGCCATGCTCGCAGGCGGCGGGCAGGCACAGCGGCGCCAGGTAGCGGTCCAGCACCTCGATCTGACGGCCTGTGATGATGGCCAGCGCGCCATCGAGCCGGCCCTGCAGGCCGGCCAGCAGCGGGAGCAGGGCGGGATCCGGCCGGATGGCGTCCGGTGTCTCGGCCAGGGGCACGAGCGTGCCATCGAAGTCGAGGAACAGCGCGGATCTGCAGGTGGGGAGCGGAGGTGTTTCCATGGAGAGACCAAGGTATCGAGTGCCGGGTCCATCGGCCGTCAGCCGAGCGCTTGTGCGGGGATCGGCCATGCGCCGCAGTCTCTCGATGAAAGCGGCCCGGTCAGCCCATGAGCGCCGGCACCAGGCGCAAAATGGCCTCGCCCAGAATGCCCTGCAGGGCTGCGGCCTGCCAGAGCAGGCCCACGTTGTCCAGCGTGGCGCGCGCCCCGGGCTGCAGATGGCCGGACCATGATCGGGCCAGCAAAAAGCCGCCCAGCACCATCATCAGCACGCAGTGAAAGCCCTGGTAGGCCACGATGACGCCCACGGCCGCGCTCCAGCCGTCCGCACGCGGTGAAAGCCCCGCGTCCAGATGGCCTGCCAGTGACAGACCAAAGGCCCCCACCGCGCACACCAGGGCCCCCAAGGCGCAGGCACGCAGCAGGCGCTGCCTGTGCGGTCCGTCTCCCAAAGGTGAGCGCGTGCAGTGCCGCAGCAGCAGGGCACTGGCGGCCAGCAGCAGCACGTTGGCCATGGCCCGGGAGGGCGCGGGCAGGACCGCGCCCGGCGGAGGGCAGACCTCCAGCGCCATCGACAGGTGGATGTAGGCATAGGCGAAGGAGGCGAAGACCGTGAAGTCCACGGTGCACAGGATGAGCACGGCCCACCAGGAATGCGATCGCCTGCCGGCCGGCTGCACGGGCAGGAAGACGCCCGTGGCCACCTCGGCCCGTGGGGCCGGCGCAGTGCGGTCCAGTTGCCAGATCCAGGCCAGCATGGCGGCGATGGCGCCCAGGCCGCAGGCAAAGGCCAGCGCCACCCATTCCACGGTCAGCAGCAAAAAGAAGGCGGCCGTGCCCGCTGCGGCCAGCAGCGGCGGCCAGCCGTCGGTGGGCAGGCGCAGCAGCTGCACGGGCCGGGCGCTGCGCGCATCGGTGAGCAGGGTTTCCCGGTCGCCGAAGACGGTGCCGGGCAGCCAGTAGCGCCCTTCCTCCACTTCCTGCGCCAGCGATGGCCTGTCCCACAGCGGCTCGGTGCCGCGCACTTCGGGAATGCTGCGCACGCCGTACTCGCGCGGCGGCAGCCATTCCAGCGTGCCTGCGCGCCAGGGATTGCCATGGTCGCGGTCCGGCCGGCGCACGGCCCGGGCCACGTCGATGAACAGCAGCAGCACGCCCAGCGCAAAGATGAAGGCGCCCACGGTGGACAGCAGGTTCAGCCCGTTCCAGCCCAGCGCGTCCGCGTAGGTGTAGACACGGCGCGGCATGCCCAGCAGGCCTGTCAGGTGCATGGGGAAAAAGGCGATGTTGAAGCCGCCGAACAGCAGGGCGAATATCCAGCGTCCCAGCCGCTCGGACAGCGCCGCGCCGTTGAACACGGGCAGCCAGTAGTACAGGGCCGCGAACACGGGGAACACCATGCCGCCGATCAGCACGTAGTGCAGGTGGGCGACGATGAAGTAGCTGTCATGCGCCTGCCAGTCGAACGGAATCACGGCCACCATCACCCCCGTCAGCCCGCCCAGAACGAAGATGAGGTGAAAGCCCAGCAGGAACAGCGTGGGCGTGTCCATGCGCACGCGGCCCTGCCAGAAGGTGGCAATCCAGGCGAAGACCTGAAGCCCGCTCGGAATGGCCACCACGAAGCTGGCGATGGAAGTCAGCAGCAGCGCCGTCAGCCCCAGGCCGGCCGCGAACATGTGGTGTATCCACAGCAGCAGGCTGACCACGCCCACGCCGGCCAGCGCCCAGACCACGGCGCGCTGGCCCACCAGGGGCGTGCCTGCCATGGCGGGCACCATCATGGACACCATGCCGGCCGCAGGCAGGAAGATGATGTAGACCTCCGGGTGGCCGAAGAACCAGAAGAGATGCTGCCAGAGCACCGGGTCGCCGCCGGACTGCGGATTGAAGAAGGGCCAGTCGAAGGCGCGCTCCAGCTCCAGCAGCGTGGTGGCCGCGATCACGGCCGGGAAGGCGAACACGATCATCAGCGCGCTGACCAGGGTGGCCCAGGCGAACACCGGCATCCGGCCCAGCGTCATGCCCGGTGCGCGCGTGAAGAGGATGCCGACGATCAGCTCGATGGCGCCCGCAATCGCCGAGATCTCGATGAAGCCGATGCCCAGCAGCCAGAAGTCCGCGCCGATGCCGGGCGAGTACTGCTTGTTCGTGAGCGGCGGGTACATGAACCAGCCGCCATCGGGCGACACACCCCAGAAGATGGTGCAGAAGAACGCCAGGCCGCCGATCGCATAGGCCCAGAAGGCATAGGCGGACAGCCGGGGAAAGGGCAGGTCCCGGGCGCCCAGCATGCCCGGCAGCAGAAAGACTGCAATCGCCTCCACCACGGGCACGGCGAACAGGAACATCATCACCGTGCCGTGCATGGTGAACATCTGGTTGTAGGTGGCGGCGTCCAGCAGGTCGTTGTCTGGCACGGCCAGCTGCACGCGCATCACCAGCGCCAGGATGCCGCCCAGCACGAAGAACAGCAGAGCCGTCACGATGTAGAAGGCGCCGATCTGCGTGTTGTTCACGGCGCTGAAAATGCGCCAGCCGCGCGGGCGTGCCCAGGCACGCTCCAGTGCTTCGCGCTCGCCGGCGGGGCGGGGCAGGGCGCTGGGAAAGCCGTGCGGCGGGGCAGCATCTATTTCAGGGTGCTCAGCCATGCGGCGATGTCTTCCAGTTCGTGGTCGGGCACACGCCCGGCGCCCGAGGGCATGCGCGCCCCGGCCTTGAGCTGCTGCGTATGGGTGATCCAGGAGCGAAGGTTCTGCGGCGTGTTGGGCAGGCTGGCGGCGGCCAGCGACAAGCGGCCGCCCACATGGGTCAGGTCCGGCCCCAGGCCGCGCGAGGCCTCGTCGGCCACGCCGCGCACGCGGTGGCAGAAGCTGCAGCGGTGCTTCTCGAAGGCCTGCAGCCCCGGGTGGTTCTCGGCAACGGAGGCGGGCCGCGCCTGCGCGGCGGACCAGCGCTCGAACGCCTGGGGCGCCACCACCAGTACGTCGAGCGCCATGCGCGCATGCTGCTCGCCGCAATACTCGGCGCATTGCCCGCGCCAGCGGCCCTCGGTTGTGGGCTGTACCAGCAGGTGCTGCAGACGGCCCGGCACCATGTCCATTTTTCCGCCCAGTGCCGGCACCCAGAAGCTGTGGATCACATCGCCGCTGGCCAGCGCGAAGTACACGGGCCGGCCCACGGGCAGCCGGACCTCGTTGGCCGTCACGAACTCGGCGCCCGTGCGCGGATCGCTGTAGCGTATGTCCCACCACCACAGGTGTGCCGTCACGGTCACCACCAATGCGTCGGCCGGGGGCATGGGGCGCCAGTCGGGGCGGCGGCTTTCTCCGTAGAAGAACAGGGCTGTCAGCACGGCAACGGGCAGGGCGATGCCGCCACCGACCAGCCACAGGCGCACGCGCACCGGGCGCGCGCGGCCCAGCGACAGGGCCAGCAGCAGCATCACGCCCAGCAGCAGCGCCGCCGCGCCCACGGACAGCACGGCACTGAGTTCTCCGAACGAGGCCGCCTGCACGCTGCCCGCATGCAGCGATGACTGGGGGGTGGCGGCCGCCGTGCCGCTCATTGGAGGCTGCCCAGGTAGGCCGCCATGTCGCGCGCCTGCGCGGCCGATACGCCCAGCGACGGCATGGTGGTGGAGGGCACCAGTGCCTGCGGGTGCACGATCCAGGCGCTCAGGAGGTCCGGAAGGTTGGGCAGCCGCCCGGCGATATAGCTGCGCCGCCCGAAGCCGTCCAGCGGCGTGGCGTCCCGTCCCCGGGCATCGGCCACCCCCGGAATGCTGTGGCAGCTGCCGCAGCGGTACTGGGCCAGCAGGAGCCTGCCGCGCTCGACCGACGCGCTTTCCTGGCCAGCTGCCGCACCGCCGCACGCAAGCCAGAAGGCGGCGCACAGGCTTGCGGCGACTCGCTGGCGCCGGTGCAGGAAGGAGGGGAGCGCCTCGGGCATGGGGAAATTATTCCGCGTCCCCAATCAGGATCTGCTGACATTCGCGCAGCAGGGTGGGTAGGACAATTTCTCATGGCCTCCACCAAGCTGCGCACCGTGGCACTCACGCTTTTGGCCGTTGCCTGCGGGGCAGCGGGGCTGGCTGCTGCCCTGGTGTCCAGCGGCGTCTACAACGTGGCCGCCAATCGCCAGCACCTGAAGCCGGTCTACCAGTTGCTGGACATTGCCATGCGCCAGTCCGTGCGCTACCACGCGCGGGGCCTGGAGCCGCCGCGCGCGGCGGACGAAGCCATGCTGGCGCGCGGTGCGCAGTGCTATCGCCAGCACTGCGTGCAGTGCCACGGCGGCCCCGGCGTGGCCCAGGGGGCGGCGGGCCAGGGCATGCAGCCGCTGCCCGGCCCCCTGATCGACGCCACGCAGCGATGGAACGCCGGCCAGCTGTACTGGCTCACGCGCAACGGGCTGAAGATGACGGGCATGCCTTCCTGGGAATTTCGCCTGTCGGAGGACGATCTCTGGGCGGTGGTCGCCTTCGTGCAGAAGATGCCGCAGCTGTCGCCACCGCAGTTCGCCGCGATGGCGGGGCAGGACTGGGTGGTGGGCTCCGCAGGACACGCGGGCCGGGACGATGCCTTCCAGCCGTGCAGGCCGCCCGTGCAGGCGCTGCGGCCCGGGGATGCCGTGCGCGGGCAGCGGGCCCTGTACCAGTACGCCTGTGTGGGCTGCCACACGGTGGCGGGCCAGGCCCAGGCCAGCCCGCAGGTGGGGCCGCCGCTGGACGGCATGGCGCGCCGTACCCGCATTGCCGGCGTGCTGGACAACACACCCGACAACATGGTGCGCTGGCTGGTGCAGACCGACGCCGTCAAGCCAGGAACCGCCATGCCCGCCATGGGGGTCGCCGAGCAGGATGCACGGGACATTGCTGCCTACCTGGCCAGCTTGCGCTAGCGCTGGCTCAACGCTCGGCTTTGATGGAGCCGCGGATGTTGGTGATGGCCAGGCAGGCCTGCAGCGTCACCAGTGCCCAGGCGCCGGAGGACCATCCCCACAGCGCCCACAGCACATTGCTGAGCATCAGGATCCAGAAGCCCACATTGCGCCGCCCGGCGGAACGCGAGCCCACCCACCATGCGCCGATGAGGGAGGCCGCAAAGGCAGGCCACTGGAGCCAATCGGGAATGTCTGGCATGGGTTCTACCTGGATGGAGTGCAGTCAGGCCGCCTCAGTTGCCGGGCCGTGCCGGGTCGTCCTCGTCGATGGAGTGGCATTCCTTGCAGGCTCCGCTTTCGCGCGCGCGGGCGGCCAGGTTGACGTAGAAGGACGCCACTTGCTGCAGCTGTTCCTCGTCCAGCCCCTCGATGCCGATCATGCGGTTGCTGGCAATCTTGTTGGCTGCCAGCAGCTCGTTGAGCTTCAGGTGCAGGGCCACGCTGTCCTTGTTCTGGCTTTGCTGGATGAGGAACACCATCAGAAAGGTCACGATGGTCGTGCCCGTGTTGATGACCAGCTGCCAGTTCTCCGAGAAGTGGAACATCGGCCCCGCCACGGCCCATACGGCCACGCAGAGCAGGGCCACGCAAAAGGCCATGGGCGTGCCGGCCCAGCGCGTCACCCTGCTGGCGAAATGATCGAAGGCCGACAGCAGGCGCGAGTGGTCGGCATACGAGGCACTGCTGGTCTCGGGCATGGAGCCCAGGGCGTCTCCCGGTGTGCGGCGGCTTGGTGTGGAACTTGTGCTTTGCATGGGGGAAAACCGTCCGGAAAAAATCGATCAAGGCTGCTTGCGCACCATCTTCTTGCGCCGCTCGGCATCCAGTCCCGGCGTCTGCCGCATGTCGGTATCCACCTGGCCGGAAACAATGTCGTCATGGGCCTGTCGCATCACCGGATCGGGCGCATCGCTGGTGGCGTCCAGGCTCTGGTCGCGCTCGTGCGGAAGGCGCAGGCCTTGTTCAGATGCGTCGGCTGCATCGGATTCGCCGGGCGCATGGGGCGCCTTGCCCACCTGGCCGGGCAGCTTGGTCTGGCCATCGCCCGACGGCTTCGCCTGTGTGGGTGCAGAGGACTTGGATGCGGATGGGGTCTTGTCTTTCATGGCGTCTTCCTTTCGTTCGCGGGCCTGCGCAGGCGGCGCTTGGGCCATGGTCTCTTTGCCCGTGCGCAGCCGCCGTGGGACCACGCCGAAAGCGCAGGAACGAAAAGATGCCTCGCGCATGAACGCCGTTCTCAGGCACGTCGTTTGCCCTGTGGGAGACGCCCCACGCCGGCGGGCGCCCATGACCCGCTGCCTGGGCCTTGCGCGCTGCCTAGACTGGAAGGCCGGCCCTGCAGCGATGGGGCCCGGCACCCTAGACAAGGAGCGCGATATGAGCAGCGACAGACAGGAGCCCGGCAAGGGCAAGGTGGAGAACGATCACAACCGCCAGGGCGCGAAGCCGCCCACGCAAAGGAACGAAGGCCAGCGAACGCCCGAAAGCCGCCATGACCGCGAGGCCCATGTCGGCAGCGGCAACCAGGCCCAGACGCGCCAGAACAAGGGCGGCGGCCCAGGCGGTGACCGCGGCGCTGGATGAATTGCCGGTTCCTCGCGACAAGGGCACCCTCGGGTGCCCTTTTTTCATGGCATGCGAGGGTGCATCACCGCCCGTTCTTGCGGTCGCTGGGACCATTGCGGTCGGACAGGATTTCGGCGGGCGGCCTGAGGCTGCCGCTGTCCGCGCCCTCGGCCTGCCAGGTGCCGCCTTCGCGCTGCGTGTTGCCGCGCGGGTGGCCCATGTCGGTTCCATCGTCGAAGTTCAGCGGGCCGTCCTGTGGCATGTCGTCGAAACGGTGCGCCGAGGCCTCGGCGATGGAATCGGCCACATCCTTTTCCGCGCTCAGGTGCTCGTTGATGTCCTTGCCTTCGGGCAGGTCGGCGCTGGCGTCTTCGCTGCGGTCGATACGGGGAGTGTCGCTGCCGGTGGCAGCCGTGTTGTTCGGGGTGCGCATGGTGATCTCCAAGGGGGTCCGGCCACCGTGGCCGGGTCATGGACCAAGCCTGCCTGCGCGGGCTTGCAGCGGGGGTGGGCACAGCACTTTCCTGGAGGTAGGAGCGTGCCGATGCGCTCGGATGCAGTCCGATGCGGGAGGGCCGGCAGGCACGTCGATTGCCCTGTGTTTGCCCTGCGCCGGGGTGCGAAAAATGGCCACAGGCCGCTGGCGCGATGTCCGCAAGGGCAGGACGCTGCGTTCCTACGGCACATGGCCGCAAGCGCGCACGCCGGACGGCCGCCGCGGCCATCAGCATAGGAATCACTTTCAACTGCCAAGGAGCACATTCCATGACGCAATCGAACCCCGCAAACCGTGACCCGCTGTCCGACGCACCCGGCGCGCACCCGGTGGGCACCGGCATAGGCGCAGCAGGCGGCGCCGTCACCGGCGCTGCATTCGGCGCAATGGGTGGCCCCATCGGCGCTGCAGTGGGCGGCGTGGCCGGTGCCGTGGTCGGCGGGCTGGCCGGCAAGGGTGCAGCCGAGGCCGTGAACCCCACGGTTGAAGATGCCTACTGGCGCGATGCCTACCAGAGCGAGCCCTATTACGTGGCTGGCCGCAGCTACGAGGAATACCGTCCCGCCTACGAGCTGGGCTGGAACGCTGCCGCCGCACGCCGCGATGCCGACTTCGATGCCTTCGACGCCGAATGGGAGCGCGAATGGACCACGCGCCGTGGCGCCAGCCATCTGGACTGGGACCAGGCCCGGCCCGCAGCCCGCGCCGCCTGGGCGCGCGCAGGCAGCCCTGATGTCCGTGACGAGACGGGCACCATCGTCGCCCCCGCCTATACGGGCGATATCGACAACGACGATGTGGTGGACGTGCTCAACGACCTGCTTGAATCCTGCCGCGATGGCGAGTACGGCTTTCGCACCTCCTCCGAGAACGCCGACTCGCCCGACCTCAAGGCCCTGTTCATGCGCCATTCCACCGAGTGCGGTGTTGCCGCGCGGGAGCTGGAAGCGGAAATCCGCAGGCTCGGCGGAGAGCCGGCATCGGGCGGCACGGTGGCTGGCGCGCTGCACCGGGGCTGGGTGTCCGTGAAGACGGCCCTGACCTCGCAGGACGACAAGGCGGTGCTGGAGGAATGCGAGCGCGGCGAGGACTCCGCCCTCGCCCAGTACCGCAAGGCGCTCAAGCAACCGCTGCCACCGGCCGTGCGCGTGGTGGTGGAGCGCCAGGCACAGGGTGCCCAGCGCAACCACGATGAAGTGCGCGACCTGCGCGACCGTTACCGCAGCGCAGCCTGACCGCGCATCCCGCGCACCGCGCGGGCCACGGAATCGTCAGCCGCCCACGCCATAGGGCGCAAAGCGGCTGGCGTTCTCATCCACATGCAGCGCCTTTCCCACATAGGGAAAGGCGCGCTGCGTGCACTGGTCGCGTTCGCAGACCTTGCAGCCCATGCCGATGGGCGTGGCCGATTCCGGGTCGCCCAGGTCCAGCCCCTTGGCATAGACCAGGCGCGCGGCATGGCGTATGTCGCAGCCCAGGCCGATGGAGAAGGTCTTGCGCGGCGAACCATAGCCGCGCTGCCCATGCGAGACCGAGCGTGCAATCCACAGGTAGCGCCGTCCATCGGGCATGCTGGCCAGCTGGCGCAGCACCTGGTCGGGCTGGCCGAAGGCCTCGTACACCGTCCACAGCGGGCAGGTGCCGCCCGTGCGGCTGAAGTGGAAATGCGTGGCCGACTGGCGCTTGGAAATATTGCCCGCGCGGTCCACGCGCACGAAGAAGAAGGGCACGCCCGGTGCGCCCGGCCGCTGCAGCGTGCTCAGGCGGTGGCAGACGGTTTCAAAGCCCACGCCAAAGCGCTGGCCCAGCAGATCGATGTCGTAGCGCAGTTGCTCGGCCGCCTCCAGGAACAGGTCGTAGGGCAGCAGCAGCGCGCCCGCAAAGTAGTTGGCCAGGCCCACGCGGGCCAGCTTGCATGACGCCGGATCGCCCTGGAAGGCGGCGGTGGCGATCAGCCGGTCCAGCGTATCGCCCATCTCCAGCAAGGCCAGCTGCGTGCCCAGCTGGAAGGCCTGTTGCGCAGGCTCCAGCGCCGAGGACAGCCACAGCGAGCGCGTGGCCGGGTCGAAGCGGCGCTGGCTTTGCCGGGAGTCTTCCGAGCGATGCACCTGAACACCGTGGCGCTGCTGCAGCCGCCGGACCAGCCAGTCCGCCAGATGGCCCGCGTCCGCGCGCGCCTCGCCGGCCAGGGCCTGGGCCGCGCGGTCCACTTCATCGAAGTAGTTCTGGTGCGCAAAGAAGAAATCGCGCACGGCCTCGAACGGCATGGTGCGCGCCACCGGCATGTCCGAGCGGTCATCGCCCAGCCTGAGCGACATGCTCTCGATGCGCTCCAGGGCTTCCAGATGGCGGCGGTGCAGCGCCATCACCGCACGCCCCAGGGCGGGCATCTGCGCGGCGACTTCCTGCAGCTCGGGCAGGGCAATGGATTCGGGCGCCTCGGCAAGGGCCTCGCGCAGGCCGGCGACCAGGCGCGCCTCCTCGTCCTCCGAGAACTGCTGGATATCGACGCCCAGCGCACGGTTGAGCTTGAGCAGCACCGACACCGTCAGCGGCCGCTGGTTCTGCTCCAGCTGGTTCAGGTAGCTGGGCGACAGGCCCAGCGCGTGGGCCAGGGCGATCTGGGACAGGCCGTGCTCCGCGCGCAGTTTGCGCAGCTTGACTCCCATGAATGTCTTCTTCATGCCTGTTTCCTCGGGTGGCTGTTATTCGCAGAATTCGCAATATCGTGGGATTCGTTTCGCAAGAATTCGCCTTTTCAGCCCTATGGCTGAGCCGCTATTTTGCGTAGATTGCGAAGCATGACAACACCCGCTGGAACCGCCGAGCTGCGCGAACTGGTATTGCCCGCGCTGGCCAACCACCACGGCACGCTGTTCGCAGGCCAGGGCCTGCAGCTCATGGCCAAGGCCGCCTTTCTGGCAGCGCGCAGCCTGGCGCAGCGCGAGGTGGTGATGGCCGCCGTCACCGGCGTGGACTTCCTGGCGCCCGTGCCCGTGGGCCACGAGATCGTCCTGCGCGGCTGGGTCAGCCGGGTAGGGCGCAGCTCCATGACGGTCTGCGTCACCGCATCGGCCCAGGCGCCGGGCATTGCCTGCGAGGACGTGCTCAAGGGCCTGTTCGAGATGGTGGCTGTCGACCACAACGGCCTTCCTGCCGCCATTGCCCATTCCTATCTGAACCAGGAGACCC
Source organism: Delftia sp. SD018 (assembly GCF_017355445.1). Lineage (NCBI taxonomy): Bacteria > Pseudomonadati > Pseudomonadota > Betaproteobacteria > Burkholderiales > Comamonadaceae > Delftia > Delftia sp. SD018. Next base: position 22,806 of record NZ_JADDRN010000001.1, read on the forward strand.
TTCCATGAATACCACGATCATCGACGCGCCATCTGCGTCCGCATTCAAGCCCAAGAAGTCCGTGGCCCTGTCGGGCGTGACCGCCGGCAACACGGCGCTGTGCACCGTGGGCCGCTCGGGCAACGACCTGCACTATCGCGGCTACGACATCCTGGACATTGCCGAGGTCTGCGAGTTCGAGGAAATCGCCCATCTGCTGGTGCACGGCAAGCTGCCCACGCGCCCCGAACTGCAGGCCTACAAGACCAAATTGCAGGCGCTGCGCGGCCTGCCGGCCAGCGTCAGGCAGGCGCTGGCGCAGCTGCCTGCCGGCGCCCACCCGATGGACGTGATGCGCACCGGCGTCTCGGCCCTGGGCTGCGTGCTGCCCGAAAAGGACGACCACAACCTGGCGGGTGCCCGCGACATCGCCGACCGGCTCATGGCCAGCCTGGGCTCCATGCTGCTGTACTGGTACCACTGGAGCAATTCGGGCCGGCGCATCGAGGTGGAGACCGATGACGACTCCATCGGCGGCCACTTCCTGCACCTGCTGCACGGCCACCGGCCTTCCGAAGGCTGGGTGCGCGCCATGCACACCTCGCTCAACCTCTATGCAGAGCATGAGTTCAACGCCTCCACCTTCACGGCGCGCGTGATCGCGGGCACGGGCAGCGATATGTATTCGTCCATCGCAGGCGCCATCGGTGCGCTGCGCGGCCCCAAGCATGGCGGCGCCAACGAGGTGGCCTTCGAGATCCAGAAGCGCTACGACACGCCCGACGAGGCCGAGGCCGACATCCGCCGCCGCGTCGATGCCAAGGAAGTGGTCATCGGCTTCGGCCACCCGGTCTACACCGTCAGCGACCCGCGCAACGTGGTCATCAAGGGCGTGGCCAAGCGCCTGTCCGACGAGGCGGGAACCACCCGCATGTACGACATTGCCGACCGGCTGGAATCGGTGATGTGGGAGGTCAAGAAGATGTTCCCCAACCTGGACTGGTTCAGCGCCGTCAGCTACCACATGATGGGCGTGCCCACGGCCATGTTCACGCCGCTGTTCGTGATCGCGCGCACCAGCGGCTGGGCAGCGCACGTGATCGAGCAGCGCCAGGACAACAAGATCATCCGCCCCAGCGCCAACTACACGGGGCCGGAGGACCAGAAGTTCGTGCCCCTCGATGCGCGCGCCTGAGCCGCCGCTGTCCTGAACCTAGGCGGGCGGGCTGCAGGCCCGCCCGCATTGCATCCGCCCCATGAACCACACCCACAAGAAACCCCTGCCCGGCACCACGCTGCACTACATCGACGCCCGCGCCGCCGTCGATGCCCTCTCGCCCGGCGCCTGGGCACGCCTGCCCTACACCGCCCGCGTCCACGCCGAGAACCTTGTGCGCCGCGCCGATCCCGCGCAGCTGGACGGCTACCTGCTGCAGCTGATCGAGCGCCGGCGCGACATCGACTTTCCCTGGTACCCCGTGCGCGTGGTCTGCCACGACATCCTGGGCCAGACGGCCCTGGTGGACCTGGCCGGCCTGCGCGACGCCATCGCGGCCGAAGGCGGCGACCCGGCCCAGGTCAACCCCGTCGTGCCCGTGCAGCTCATCGTGGACCACTCGCTGGCCGTGGAGTGCGGCGGCTTCGATCCCGACGCCTTTGCGAAGAACCGCGCCATCGAGGACCGCCGCAACGAGGACCGCTTCCACTTCATCGAGTGGACGAAGAAGGCCTTTGCCAACGTGGATGTGATCCCTGCAGGGAACGGGATCATGCACCAGATCAATCTGGAGAAGATGTCCCCCGTGGTGACCGTACAGGATGGCCTGGCCTTCCCCGATACCTGCGTGGGCACGGACAGTCACACGCCCCATGTGGACGCGCTGGGCGTGATCGCCGTGGGCGTGGGCGGGCTGGAGGCCGAGAACGTCATGCTGGGCCGCGCCTGCTGGATGCGCATGCCCGAGATCGTGGGCGTGCGCCTCACGGGCCGGCGCCAGGCGGGCATCACGGCCACCGACATCGTGCTGGCCCTGACCGAATTCCTGCGTCAGCAAAAGGTGGTGGGCGCCTATGTGGAATTCTTTGGCGAGGGCGCCGACAGCCTGAGCATTGGCGACCGCGCCACCATCTCCAACATGTGCCCCGAGTACGGCGCCACGGCGGCCATGTTCTCCATTGACGACCAGACGCTGGCCTACCTGCGCCTGACCGGCCGCGACGAGGCCCAGGTGCGCCTGGTCGAAGCCTATGCGCGCACCGCAGGTTTCTGGAGCGACAGCCTGGCCGATGCGCAGTACGAGCGCGTGCTGCAGTTCGACCTGTCCACCGTGGTGCGCAACATGGCCGGCCCCTCGAATCCGCACCGGCGCCTGCCCACCTCGGCCCTGGCCGAGCGCGGCATTGCCGATGCGGCCAAGCTGCAGGCCGCCCGCGCCCAGGAAAGCCAGGGCCTGATGCCCGATGGGGCCGTCATCATCGCGGCCATCACCAGCTGCACCAACACCAGCAACCCGCGCAACGTCATCGCCGCGGCGCTGCTGGCGCGCAATGCCAATCGCCTGGGTCTCACGCGCAAGCCCTGGGTCAAGTCCTCGCTGGCGCCGGGCTCCAAGGCCGTGGAGCTGTATCTGAAGGAGGCCGGGCTGCTTACCGAGCTGGAGCAGCTGGGCTTTGGCATCGTCGCCTTTGCCTGCACCACCTGCAACGGCATGAGCGGCGCGCTGGACCCCAGGATCCATCAGGAAATCATCGAGCGCGACCTCTACGCCACGGCCGTGCTCTCGGGCAACCGCAACTTCGACGGGCGCATCCATCCCCAGGCCAAACAAGCCTTCCTGGCCTCGCCGCCGCTGGTCGTGGCCTATGCGCTGGCGGGCACCATCCGCTTCGACATCGAGCAGGACGTGCTGGGCGTGGTGGACGGCCGCGAGATCCGCCTCAAGGACCTGTGGCCCTCCGACGAGGAGATCGACGCCATCGTCGAGCAATCGGTCAAACCTGCGCAATTCCGCACCGTCTACGAACCCATGTTCGCCATCCGCAAGGACGATGGAGACAAGGCTCTGCCCCAGTACGACTGGCGCCCGCAGTCCACCTACATCCGCCGCCCGCCCTACTGGGACACCGAAGGCGTGGGCGCGCTGGCGGCCTTCCCGCGCACGCTGCGCAACATGCGGCCGCTGGCCCTGCTGCCCGACAACATCACCACCGACCACCTGTCGCCCTCCAACGCCATCCTGGCCGACAGCGCGGCGGGCGAATACCTGGCGCGCATGGGCCTGCCCGAGGAAGACTTCAACTCCTACGCCACCCATCGCGGCGACCACCTGACGGCCATGCGCGCCACCTTCGCCAACCCGCAGCTGGTCAACGAAATGGCCGTCATCGACGGCGTGCAGCACAAGGGCTCGCTGGCGCGCATCGAGCCCGAAGGGCGCGTGGTGCGCATGTGGGAGGCCATGGAAACCTACCTGAACCGCCGCCAGCCGCTGATCATCATCGCGGGCGCCGACTACGGCCAGGGCTCCAGCCGCGACTGGGCCGCAAAGGGCGTGCGACTGGCGGGCGTGGAGGCGGTGGTGGCCGAAGGCTTCGAGCGTATCCACCGCACCAACCTCATCGGCATGGGCGTGCTGCCGATGCAGTTCCTGCCGGGCACCGACCGCAAGACCCTGGGGCTGGACGGCACGGAGGTCTATGGCGTGGAAGGCGAGCGCACGCCGGGCACACAACTCACTCTGGTGATTGAACGAAGAAGCGGCCAGACGCTGCGCGTGGCCGTGACCTGCCGGCTGGACACGGCCGAGGAGGTATCGGTCTACGAGGCGGGCGGCGTGCTGCAGCGCTTTGCCCAGGACTTCCTGGCGCAGGCTCAGGCAGCCTGAGCAGGGAGCGTGCCAGCGGCCAGCGGCTGGCGCGCCAGCTCGATGAAGGCCTGCAGATAGTCGGTCTGCAGGTCCGCCACGCGCGCGCCCAGGAAGATCTGCTTGGCAATGCCCTTGGCGCCCAGGCGCACGGGAACCACGTCCAGCTTGCCCGCGTACTCCTGCACCAGCCAGCGCGGCAGGGCCGCCACGCCCCGGCCGCTGGCCACCATCTGCATCATGATGTCCGTGGTCTCTATGGCCTTCTGGCGGCGCGGCGTGATGCCGGCCGGCATGAGGAACTGGTTGTAGATGTCCAGCCGGTCCATGGGCACGGGATAGGTGATCAGCACCTCGGGCGCGAGCTGGGCGGCCTCCACGAAATCGGCCCCTGCCAGCGCATGCGCGCTGGAGACCACCAGCACCTGCTCGTAGTCGAACACGGGCACGAACTCCAGGCCCGTCTTGAACAGCGGATCGGGCGTGACCAGCAGGTCGATCTCGTAGCCGAACAGCGCGCCGATGCCGCCGAACTGGAATTTCTGCTTCACATCCACATCCACATCGGGCCAGCTCGCCAGATAGGGCGCGACGATCTTGAGCAGCCACTGGTAGCAGGGATGGCACTCCATGCCGATGCGCAGCGCGCCGCGCTCGCCCTGGGCGAACTGGCGCAGCCGCTCCTCGGCCAGGTCCAGCTGAGGCAGCACGCGCTGGGCCACGGCCAGCAGGTACTGGCCGGCCTGCGTCAGGCGCAGGCTGCGGCCTTCGCGCAGCCAGATGTCCGTGCCCAGCTGCTGCTCCAGCTTCTTCATGCTGTGGCTCAACGCCGACTGCGTCACGCACAGCACGCCGGCCGCCGCCGTCAGCGAGCCCTGTTTTTCGACTTCACGGACGATGGCGAGGTGGGTGCGTTCCAACATGTTGGTGAGAAAAATTCATGGATTTTTGAACTAGAAAAATTCTAGTTCATTGATGCGAATCCATTCCATGGCTGCCTTCATCGATTGAAAGCAGTGCATGACCATCATTCATCACCTCGGTTTCCCCCATCGGCGCCCGGCGCGCTACGCGGCCGGTGCGCCGGGCTGCAGGGCGCCGTGCAGGAAGGACTGCTCCATCACGGCCGCCACGCTGGCCCGCGCAACACGGCCGCGCCGTTCCGCATCCAGCAGGCCCACGGCCATGGAAAGCCACAGCTCGGTCATGGCCGCGGCCGTGATGTCGATGCGGAACACGCCGGCCTGCTGGCCGCGCAGGAAAAAGGCATCCATGGCCGCCACCCATTCGCTCTCTATCTGGCCGACCACCGAGATGTCGGAGCGCCAGAAATACATCAGGAACAGCAGCAGCGTCTGGTGGTCCTGGCAGTGGGCGGTGAGGCGGCGCAGCGCCTCCAGCGGCGCGTGGCGCTCCAGCTCGGCCGCGTGCATGGCGCGCGACAGGGTGTCGGCCGCATGCCCTATGAGCCGGTCGATGAGCTGGTCGCGCGTGGGGCAGAAGCGGTAGAGCGTGGCCTTGCTGATGCCGATGGCGCGTGCCAGCTCCTGCAGATTGGCCTTGGGATCGTCCAGCAGCGCCAGTGCCAGTGCGCCCAGCAGCTTGCCTTCGTCCTCTTGCTTGGTGCTCGTCATCGCTTGTCATGCCTCCTTGGAAAGTGCATGGATTTTATCTGTTGATGTTTTAAAGCATCAAATGAATCGATGTTGACTCATTTGATTCGAATATGTACCATCGCGGCCTTCGTATCGAACTCAATCAGGTTGTGAACATGAGCATGCGTCTGAACAAGCGACGTGGCCTGCCGCTGGCGGCCCTGGTGCTGGCCGCCCTGGCCGCCCTGGCAACGGGCTGCGGCCGCAACGAGGCTCCGGCCGCAGCGGGTGACGCGCTGCCGGTGGTGCAGGCCGTCACCGTGCAGCCCGCGCCGCTGGCCCTGTCCAGCGAGCTGCCGGGCCGTATCGAGCCCGTGCGCGTGGCCGAGGTGCGTGCGCGGGTGGCCGGCATCGTGCTGCGCCGCCATTTCGAGGAAGGTGCCGATGTCCGGGCCGGCCAGGTGCTGTTCCAGATCGACCCGGCGCCCCTGCGCGCCGCGCTGTCCCGCGCCCAGGGCCAGCTGGCCAGCGCCGAGGCGGCCCTGCTCGATGCGCGTGCCGTGGTCGGCCGCAACGCGCCGCTGGTGGCCCAGGAGGCGGTCAGCCGCCAGGACTTCGAGGCCATGCAGGCCCGCCTGCAGGCGGCCCAGGCCGCGCGGCAGTCCGCCCAGGCCGAGGTGCAGGCGGCCGCCCTGAACCTGGAATACGCCACGGTCAGGGCGCCGATCGCGGGCCGCATCGGCCGTGCACTGGTCACCGAGGGCGCCCTGGTGGGCCAGGGCGAGGCCACGCCCATGGCGCTGGTCCAGCAGCTCGACCCGGTCTATGCCGACTTCCAGCAGCCCGTGGCCGAAGCCCAGCGCCTGCGCGCGGCCCTGGCCGAGGGCCGCCTGGCACAGACAGCGGGCAAGGACGGCACGCCGGTCTCCCTGAAGGTGGACGGCACGGGCCTGCAGCGCACGGGGCGGCTGCTGTTCTCGGATGTGACGGTGGACCGCGGCACGGGCCAGATGGCGCTGCGCGGGCGCTTCGACAACCGCGACGGCATGCTGCTGCCCGGCATGTATGTGCGCGTGACTGTGGGCCAGGGCGTGGACCCTGCCGCCATCCTGGTGCCGCAGCGGGCCGTGCAGCGCAGCACCGACGGGCAGGCCCACGTGCTGGTGGTGGATGGCCAGGACACGCTGCAGATGCGCCCCGTGCAGACTGCGGCCATGCATGGCGCGCAGTGGCAGATCAGCGCAGGCCTCAAGGGCGGCGAGCGCGTGGTGGTGGGCCGCATGGCGGGCCTGCAGCCCGGGGCGCGGGTTCAGGTCACGGCCCTTTCCGATGCCGCGGCCTCCCCTACGGCGGGGCTGTCCGGCACCTTCAGCGCCTCCGGCAGCTCCGCCACGTCCAGCGACTGAGCCGGCGCCTGCCCAAGGAATAGACCATGTCCAAGTTCTTCATCAACCGCCCCAACTTCGCCTGGGTGGTGGCCATCTTCATCATGCTCGCCGGGTTGCTGGCCATACCGGCGCTGCCCGTCTCCCAGTTTCCCAACGTGGCGCCGCCGCAGATCTCGATCACCGCCAACTACCCGGGCGCCTCCGCCACCACGGTGATGGAGTCGGTGACCAGCGTCATCGAGGAGGAGCTCAACGGCACCAAGGGGCTGCTGTACTTCGACTCCTCCAGCGGCTCCACGGGCCTGGCCGAGATCACGGCCACCTTCGCCCCGGGCACCGAGCCCGCGCTGGCCCAGGTGGAGGTGCAAAACCGCATCAAGAAGGCCGAGGCGCGCCTGCCCGCGTCCGTGATGCAGATGGGCCTGCAGGTCGAGCAGGCCAGCGCCAACTTCCTGATGATCTACTCGCTGACCTACAAGGACGGCAGCGGCGGCAGCGGCAACAGCGAGGTGGCCCTGTCCGACTACGCCGTGCGCAACATCAACAACGAGATCCGCCGCGTGCCCGGCGTGGGCAAGGTGCAGTTCTTCGCGGCCGATGTGGCCATGCGCGTCTGGGTCGATCCGGGCAAGCTGCTGGGCTACGGCCTGTCGGTGGCGGACGTGAACGCGGCCATCGCCGCCCAGAACGCGCAGGTGCCGGCCGGCAGCTTTGGCGCCTCGCCCGCAGGGCCCGGCCAGGAGCTGAGCGCCACCATTGCCGTCAAGGGCACGCTGGCCTCGCCCGAGGAGTTCGGACAGATCGTGCTGCGTGCCAGGGCCGATGGCTCGGCCGTGCGCCTGGCCGATGTGGCGCGGCTGGAGGTCGGCCAGCTGGACTACAGCTTTTCCTCGCGCGAGGACGGCCGCCAGGGCGTGGCCGCCGCCGTGCAGCTGGCGCCCGGCGCCAACGCCATGCAGACCGCCAAGGCCGTCAAGGCGCGCCTGGCCGAGCTGTCGCAGACTTTCCCCGCCGGCATCCAGTACGCCGTGCCCTATGACACCTCGCGCTTCGTGGAAGTGGCCATCGGCAAGGTCATCCAGACCCTGGTGGAGGCCGTGGCGCTGGTGTTCCTGGTGATGTGGCTGTTCCTGCAGAACCTGCGCTACACGCTGATTCCCACCATCGTCGTGCCCGTCTGCCTGGCCGGCACCCTGGGCGTGATGTATGCGCTGGGCTTTTCGGTGAACATGATGACCATGTTCGGCATGGTGCTGGCCATCGGCATCCTGGTGGACGACGCCATCGTGGTGGTGGAGAACGTGGAGCGCCTCATGGCCGAGGAGGGGCTGTCGCCGCTGGCCGCCACGGTCAAGGCCATGCAGCAGCTCTCGGGCGCCATCGTCGGCATCACCCTGGTGCTGGTGGCCGTGTTCCTGCCGCTGGCCTTCATGAGCGGCTCGGTGGGCGTGATCTACCGGCAGTTCTCGCTGTCGCTGGCCGTGTCCATCCTGTTCTCGGGCCTGCTGGCGCTGACCTTCACGCCGGCGCTGTGCGCCACGCTGCTCAAGCCCATTGCCAAGGGCCACCACGCCGAGCGCAAGGGCTTCTTCGGCTGGTTCAACCGCCGCTTCGCAGCCCTGACCGAGCGCTTCGACCTGCTCAACCAGCGGCTGGTGCGCCGCGCCGGGCGCTGCATGCTGGTGTATGCCGCCATCGTGGCCGGGCTGGGCGTGGCGTACACGCGCATGCCCGAATCCTTCGTGCCCTACGAGGACATGGGCTACTACATCGTCGGCGTGCAGCTGCCGCCGGGCGCCACCACGGAGCGCACCAAGGCCATGGTCAAGGACATGGAGGACTACATCCAGGGCCGCCCCGCCACGGCCCAGGCCGAGTTCCTGATGGGCTACAGCTTCTCGGGCATGGGGCAGAACGCGGCCCTGGCCTTCGTCACGCTCAAGGACTGGTCGGTGCGCGGCGCCGGGCAGGCGTCGTGGGACGAGGTGCAGGCCTTCAACCAGCGCTTTGCCCGCCTGTCCGACGGCACCGTCATGGCCGTGGACCCGCCGCCCATCGACGGCCTGGGCAACTCCGGCGGCTTTGCGCTGCGCCTGCAGGACCGCGCCAACCTGGGCCGCGAGGCCCTGATCGCCGCGCGCGAGCAGCTGCTGGCCAAGGCCAATGCCTCGCCCATCATTGCCTACGCCATGATGGAAAACCTGGAGGATGCGCCCCAGCTGCGGCTGGACATCGACCGGCGCAAGGCGCAGGCCCAGGGCGTGGATTTCAGCGCCATCAACACGGCCCTGTCCACCGCCTACGGCTCGGCCGTGATCAACGAGTTCCCCAACGCGGGCCGCCTGCAGCGCGTGGTGGTGCAGGCCGATTCCCAGGCCCGCGCGCGGCCCGAGGACATCCTGCGCCTGCACGTGCCCAACGCCGGCGGGCAGCAGGTGCCGCTGTCGGCCTTTGCCTCGGTGCGCTGGGAAAGCGGGCCGGTGCAGATCTCGCGCTACAACGGCTATCCGGCCTTCCGCATCTCGGGCGACGCCAGGCCCGGCCACACCACGGGCGAGGCCATGGCCGAGCTGGAACGCATCATGGCCGAGATGCCGCGCGGCATAGGCTACGAGTGGACGGCCCTGTCCTTCCAGGAGAAAGCTGCCGGTGCCCAGGCGCCCAAGCTGTTCGCGCTGGCCATCGTGGTGGTGTTCCTGCTGCTGGTGGCCCTGTACGAGAGCTGGAGCATTCCCGCCGCCGTGATGCTGATCGTGCCCATAGGCGCGCTGGGATCGGTGCTGGCCACCTCGGCCGTGGGCCTGTCCAACGACGTGTACTTCAAGGTGGGCCTGATCACCATCATCGGCCTGGCGGCCAAGAACGCCATCCTGATCGTGGAGTTCGCCAGGGACCTGCATGCGCAGGGGCACAGCCTGGCGCAGGCCGCGCTGCAGGCGGCGCGGCTGCGCTTTCGGCCCATCGTCATGACCTCGCTGGCCTTCATTCTGGGCGTGGTGCCGCTGGCGCTGGCTTCGGGCGCGGGCGCCTCCAGCCAGGCCGCCATCGGCTTCGGCGTGATCGGCGGCATGCTGTCGGCCACGCTGCTGGGGGTGGTCTTCGTTCCCGTCTTCTTCGTCTGGGTGCTGTCCCTGTTCCGGCGCAAGGCGCCGGCTGGCACCCCGCCTGCCCTGCAGGCCCCGGCAACCCCCATCGAGTAAGCGCCATGTCCATGCACTTCTTCCCACGCGCCCTGTGCGCCCTGGCCGCCAGCCTGGTGCTGGCGGGCTGCTCCCTCGCCCCGGTCCACCAGCGTCCGCAGGCGCCCATTCCCACGCAGTGGCCGCAACAGGATGCGGCGCCCGTGCTGTCCTCGTCGGCGGCCACGCTGGACTGGAACAGCTTCATCGCCGACCGCCAGCTGCGCCAGCTGGTGGACCTGGCCCAGGCCCACAACCGCGATCTGCGCCAGACCCTGCTCAACGTGGAGGCGGCACGCGCCCTGTACCAGGTGCAGCGCGCCGACCGGCTGCCGGGCGTGGGCCTGCAGGGCGGCGGCACGCGCCAGCGCCTGCCGGGCGACATGAATGCCACGGGCCAGCCGCAGGTGCAGGGCAGCTGGCAGGCCGGTTTGGGGGTGGCCGCCTTCGAGCTGGACCTGTTCGGCCGCGTGCGCAACCTGTCCGAAGCCGCCCTGGGCGAGTACCTGGCCACCGAAGAGGCCGCGCGCGCCGCCCGCATCAGCCTGGGCGCCGAAGTGGTGCAGGCCTACCTGTCCCGCGACGGGGCCCTGCGCCGGCTGCAACTGGCGCAGCGCACGCTGCAAAGCCGTGAATCCTCGCTGCGCCTGACCGCGCAGCGGCGCCAGGCGGGCACGGCCACGGCCCTGGACCACCAGGACGCCCTGGGCCTGGCCGCCCAGGCCCGCGCCGACGTGGAACGCAGCGAACGCGAGCTGCGCCAGGCCGGCAACGCCCTGCTGCTGCTGACGGGCTTGGAGGATCTGGGGCCGTACCTGTCCGCAGAGTCGTCCCAACCGTCCCAGCCATCCGATGTACCCATGCTGCTGCAGGACCTGTCGGCCGGCACGCCTTCCGAACTGCTCATCCACCGCCCCGACATCCAGGCGGCCGAGCACCGGCTGCGCGCGCGCAGCGCGGATATTGGTGCGGCGCGCGCGGCCTTCTTCCCGCGCATCTCGCTCACCGGCTTCCTGGGATCGTCCAGCGCCGATCTGTCCGACCTGTTCCGCTCGGGCCAGCGCGCCTGGTCGTTCACTCCCCAGGTCACGCTGCCCCTCTTCGACGGGGGGCGCAACCGCGCCAACCTCGACCTGGCCGTGCTGCGCAAGGACATGGCCGTGGCAGCCTACGAGCAGGCCATCCAGACCGCCTTCCGTGAAGTGGCCGACGCGCTGGCCGCCACCGACACGCTGCGCCGCGAGGAAGCCGCGCACCTGGCGCTGCGCGACAGCAGCCGCGAAAGCCTGCGGCTGGCGCAGGCCCGTTACCAGGCGGGGGTGGACGACCATCTGCGCTACCTGGACGCCCAGCGCAACGCCTTCGCCAATGAAAGCGCCTACATCGATACCGTGACCCAGCGGCAGTTGGCGCTGGCCCAGCTGTTCCGCGTGCTGGGCGGCAGCTGGACTGCGCCGCCGCCGTCACCACCGCAGTCCCAGCCTGTGGCGGCCGTCCAGCAGCCCTGAGCACCGAGCAGCCCTGGGCCCCGGCTACGCCGCCTCCACCCGCGCGTTGTAGGCCGCCAGGGTCCGCTGCCAGGCGGGCCGGGCCAGGCATCTGTCGCGGTAGGCCTCCACGGCGGGGCAGGGCGCGGTCAGCGTGCGGTCCGGGATGCAGGCGAGCACATGCGCCATCAGGATGTCGGCCACCGTGAATTCGTCGGTGGCAATGAAGCGGCGCCCGTCCAGCCAGCGCTCCAGGTTGCCCAGCATGCGATGCGCCCAGCCCACCAGGAATTCGCGGTGCTTGCCGCAGCTGCCATCGGCCGTCCAGTCCAGCACCATCAGGCTGAGCAGCGGCGGCTCCACCGTGTTCATGGCTGCAAAGCACCAGCGCAGCACCTGGGCCTCGCCGGTTGCATCGGAGGGCATCAGCCGGCCGCACTTCCTGGCCAGATGCAGCACGATGGCGGCCGACTCCGAAATCACCTGCCCGTCATCGTCCAGCGCAGGAATCTGCTCGAAGGGGCTGAGCCGGCGGTAGGCCTCGGTGTTCAGGTCGTGCGCGGGATGGTCCATGCCCGCGATCTCGAAGGGCAGCTGCATCTCTTCGAGTGCCCACAGCACGCGCAGATCGCGCGTGCGGCCGCGCGCGCCGGCATTGACCCTGGAAAAACCATAGAGCTTGAGCATGGTGGCGTTCTCCGCAGTGGTGATCCTGCCGGCCATGCTACTCGTGGCTGCCGAGGTGTGGGCATCACCTGGCGCCTCGTTCACGGCAGCCCGTTCACAGCGCCCCGAACACCTCGGGCAGGGCCGCATCGCGCGGCATGCCGCCATAGCTCTTGGTGCCGCCCTGGCTGTCGATCACCACGATGCCCGGCGTGCCACGGAACCCCAGGGACATCATCAGCTTGCGGTGGGCCTCCAGCGTCTTGCGCACGTCGGGGCTGACGCTGAAGGCGGGGGCTATGCCGCCCTGGGCGGACTTCTTCTCGTGCTCCATCAGTGCGGCCGCGCGGTCCGGGGCCTGCAGGATGGCGGCGGCCTTGGCCGGGCTGTCGTCCCGGATCACGCCCACCAGGATGTGGCGCAGCTGCACCTTGCCTGCGTCCACCCAGGGACGCGCGGCCTCCCAGAACTTGTGGCAGTACTTGCAGTTGGGGTCGGTGAAGGTATAGATCACGCGCGGCGCATCGGCCTTGCCATCGGGCACCCAGGTGGAGGTCTCCAGCTGCGCTTGCACGGTGTCGCCCGCCGGCTTGGCGGCCTGAGCCTTGGCCTGGGGCGCCTGGGCCGTGGCAGGGCCTTCTGCGGCCGTAGCCCATCCCGCCGCCAGAAAGAGGCTGGCAGCCATGCCTGCAAAAAGGACGGTGCGTTGAAGATGCATGGGAACTCCTTGAAACGGTTGAATGAATGAGGGTGCGGCGCTGCGCGACAAGGGTGCAGCGCCTGGTGCTGCAGCGACAGCGGCGGACGGTGTGAGTCGGAGTGCATCCGCCGCGTTCCATCGTTATAGGAAATCGCTTGCGCCATCTGGCCCCATCTGGCCCTTCACAGGGATACGCGCTCATCCTGAACGCGCAAGACCGGCTTCAGCAACACGGCATCCAGGCCACTGTCTTCAAACCAGCAGCCATCCTGCGCCACCACTTCATGCGGCCCGCGCAGTTGAGGCCCCGGTGCATGCAGGCGTACCCGGGCGGTATGGCCGGTGGCCCAGGGCATGTCCTGGCCGAAGGGAACGATCAGCAGGGCTCGCGGCGACAGGTGCCCGGCTTGCAGGTTGCCTGGCGCAGGCGCCAGCCCCTGAAGGGATTGGCGCGCCTGGACCTCCACCCCAACCACCCATGCCCAAAGAATGCTGGGCGCGCTCCTGGCCCGGACATACAGCTGCAGCAGCGCGCTGCCGCCGTTCTCAAGCGCGTGGGTACAGACCTGCACGCTGGCGGGCGCAGCGCTCCAGCCCGGCAGCCATTGCTGCAGGACATGCGCCATCTGGCGGGCATCCGGCTGCGCAGGCAGGCCGGGCGGCAGTTGCATGAGCCGCCATGGCCGCTGCGCCAAAACGGCGGCGCACCGCTGCGCACACCACCATGCGCCGTGGGGATCGGCCTGCGCACAGGCGTCGGAGACCATGGGCAGCCGCGCCCAGCGCACCCTGCCCGTGGAGCCGCGCGCCTGGTAGTACCAGAACGAGTGGAAGCGCAGGCCGGGGATGAAACGGTGGAACAGGGTTTTGCTGGCTGCATTTTTCATGGGAAAAATTTAGCATAGCTATCGAAGAATTAAAAGCATTGCTAATGGTTTCGATTATTAGCATCGCTACATGAAAGTTTGGACCACCGAGCAAGAGGCGGCGAACCTCAAGCGCCTGCTCTCTACTGTGAAAAGCAAGGCCGAGTTCGCAGAGAAGGCCGGCATTCCTGGCGGCTCCTCCATGGTCTCCCAGCACCAAAGCGGCAACCGGCCCATCAGCCTGGAGGCGGGCATTGCGTATGCCAAGGGCTTGAAGGTTTCGCTTTTCGAAATCAGTCCCAGGCTGGTGAAGATGGTTTCCGATCTGCCGGCCCTGCTTCCAGAGGGGGACACGCCCGGCACCAATCTGCCCGAGTTTCCCAAAGGATTGCGGCAATATCCCGTTCTCTCGCACGCCCAGGCTGCAGCCCTGGCAGATGACGGCGCATTCCCTGATTCCGCTGAAACCCTGGACATCGAATTCGGCAAGGACAACGCATCGTCCGGTGCGTTTTTTCTTGCGCTGGAGGGCGATGCCATGTCGCCCGAATTGCGCGAGGGCGACCGCGTGCTGATCGATCCGCAGGCCAGCCCCCGGCCCGGCGACCATGTGCTGGCCAGGAATGGCAAGCGGCAGGTGCTGCTCAGAAAGTACCGCGTGCGCGGTGTGGGAGAGGACGGCATCGAGGTCTTTGATCTGGTACCGCTCAACGAAGACCATGCCGTGCTGCGCAGCGACAGGAACCGGCTGGTTCTGCTGGGCACGGTGATCGAACACCGGCGCCGGCTGCGGGGAAGCTGACGACCGAGCTGTTTCGATAGACCGCCGCGCGGCCCCGGCGCCCCGCCTCCGTGCTCAGGGCGCGGCGGCAATCTCGGTCTGGCCATCGGGCCCGGCCACCAGAGTGACGGGCAGGATCTGGGCCAGCATGCGTGCGAACTCGGCGGGGCGGCTGGTCTGGTAGGTGCCGCCAATGCGCAGGGCTACCACGGCCGGGTCGTGCACCACCAGGCCGGTCGGCCCGTAGCGCTCCAGCTCGGCCAGGGCGTCGGCCAGGGGCGTGTTCTCGAAGCGGATCAGTCCCTTGCGCCACAGCGCAATGCTGTCGGGCGCCACAGCCGACACCGGACCGAGCACGCCTGCAGGCGACACGCTCAGGGCCTGGCCAGCGACCAGGGCGGCGGGCGCGGCGCCAGCGGCTGCAGTGCCTTGCGCACCGGCCACGCGCACATGGCCTTCCTGCACGGCCACCTGGGCGCTGCCCGCCTCCATGCCCGTGGCGCGATAGCGCACGGAAAACCGCGTGCCGCCCACGGTGACGCGCGCCGGGCCGGCCAGCACATGAAAGGGCCTGGCGCTGTCGGGCGCCACGGCGAACAGGATCTGCCCTTGCGTGATGCGCACCTCGCGCCGGTCGCGGTACAGGGCCACCTGCGCCTGGGTATCGGCATCCAGGGACAGTGCGGTGCCATCCGGCAAGGTGATGGTCCTGGCCTGGCCGCGTGGGGTCAGGTGGCTGCTGGTGAAGGTGGGCTGCTGCTGCCACTGGTGCCAGCCCACGCCCACGCCCACGGCCAGGGCCAGGGCCACCGTGCAGCACAGGGCCGCCAGGGCAGGGCGCGGCAGCAGGCGGGACCAGCTCCAGCCTTGGCGCTCTTCGGAGGACGGGCGCTGCGGGGCCGGTTCCGGGTGTGCGTGAGGCGCTGACTGCGAGCGCCGGCGTGCCTGCTCCGCGCGCAGGCGCGCCACCTGTTCGTGGGGAGTGGACCGCGCTGCCGCCAGGCTCTGGCCCAGGTGGCGCAAGGCAGCCTCGTGCGTCGTGCTGGCTGCCAGCCATTCGGTGAATTCGGCTTCTTCCTCGGCGGTCAGGCCTTGCTCCATGCGCGTGTGCCAGTCGGCCGCAGCGAGGTCGATGGGGTTTTGCCCGCGGAAGAACTCTTCCAGTTCGCGCACCTGCGCAGCCTTGTCCAGGGGAGCGGTGCAGGAGCGGTAGCGGCGCATGCGTGCGGATTCCCGGCCTCAGAAGCTGGTCCAGTCCTGCGATTCGGCGGACGGCTTGGCCGCAGCCAGGCGTGCAGGGCTTGCAGGGCGCGCGCCAGCTGCGGGTCGTGCCGGTGCCGGCCTGGCCGGCGCCAGCGCAGATGCCGTGGCCGCGCGCGTGGGCACGGACGCCGGCAGCGGCGCCTGCAAACGCGGCTGCTGTGCCGCGCCGTCCTGGTCGCCCAGGCGGAAGATGGCCACGGCCTGCACCAGGCGCTGGGCCTGGGACTTGAGGCTGGAGGCCGCCGCCGCGCTTTCCTCCACCAGGGCGGCGTTTTGCTGCGTGACCTGGTCCATCTGGCTCATGGCCTGCCCGACCTGGGCCACGCCGGCGCTTTGCTCGTCGCTGGCATTGCTGATCTCGCCCATGAGGTCGGTCACGCGCTGTATGGATTGCAGCACCTCGGCCATGGTGGCGCCGGCCTGGTCGGCCAGCTCCGCGCCCTGGCTGACGCGCGTGGCGCTGTCAGTGATGAGCTGCTTGATCTCGCGGGCGGCCTGCGCGCTGCGCTGGGCTAGGGTGCGTACCTCGGCGGCCACCACGGCGAAGCCCTTGCCCTGCTCGCCGGCGCGTGCGGCCTCGACGGCGGCGTTCAGGGCCAGGATGTTGGTCTGGAAGGCGATGGAGTCGATCACGCCCACGATGTCGCCGATCTGTCGCGAGCTGGCATGGATGTCCTGCATGGCGCCCACGACTTCCTGCACCACGGTGCCGCCCTTGGCCGCGATCTGGCTGGCGCCGCGCGCGAGCTGGTTGACCTGGCGTGCGTTGTCCGCGTTCTGCTGCACGGTGGAAGACAGCTCGTCCATGGAGGCTGCGGTTTCCTGCAGCGCGCTGGCCTGCTGCTCGGTGCGGCGGCTCAGGTCGGCATTGCCCTTGGCGATCTGCTCGCTGGCCACGGCCACGCTGTCGGCGTTGTTGCGCACATCGCTGACCACGCTGGCCAGGCTCTGGTGCATGGCGTTGAGCGAGGCCTGCACGCTGCCTGCGGGCGCTTCGCTGCGCACCAGTCCGGGGTCGAGGTTGCCATCGGCGATCTGGCGGGCGACTTCACCGAGCTGGGCAGGCTCGGCCCCCAGCGCGCGTGTCAGGCCGCGTGCGATCAGCCGGCCCATGAGCAGGGCCAGCACGAAGGCGACCGCGCTCACGCCGATCTGCATGTTGCGTTGCTGCACATAGGACTGCGTGGCCTGCTCCACCATGACCTGGGCGTGCTGGCGCGTGAGCTGGCTGTACTCGTCGGTGGCCGCGATCAGCTGGGCCAGCAGCGGCCGGCACTCGCTGTTCATCTTGGCAATGGCCTCGTCCCTTTGCTGGCGCAGCGCCAGCGAAACGATGTCCAGCGCCACCGGGCCGTAGCGCTGCTCTATCTGGTCGATGCGGGCGACCAGGGCGCGAGCCTCCTCGCCCACCCCGGGCAAGGCCACCAGGGCCTTGAGCTGGTCCAGGTGGGACTTGACCGCGGCATGGGCGGCGTACACGGCCGTTTTTTCCATGTCCAGATCGGCTGGCGTGTTCACCAGCACCAGGTTGCGCGCCGCAATGGCGCGGCTGTCCACAGCCGCGCGCACCTGTTCGGCCAGATGGGCGCGGGCGTTCACGCCGTCGACGAACTGCGTCAGGTTGCGGTCGGAACCGTCCAGCGCATGAAGGGCAGATACGGAAACCAGTGCGACCAGTAAAGCCAGGGCGGTAAAGGCGGCGTAGAGCTTGGTCTTGACGGTCCAGGTGCGGAGATTCATGGCGCTTTCCAGGTAGGTGGTGCAAGTATCAGTTTCTATCAAAAATAAATGATCAATTTGATAAAACCCTAAGGGTGAATTGTTAAATTTCAACTTGAATTGACAAATTTAGGCTAGATGGGTGTTAGGCGCTACCAGCCCGCTTCCCAAGCGGGCTGGATCAAGAAAGCCCGCATTTCATGAACGCATGCGGGTCTTGCACCTGGGATGCCGGGTGCGCCGGCGCTACAGTCGGGGCCCCTACCCCATGCATACCCTTCCCCACATCCAAGGCTGGTGCCCCGGCGCCTGGCAGCCCATGGCCTCCGGCGATGGGCTGGTGCTGCGCGTGCGCCCGCCGCTGGGCCGCCTGACGGTGGCCCAGGCACGGCGGCTGGCGCGCCTGGCCTGGGTGCATGGCAACGGCGCGCTGGAGCTGTCCAGCCGCGCCAATGTGCAGTTGCGCGGCATTGCGCCCGGGCGGCACGCCGCCGTGCTGCGCGCCCTGGCGGCCGTGGGCCTGCTGGACGCCGACGCGGGCCGCGAGCGCCGCCGCAACCTGGTGATCGACCCGCTGTGCCGGCCGCAGGAGTCGGTCCATGCGCTGGGCCAGGCCCTGCAGCAGGCACTGGATGCGGCCGACGACCTGGCGGGCCTGCCGGCCAAGTTCGGCTGGTCGGTGGAAGGCGCGCCGGGCCGGCTGGCGGGCGTGTCCGCCGATATCCGCCTGCAGCGCACAGCCACCGGCTGGCTGGTGCAGCCCGATGGACGGCAGCAGGCGCTGGCCGTGGCCGACACCAGCCAGGCCGTGGCCGTGGGCCTGGCGCTGGCACGCTGGTTTGCCGGTCAGTCCTCCCTTCGCCGCGCCCAGGGCTTGCGGCCCGGACGCATGGCTGCGGTGGCGGCGCAACTGCAGCCGCCCCCCGGACTGGACTGGGTGGAGACAGAAACCCCGGTCCACGGCGAAGGACCGGCGCCCGGTGCCGTGCCCGGCGTGGGCTGGCTGCTGGGCGCGCCGCTGGGCCGCTTGCCGGCCGTGGCGCTGGCGCGGCTGGTGCGCGCCTTGCCTGAGCAGGCCTTTTTGCGTGTGACACCCTGGCGCATGCTGCTGGTGGAAGACGCCGGAGCCGGCGCGGCGCTGCCCCGCTGGTGGGCGGCGGCGGGGCTGGACAACGCCGCTGACTGGATCATCCACGCCCATGACCCGCGCCTGCGCGTATCCGCCTGTACCGGCGCGCCGGGCTGCACCCAGGCCCTGGGTCCCACGCAGACATTGGCGCTGGAGCTGGCGCCGCAGGTGCCCCACGGCGCGCACCTGCATGTGACCGGATGCGCCAAGGGCTGCGCGCGGCAGGCGCCGGCCACGGTGGTGCTGCGGGCAGAAGGTGAAGACGAGGGCGAAGGCCCTGTCTATTCCGTAGTGCGCCACGGCCGTGCCGGGGATAGGGCGCAGGAGCAGCGGACCCTGGCCTCGGTGCGAGACAATCCGGGATTGCTGTTTTCAAAAGAATAATGCTGCACCGCTACGAAACCGATGGCGCCGAGATCTACCGGCAGTCCTTTGCCACCATCCGCCGCGAGGCGGCGCTGGAACGCTTCACGCCTGTCGAGGAACGCGTGGTGGTGCGCATGATCCACGCCGCTGGCCTGGTGGAGCTGGCCCCGCACGTGGCCTTCTCCCCCGGCATGGCCGAGGCCGCCGCGCAGGCCCTGCAAAACGGCGCGCCCGTGCTGTGCGACGTGCGCATGGTCAGCGAGGGCATCACGCGCTCGCGCCTGCCCGCCGCCAACCCCATCATCTGCACGCTGCAGGACGAGCGCGTGCCTGCGCTGGCCCGTGACATGGGCAACACGCGCAGCGCCGCCGCGCTGGAGCTGTGGCGCCCGCACCTGGCCGGGGCCGTGGTGGCCATCGGCAATGCGCCCACGGCCTTGTTCCACCTGCTCAACATGCTGCAGGACCCGGCCTGCCCCCGGCCGGCCGCCATCATCGGCTGCCCCGTGGGTTTCGTGGGCGCCATGGAATCCAAGCAGGCGCTGATGCAGGACCTGCCCGTTCCCTGCATGGCTGTGCATGGCCGCCTGGGCGGCTCGGCCATTACCGTGGCCGCCATCAACGCACTGGCCAGCCATGTCGAGTAGGCAGCCGCGTCCCAGCCAGGGCGGGCCCGGCATTGTCTGCGTGGGCCTGGGCCCGGGCGACCCCGAACTCATGAGCGTCAAGGCCGACCGCCTGGTGCGCGGCGCCCGCCAGGTGGCTTTTTTCCGCAAGAAGGGCCGGCCCGGCAAGGCCCGCCAGCTGGTGGACGGCCTGCTGGCCCAAGGCGCCGCTGAGCACGCCATGGAGTACCCGGTGACCACCGAGCTGCCCGTGGACAGCCCCGCCTATGTGGACCTGCTGGCGCGCTTTTACGACGACTGGTGCCTGCGCCTGGAAGCGCTGGCGCAGACCGGGCAGGTGGTGGTGCTGTGCGAGGGCGACCCCTTCCTCTACGGCTCCTTCATGCATCTGTACACCCGGCTGCGCGAACGCGGCCAGGTGCCGCTGGACGTGGTGCCCGGCATCCCCGGCATGGTGGGCTGCTGGCACGCCACGGGCGAGCCCATCACCTGGGGCGACGACGTACTCAGCGTGATGACCGGCACCCTGTCAGAAGACGAGCTGGTGCGCCGCATGCAGACGGCCGAGGCCCTGGTTGTCATGAAGGTCGGCCGCAACCTGCCGCGCATCCGCCGCGCCCTGCAGCGCACGGGCCGGCTTGACGCCGCCTGGCTGGTGCAGAACGGCACCACGGACAGCGAGCAGGTCGCGCGCCTGGGCGATGTGTCCGACGACGCCTGCCCCTATTTCGCCATCGTGCTCGTGCACGGCCAGGGCCGCCGGCCGGAGGCCGCATGGTGAGCGCCGGCCGCCTGACGGTGGTGGGGCTGGGCCCGGGCGCACTGGACCAGATCACGCCCGAAGCCGCAGCCGCCTTGCACGCGGTCGACGATGTGGTCGGCTACCTGCCCTATGTGTCCCGCGCGCAGTCCCTGCTGGCGCAGGCGGGTCAGGGCCATGCCGTGGCCTGGCATGCCTCCGACAACCGCGTGGAGCTGGAGCGCGCGCGCCAGGCGCTGGCGCTGGCCGCGCAGGGGCGGCAGGTGGTCGTGGTGTCCTCGGGCGACCCGGGCGTGTTCGCCATGGCGTCGGCCGTGTTTGAGGCCATGGAATCTGCCGATGCGGTGCAGGCCGCCGCCTGGCAGGCGCTCGATATCCAGGTGCTGCCCGGCATCACCGCCATGCTGGCCGCCGCCGCGCGCGCTGGCGCGCCGCTGGGCCATGACTTTTGCTGCATCAATCTCTCGGACAACCTCAAGCCCTGGCCGGTGATCGCGCGGCGCGTGGAACTGGCGGCCGAGGCCGACTTCGCCATGGCCTTCTACAACCCGCGCTCCAAGAGCCGGCCCGAAGGCTTTGTGCGCCTGCTGCAGCTGCTGCGCACCCGCTGCGAGCCGCAGCGCCTGCTGGTGTTCGCGCGCGCCGTGTCCACGCCCGAGGAACACTTGCACATATGCACGCTGGCCGAGGCCACGCCCGAGATGGCCGACATGCGCACCGTGGTCCTGGTGGGCAACAGCGCCACGCGCCGCGTGGGCCGCTGGGTCTAC
The DNA here is from genome assembly GCF_017355445.1 of Delftia sp. SD018. Lineage (NCBI taxonomy): Bacteria > Pseudomonadati > Pseudomonadota > Betaproteobacteria > Burkholderiales > Comamonadaceae > Delftia > Delftia sp. SD018. The sequence goes on from NZ_JADDRN010000001.1 coordinate 43,943, forward strand.
ACGCCACGCCACTACGGCATGGATGGCGGCGCGGGCGGTGCGGGCTGCGCTGTCGGCAGCACGCCATGAGCAATCCAGTGCAGCACCGCAGCCACCGACCCGGTGCGCTGGCGCTGCGGCAGCGCCGGGCGCTGCACCATCACCACGGGCAGGCCCAGGGCGCGTGCGGCATCGAGCTTGCCGCGCGTGGCCTCGCCGCCTGCGTTCTTGGCCACCAGCCATTCGATGCCGTGCGTGCGCAGCAAGGCCTCGTCATCGGCCGCGCTGAAAGGCCCGCGCCCCAGAACCACCGTGGTGTGGGGCAAGGGCAGGCTGCCGGGCTCGGGCGCATCGACCAGGCGCAGCAGATAGTGGTGCTGCGGCTGGCCCGCAAAGGCCGCAAGCTGCTTGCGGCCCACGGCCAGAAACACCCGGGCGGCTGCCTGGGGCAGGGCGGCAGCGGCGGCTTGCATGTCGGGCACGTCGATCCAGGCGTCGCCGGCACTGGCCTGCCAGGGCTCGCGCTCCAGCGCCAGCAGCGGCGTGCCGGTGGCGGCGCAGGCCTGGCAGGCATTGCGGCTCATCTGCGCGGCGAACGGGTGGGTGGCATCGACCACATGGCTGATGGCCTGCCCGCGCAGGAATTGCGCCAGGCCCTGGGCACCGCCAAACCCGCCCACGCGGGTGGGCAGGGGCTGGGCCACGGGCGACTGCGTGACACCCGCATACGAGAACACGGCGGCAATGCCGGCGCGGTGCAGGGCCTGGGCCAGCTGGCTGGCGCCGCTGGTGCCGCCCAGCAGGAGAACATGGGGCATGACTGATCCCTGGTTGACATTGGTGGGCCTGAACGAAGACGGCCTGGACGGCCTCGCACCCGCCGCGCTGCGCGCGCTGGACGCGGCCGAGACCGTTTTTGGCGGGCCGCGCCACCTGGCGCTGGCCGGTGCCGGCGAGCGGGGCCGTCCCTGGCCCGTGCCCTTTGACGTGGCGCCCGTGCTGGCCTGCCGTGGCCGGCCCACGGTGGTGCTGGCTTCGGGCGATCCGTTCTGGTTCGGGGCGGGCGGCAGCCTGGCGGCGCATCTGGCGCCGCAGGAGTGGCGCTGCCACGCCCAACCCTCGACATTTTCGCTGCTGGCGTCCCGCCTGGGCTGGAAGCTGGAAGACACGGTCTGCCTGGGCCTGCACGCCGGCCACGTGGAGCAGCTGCTGCCGCACCTGTCGCCAGGCCGCCAGTCGCTGGTGCTGCTGCGCGATGGCGCCGCCGTGGCCGCATTGGCGGACTGGCTGGTGCAGGAAGGCTGGGGCGACAGCCGCCTGGAGGTCATGGAATCCGTGGGCGGCCCGCGCGAGCGCCGCCGCGCATGGCCCGCCGCCGAAGCCGCCCAGGCCCTGGCCGCCGACCCTGCCTGCGCGCCCGTGGCCGTGGCCGTGCTCGCCCAGGGCGGCGCGGCCCTGCCCCTGGTGCCGGGCCGGCCCAACCACTGGTACGCCAACGATGGCCAGATCACCAAGGCCCCGGCCCGCGCGCTGACCCTGGCGGCTCTTGCGCCGCGCCACGGCGAATGCCTGTGGGATGTGGGCGGCGGCTCGGGCTCGGTGGCCGTGGAGTGGTGCCTGGCTGGTGGCTCGGCCATCAGCCTGGAGCAGCATGCGGCGCGTGCGGACAACATCCGCCTCAACGCCCGGCGCTTCGGCCTGCAGGCGCGCCTGCGCGTGGTGCAGGGCGTGGCGCCCGAGGCGCTGGCCGAACTGCAGGCGCTGGCCCGGCCCCAGGCCGTGTTCGTGGGCGGGGGCTTTGACGCCGAATTGTTCGAGCGCCTGCAGGCCCTCATGCCCGCAGGCTGCCGCCTGGTGGTCAACGCCGTGACGCTGGAGACCGAGGCCCTGCTGGTGCAACTGCAGGCCGAGCACGGCGGCCAGCTGCTGCGGCTGGAGATTTCCAGCGCCGAGCCGCTGGGCCGCATGCGCAGCTGGAAGGCTGCGCGGCCGCTGGTGCAGTGGAGCTGGCAGCGGTGAACCCGGACCAAGCCATCCCCCACCGCTGCGGCGTGCTGGGCCTGGGCCTGCACACGGACGCACTGCCCCATGCGCTGCAGGCGCTGTGGCAGCGGGCGCAGGCGCAACTGCCGGAAAGCGCAGATGCAAGCGCCTGCGCGCCCCAGCCCATCTGCGCCGTGGCCGTGCTGGACACCAAGGCCGGCCACCCGGCGCTGGCCGCCTGGATGGCGGCTGTCGTGCCCACGGCCGTTCTGGTGCGCGTGCCGCCAGGGCAACTGCCTGGGCAGCCCGTGGTCACGCAGTCGCCGCGCATGCTGGCGCGCTATGGCACGGGCAGCGTGGCCGAGGCGGCGGCGCTGGCCGCCGCAGGCCCGCACTCCGCCCTGAGCGTGACCCGCCTGGTCGCGGACGATGGCAGCGCCACCCTGGCCCTGGCCGTGGGCCAGGGCGGACCTCTGAACTGTTGCCTGGCCCACGCCAGCCAGGCCAAGAACCAAGGAGCAACGGCATGACCGTGCATTTCATCGGCGCCGGCCCCGGCGCCGCCGACCTGATCACCGTGCGCGGGCGCGACCTCATGGCGGCCTGCCCGGTCTGCCTGTACGCAGGCTCGCTGATACCGCGCGAGCTGCTGGCGCACTGCCCGCCGGGCGCGCGCATCGTCAACACCGCATCCATGAGCCTGGACGACATCGTGGCCGAGATCCAGGCCGCCGAGGCGCGTGGCGAAGACGTGGCGCGCCTGCACTCGGGCGACCTGTCCGTCTGGTCGGCCATGGGCGAGCAGCTGCGCCGCCTGCGCGAGGCCGGCATTGCCTATACCGTCACGCCCGGCGTGCCCTCGTTCGCGGCCGCCGCCGCCACGCTGGGCGCGGAGCTGACCCTGCCCGGCCTGTGCCAGTCCGTGGTGCTGACACGCACTTCGGGCCGCGCCACGGCCATGCCCGAGGGCGAGAACCTGGCCGCCTTCGCGGCCACGGGCGCCGTGCTGGCCATCCATCTGTCCATCCATGTGGCCGCCAAGGTGCAGTCCGAGCTGCTGCCGCACTACGGCGCCGATTGCCCCGTGGCCATCGTCTGGCGCGCCAGCTGGCCTGACGAAACCGTGGTGCGCACCACGGTGGGCAGCCTGACCGAGGCCGTGGCCACCCACATGGAGCGCACGGCCCTGATCCTGGTAGGCCGCAGCCTGCAGGCCGAGGACTTCGGCGAAAGCCGCCTCTACGCGGCCGACTACGACCGCCGCTACCGCCCGCTGGGCACCGAGCCGCGCTTTCCCGCCACCGATGTGCGCGGCGGCGCCGCGCTGGATACCGCGAGGGATACCTTGAGGGACACCGTGAGCGACGTGCCCCTCGGGAACCCCGCCCCATGAGCGCGGCCCTGCCGCCCGTGGCGCTGAGCCTGATCGGCATCGGCACGGGCAACCCCGACCACCTCACGCGCGAAGCCCAGGCCGCCATGCAGGCCGCCGACCTGATCCTGCTGCCGCACAAGGGCGAGGACAAGGCCGAACTCGCCGCCCTGCGCCGCGACCTGTGCGATGCCGTGCTCACTGCGCCCGGCCCGCGCATCGAAGGCTTCGACATGCCCGTGCGCCGCAGCGTGGGCGACGACTACCTGGCCCAGGTCGATGAATGGCATGCGGCCATCACGCGCTGCTGGCAGGCGGCCATCACCCGGTCCCTGGACGAGGGGCTGCAGCCGCGCAGCCCCGGCCAGCCCCTGCGCGTGGCCCTGCTGGTCTGGGGGGACCCTGCGCTGTACGACAGCACCCTGCGCATTGCCGCGCGCATGCAGCCGGCGCCGCACAGCGTGCGCGTGGTGGCGGGCATCAGCTCCATGCAGGTGCTGTGCGCCGCGCATGCGATTGCGCTCAACGGCATAGGCCAGCCCTTCGTAGTGACCACGGGCCGCCAGCTGCGCGAGCAGGGCTGGCCACCGGGCGTGGACACGGCCGTGGTCATGCTGGACGGGCAGTGCAGCTTCACCGAGCTGCTGGACTCGGACGGCAGCGACATGGACGCCGGCCTGCACATCTGGTGGGGCGCCTACCTGGGCATGGACCGCCAGATGCTGGACAGCGGCCCGCTGGCCGAGGCCGCCCCGCGCATCGTGCAGGCCCGCGCCGCAGCGCGCGAGCGGCATGGCTGGATCATGGATATCTACCTGCTGCGGCGCGGCGGCTGAGGCCGAGGCTGCTGCCGACGCCGGCCCTCTAGCTGCACACCCCCTTCATCAAGGAATCCCGCCATGCAGATGGACAACATCCCCTTCAACACCACCGACTGGGCCGCCGTGGCGCCCACCGAGCATTCGGCCGAGGCCGGCCAGGCGTTCTGGCGCACGCAGAACTTCGGCAACATCCGCGTGCGCACGGTGGAGTACACGCCCGGCTATGTCTCCGACCACTGGTGCACCAAGGGCCATGTGCTGCTGTGCCTGGAAGGCGAGCTGGAGACCGAACTGGCGGACGGCCGCCGCTTCACGCTGACGCCCGGCATGAGCTACCAGGTGGCGGACAACGCCGAGCCGCACCGCTCGCGCTCGCCCAAGGGCGCCAGGCTCTTCGTGGTGGACTGAACCGCCCGACACCGTCGCCACGGCCACTGCAGCGCGCTGCAGTGGCGCGCGGCGCGGGATGCCAGGGGTTCATGCCCGGTCGGCGCAATGCCTGACGGACGGATGGCTCTCGAAGTACGCCGCCATGGTCTTGAGCAGGCCCGTGATGTCCTGGCGCACGGCCTCGAAGCCGGCGTTGCGCTCGCGAGTGTCCTCATCCATGTAGATGGGCCGGCGGATCTCGATCTGCACGCTGTGCCGCTGCAGCGCGGGCTGGCCGATCCTGGCGATCAGCTGCACGCCCTTGTAGGGATCGTTGCGCGCCACGGTGTAGCCGCAGCCGCGCAGGTATTCCTCCACCAGGGCGACGAAGGCGGGCTCGCAGGTGCTGCCGTCGCGGTCGCCCAGCACGAAGTCGGCCAGAGGCCGCTCGCTGCGGATCTGCAGCCGCTCATAGGCGTTGTTGGGCATGGAGTGCAGGTTCAGGTGCCAGACCGCGCCAAAGCGCCGGTGCGTGTCCTCCACGGCCTGGGCCAGCGCCTGGTGGTAGGGCTGGTAGCAGCGCGCAATGCGCTGCTGCACCTCGTCCACGGGCAGCAGGCGGTCGTAGATGGGCTGGTTCTTCACGGTGCGCCAGATCAGGCCCGAGCCGATGCGCGTCTTCTCCCCGGGCGACAGCGGCGTGGGCCAGGGCGTGGCCAGCAGGGCCGGGTCTATGTCGTCGAGCGTGCGGTTCAGGTCCAGGTAGCTGCGCGGGAACAGCGCCTCCACCAGGGTGGCGCCGACTGCGGGCGCGGCGCCCCACAGGGCCTCGACATGGGTGTCCTCGGCCGCACGCAGCACGGAGCGCGGCACGGCATGCCCGAAATCGCCGGGATAGCGCACGCCGCTGTGCGGCGAATCGCACACCAGCGGTATGGCGGCTCCCTCGGGCGGGTGCAGCACGAACATGGCCTGGTCCTGGAGGGTGTCCTGCATCTTCATCTCACTCCGCGCTGATCTTGGCGACCTTGGCCACGGCGGCGTAGCGCGCCACGGCCTGCTCGATCTGGGTCTGGAACTGTTGCGGCGTGTTGGGGATGAGGGTGGCACCCGCGTCCTCCATCTTCTTGATGAAGTCCGGCTGCTTCATGGCCGCATGGATGGCCTGGTTGAGCCGGCGCACCACCGGCGCCGGCGTGCCTGCCGGCGCGACGATGCCGAACCAGCCGCCATTGCCCATCTGCGGAAAGCCGAGCTCGCCGTAGGTGGGCACGTCGGGCAGGGCGGGGGAGCGCTTGTCCGAGAGCACGGCCAGGGCGCGCAGCCGCCCGGCCTGGATGTGGGTGAGGGCCGAGGGCAGGTTGTCCGTGATCGCGTCCACCTGGCCGGCCACGGCGTCGTTGAGCGCCATGCCCGATCCCTTGTAGGGCACGTGCAGCAGCTCGATCTTCGCCAGGCTGGAGAAATACTCCACGTTGGCATGGCCCAGCGAGCCCATGCCGGGCGAGGCGAAGGTGATCTTGCCCGGCTCCTTCCTGGCCATGGCCAGCAGCTCGGCCATGGTCCTGGCGGGGAACTTGGCGTTGACGGCCAGCACGCTGGGCACGGTCGCCACGTTGCTGACGGGGGCGAAGTCCTTGACCGGGTCGTACTTGAGGCGGGTGCCGTAGGCGGCGGCGTTGGAGCCGTGCGTGCTCATGGTGGCCATGCCCAGGGTGTAGCCGTCGGGGCGCGACTTGGCCACCTGCTCCATGCCCAGCGAGCCGCCTGCACCGGCGCGGTTCTCCACCACGATGGCCTGGCCCAGCTCGCGGGCCGCGTATTCGCCGATCAGGCGTGCGGCCAGGTCGGTCGAGCCGCTGGCCGCAAAGGGCACGATGAGGCGGATGGGCCTGTCGGGAAACTCGGCACGGGCCGCCGTGGCGCTCAGCAGGGCGATGCCGGCGATGGCGCCGAGGGCGAGGACGGTGCTGCGGCGTGCACGAAGCGGTGCGCCAAGCGGTGAGCGAAGGGATGTGGGCGTGTTCATGACGACAAAGTGTCGGTGGCATGGCCCGTGCTTCCAAACGACAATTTGGCCGCTAGCATGACTGTTGCGCATGCTCGCACCGGCTTCGGGCGCGCCGTTGTGCTGTCCGTCAATGCCCGTTCAGGGTCTGTATTCCATGCGTCTGCACTCGCCTTCGATGTCCGAGCTTCATGCCTTCGCCACGGCGGCGCGGCTGGGCAGTTTTTCGCGCGCGGCGGCCGAGCTGTGCGTCACCCAGAGCGCGGTCAGCCGTGCCGTGGCACGGCTGGAGCAGCACTACGGCCTGGCGCTGATCAAGCGCAATGCGCATTCCCTGCACCTCACGCCCGTGGGCCGGGAACTGCTGGACGCCGTGCGCGAGCCGCTGGCCGCCATCGAGGAAACCAGTGCCCGCCTGCGCCTGGGAGAGGCCGACCGGCCGCTGAACCTGGCGGTGGTGCCCACCTTGGCCAGCGCCTGGCTGATTCCGCGCCTGCGCGCCTTCCAGCAGCTGCACCCCGGCATCCGCGTGAACTTCGTGCCCTACCGCAAGAGCGAGGATTTCACGGGCCCCACACCCGACGCCGCCGTGCTCACCGGCCTGGGCCCCGAGGACTGGCCGCACTGCAGCTGCGACTACGTCATCGGCCGCGAGATGGTGCCCATCTGCCACCCGGCGCGCATGGCCCAGCGGCTGGCCCAGGGCGCCTGGCGCAAGCCCGGCGATCTGGCCACCGAGCCGCTGCTCTATCACACCACCGCCCCGGGCAACTGGACGCAGTGGCTGCGCGCGGCCGGCGCCGGCCGCAAGGCGCCCAACCTCGCCACGGCGTTCGATCAGGTGTCCATCCTGATCCAGGCCGTGATTGCGGACATGGGCCTGGCCCTGGTGCAGCGCTGCCTGGTTCGCGAGGAACTGCGGGCCGGCACCGTCGTGGTGCCTTTTGACCTGCCGGTCACGCTGCAGCGCGGCTATTTCCTGTGCGTGCCCGGCGACCGGCGGCCCCGGCCCGGCTTTGCCGAGTTCCGCCGCTGGCTGCTGGACACGGCGGCAGCCGATATCGCCGCCATGGGCATCCACCCGGCCGCCGCCTGAGACCCGTCACGGCGTCATTGCCAGCGTGGCGTTGTCGATCACGAAGCGGTACTTCACATCGCCCTGCAGCATGCGCTCGTAGGCGGCGTTGATCTCGTCGGCGCGGATCATCTCGATATCGGCGACGATGCCGTGCTCGGCGCAGAAATCCAGCATCTCCTGCGTTTCGGGAATGCCGCCGATCATGGAACCGGCCAGGCTGCGGCGCTTCATGATCAGGTTGAATACCTGGGGCGAGGGATGGGGCGTGGCCGGCGCGCCCACCAGGGCCATGGTGCCGTCGCGCTTGAGCAGGGTGAAGAAGGCGTCCAGATCGTGCGGCGCGGCCACGGTGTTGAGGATGAAGTCCAGGCTCTTGGCGTGCGCCGCCATCTCGGCCGCGTTGCGCGAGACCACCACTTCGTCGGCGCCCAGGGCGCGCGCCGCCTCGCGCTTGGACTCGGAGGTGGTGAAGGCCACCACATGCGCGCCCATGGCGTGGGCCAGCTTGATGCCCATGTGGCCCAGGCCGCCAATGCCCACCACGCCCACCTTGTGGCCCGGCCCCACGCCCCAGTGGCGCAGTGGCGACCAGGTGGTGATGCCCGCGCACAGCAGCGGCGCCACGGCGGCCAGCTGTTCCTCGGGGTGGCGGATGTGCAGCACATAGCGCTCATGCACCACGATGCTTTGCGCGTAGCCGCCCAGCGTGTGGCCGGGCGCATCGGGCGTGGGGCCGTTGTAGGTGCCGACCATGTGGTCGCAATAGTTCTCCAGGCCCTCGTCGCAGTCCGCGCAATGGCGGCAGCTGTCCACGATGCAGCCCACGCCGACCAGATCGCCAGCCTTCACGCCCGACACATGGGCGCCCACGGCCGAGACGCGGCCCACGATCTCGTGGCCCGGCACGCAGGGGTAGAGCGTGCCCGCCCATTCCGAGCGTACCTGGTGGATGTCGGAGTGGCAGACGCCGCAGAAGGCGATCTCGATCTGCACATCGTGGGCGCCCGGTGCGCGGCGCGTGATGTCCAGGGATTGCAGGGGCAGGTCGCCCGCATGGGCTCCATAGGCTTTGACGGTCATGGGATGTTCCTCGTGGGAGGCCTGGTGGGTGTGGAAGGGATGCGGGCATTCTTGCCGCCGCCTGCCATGCTGACTAGCTAATCAATGCTTAATGGGCTTATCAGCACAGCTAATCAATGGATGGCGCTAGGCTTGCGGCCATGGCAAGACGCAACCTCAATGACCTGCTGGCCTTCGTCACCGTGGCGCGCGAGGGCAGCTTCACGCGCGCGGCGGCTGCGCTGGGTGTCACCCAGTCGGCGCTGAGCCAGACCGTGCGCGCGCTGGAGGAGCGGCTGCAGATCCGCCTGCTCACGCGCACCACGCGCAGCGTCTCGCCCACGGCGGCGGGCGAGCGGCTGATGCAGGCCATAGGCCACCGCTTCGACGAGATCGAGGCCGAACTCGACGCCCTGACCGCGCTGCGCGACAAGCCCGGCGGCACGGTGCGCATCACCTGCGGCGACTACATGCTGCAAAGCACCCTGCTGCCCCGGCTGGCGCCGCTGCTGCTCGCCTATCCGGACATCTGCATGGAGTTCGACGTGTACTACGGATTCCGCGACATCGTGGCCGAGCGCTTCGACGCCGGCGTGCGCCTGGGCAGCACCATCGACAAGGACATGATCGCCGTGCCCATCGGCCCGCCGCTGCGCATGGCCGTGGTGTCCTCGCCCGGGTATTTCGCGGAGCACGGCATTCCGAAGAATCCGCAGGACCTGATGGCGCACCGCTGCATCAACCAGCGCATGGTGACCTCGGGCGGCCTGTATGTGTGGGAGTTCGAGCGCCGGGGCCGCAAGATGAATGTGCGCGTGGACGGGCCGCTGATCTTCAACACCACCCAGCCCCAGATCGATGCGTCGCTGGCCGGGCTGGGCATCACGCTGCTGCCCGAGGACGAGGTCATGCCCTGGATCCAGAGCGGCCAGCTGCAGCGCGTGTTGGAGGACTGGTGCCCAAGATTCGACGGCCACCACCTGTACTACCCCAGCCGCAGGCAGCCCTCGCCCGCGTTCTCGCTGGTGGTCGATGCGCTGCGCTGGCGCGGCTGAGGCGCCTGGCCATCAACGCAGCGGCGAAGTAGGCATTGCCGCCGGCGACATACGCGGCCGGTCAGCTTGGGCACAATGAACGGCTTTCGCCCAGCCTCTTTCGCGGTCCTTGGACGCGACTCCTTCACGCGATTTCCTTACGCGATCTCTTCACGCGATGCAGCAAGAACCCGACTTCCTCCACAACCTGAACCAGGAATTCCGGGACGGCAGGCGCTGGCTGGACCGCACCATCGTGCTGGCCTATGCGGCCGCCGCCGGGCTGTGCGTGGTGGCCTTCACGCTGATGGCCGACGCGGGCTTTGAACTCTTCGAGAGCATCTACCACTGGCAGGGCGGCTGGGCCGTGCTGCTGTGGATGCCTGCCGTCACGGCGGGCGCCGTGTGGCTCACGCGGCGCTGGGCGCCGGGCGCGGCGGGGTCGGGCATTCCGCAGGTGATCGCCACGCTGGACCCGGCGCTGGACCCTGCGCAGCGCGGGCGCTTCGTGTCGCTGTGGCTGTCTTTCGCCAAGATGGCCCTGGCCAGCGCGGGCTTTGCGGCGGGGCTGTCGATCGGGCGCGAGGGGCCTTCGGTGCAGGTGGCCGCCGGTGTCATGCACCATGCGAGGCGCTGGTTCGGGCCGCATTCGGGCATCAGCCACCATGCGCTGCTGGTGGCCGGCGGCGCGGCCGGCATTGCGGCGGCCTTCAACGCGCCGCTGGCGGGCGTGGTCTTCGCCATCGAGGAGCTGTCGCGCAAGCTGGAGTCGCGCTCCAGCGGCCTGATCATCGCGGCCATCGTGCTGGCCGGCCTGATGGGCGTGTCGGCCTTCGGCAACCTCAGCTATTTCGGGCGCATCCAGGTGCCCCACCTGACCTGGGACGCGCTGCTGCCCGGCCTGTGCGTGACCCTGGCCTGCGGCGTGCTGGGCGGCCTCTTCGCCAAGCTGCTGGCCGCTTCGCTGACCCGCACGCCCGAGCGGCTCAACCAACTGCGCGCGCGCTTTCCCATCCGCTTCGCGGCGGCGATCGCGCTGGTGATCGCCGTCATCGGCATGGTCACGGGCGGCGCCACCTTCGGCGCGGGCTCGGAGGCCGTCAAGCACATGCTGGCGGGCCAGGCCGACGTGCCCTCGTTCTACGTCACCCTGAAGTTCATCGCCACCTGGCTGTCGGCCTGGGTGGGCGTGCCGGGCGGCATCTTCGCGCCCTCGCTGTCGATTGGCGCGGGCGTGGGCCACAACGTGGCCGGCCTCATGGGCGCAGACATCGCGCCCGCCCTCATCGCCATGGGCATGGCCGCCTTCCTGGCCGCCGTTACACAGGCGCCGCTGACGGCCTTCATCATCGTGATGGAGATGGTGGACGGCCACTCCATGGTGCTCAGCCTCATGGCCGCTGCCATGCTGGCCAGCCTGGTCTCGCGCATGCTGGCCCGGCCGCTGTACGAGACGCTGGCCCAGCACATGCTGAGTCTGGTGCCTGCTCCCGCTCCCGAGCCTGCACCTTCAACTGAGCCAGCACCTGAGCCCGTACCAGCACCGGCCGCCGCGCCGGAACCGGAGCCCGCCAGCGCACCCGCCAGCACCGCAGAGCCGGCTGCACCGCCCAAGGACCAGGACAAGCCCGCAGGCGCCTGAGCCGGGCGCGCTTGGCTGACAGCCAATGGCGAAGGGCGATGGCCTGGGCGCGCTGCACGCCACGCCATGCTCGCTTCCTGAGTCCTGACGCATAACCCGAGGAAAGGAACGCGCCATGTGGGAGGAAGTAACCAGCACCCTGGCCGAGGAATTCTCCAGCCTGCCCGATGCGGCCGAGGTCACGCGCGTCATGGTGCGCCTGCTGCTGGCGGCCCTGCTGGGCGGCATCGTCGGCTACGAGCGAGAACACAAGGGCAAGGCCGCCGGCCTGCGCACCCACATGCTGGTGGCCATGGGCGCGGCGCTGTTCGTGCTGGTGCCCGAGCGCGGAGGCATGGGCATTGCCGACATGAGCCGCGTGATCCAGGGCGTGGTGGCCGGCGTGGGCTTCCTGGGCGCGGGCGCCATCATCAAGCGCCACTCCGAGGAACAGGTGCAGGGCCTGACCACGGCCGCCGGCATCTGGATGACGGCCGCCATCGGCGTGGCCTGCGGCCTGGGGCGCGAAGCCATCGCGCTGCTGGCCACGCTGCTGGCTATCGTCATCCTCGTGATGCTGCCGCATGTGGTCAGTGCGCCACCGCCGCACGATGACGCGGAGCCGGATACCAAGCCGCGGGAGACCTGAGGGCGGGCTGCGGCCTGAAGCCTGGTATTCCGGCTTTGTTCGCTTTTTCCTGATGTTCGTGCCACGTGAACATGGCAAACATTACGAACGCAGCCAGTGAGGCTTGCGAGGCTCTCGCCAACTACCGATAGGCAGTCACCTGCGTGCATGGCATCTCTGGCCATGCACGCATGCCATTAGAAATCCACACTCGCACTCAGCGAGAACGTGCGCGGACCGCCCACCGTCAGGTAGCCCGAACCCGGGTAGCCGCCTACGGAGGCCCAGTAGTTGCGGTCCGTCGCGTTGTCCACGCGCAGGCGCAGCGTGAGCAGCTTGCCCTGCACTTCGGTCATGTAGCGCACGCCCAGGTCCAGGCGGTTCCATCCGGCCACGCGCAGGGTGTTGACGTCGTTGGCGTAGCTGGCGCCGGTGTGCACCAGGCGGCCGTCCAGCGCCAGGCCGTTGATGCCCGGCACATCCCATTCCACGCCCGCTGTGGCCTGGAAGCGCGGCACGCCGATGACGCGCTTGCCGTCGGTGGTGGCGCGGCCCGTGCTCTGCTGCCTGGCGTCCAGCCAGGTGGCGCCGCCCAGCAGGCGCAGGCCGCGCATGGGTTCGCCGAAGACGTTGAATTCCACGCCCTGGTGACGGTCCTTGCCCGCCGAGGTGAAGAGGGTGCCGTCGATCAGCGAGCGCGGCTTGTCGGTGGAGAAGAAGGCCAGGCCGCCGCCCAGCTTGCCGCCGTCGTACTTGACGCCCACTTCCTTTTGCTTGGTCACGTAGGGCGACATCTGCTGGCCCGCGTTGGCGATGATGGTGTCGCCCGACTTGGCTGGCGCCGTGTCGCCCTGGGCCAGTCCCTCGATGTAGTTGCCGTACAGCGATACCTGGGGCGTGAGCTTGAACACCGCGCCCAGCACCGGGCTGGTGCGGCTCTGGTCGTAGGCCGTGCGCACGCCGCCCTGGCTGGTGACCGCGCCGTTGCTGACGATGCGGTAGCTCACCGAGTCGGTCTCTATCGTCTGGCGGCGCACGCCGGCCGTCACCAGCATGCGGCCGTCCATCAGCGACAGCGTGTCGCCCAGCGCAAAGCTGTTCAGGCGCGTGCCCCGGTTGTAGGCGGGGTTGGACAGGTCGTTGCCCAGGTAGTTGAGCGGCGTGATCGCGTAGTAGCGCGGGTCGTAGAGATTGGTGGCCAGCGTGTTGCTGCCCCCGCCGGTGCTCATGCCATAGGCGTTGTAAACCTTGAGGTCGAAGGCCGAGTAGCTGGCCACGATCTCATGGCCCACGCTGCCCGTGTTCAGGCGTGCGCGCACGCCCAGCTCGCCCGTGCTCACGCGGTCCTTGCGCGCGTTGTCGAAGCGGCTAGTGGTGGCTGCGCCATTGCCGGCCGCCGCCAGCGTGATGTTGGCCAGCGAGTTGTTCTCGGAGCTGCGGCGCAGTCCATAGGCGGCCCAGGCCGTCACATTGCTGTTGATGTCCCATTCGCCGCGCAGCGTGCCGAACAGGTCGCGCTCGTCGGAATAGGTCCAGGGCTGGGCCCAGTTGGAGGAAGCATCGGGCGCCGAAGGAATGGCCGCCAGCCCTGCGCCCGGCGTGACATTGGTGCGCGTGCGCTTGAGGCGGTTGTCCTGCCAGCCGATGTCGCCCGACAGGCGCACATTGCGGCTGCGCCAGTCCATGCCCACGGACAGCAGATCGAGCTTGGAGCTTTCCTGGGCGATGGCGGTATCGCCGCCACGGTGCGCGGCGTTCAGGCGGATGCCCGTGGCCTGGTCGGGGCCGAAGCGCCGGCTCACGTCGGCCGCCACGAAGGCCTGGCCGCCGCTGGCAATGCCCGCCGTCACGCGCGACAGCGGATCGCTGCCCGCGCGCTTGGGTAGCAGGTTGATGTTGCCGCCCAGGCCGCCGCCATTGGGGCTGGCGCCCATCAGAAAGGCCGATGCGCCGCGCAGCAGCTCCACGCGCTCGAACAGCTCGGTGGCGATGTACTGGCGCGGCAGCAGCGCATACAGGCCGTTGTAGGCCACGTCGTCCGAGCCCAGCACGAAGCCGCGCACGAAGTAGGACTCCTGGAAATTGCCGAAGCCGCGCGCCACGCGCACGGAAGGATCGTTCTGCAGCACATCGCCCACGCTCTTGGCCTGGCGGTCCTGGATCAGCTCGTTGGTGTAGCTGGTGATGGAGAACGGCGTCTCCATGTTGTCGCGCGTGCCCAGAATCCCGGCCCGCCCGCCGCGCGCCACCTGGCCGCCCGCGTAGGGCCTGGACAGGCCTTCAGCCGACGCATCGGCGCTGGCCTCGACGGTGACGGTGCCCAGCTCGGGCGCGGCCGTTGCCGTGGAAGGGGCAGGCTGGGCCCATGCGGAGCCAGCAGACAAAAGAAGGGCCAGGGCCCCGGCGATCGGGGTGAGCGTGTGGAGGGGGGAGTGCATGGAGAAAACGGGATGAGAATGCGGGGTGAGAATGATTCCCAATAATTTTATCGATGCGACTCCCCCGTATGGAGCTTGTAGGGAGATGTGTCTGTTTGTGCCCACACTCCTCCTGGCCCGCCTTCACGCCTGTCCAAGCAGCTCCCACGAGCAGACCTGCGCCTCATCCTCCCCCTGCACGAACGCAACCCGCATGCCTAGCGCCTTGCCCATGCCTTGCACGGCCAGGCGCAGGGCGGCGGGCACGGCGCGGTCGCCCGTAATAACGACCATGCCCCGGCACAGCTGGCGCATGCGTTCGCGGTTGCGCTTGAAGAACAGGGCGCGCTGCTTGCGTTCTTCGTGGCTTTCCTCGGGGTGGTCGCCGGGCAGGTGGTCGGTGAGCAGCACGAAGTGCCGGCCCTGGTCGAGCAGGGATTCGATCTGGGCTTCGGCCGATGCGTCATTGCCGTTGCCTGCGTCTGCAGGTGCCTGCGCTTCGGGTTCGCGCAGGTAGACCAGGGGAAAGCGGGAGGTATCGATCAGCATGTCATGGTTCCTGGGAAAAGCAGGGCATCAGTACAGGTCGTGCCTGACCGCATGGGCGTAGTGGGCGTTGGCCTGCTCCTGTTGCGCGGCATCCATGGCGGGCGCCGTGGCGTCGGCCAACTGCGTGAGGGCGGCCATCATCTGGCCCACGGTGGGCAGGGCGGCGCGGTCCAGCTGGCTTGACGGGTTCCACAGGCCGGAGCGGTGGATGGCCTTGCCGCAGTGCAGCAGCACCTCGTCGACCAGTACCACGGTGGCGGTCTTGGGCGTGCCCCGGCCTTCGCTCAGCTCCTGCAGCAGATGGGGGTCGGTGGAGATGCGGCCGCGCCCGTTGATGCGCAGGAAGATGTCCAGCCCCGGGAACAGGAAGAGCATGGCCAGGCGGTCATGGGCCTGCAGGTTGCGCAGGGATTCGATGCGGTTGTTGCCGGGCCAGTCGGCAAAGGCCACGGTGCGCTCGTCCAGCACCTGCACAAAGCCGGGCGGCCCGCCGCGCGGCGAGGCGTCCAGGCCGCGTTCGCCGGCCGTGGCCAGGCAAAAGAAGCTGGCCTGGCGCAGATAGGCCTCGTGGAAGTCGGACAGGCGGTCGCGCACGGCCTTCTGGATTCTTTCTGCCGGGGCGGCGTAGAGCGAGTCCAGGTCGATGGCCGGGCCTGGCGGCTCTGCAAGGGCGTTGTTGTCTGTGTGCATGGCACAAGCGTAAGAACAAAGGCGCTGGCGGCTGTAGACTGGATCAGCCAACAAATAGCTCAAAGACGCCATGCCCGATGCCATTCTTGAACTGGTCAGCCATGTGAACCGTGCCGATGGCCCCGTGCTGATCGCAGCCGTGGGCAACCAGGACGAGGAGCTGGCCTCCGAGCCGCACCGGCACGCGCGCGGCCAGCTGTTCGGCTCGCTGCGCGGGCTGCTGTCGGTGGGCGTGGAAGACGCGGTCTGGGTGGTGCCCGCCATCCATGCCGTGTGGCTGCCGCCGCACCAGCTGCATTCGGGCCGCTCCCATGGTCCCTTCCACGGCTGGAGCGTCTACGTGGCGGAGCCGGCCTGCGCCGACCTGCCGCAGCGGCCCTGCGCCATCCGCACCTCGGGCCTGCTGCGCGAGGCCGTGCTGCGCGCCGCCAGCTGGGGATGGCAGCAAGGCGTGCCCACAACGCAGCCCGTGCAACCAGGCCCTTCGGCGGACCAGGCCCGCGCCCATGTGATGGCGGTGATCCTGGACGAGATCCGCACCCTGCCCGTGGAGCCCCTGGGCCTGCCCCTGCCCGCAGACCCGCGCCTGCAGCGCATCGCCCGCGCGCTGATCGCCGACCCGGCCGATGCCCGCGACCTGGAGGCCTGGGCACGCTGGGCCGCGGTCAGCTCGCGGACGCTGAGCCGGCGCTTTGTCTCGGAAACCGGCTTCAGCTTCACCGCCTGGCGCCAGCGCGCACGGCTGATGCGCTCGCTGGAGATGCTGGCCGCCGGCGCGCCGGTGACGAACATCGCGCTGGACCTGGGCTACGCCACGGCCAGCGCCTTCATCGGGCTGTTCCGGCGCACGTTCGGGGAGACGCCTGCGGCGTACCGGGGGAGGCTGGGGGCTGCGCGGGACTGAGGGGCTGCGGTGCCCTTGTGGCTAACGGCTTCGCCTACAACCGCTGCAACTGCGCATTCAGATACGCATCGCGCGAGGGCAGCAGGTGCTCGGCGCACAGGCGGACCAGGGCGTCGCGGTCTTGGGCGCGCAGGGCTTCGATCATTTGCCAGTGTTCCTGGCGTGCGCGCTCGCGGTAGTCGGCCGAGACCAGGGAGGCGAAGCGGATGGGGTGCGTCTGGCGCGCGTATTCGGTGATGGCCTTGTGCAGCGTGTCGTTGCCCGCCAGCGCAAACAGTTCCTGGTGAAAGGCCAGGTTGATGCGGAACACCAGGCGCGCGTTGCCTTCGGCCACGGCGGCGTCGTGCTGCTGCTGGATGGAGGTCAGGCGTTCGAGCCTCTCGGCCGGCACGGGCAGGGGGATCTTGCGCGCGGCCTCCACTTCGAGCATGCCGCGCAGCTCGTACAGCTCCTGCACTTCCTGGGTGGAGAACGAGCGCACCAGGGCGCCCACGTTCTTGCGGCGCTCGATCAAGCCCATGCGGTCCAGCGCGGCCAGGGCCTCGCGGGCGATGTGGCGCTTGACGTCGAAGCGGGCCATGAGGTCGTCTTCGACTAGGCGCTCGCGCGGGTGCAGCCGGCCGAAGACCACGTCCTCTTCCAGCGCGGCCACCATGGCGCCCAGGGCGTCGGCTGCGGGGGCGGGTTCGGCATCCAGGGAAATCGGCAGTGAGGCGGCAGCGACCATCAAGACAGGCGGTTGGGACAAAAACGCCATTTTGTCCGAACTGATGGCCTTCACTGGGCATGGCGGGCGTGCCGCGCTGCCTGGCATGGACTATTCGCGCGGGCCGGGAATGGTGCCGCGTTCGGTGGCGCAGCGCAGGAAGTCGAAGTCCACGCCCTGGTCGGCCTGGTTCACGGTGGTGAGAAAGAGCTTGCGGTAGCCGCGCTCGGCCGTGGGCTCGGTCACGGGGTGGAGCCGGGCGCGGCGGGCCAGTTCCTCGTCGCTGACCTGCAGCGTGAGCTCGCGCCGCGCCACCGACAGCGTGATGCGGTCGCCGTTGTGCACATGGGCGAGCGGGCCGCCCACGGCCGACTCGGGCGTGACGTGCAGCACGATGGTGCCGAAGGCCGTGCCGCTCATGCGCCCGTCGGAGATGCGCACGATGTCCTTGACGCCGGCCCGCGCCAGCTTGCGCGGGATGGGGATGTAGCCCGCCTCGGGCATGCCGGGCGCGCCCTTGGGGCCGATGTTCTTGAGCACGAGGATGTCGTCGGCGGTCACGTCCAGATCGTCGCTGTCGATGCGGCGGGCCAGGTCGGCCGCGTTCTCGAAGACCACGGCGCGGCCTTCGTGCTCCATGAGCCGGGGATGGGCGGCCGACTGCTTGATGATGGCGCCGCCCGGCGCCAGGTTGCCCTGCAGCACGGCGATGCCGCCCTGCGGGTAGATGGGGTTGGAGCGCGGGCGCACCACGTCCTGCGCAAAGCCGGGGCCGGCGCGATCGATCTCTTCGCCCAGCGTGCGGCCGGTGACGGTGAGGGCGTCCAGGTTCAGCAGGGGCTTGAGCTCGCGCAGCAGCGTGGCCATGCCGCCCGCGTGGTGGAAGTCCTCCATGTAGTGATCGCCCGAGGGCTTGAGGTCCAGCAGCACGGGCGTGTCGCGGCCCATGCGGTCCAGGGCCTTGAGGTCGATGTCATAGCCCATGCGCCCCGCGATGGCGGCCAGGTGGACGATGCCGTTGGTGGAGCCGCCGATGGCCAACAGCACGCGCATGGCGTTTTCGAAGGCGGCGGGCGTGAGGATTTTGTCGATGGTCAGGCGCTCGCGCGCCATGCGCACGGCCTCGGTACCGGTCTGCTCGGCGATGCGAATGCGGTCGGCCGTGACGGCGGGGGGCGAGGCGCCGCCGGGCACGGTCATGCCCAGCGCCTCGGCAATGCAGGCCATGGTGCTGGCCGTGCCCATGACCGAGCAGGTGCCCACGCTGGCCACCAGCTGGTTGTTCACGTCGGCGATCTCTTCGGCGTCGATCTCTTCGGCGCGGAACTTGCCCCAGTAGCGGCGGCAGTCCGTGCAGGCGCCCACGCGCTCGCTGCGGTGCGAGCCGGTGAGCATCGATCCGGTGATCAGCTGGATGGCCGGGATGCCCGCCGAGGCCGCGCCCATCAACTGGGCCGGCACCGTCTTGTCGCAGCCGCCGATGAGCACGACGGCATCCATGGGCTGGGCGCGGATCATCTCCTCGGTGTCCATGGACATGAGGTTGCGCAGGTACATGCTGGTCGGCGCCGAGAAGCTTTCGTGCACCGAGATGGTGGGGAAGTCCATGGGCAGGCCGCCCGCCAGCATGACGCCGCGCTTGACGGCCTCGATCAGCTGGGGCGCGTTGCCGTGGCAGGGGTTGTAGCTGCTGCCCGTGTTGGCAATGCCGATGACGGGGCGCTGCAGCGCCGAGTCCGTATAGCCCGCGCCCTTGATGAAGGCCTTGCGCAGGAACAGCGAAAAGCCGCGGTCGCCGTAGTTGGTCAGGCCCTTGGAGATGCCGGTGGCCGCATCGGCTGGGGCGATGTCATGGCCTGGAGCGCCATCGGGAGTCTTGGGGTCGGTCATGGGTGGGGTGCTTTGCAGAGGGTCTTGGCGGGGTCGGAAGGCAGGCGCTGCCTTGTCGAGGGGCAGGATAGCGGCGGATGCCGCAGATTATTATCGTCGTTATCACCTATATTATTAATAATCTATCTGGCCAACCATGCAGCCGTGCCCGGCGTGCGTGCCGGGCATGTTTTTCCGACACAAGACAAAAGGAGGAGACACCCATGGTTGTTGCTGCATCCCGCATCCGTCGCATTCATGCGCCCAACCGGCGCGCCGCCCTGGCTGCGGCGCTGCTGGCCTCGCTGGCGCTGGGCCCAGGCCTGGCCACGCCCGCGCTGGCCGACGGCGCCTATCCGGCCCGGCCCATCAAGCTGGTCGTTCCCTACACGCCCGGCGGCGCCACCGACGTGATCGGGCGCGTGGTGGGGCAAAGGCTCTCGCTGGCGCTGGGCCAGCCCGTGGTGGTGGAGAACCGGGCGGGCGCGGCCGGCAACCTGGGCGCCGCCGCCGTGGCCAAGGAAAGGCCCGATGGCTATACGCTGCTGCTGGGTGCGCTGACCAGCCATTCCATCAACAGCGTGCTCATGGCGTCCACGGCAGGCTTCACCATGGACAAGAGCTTTGCGCCCATTGGCGTGGTGGGCCGCGTGCCGCTGGTGGTGACCGTGGGCCCGTCGGTGAAGTCGGCCAATCTCGCGGAGCTCATCGCGCTGGCCAAAACCAGGCCGGCCGGGCTGAACTACGGCTCCTCGGGCAATGGCTCGCCCCAGCACCTGGCGGCCGAGCTGTTCAAGCGGCAGGCCGGCGTGCCGCTGACCCATGTGCCCTACAAGGGCAGCACGCCGGCGCTCAACGATCTGATGGGCGGCCAGGTGGATGTGGTGTTCGACACCCTGCCCGCCACGCAGGGCTTCATCAAGGGTGGCCGCCTGCGCGCGCTGGCCGTGACCACGGCGCAGCGCGTGCCCTCCATTGCCGACATTCCCACCACGGCCGAGGCCGGGCTGTCGGGCTTTGAGGTGACGTCGATGTTCGGCCTGCTGGCGCCTGCGGGCACGCCCGCGCCCATCGTCGCCCGGCTCAGCGGCGCGCTCAAGGAAGTGATGGGGCAGCAGGAAGTGAAGGACGCCCTGGTCGCCCAGGGCGCCATGCCCACCTTCACCACGCCTGCCGAGGCGCGAGCCCAGATCGCCGAGGAGGTGGCGCGCTGGTCCGCCGTGATCCGGCAGGCGGGCATACAGCCGGATTGACAAGGAGCATGGCGGGCTGTGCCGGAATGCCTCAGCGACGGCGCGCCCGTGTCTCCGGCAAAAAGGCCGTTGCCAGCCCCAGCAGCGGCAGGTAGGCCACCAGGCTATACACCCAGACGATGCCGTGGGTGTCGGCCAGGTTGCCCATGCCGGCAGCCCCCAGGCCGCCGATGCCGAACATGAGGCCGAACATCAGCCCCGAGACCAGGCCCACGCGGCCGGGCACGGCCTCCTGGGCGTAGACCACCAGCGCCGCAAAGGCCGAGGACATGACCAGGCCGATGACGATGGACAGCACGGCCGTCCAGAACAGGTCGGCATGCGGCAGCAACAGCGCAAACGGCGCCACGCCCAGGAAGGACACCCAGATCACGGCCTTGCGCCCTATGCGGTCACCCACCGGGCCGCCCGCGAAGGTGCCCGCCGCCACGGCCGCCAGGAAGGCGAACAGGTACAGCTGCGACTGCTGCACGGGCAGGGCAAAGCGCTCGATCAGATAGAAGGTGAAGTAGTTGGCAAAGGCCGCGATGTAGACGAACTTGGCGAACATCAGCACGCAGATCACGGTCACCGCGCGGATGACCTGCGAGCGGTTCAGCGCCGTCAGCGCATGCTGGCCGGCCGCCACCACCTTGGCCGGCGCGTGGTGCAGGCGCCAGTGCGTGATGCGCAGCAGCACCCAGATGGCCAGCAACGCCACCAGCATGAACCAGGCGATCGCATGCTGGCCAAACGGAATGACGATGGCCGCCACCATCAGCGGGCCGATGGCCGAGCCCGTGTTGCCGCCCACCTGGAAGGTCGATTGCGCCGTGCCGAATCGCCCGCCCGAGGCCAGCCGCGC
Organism: Delftia sp. SD018; assembly: GCF_017355445.1. Classification (NCBI taxonomy): domain Bacteria; kingdom Pseudomonadati; phylum Pseudomonadota; class Betaproteobacteria; order Burkholderiales; family Comamonadaceae; genus Delftia; species Delftia sp. SD018. The sequence continues at coordinate 65,127 of NZ_JADDRN010000001.1, forward strand.
CACGCGCGAGGCCTCGGGGTGGAAGGTGGACGAGCCCACGCCGATCAGCGACGCGGCGGCCAGCAGCATGGGGTAGCTGGTGGACAGGGCCAGCAGGCCCACGCCCACCAGCGTCACCACCATGCCCAGCGGCAGCAGGTAGGGCTTGGGATGCTTGTCGGTGTACAGGCCGATCCAGGGCTGCAGCAGCGAGGCCGTGATCTGGTAGACCAGGGAAATCCAGCCGATCTGCGCGAAGCTCAGCGAGAACTCCGTCTTGAGCATGGGATAGACGGCCGGCAGCACGGCCTGGATCAGGTCGTTGAGCAGGTGGGCAAAGGCGGCGGCGCCGACGATGCGCAGCAAAAATCCCTGCGCGGCATGGCTGGGTGCTGGATGGGCGGGAGCCGTATGGGCATGCGTTGCAGGCGCGCCCAGCTCGCCCGGGGCGCCAAGAGTGGTGGTGTTGCTTGTCATGGAGGAAAGGGCCCCGCAGGGCGGCACGGTCAGGGTCCGGCGTTGACGAAGGTCAATGGGCCGTGGGACCGAAGATAGGCGTTTGGTGCCCGTCTGTCTCTCTCTATACTGACTTCAATTGTCGAGATCGGGACAGAGAGCCACATAGAACCGCATAGAACCGCACAGGACGGGAAGCCCCATGGCCGCAGAACTGCCGCGCATGTACCTCAAGTACCACCAGACCGGGCGCCCCATGGCCGCCATGGAGGCCAACTGGGCGCATGGCACCAGCACGGGCTGGCACTCCCACCCGCGCGGCCAGCTGCTGTATGCGATCGAAGGCGTGATGTCCGTGCAGCTGCATTCCGGCTCCTGGCTGGTGCCGCCCAACCGGGGGCTGTGGATAGAGGCCGACGCCGAGCACGATGTGCGCATGTCGGGCGACGTGAAGATGCGCACGGCCTACATCGACGCCTCGGCCTTTGCGGACCTGCCCGCGCGCACCTGCGTGGTCAACGTGTCGCCCCTGCTGCGCGAGCTGGTGGTGGCCGCCGTCGGCGTGCCGCTGGACTATGCCGAAGGCAGCCGCGACGAGCGCCTGATGCACCTGCTGGTCGATGAACTGCGCGCCGCCGAGGTCCTGCCCCTGCACCTGCCTCTGTCCGCCGATGCGCGGCTGCGCCAGGTCTGCGAGGCCCTGATGCGCGAGCCTGCCGACACCGCCACCGCCGAACACTGGGCGCAGCTCCTGGGCGTGAGCGCCAAGACGCTGCAGCGCCTGTTCGTGAAGGAAACCGGCATGCCCTTCGCCCAGTGGCGCGAGCAGGCGCGGCTGATGTTCGCGCTGGGCCGCATTGCGGCGGGCGAGCGCATCATCGACATCGCCCTCGATTGCGGCTATGCCAGCCAGAGCGCGTTCACGGCCATGTTCAAAAGGCATTTCGGAGTGCCGCCTTCGGGCTTCCAGCGCTGAGGCACGACCGGACCAAGGTCGGGCCGGGCGGACTTGGATGCAGATCCAGATATCGATTGCGGCACAAGCATATGCCCAAAGATTCGTTCCCCCGCGCCTGCATCGTGGCGATACTGGCCGGCCGCATACCCTCCACCGCCTCAGCTTTTTCACCGCCGTACCGTGCTACCCGACCCAGTCCCCGACAGCGCGGCCGAAGCGCAGGTCGATCGCGTCATCGACGGCCTGCTCAACGGCCTGCAATGGCGCGCCAGCGTGTTCCACGTGGGGCAGTACTGCGGGCGCTGGCGGGCCTCCACGGCGGGGCGCGCGCGGGCCAGCTTTCACCTGATCCTGGACGGGCGCTGCTGGCTGCACCTGCCGGGCCAGCCCTCGGTGGAGCTGCAGCCGCGCGACGGCGTGTTTCTCTCGCGCGATGTGCCGCATTTCATCTCGCCCTATGCCGACCCGGACATGGCCTGCGCCCCGCAGGCCATGCGTCCCGCCACGGGCGATGCCGGCATCGGAGAGACGGCGCTGGCCTGCGGCTTCTTCACCTTCGAGGGTCCCATGCGCGGCCTGCTGGTCGATGCCTTCCCCGACCACCTGGTGCTGCGCGGCGACGACCATGCGATGAGCGGCGCCTCCATGCTGTTCGACCTGATGCGCGCCGAGGCGCTGCGCACGGGCACCGAGCCCTCGGCCGTGATGGACCGGCTGGTGGGCCTGCTGTTCTTCTACGGCCTGCGCCAGCTGGCGCATGGCGATGCGCGGGCGCGCGGCATCTGGAGCCTGCTGCGCCGGCCGGGCTTTGCGCCGCTGGTGGCCGAGCTGCTGCGCGAGCCGGCCCGCAACTGGAGCGTGGCCGACATGGCCGCGCGCGTGTGCCTGTCGCGCGCCACGTTCTTTCGGCAGTTTGCCGAGGCCTGCGGCCAGCCGCCCCAGCAATTCCTGCTGCTGCTGCGCATGCAGCTGGCGGCACGCCGCCTGGCCCAGGGCGAGGCGATAGGCCAGGTGGCCGAGGCCGTGGGCTACGAGTCCTATGCGGCTTTCTCGCGTGCCTTCAAGCGCGTGATGGGCGAGCAGCCCGGCGCCTGGCAGCGCGCGCAGGCACGCTGCTGCTGAGCCGCCATCCGAGCCCGGTGCATCTGCCTGCGGGTTGACACGTTCGGGCATAAATCCGCGACGCGGCGGCATTGATGGCAAGGGGGGCGCGGCCGATCATGAAGGCATTCCTTCATTCCTGCAAAGCACCATGGCACGCCTGACCCTGCACACCCCGCAAACCGCTCCTGAAGCCAGCCGCCCCTTCGTGGAGCGTGCCCTGGCCGGCAACGGATTCCTGCCCAACCTGATCGCCATCCTGGCCAACTCGCCCCAGGCGCTGGAGACCTATGTGACCGTGGGCCAGATCAACGCGCGCGCCCAGCTCACGCTGGCCGAGCGCGAGGTGGTGCAGATCACGGCGGCGCGCATCCATGGCTGCGACTTCTGCGTGGCCGGCCACACCAAGCTGGCCTTCAAGCAGGCCGGCCTGACCCAGGCCGAGGTGGTGGCGCTGCAGGACGGCCGCGACACCGGCCAGCCGCGCCTGGACGCCGTGCGCCGCTTTGCCGAAGCCGTGATCGCCACGCGCGGCGCCGTCGCCGACGAGGCCCTGGCCGCCTTCCATGCGGCCGGCCTGAGCGAGCAGCAGGCGCTGGAGGTGGTGCTGGGCATCAGCCTGGCCACGCTGTGCAACTTTGCCAACAGCCTGGCGCAAAGCCCCGTCAACCCACAGCTGCAGCCCTATCTGCCCGAACAGTTCCGACAACCGCAGGAGAACGCACATGCTGGCTGATTCGCTGCGGCAGTGGCTGGACGCCCATGCCGACTCCCTGGACGAAGGCCCCGCGCATGCGCACGAAGTGCTGCCCCGGCTGGCGCAGCACGGCCTGTTCGGCCTGGGCGTGCCCGTGGCCGAGGGCGGGCAGGGCGGCAGCCTGGGCGATGCGCTGGAGGCCATTGCCGGCGTGGCCGGGCATTCGCTGACGGCGGGCTTCGTGTTCTGGGCGCAGCGCGCCTTTGTCGAATACCTGCTGCAGTCGCCCAACGCGGCGCTGCGCCAGCGCTGGCTGCCGGGCCTGCTGCAGGGCACGCAGGCGGGCGCCACGGGCCTGTCCAACGCCATGAAGTACCTGGGCGGCATCGAGGCCCTGCAGGTCGAGGCCACGCCCGTCGGCGCTGTCGGCGCCGACAGCGCCGATGGCCTTGCACTGCGCGGGCGCGTGCCCTGGGCCACCAACCTGGTGCCGCCGGGTCGCTTCGTGGTGGCCGTCGCCGTCTCGCGCAGCGACGGTGCAAAGCCCTTCGTGGCCGCGCTGCCCGGCGATGCGGCGGGCCTGCAGCGCAGCGCCGACCTGGACCTGATCGCGCTGCGCGGCAGCCATACGGCGGCGCTGTCCATCGAGGGGCTGCAGATCGGCCCGGCCGATGTGATCCATGCCGACGCCAACCATTTCCTGCCGCGCGTGCGGCCCGCCTTCATGGGCCTGCAGCTGGGGCTGTGCATCGGCCTGGCGCGCGCCTCGCTGGCGGCGGCCTCGGCCCGTGCGGGCGCCGGGCGCGATGTGCTGGGCGGCCCGCTGCAGCAGCAGCGCCACGCGCTGGAACTGGCCACGGCCACGCTGCATGCCGGCCTGTCCGACGGACGTTTTCTTGACCGACCTCAAGCCCTGTTCCGCCTGCGTCTGGAATTGAACGACATCGTGCAGCAGTCCCTGCAGCTGGAGCTGCACGCCAGCGGCGGGCGCGCTTATCATCGCGACCAGCCGCTGGGATTCGCGCGCCGTTGGCGCGAGGCGGCTTTCATCCCCATCGTGACGCCCAGCGTCACGCAGCTACAGGGTGCGCTGGCTGGCGCGGCCCTGGCAACCACCAGTTCATGACCCAGACGGAAGCTTTCTCCCCTGACGCTCCCGCGCCAGTGCTGCAGGCACGCGGCGCGGGCTTTGGCTATGCGCCCGGCAAGGCCGTGTTCGAGGACATCTCCCTGAGCATTGCCCCGCGCGAAATCGTCTGCCTGCTCGGCGGCAGCGGCTGCGGCAAGTCCTCGCTGCTGCGCGTGCTCGGCGGCCTGGAGTCGCCGGACGGCGGCGCCTGGAGCCGGGGCGAGCTCCAGTTCCTCGGCCAGCCTCTGACCTCGCCGCACCCGCGCGCGGGCTTCGTGTTCCAGCAGCCCAGCCTGCTGCCCTGGCTGGACGCGCGGCGCAACGTGGGCTTCGGCCTGGACTTCGAGCGCCAGCCGAAGCTGGAGCAAGAGGCCCGCCGCCAGCGCGTGGAGCAGGCGCTGCAGGCCGTGGGCCTGGGCGGCAGCGGCGCGCTCTACCCCTCGCAGCTGTCGGGCGGCATGGCCCAGCGCGTGGCCCTGGCGCGCGCCCTGGCCCGCGAGCCGCAGCTGCTGCTGGCCGACGAGCCGTTCTCGGCCCTGGACGCCATCACGCGCGCCGAGATGCAGGAGCTGATGGTGGACGTGGTCCACCGCTGGCACACGGCGGCGCTGCTGGTCACGCATGACATCGACGAGGCCATCCTCGTGGGCGACCGCATCCTGCTGATGGGCGGGCGGCCCGGCCACATCGTGCGCGAATGGCGCGTGGACATTGCGCGCCCGCGCGAGGACCAGGCCGCCGCCGTGACCGCGCTGCGGCTGGACATCCTCTCGGCCCTGCACGGCGTGCGCCATGCGGCCCAGGCCTGATCCGGCTCGCCTGCCTGCCCGCCTGCCGATCTGCCGATCCGCCATTTCTTCGACTTCAACCATGCTCTTCTGAAAGGTCTTTCGCATGAGCTTCCAGGACCACCCTTCCTACACCCACATCTGCGCCTCGTCGGACTGCGGCTGCGGCCTCACGCGGCGGGACATGCTGCGCCTGGGCGCGCTGGCCACGGCCTCGGTGGCCGCGCCGCTGCTGGCCGCAGGCGATGCGCGCGCCCAGGCCTTCAAGGGCGATGACCAGCCCGTGAAGATCGGCTACCTGCCCATCACCGACGCCACGCCGCTGCTGGTGGCCCACGGCAACGGCCTGTTCGAGGCCGAAGGCCTCAAGGCCGAGGCGCCGCGCCTGTTCCGCTCCTGGGCCCAGATCGTCGAGGCCTTCGTCTCGGGCCAGGTCAACGTCATCCACCTGCTCACGCCCTCCACGCTGTGGGTGCGCTACGGCGCCAAGTTCCCCGCCAAGATCGTGGCCTGGAACCACGTCAACGGCTCGGGCCTGACCGTGCTGCCCGAGATCCAGAAGGTGCAGGACCTGGGCGGCAAGACCGTGGCGATCCCGTTCTGGTACTCCATCCACAACATCCTGCTGCAGGACGTGCTGCGCAAGGCCGGCCTCACGGCCGTGACCCGCGCGCGCGGCGGCGCCATTGCGGCCAACGAGGTCAACCTCGTGGTGCTGGCACCGGCCGAAATGGTCTCGGCCCTGGCCGGCAAGTCGATTGCGGGCTTCATCGTGGCCGAGCCCTTCAACGCCGCCGCCGAGATCGCGGGCGTGGGCAAGATGCTGCGCTTCTCGGGCGATGTCTGGAAGGACCACGCCTGCTGCGTCACCTTCCTGGCCGAGCGCGATATCGCCGACAAGCCCGAATGGGCGCAGCGCGTGACCAATGCCGTGGTCAAGGCCCAGCTGTGGACGCGCGACAACCGCCTGGCCGCCGCGCGCCTGCTGTCGAGCACCGGCGAGCGCCGCTACACGCCGCATCCGCAGCAGACGCTGTCCAAGGTGCTGGCCGCCACCGACTACGCCAGCTACGAGGCCAGCGGCGTGGTCGTCAACAAGGGCTGGCACCAGCGGCGCATCGACTTCCAGCCCTATCCCTATCCGTCGTACACCGAGCAGCTGGTGCGCGCCATCAAGGCCACCAAGGTCGAGGGCGACACGCGCTTCCTCGACAAGCTGGAGCCCAAGTTCGCGGCCACCGACCTGGTGGACGACCGCTTCGTGCGCAAGGCCATCCAGGCCGTGGGCGGCCCGCAGGTCTTCGGCATTCCGGCCGATTTCTCGCGCCGCGAAACCATCGTGGTGTGAGCCAGGTGTTGCGACGTATTGGATTGCCGCTGCTGGGCGCGGCCCTGGTCCTGGCCCTGTGGTGGGTGGGCGGCGCGCTGCTGGCGCGCAGCACGCCCGTGGCTGCGGCCTTCGCGCCCTGGCCTTCCCTGCAGGCGCTGGGCCAGCTGCTGACGGGCGCCGACATCTGGATGCACACCCTGCTGAGCCTGCAGCGCGTGGCCGTGGGCCTGCTGCTGGCCTTCGTGGTCGGCGTGCCGCTGGGCGTGCTGGTGGGCCTGTCGCGCGGGTTCTCACAGGCGTTCTCGCCCGTGTTCCAGTTCCTGCGCATGATCTCGCCGCTGTCGTGGATGCCCATTGCCGTGATGGTGCTGGGAGTGGGCGACGCGCCCGTGTACTTCCTGCTGGCCTTCGCCGCCGTCTGGCCCATCTTGCTGAGCACGGCGGCCGGCGTGGCCCAGCTGGACCGCAACTGGCTGCTGCTGGCGCGCAGCCTGTCGGCCACGCGCACCGAGACCGTGCTGCGCGTGGTGCTGCCCGGCATCACGGCCCAGATCCTCACGGGCGTGCGCCTGGCCATCGGCATCATCTGGATCGTGCTGGTGCCCGCAGAAATGCTGGGCGTGTCGGCCGGCCTGGGCTACTTCATCCTCGACACGCGCGACCGCCTGGCCTACTCGGAGCTGATGGCCGCCGTGGTGCTGATCGGCGCCCTGGGCTATGCGCTGGACCATGCGGCGCGCTGGCTGCACCAGCGCTGGATGCACTGAGCGGCCGGCATCATCGGGGCATCAGGCCTTCGGCATGTCGCCCACCGGGGCGGCATGCCCGGTGGCCACGATGGCCTGGACCAGCAGGGCGATCAGCGTGTCCTGCAGGGGCGACGGCGCCGCCGCCTCCAGCGAGGCAATGGCCAGCTGGTAGCGGATGCGCGGCCTGAACGGGCGGCTGGACAGGGCGCCGGGCTGGCAGTAGCTGGCCAGCAGGCCGTTGACCATGGACACGCCCAGGCCCTGCGCCACATGGGCGCAGGCCTCGCCCACGGAATGCACCTCCACGGCCACGCGCGGCTGCACACGCGCATGGCGAAAGGCCATGTCTATCTCCTGGCGGATCTCGCGCTGGCGGCCCAGCAGGATCAGCGGGGCGTCCACCAGATCTGACGGCGTCACCTCGTCCAGCGCCTGCAGCGCATGGCCTCTGGGCATGATGCAGACGGCCTCGGACTCCAGGCAGGCCCGCGTGCGCAGGCCGGGCATGGTCATGGGCAGGCGCACCAGGCCGATGTCGGCATCTCGGCTCAGCAGGGCCCGCTCGGTCTCGGTATAGGAGCCCGACAGCACTTCCAGCACCACGTCGGGATGCGCCTGCATGAACTGGTGGGCAATGGCCGGCATCAGCGAGGTGGCCAGGGTGCCGGGCACGGCCACCTTGAGCAGCCGGCGCTTGAAGCCGCCCAGCCGCAACTGCTCGGCATGGCGGCGAAAGCACTGGGCCGAATCCATGAGCACCTGGGCGTCGTGCAGCAGGGCCTCGGCCTCCTGCGTGGGCACCAGGCGGCCTTTTTCGCGGATGAAAAGCCGCAGGCCCAGGTCCTGCTCCAGTTGGGCCAGCAGGCGGCTGATGCCGGGCTGGGACAGCCCCAGGCGCTCGGCCGCACCCGTGGTGGAGCCGCTGAGCATGATGGCCTGGAAGGCTTCGAGTTGCTTGAAATTCATGGGTTGTACAGGCGGTGCTTGCATGATGGCAGCGCGGCCGGGGGCGCGCACGGCGCATCACGAATCGCATAGGGTAATACGCGTCCGTCATACCGTTGTGGTGGATGCGGGGGCTCCTGAGAATCGGCGGCGTCAGAACACGCACAACACAAGGAGCAAGATTCCATGAAGGCCCTGCCAAGCATTGCCGCCGTCTGCAGCCTGTCCATCGCGGCCCTGGGCCACCCGATTGCGCATGCGCAGGACATGCAGGTCTACGGCCAGATCCGGCTGACCGTGAACCACCTCAAGACCGGCAATGCCGGCTCCACCATGGAGGAGCGCGACAACGCCTCGCGCCTGGGCTTTCGCGGCAAGGAGGAGCTGGGCGGCGGCCTGCAGGCGCTGTTCGGCATGGAGATGGGGCTGGATGCGGACACGGGCTCGCTGACCACGCCGGCCTTTCGCAACAGCTACGTGGCGCTGCGCGGCAGCCTGGGCACGGTGGCCCTGGGCCGGCTGGACTCGGCCAATCCCACGGGCTCGCCGCTGTACTCGCAGGTCACGGGCATCACCTCGTTCGCGGCCAATGACGCCGGGGCCACGGCCATCGGCACCTCCATGCTCAATGCGCGCAACCGCACCTCCAACTCGCTGGGCTACCAAAGCCCGTCGTGGGGCGGCACGGTGTTCCGTGCGCGCTACTACCTGCGCGGCGATGCCAAGGCCCCAGGGCTGGAGGACGACGCCAGATCGCTGGACCTGGGCCTGAGCTACGCCGCAGGCCCGTGGGCGGCCGGCCTGGGCTACGCCAAGGACACGCGCGCCGGGGGCCTGCTGGCCAACGAGTTCGACAGCAAATGGCAGATGGGACTGCGCTACAGCTTTGGTGCCATCGAGCCCTATGTGCTGCTGGGCCGCGACCGCTTCAACCACAAGCCCGGCGTCTCGCGCGCCGACGTGGACTACTGGATGCTTGGCACGCGGCTGCGCCATGGCGCGCACGCCGTGGTGCTCAACCTGATGCAGCGCGACGTGCAGACCTCGCTGACCGGCAAGCGCAGGCGCCAGCAGCTGGCCTATACCTATGCGCTGTCCAAGCGCACCGAACTGCAGGCCTTCGTGGACCACGACGGCGTGGACTCCAGCCGCCCCAACGTGGCCGTGCTCGCCATCGGCGCGGGCGTGCGCCATGACTTCTGACCGTCCTGCACACCCGCATCAAGAATGGAGATTCCCATGACCCACTTCCAACGCTTCCTGTCCATGGCTTTCCTGGCACTGGGCCTTGCGCTGGGCCTGGCGCCCTTGCCCGGCCATGCGGCCGAATTCCCGGAAAAGCCCGTGCGCATCGTCGTGCCATTCCCCGCCGGTGCCGCGGCCGATGCCGCCATGCGCGTGGTCGCCCGCAAGATGTCCGAGCTGTGGCGCCAGCCCGTGGTCATCGACAACCGCCCCGGCGTGCATGGCTTCCAGCTGGTGTCTTCCGCGCCGGCCGATGGCTACACCCTGCTGCTGGGCGCGGGCTCGGGCATGGTGACGGCGCCCCTGCTGTCCAGCAAGCTGTCCTACAACCCCTCGCGCGACTTCGTGCCCGTGGGGCGAGTGCTGATCAACGTGCCCATCCTCACCACGCACCCCAGTCTCAATGTGAGCACCGTGCAGGAGCTGGTGGCGCTGGCGCGCAAGAACCCCGGTGCGCTGAACTACAGCTCCAGCGACAACGGCACGCCAGGCCATCTGTCCATGGAAATGTTCCAGGCTGCCACGGGCACGCGCATGCTGCAGATTCCCTACAAGGGCGGCGCGCCCGCCGTCAACGAACTGGTGGGCGGCCATGTGCAGCTGGGCATCAATGCCGTGCCCAGCGTGGTGCTGCAGATCAAGGCCGGCAAGCTCACGCCGCTGGCCGTGGCCAGTGCCACGCGCTCGCGCGCGCTGCCTCAGGTGCCCACCATGGCCGAGGCGGGCGTCAAGGACTTCGAATACGACATCTGGTATGCGCTGTTCGCGCCCACCGGCACGCCGCCTGCGGTGGTGGCCAAGGTCAATGCCGCGCTGGTGCGCTCGCTGCAGGACCGTGAAGTGGCCAGGTTGCTGGAGGCGCAGGGCGCCGAGCCCGCGCCCACCACGCCCCAGGAGCTGGCGCGCTTCATGCAGGAAGACACGGCGCGCTGGGCCAAGCTGGTCAAGGAACGCAACCTCAAGCTCGACTGAGCGCCAGCAGCATGAGCAACACATCAATCACCCACCTGGGCGGCGTGGTCCGCCACAGCCTCGCCGTGCCCATGCGCGATGGCGTGCGCCTGGCCACCGACCTGTATCTGCCCGGGAACCTCGGCCCCCACCATCCCGGACCGCTGCCCGTGCTGCTGGAGCGCACGCCCTACGGCAAGAACGAGGAAACGCGCCGCGAGCGCAGCGCGGCCAACCCCCTTCCCATGCGCCGGGGCGAGGTGGCGGCCCGCTTTGCGCGCGAAGGCTATGCCGTGGTCGTGCAGGACTGCCGGGGCCGCTTCGGCTCCGAAGGCCAGTTCACCAAATACCTGGGCGAGGCCCACGATGGCGTCGACACCCTGCAATGGATCATGGAGCAGTCCTGGTGCAACGGCAGCGTGGGCACCTACGGCCTGTCGTACGCCGCGCACACGCAGACCGCGCTGGCCACGCAAAGGCCGCCGGGCCTCAAGGCCATGTTCCTGGAATGCGGCGGCTTTGCGAATGCCTACCGGGGCGGCATACGCCACGGCGGTGCCTTCGAGCTGAAGCAGGCCGTCTGGGCCCTGCGCAATGCGCGCAGCGGCAGCAACCACCTGGAGCCCGCAGCGCGCCAGGCGCTGGAGCAGGCCGACATCGGCCAGTGGTGCCTGCGCCTGCCCTGGTCGCGCGGCGACTCGCCGCTGCAGTGGGCGCCCGAGTACGAGGGCTACCTGTTCAGCCAGTGGGAGCGCGGCAGCTTTGACGACTACTGGCGCCAGCCCGAGCTGTACGCCGCCGGCCACTACGGCGCCTTCGACGGCCTGGCCGTGATGCTGATGTGCGGCTGGTGGGACCCGTATGCGCAGACCACCACGGACAACTACCTGGGCCTGTCGCGCGGCGATGGCCGGGTCCGCATGGTGCTGGGTCCCTGGACCCATGGCGAGCGCAGCGTCCCGCATGCGGGCGATGTGGATTTCGGGCCCGATGCCGTGCTCGACGGCGCACTGGCCGACGACTACGTGGCCATGCGCCTGGCCTGGTTCGACCACTGGCTCAAGGGCCGGCCCATGCCCGCGCGCCAGCAAGCCGCCGTGCGCTACTTCCGCATGGGCGGCGGATCGGGCGCGCGCACGGCCCAGGGCCGGCTGGACCACGGCGGGGCCTGGCGCAGCGCCGACCACTGGCCCGTGCCCGGCACGCAGCCCACGGCCTGGCACCTGCACGCCGACGGCAGGCTGGCCCGCGAGCCCGCGCCGCAGCCGGGCGTGCGCAGCTACCGCTTTGACCCGGCCTGCCCGGTGCCCACCCTGGGCGGCTCCATCACCTCGGGCGAGCCGCTGATGTTCGCAGGCGCCTACGACCAGACCACGCACGAGAACACCTTCGCCGCCCGTCCGCCCTACGGCCCGCTGTCCGAGCGCGGCGACGTGCTGGTGTTCCAGACCGAGCCGCTGCAGCAAGACCTGGAGGTCACGGGCACCATCACCATCGAGCTGCAGGTGTCCTCGTCCGCGCCCGACACGGACTTCACCGCCAAGCTCATCGACCAGTACCCGCCCAGCGCCGACCATCCGCAGGGCTATGCGATGAACATCACCGACGGCATCCTGCGCTGCCGCTACCGCAACTCATGGGAGCAGCCCGAACTGATGACGCCCGGCGAGGTGGTGGCCATCACCATCGAGCCCATGCCCACCTCCAACCTGTTCCGCAAGGGCCACCGCATCCGCCTGGACATCTCCAGCAGCAACTTCCCGCGCTTCGACGTGAACCCCAACACCGGCGCGCCCGAGGGCAGTGCGGGGCCCAGGCAGGTGGCGGTCAACAGCCTGCACCTGGGTGGCTGCCATGCCTCGCGCATCGTGCTGCCGGTGGTGGCGGTCTAGGCGGAGAGCACACGCGTTTGGCAGTCTGGCATGTTTCGCAATTTGGTTGTATCATGCAACCAAATTGCGAAGGAACATCGCCATGGACATGCAGCAGCGTCAGTTGGAACTGGCCGGCCCCCTGCCGGCCCTTGCACCATCGGGGCGGCTGCGGGGGCGTGTCTGCCTGGTGGTGGGCGCCACCAGCGGCATAGGCCGGGCCACCGCCCTGCGCATGGCCGAGGAGGGCGCTGCCGCCGTGGTGGTCACGGGGCGCCGCCGTGAGCTGGGCCTGCAGCTGGAGCAGGAAATCCGACAGCAGGGGGCGGACGGCCTTTTCCTGGCCTGCGATGCAACGCGGCAGGAGGACATGGCGGCGGTGGTGGAGCAGGCCGTGGCGCGCTTCGGGCGGCTGGACGCGGCCTTCAACAATGCGGGCTTCCAGGAGCGGCGCGCCGCGCTGGCCGAGCAGGATGACGCGGTCTTCTCCCAGGTCTTCGATACGAATGTGCGTGCGGTCTTCCACGCCATGCGCCATGAACTGGCGGCCATGCTGGCCACGGGCGGCGGCACCATCGTGAACAACACCAGCGTCAGCGGCATACGCAATCCCAATCCGGGCCTGTCGCTGTATGGCGCCTCCAAGGCTGCGGCCCTGTCGCTGACCCGCGCCGCCGCCATGGAGTACGCGCCGCGCGGCATCCGCATCAATGCCGTTGCCCCTGGCCGCGTGGTCACGGACATGATGCTGGGCTCGGGCATTGCCGACATGCATGCGGTGGCGGCGGGCCTGCCGCTGCGGCGCATGGGCCATCCGCAGGAGGTGGCCACGGCCGTCGTCTGGCTGATGTCGGACGAGGCGGCCTTTGTGGTCGGGCACTGCCTGGCGACCGATGGCGGCTTCCTGGCCGGATGAGCCTGCCCGGGGCAAGTCCGTTGCGCGAAGTGAGCACTACCGGGTTTGATATGATGACTGTATAAAGATACAGTTTTCGAGCGGCCTGGCTGCCCGATCTGCCAGGCCCATGCTCCCTCCCCACCGCTTCTACTACCTGCACAACTTCCAGCGCGCGCTGGACTGGATTGGCCAGCGTTACGGCGATCTGCTGGACGCGCCCGAGCAGGCATTCCTCACCCGTTTCACGCAGCTGCCCCAGCCCTCGCAGGCGCTGATGGTGCGTTTGCTGATGCGGCGCGGGCCGTGGTTTCGGGCCGGCAAGCTGGTGTACGAAGAGATTCCCGCCATTGCCGACGCGGCCGCGCCCCTGCTGGAGCTGGGCTGGCTGGACGCGGACCACCCCATGGCGCTGGAGGAGCTGTTTGCGCTGCACACCAAGCCCGAGCTGCTGCAGCTGTTCGCCGGCGCACCCATTCACTCAGGCCTGCGCAAGGCCGAGCTTTTGCAGGCCCTGCAGCCCCTGCATGAGGCGCCCAGGCCCTATGCGCAATGGCAGCCCCAGGGCGTCGCAGCCGGCGAAGCCGCTTGGCGCGTGATGGTGGGTGCGCTGTGCGAGCGCTTTCGGCTGATGTTCTTCGGCAATCTCTACCAGGACTGGTCGGAATTCGTGCTGGCCGACCTGGGCGTGTTCCGCTACGAGGCCGTGGCCTTCGATGCGGCGTCGCGGGCCTTCCAGTCGCGCGCCGATGTCGATGGCTACCTGGCCCTGCAGGCCTGCCGCGCGGCGCTGGATGAGGGCGTGGAGATCGATGCGCTGCTGCAGCAGGTGGTCGGCTGCGCCAGCGGCAATGCCTGGCTGGAGCAGCGCCGCGCCAAGGTGCTGCTGCGCATAGGCCAGGCCTGCGAGCGCATGCAGGACTGGGAGCGTGCCGAGCAGGCCTATGCGCAAAGCCGCTACCCCGGCGCCCGCCATCGGCGCATGCGCGTGTACGAGCGCATGGAGCGCTTTGCCGATGCCATGGCGCTGGCCCAGGCCGCCCAGGCCCAGCCCGAGAGCGACGAGGAACTGCAGCGCGTGGCGCGCATGCTGCCGCGCCTGCGCCGCAGCCTGGGGCAGGGTGCGCGCGGGCGTGCGGCGGCGCTGGCGCCCGTGGTGGCGCAGATGCGCATGGACGTGGAGCTGGACCTGCCGGCCCGGCCCAGCTCCGTCGAATACGTGCTGCGCGACCACTGGCACAGCGACGCCGCGCCGGTGTTTTATGTGGAGAACGCGCTCATCAACTCGCTGTTCGGCCTGCTGTGCTGGCCGGCCATCTTCGCGCCGCTGCCGGGAGCCTTCTTCCACCCGTTCCAGAGCGGCCCGGCCGACCTGTCCGCGCCCGACTTCGTGCAGCGCCGCGCAGCCTTGTTCGAGGAATGCCTGGCGCATCTGGACGATGGCAGCTGGCGCGAGGTCATCGTGCAGCGCCATGCCGACAAGCAGGGCCTGCAGTCGCCCTTCGTGTTCTGGGGCACGCTGAGCGCGCCGCTGCTGGCGCTGGCGCTGGACTGCATTCCGGCCGCCCACCTCAAGCTGTTCTTTGCGCGGCTGCTGCGCGACGTGCAGGCCAACCGCACGGGCTTTCCCGATCTGGTGCGTTTCTGGCCGGCCGAGCGCCGCTACGAACTGGTCGAGGCCAAGGCCCCCGGCGACAAGCTGCAGGACAACCAGATCCGCTGGCTGCAGTACTGTGCCGAGCACGGCATTCCCGTGCGCGTGTGCCATGTGCAGTGGCGCGGCCAGCCGCTGGGAGAGGCCGCGTGAGCTACACCGTGGCCGTGCGCGCGCTGTGCGAGTTCACGGCACGCGCGGGCGACCTGGACCTGCGCTTCACACCCGCGCCCAGCGCGCTGGAGGGCATGGCCGGCCACAGCCTGGTGCAGTCGCGCAGGGGCAAGGACTACGAGACCGAGATCAGCCTGGCCGGTGAATACGGCGACCTGCGCGTGCGCGGCCGCGCCGACGGCTTCGACGCCGGGGCTGGCCAGCTGGAGGAAATCAAGACCTACCGGGGCCAGATCGAGGGCGTGCGCGCCCACCACCGCGCCCTGCACTGGGCCCAGGCGCGCATCTACGCCCATCTGCTGTGCCAGGCGCGCGGCCTGCAGCGGCTGCGCGTGGCGCTGGTGTATTTCAACGTGGGCAACTCGGAGGAAACCGTGCTGGTGCAGGAGGAAGACGCGGCCACTCTGCGCGCCTTCTTCGAGCAGCAATGCGCGCTGTTCCTGGACTGGGCACGCAGCGAGGCCGCCCACCGCGCGGCGCGCGAGGCGGCGCTGGCCGCGCTGCGCTTTCCCATGCAGGGCTTTCGCGCGGGCCAGCGCGAGCTGGCCGTGGCCGTCTACCGCGTGGCGCGCGCGCAGCAGGGCGGCCAGTGCCTGATGGCGCAGGCGCCCACGGGCATCGGCAAGACGCTGGGCACCATCTTCCCCATGCTCAAGGCCATGCCGGACCAGGGCCTGGACCGTCTGTTCTTCCTCACGGCCAAGGGCACGGGCCATGGCCTGGCACTGCAGGCGCTGGCCAGCGTGAACCGGCAGATCGCCGAGCAGCACCAGCCACCGCCGCAGGAACCGGCTGCGCCGCAACCGCTGCCCTCGCCACCCGCGCCACCCGCAAGGCTGCGCGTGCTCGCCATCCTGGCGCGCGACAAGGCCTGCGAGCATCCCGACAAGGCCTGCCACGGCGACTCCTGCCCGCTGGCGCGCGGCTTCTTCGACCGGCTGCCCGCCGCGCGCGCCGCCGCGCTGCAGCAAGCGCCCTGGGACCCGCCCGCCGTGCGTGCCGTCGCCCTGGCGCACGACATCTGCCCCTACTACCTGTCCCAGGAACTGGTGCGCTGGAGCGACGTGGTCGTGGCCGACTACCACTACTTCTACGACAGCGCCGCCATGCTGTACGCGCTCACCCAGGCCCAGCAATGGAAGGTGGGCGTGCTGGTGGACGAAGCCCACAACCTGCTCGAGCGCGCGCGCCGCATGTACACGGCCGAGCTGTCGCAGTTCGCCCTGGCTGCCGCCCGCAAGTCGGCCACCGGTGCCGTGCGCAAGGCGCTGGACCGGCTCAGCCGCAGCTGGAGCGCGCTGAACAGGGAGCAGACCGCCAGCTACCAGGCCCATGAGGAAGTGCCCGCAGGCCTGCTGGGCGCCGTGCAGCGCGCCGTGGCCGCCATCGCCGACGCCAATGCCGACAGCCCCATGCTGCCCGGCGACCCCGTGCTGGACTTCTACTGGGAGGCGCTGCAGTTCATGGCGCTGGCCGAGCAGTTCGGCGGCCATGCGCTGTTCGACGTCCATGTGCTGCCGGGGCGCAGCGGCCCGAACAGGACGCCGGCCTCCACGCTGTGCATACGCAACGTAGTGCCTGCGCCCCACCTGGCGGCACGCCATGCGGCGGCCCATGCCTCGGTTCTGTTCTCGGGCACGCTGAGCCCGCCGCACTTCTACCGCGACATCCTGGGCCTGCCCGAAGGCACGCACTGGCTGGAGGCCGACTCGCCCTTCCAGGCCGACCAGCTCGATGTGCAGGTGGCCGGCCACATCTCCACGCGCTACCGCGACCGAGACCGTTCGCTGCGGCCCATCGCCGACCTCGTGGCCGCGCAGTACGCGCGCCGGCCCGGCAACTACCTGTGCTTTTTCAGCAGCTTCGACTACCTGCAGCGCGTGGCCGAATGCCTGCAGCGCGCCCATCCCGATCTGCCGGTCTGGCTGCAGACCCCGTCCATGGACGAGGAGGGTCGCGCGGCCTTCCTGGCCCGCTTCACCGAAGCCGGGCAGGGCGTGGGCTTTGCCGTGCTGGGCGGTGCGTTCTCCGAGGGCGTGGACCTGCCCGGCGAGCGCCTCATCGGCGCCTTCGTGGCCACGCTGGGCCTGCCCCAGGTCAATCCCGTGAACGAAGAGATGAAGCGCGCTATGGATCGCCAGTTCGGCGCGGACAAGGGCTATGACTACAGCTATCTCTACCCGGGCCTGCGCAAGGTGGTCCAGGCCGCAGGCCGCGTCATCCGCAGCGAGCGCGACCGCGGCGTGGTCTTTCTCATCGACGACCGCTATCGGCGCGGCGAGGTGCAGGCGCTGCTGCCGCGCTGGTGGCGGGTGGAGGGCATGCGATGATCCGGGCCCGCACCAGTCCGCGACTGACATCCCCACCCCCATCCCGTCCCCATCCAGGAGCCTTCCGAATGCCCCGCATGCGCTGCGCCATCCTTGCATTGACCCTGGGCCTGCTGGCCGGTGGCCCGGCTGCGGCAGGCGTGGTGCAGCCTGTGCCCGACAGGCAGGCCAGCGAGAACAAGATGCCGGCCTATCCCAAGGAAGCCAGGCGGCTGGAGCAGGAAGGCAAGGTGGTGCTGCGGGTTCTGGTGGGCGCCAGCGGAAAGGCACTGGCCGTGGATGTGGCAGACAGCAGCGGCTATCCTCTGCTCGACCAGGAGGCGCTGGACGCCGTGCGGACGTGGCGCTTTATCCCCGGCACGCGCGACGGCGTGCCGGACAGCATGTGGACGCGCGTGCCCGTCACCTTCCTGCTGAAATAGCGGCATGCCGGTGGTGGCAGGTTTGTACCCGGTGCGTGCCCTGCGCAGCGACACAAGGAGCATTCCATGAAGATCGTCATCACCAGCGTGCTCGTCGACGACCAGGACAAGGCCCTGGCCTTCTACCGCGACGTGCTCGGCTTCGTTCTCAAGCACGACATTCCCATGGGCGGCGATGCGCGCTGGCTCACCCTGACATCGCCCGGCGATGCCGATGGCGTGGAGCTGCTGCTGGAGCCCGACATGCACCCGGCCGCCAGGCCGTTCAAGACCGCCCTGCATGCCGACGGCGTGCCGGCCACCTTCTTCGGCGTGGACGACGTGCAGGCCGAGTACGAGCGCCTGAGCGCGGCCGGCGTGCGCTTCACCAGGCCGCCGACGCATCTGGGGCCGGTCACGATTGCGGTGTTCGACGACACCTGCGGCAATCTCATACAGATCAACCAGCGGCATTGAGCGGGGCCTGCGGCCCCTGCAGCCCTTTCGCGCTCAGTCCCTGGCGGTGGGCTTGTCGTGCCGGGGCGGATCGATGCGCTCGATGTTGCCCAGCAGCAGTGCGCGCCCCGCAAAGTTGCCGCCGGCGGTCTCCAGCGCAAAGCGCTCGGTATCGCGGCCGCGCACTTCGGCCTCCAGCGTCCGGGCCTCGTCCTCGGTGGCGCCCAGGGCCAGCACGGCATGGCGGCCCATGAGCAGGGCGGACTCGAAGCTCTCGCGCACGACATGGTCGGCGTCCTTCTGGATGAGCTCCAGCGCGTGCTCGCGGTCATAGGCGCGCACGATGAGGCGGGCGTGCGGGCATTCGTGGCGCACGTTCTCCACGATGCGCGTGGCGGCGGCCTTGCTGTCCACGCAGACCAGGATGGCGCTGGCATGGCTGGCGCCGGCCGCATGCAGGATGTCGGCGCGCGCGCCGTCGCCGAAGTAGACCTTGAAGCCGTAGGGCTCGGCGTTGCGGATCACGTCGGGGTCGTTGTCGATGATGGACAGCTTGGCGCCACGGGCCAGCGGCCCTTGGCTGGCGATCTGGCCCACGCGGCCGAAGCCGATGACTAGCACGTTGCCGCGCAGGTCCTGCGGCGCCTCCACGCCGTCCAGCGACACGGCCTCGGCGCCTGCCAGGCGCTTGTGCACCACCACCACCAGCGGCGTGATGGCCATGGACAGCACGACGATGGCCGTCATGTTGGCATGCACCTCGGGGCTGAGTACCTTGAGCTTGAGCGCCTCGGCAAACAGCACGAAGGCGAACTCCCCGCCCTGGGCCATGAGGATGGCGCGGTCCAGCGCATCGGCATGGCTGCTGCGTGCCACGCGGGCCACGGCATAGATGCACAGCGCCTTGCCCAGCATCAGCGCGACCACGCCCATGCCCACGATGCGCCAGTTCAGCGCCACCACCTCCAGGTTCAGCGCCATGCCCACGCCCAGGAAGAACAGGCCCAGCAGCAGGCCGCGGAAGGGCTCCACATCGGCCTCCAGCTGGTGGCGGAACGAGGATTCGGACAGCAGCACGCCCGCCACGAAGGCGCCCATGGCCATGGACAGGCCGCCCATCTCCATCAGCAAGGCGGCGCCCAGCACCACCAGCAGCGCGGCGGCCGTCATCACCTCGCGCGCCTTGGCCTTGGCCAGGATGCGGAACAGCGGGTTCAGCAGCCACAGGCCCGCGCCCACCAGCGCGCCCAGCGACAGCAGGGCCACGCCCGCGCGTTGCCACAGGGGCGAAGTCGCCACGGGCGCCGCATCGGCAGGCGCCAGAAACGCCACCACGGCCAGCAGCGGCACGATGAGCAGGTCCTCGAACAGCAGGATGGAGACGATGCGCTGGCCGCGCGGCGCCAGGATGTCGCCACGCTCGGCCAGCACCTGCATGACGATGGCCGTGGAGGTGAGCACGAAGCCCGCCCCGCTCACGAAGGCCACCTGCCACGGAAAGCCGAAAGCCATGCCCACGCCCGTGAGCAGCAGCGCGCACACCACCACCTGCAGGCTGCCCAGCCCGAAGATCTGGCCGCGCAGATCCCACAGGTGCGAAGGCTTCATCTCCAGCCCGATGACGAAGAGGAACATCACCACGCCCAGCTCGGCCACGTGCAGGATGGTCTGCGCATCCGTCACCAGGCCCAGCCCGTAGGGGCCTATGGCCAGGCCAGCGGCCAGGTAGCCGAGCACGGCGCCTAGACCCAGCCGCTTGAACAGCGGCACGGCCACCACGGCGGCCCCCAGCAGCGTGACGATTCCTACGAGCTGGCTTGCATTGCCTTCAGCTGCCATGTTGTGTTTCCTTTGTGCGTGCGTGCGTGCGGCAAGGCGGATTTCCATCCGCGAATTTGCGCGCAGGATAGCAAAGCCCGGTCCTGTGTAGAATCGCGCCCCCTCTGTGCCCCCCTCTGCGCTCACCTCACCGCCCAGCGCCATGCCCCAGATCCTCGTCCACGACCTCCGCAAGACCTACCGCATCCATGAACGCGACCCCGGCGTGATGGGCGCGCTGCGCGCGCTGGTGCGCCCGCGCCACCGCACGGTGCAGGCGTTGGATGGCGTGTCGTTTGCGCTGGAGCGTGGCGAGCTGCTGGGCTTCATCGGCCCCAACGGCGCGGGCAAGTCCACCACCATCAAGATCCTGTCGGGCATCCTGCGGCCCGATGGCGGGCGCGTGGAGGTGGACGGGCGCGACCCCTTCGCCGACCGCCAGCGCCATGTGGGCCGCATCGGCGTGGTCTTCGGGCAGCGCTCGCAGCTGTGGTGGGACCTGCCCGTGGGCGACGGCTTCAACCTGCTGCGCGACCTGTACCGCGTCGATCCGCTGCGCTTTGCGCGCACCCGCGACGAGCTGGTGGCCATGCTGAACCTGGAGCGGCTGCTGGACCAGCCCGTGCGCCAGCTGTCCCTGGGCCAGCGCATGCGCGCCGAGATCGCCGCGGCCCTGCTGCACGAGCCTGAGATCCTGTTCCTGGACGAGCCCACCATCGGCCTGGACGCACCCTCCAAGCTGGCCGTGCGCGAGTTCGTGCTGCGCGCCAACCGCGAACGCGGCACCACGGTGCTGCTGACCACGCATGACATGCACGACATCGAGGCGCTGGCCCGGCGCGTCATCGTCATCGGCCATGGCCGCGTGCTGGCCGACTGCGCGGTCGATGCGCTGCGCGCCCAGGTGGTGGCGGCGCAGCGCGATGGCACGGTCGAAGGCCAAGGCGAAGGCGAGGGCGAGGGGCAGGACATGGCCATCGAGGCCGTGATCGCCCGCTTCTACGCCATGCATGGTGCCTCGGAGGTCTGAGCGCCATGGGACCGCACCACCGCCTGCGACACCTGCTGCGCCCCTACAAGGCCGCCTTCGCCTCGCGCTTTCTGCTGATGCTGCAGTACCGCACGGCCGCCTACGCGGGCTTTGCCACGCAGTGCTGGTGGGGCGCCATCAAGACCATGGTGCTGGCGGCGTTCTACGGCAGCGCCTCGGCATCGGCCGGCGCGCCGATTTCGCTGGAGCACGCCATCACCTACACCTGGCTGGCCCAGGGCCTGTTCGCGCTGCTGCCCTGGAGCGGCGACCCCGACGTGGCCCTGGCCGTGCGCACGGGCGCCATCGCCTATGACCGGCTGCGGCCCGTGGATGCCTATGCGCTGTGGTTCGTGCGCTCGGCTGGCTGGATCGCCGCGCGCGTGCTGCCGCGCGTGGCGCTGATGGTGGCGTTTGCAGGGCTGGCCCTGCCGCTGATGGGGCTGGGCGACTGGGGCTGGCAGCCGCCGGTCGGCTGGGCCGCAGGCCTGGGCTTTGCCGCGTCCATGCTGCTGGCGCTGCTGCTGTCCACGGCACTGGTCATGCTGCTGAATGTTGCCGCTGCCGCCGCGCTCAATGAAAAAGGCATCAACACGCTGGCCGCGCCCGTGGTCATCGTGCTGTCGGGCAACCTGCTGCCGCTGGCGCTGATGCCCGACGCCTGGCAGACCGCGCTGCTGCTGCAGCCGCTGGCCGGTGTGATGGACATCCCTGCGCGCATCTATTTCGGCCAGATGGCGGGTGCGCAGATGCTGGCCTGCCTGGCGCTGCAAGCCCTGTGGATTGCCGTGATCGTGGCCCTGGGCCGCGTGGCCATGGCGCGCACCATGCGCGGCCTTGAAGTGCAGGGCGGGTGAGCGCCATGGCCAAGCAAAAAGGATCGCTGTCCATGTTCCTGCGCCTGGCGCTGGCCTCGCTGGGCGGGCAGGCGCGCTACCCGGCCTCGGCGCTGATGCTGACCCTGGGCCAGTTCCTGGTCACGGGCATCGAGGTCATCGCCGTCTGGGCGCTGTTCCACCGGTTTGGCGAGGTGCAGGGCTGGCGCATCGGCGAAGTGGCCGTGTTCTATGGCCTGGTGAACTGCATGTTCGCCCTGGCCGATGCGCTGGGCCGGGGCTTCGACGTGCTGGGCACGCAGTTCCTGCGCACGGGCGCCTTCGACCGCCTGCTGCTGCGCCCGCGCCCCGTGTGGCTGCAGCTCATGGGCCATGACGTGCGCATCAGCCGCCTGGGCCGCCTGCTGCAGGGCCTGCTGGTGCTGGGCTTTGCCACGGCCCAAGGCGCCGTGGCGTGGACGCCCCAGGCCGTCGCCGTGGCGCTGTTCGCCGTGGCAGGCGGCGTGGCGCTGTTCCTGGGCATCCTGGTGCTGCAGGGCGCGCTCTCGTTCTGGACCGTGGAAAGCCTGGAGGCCGCCAATGTGCTGAGCTACGGCAGCGTCGAGGCCGCCCAGTACCCGCTGGCCCTGTACGCGCAGTGGTTCCGCCGCCTGCTGACCTTCGCCGTGCCGCTGGCCTGCGTGGCCTACTACCCGGCGCTGGCCGTGCTGGGCAAGCCCGACCCGCTGGGCGCGCCAGCCTGGCTGGGCTGGGTCTCGCCGCTGGCCGGCTTTGCCTTCCTCTGGCTGGCCTCGGGCGCCTGGCGCATGGGGGTGAGGCATTACGCGTCCACGGGCAGTTGAAGCCGCCGCAGGCGCCGGTGCACCACACGCTCTAGACTGCGCGCTTGCCTTACTCCGGACACCAGACCATGACAGCAGATGAACGCTTCGCCCAGGCCGCCCTCGAGCTCGGCCACCGCTTCGATGGCGAGATCAAGATAGGCGGCAACTACAGCCCCGTCGTGCGCGACGGCCAGCAGCTGTTCGTCAGCGGGCAGATTCCCCGCGTGGGCGATGAAGTGCTCTATGTGGGGACGGTCGGCGGCGGGATCGACCTGGCATCGGCCAGAACGGCCGCCGCCATCTGCGCCATGCGCGCCCTGGCCTTCGTGCAGCGCGCGGCCGGCTCGCTCGATGCCGTGCGCGCCGTTGCGCGCATCACCGTCTATGTGCGCTCGGCGCCCGATTTCACCCAGCAAAGCGAGGTGGCCGATGGCGCCTCCGACCTCATCGCCCGGGTGCTGGGCCCCGTGGGTGCCCACACGCGCACTTCGGTGGGCGTGCTGCAGCTGCCCAAGGGCGCGGCCGTGGAGCTGGACCTGATCGCCCGCGTGGACTGATCGCGCTACCCCTATCCCTATCCCTATTCCTATCCCTGGCCCGCTGGCGTTTCGTTGCGCGCCTTCCAGGCCCGCAGCGCCTGGCGGTACTCGTCCATGGCCAGGTCATAGCTGTCGAAGATGCAGGGGTCGCAGCCATTGCCGCAGCAGGCGTCCAGGTCGGGCTGCTCGGGCGGCTGGGGCATGGGGTCGGCGGAGGCGGCGGGATCTGCGGGAACGGGAATCGGCGCGGTGGTCATGGGGCGATTGTCTCGCGCCACGGGGCTTTCTGTAGAGCACCAAAAGCAAACCCGCGCTGCCGACATGCAGCAGCGCGGGTTGCTTGTTGACGCGTCTTACCGTCCGGTACGCTGCCTGCGCGCCATGCCCATGAAGCCGGCGGCTCCCGCCATCAGCGAAAGCAGCAGCAGGCCCCAGCGGTCCAGCGTGGGGATGCTCTGCGCTCCTGCGGGGACTGCAGGCAGGGCCAGGATGACGGGATCGACGAACTCGCCGTTGACCGTCTTGTCGTCATCGCGCAGGCCGCCGTCCACGATGGTGTAGCTGACCTGGTTGCCACTGATGGTGGGCGTGAAGGGCTGCCACTTGGGCGTTGCGGTGGCGTCGTACTTCATCAGCTGCGCGTTGGCGGGCACGGGGGACGTGAAGGTGAGTGTCACGGTCAGCGTGCTGCTGGGGGCGCACTGCTTGGCCGTGAAGTCCACGGCGGCCTGCGGGTAGGTGAAGGCCGCCGGCAGCGGGCCCAGCGAGCCGGCCACGGCAGAAGGCGAGGTGAAGCTGGCCGCAGTCAGCGTGCAGGTGGGGCTGCTGTTGGCAATGCCCAGATCCACACCCGAGCCCGAGGCGCTTTGCCTGGCCTCGCGCGTCACCGTCACCACATAGGTTTTCTTGGTCGTGCCGTCCTGCGCCGTGACTTCGATGGACACGGTATTGCTGCCCACATTCAGCGCCACCGGGGTGGAGGCCGCTGCGCCGTTGACCAGGATCGTGGCGCCCGCATCGGCTGCGGTGGCTGTCACCGTGACTGTGCTGCTGGTGTTGGGCACGGTGGCCGTGTAGGCCAGGGTGCCTGCACCAAAGCCCGGTGCGAGCGTGCCGCTGCTAAGAGCCAGGGCGCTGAGGTCGGCGTTGGTGGAGTTCACCACCAGGGTGTAGCTGGTGCTGCCCGAGGTGAACGGAGCACCCGTGCCCGTGGAGGAGTCCGTGGCCGTGATGGTGAAGGTGAAGCTTCCCGCCGCGGTGGGCGTGCCGCTCAGAACACCGGTGCTGGCGTTGAACGTCATTCCGGTCGGCAGCGTGCCGCTGCTGGCGTAGGTGTAGGGCGCCGTGCCTCCGCTGGCAGTGAAGGTCTGCCCTGCATAGGCCGTGTTCAGCCTGGCAGCCGGCAGCGTGGAAGCTGCAGGCGTCAGCACCACCGTGGCTGCCGCCACGCTGCCACTGTAGGTGCGCTGGCCGCTGATGCTGCTGCTGTCGGTCGCCTGCACCGTGAAGCTGAAGGCCCCGGCCGCCGTGGGCGTGCCGCTGATCACCCCGGCGGGCGACAGCGACAGGCCTGTGGGCAGCATGCTGCCGCCGGCCATTGCAAAGGTGTAGGGCGTTGCGCCGCCGCTGGCGGTCAGGGCCTCGTTGAACGAGACGCCTACCTTGGGCGTGCCGGCCAGCGTCGCGGGCGTCACCGTGATGGCCACATAGGTGAACTGGCCTGCCGCGCCGGTGGCGCTGGTGCCGCCAGTCGTTGTGACGCGCACATCGACCGTGCCCGCCGATCCTGCAGGCGCGGTGGCCGTGATCTGCGTGGCGCTGTTGACCGTGAAGCCCGTGGCTGCCGTGCCGCCGAAGGTCACGGCCGTGGCGCCGGTGAAGTTCGTGCCGGTCAGGGTGACCGTGGTGCCACCAATCGAAGAACCGCTTGCGGGCGAGACGGAAGTCACCGTGGGCGCAGGCACATAGGTGAACTGGTCGGCCGCGCTGGTGGCGCTGGTACCGCCTGCGGTGGTGATGCGCACGTCTACCGTGCCCGTGCCGGCAGGCGATGTGGCCGTGATCTGCGTGGCGCTGTTGACCGTGAAGCCCGTGGCGGCCGTGGCGCCGAAGGTCACGGCCGTGACGCCGGACAGGTTGGTGCCGGTCAGGGTCACCGTGGTGCCGCCCGCTTGTGGGCCGCTGGTGGGCGAGATGGACGTCACCGTGGGCGCAGGCACATAGGTGAACTGGTCGGCCGCGCTGGTGGCGCTTGTACCGCCCGCGGTGGTGATGCGCACATCTACCGTGCCCGTGCCGGCAGGCGATGTGGCCGTGATCTGCGTGGCGCTGTTGACCGTGAAGCCCGTGGCGGCCGTGGCGCCGAAGGTCACGGCCGTGGCGCCGCCCAGGTTGGTGCCGGTAAGAACCACCGTGGTGCCGCCTGCCTGCGGGCCGCTGGTGGGCGAGATGGAGGTCACCGTGGGCGTGGCCACGTAGGTGAACTGGTCTGCCGCGCCGGTGGCGCTGGTGCCACCAGTCGTGGTGACGCGCACATCGACCGTGCCCGGCGACCCTGCAGGCGCGGTGGCTGTGATCTGCGTGGCGCTGTTGACCGTGAAGCCCGTGGCGGCCGTGCCGCCGAAGGTCACGGCCGTGGCGCCGGAGAGGTTGGTGCCGGTGATGACCACCGAGGTTCCTCCTGCGGCTGGCCCTGCCGTGGGCGAGACGGAAGTCACCGTGGGCGCGGCCACGTAGGTGAACTGGTCGGCCGCACTGATGGCGCTGGTGCCGCCCACGGTGGTGATGCGCACGTCGATCGTGCCCGCTGCGTGGGCAGGCGCGGTGGCTGTGATCTGCGTGGCGCTGTTGACCGTGAAGCCTGTGGCGGCCGTGGCGCCGAAGGTCACGGCAGTGGTGCCGGAGAAGTTGGTGCCGGTGATGACCACCGAGGTTCCTCCTGCGGTGGGCCCTGCCGTGGGCGAGACGGAAGTCACCGTGGGTGCTGACACATAGGTGAACTGATCGGCTGCGCTGGTGGCACTGGTGCCGCCCACCGTGGTCACCGTCACATCGACCGTGCCGGCGCTGCCCGTGGGCGCAGTGGCTGTGATCTGGGTGTTGCTGTTGATGGTGTAGGTGGCGGTCGTGGCGCCAAAGCGCACGGCGCCGGTGCCAGGTGCTGCGGCGAAGCCGGTACCGGTGATGGTCACCGTGGTGCCGCCACCTGTGGGGCCTGCCGTGGGCGAGATGGAGGTGACCGACGGTGCCGCCACATAGGTGAACTGGTCGGCGGCACTGGTGGGACTGGTGCCGACGGAGTTGCTGACGCGGATGTCCACCGTGCCCGTTCCGGGCGGCGCCGTGGCCGTGATGCTGGTGGCGCTGTTGACCGTGAAGCCGGTCGCTGCCGAGGCGCCGAAGTTCACGCCCGTGGTGCCGATGAAGTTCGTGCCCGTGATGGTGACCGCCGTGCCGCCCGCCTGAGGGCCTGCCGTGGGCGCGATGCTGGTGATCGTGGGCGTTGCCAGGTAGCTGAATTGATCGGCCCCGCTGATGGCGCTGGTGCCGCCCGTCGTTGTGACGCGCACATCGACCGTGCCTGTACCCGCAGGCGAGGTGGCGGTGATCTGGGTGGCGCTGTTGACGACATAGCTGGCGGTTGTCGCGCCGAATAGCACGGCGGTGGCGCCGGACAGGTTGGTGCCGGTGATGACCACGCTGGTGCCGCCTGCCTGCGGGCCAAAGTTGGGCGAGACGGATGCCACCGTGGGCGCGGGCAGATAGGTGAACTGATTGGCTGCGGCAGTGACGCTGGTGCCGCCTGCCGTCGTGACGGTCACGTTTACCGTGCCTGATCCTGCCGGTGCCGTGGCCGTGATCTGGGTGGCGCTGTCGACCGTGAAGCTGGTCGCCGGCGTGCCGCCGAAGCTCACTGCGGTCACGATGGAGCTGCCGATCACGTTGGTGAAGTTGGCTCCGATGATGGTGACCGGATATCCGCCAGCGGCCAGGCCGCTCGTGGGCGACAGCGCCGTCGCCGTGGGTGTGGCAGGGGGATAGACATCGACGGCCAGATCATCGAAGGCGAAGTTGAATGGTTCCGTGGCGCCGTTGTTGGACACGCGCACTTCATCCACGTCCACCAATGCGCCGAGGCTGACCGTGACGAATTGCGTGGTCATTGCGGACGTCTTGGGGACGTTCACGACTGCGCCAGGCGCAGGGCTGCCGCCCCGATAGCCGGTGAACGTGAATGCAGACATGTCGCCATACGCAAAGATGCGCACCTGGGCGAGGCTGAAGCGGTCCGTGCCATTGACCGCCGTGATGCGGGCTGTGCCGTCCAGGGCGGTGGCTGTGATCGCATCGCCAGAGGTGACGATCCCCGGAGTGCCTGTTATCAGGTCCACTTCAGCGAAATAGGACCAGTCGCTGATGAAGTTCAACCCGTTGTAGTTCGAGGTGACCGCAGGGTAGCCAGAGGCGGCGCCGGTCCCGAAACCGATGATCCCCGAAGTCACTGCGGCATGGGCCGGAGCCGCCAGTGCCATCACCAACCCTATGAACCACGCAAACCACATGGACAGCATGCGTGAAGCGGACTTGGGCCTGGGGGTGTGGTTGGTGGGCATGGCGGGCAATGGCTGGAGGTGGAAGAACGTCAGGGCCTGACGGGGAATTCGCCGGACAGGCAGATGCAGAAATTCAGCGCCAGAACGGGTTGCATATTGCTGTGGGCCTGGTTGCCGCCGACGGGCAGCAGCGCTGTCGGCGCCATGGCCGAAGTGGCAGCTCCCGCTGCATAGGTGGGCCTGGCACTGCCCCGGGGCGGTACGCCTTGCATGCCCTGCGCCAGCAAGTTGCCGCTGGGGGTGGCCGCCGTGGCGCCGGCGCCCTGGGCGCTGATGCCGTGGCTGTGCGCCGGTATCTGCGCAAGGGTCAGCGTTTCGGTGGCTGTGCCCATGGTTTCACCGATGTCGCGGAAGCTCAGTCCAGGTCCCGTGCCGGCGCCCATGGCGGCCTTGCCCTGCAGATTGGGCAGCATGAAATTGGTGGTTCCGTTACCGCCGAACCGGCTTCCGATGACCGCAAAAAGCGCTGCATTCTGCTGTACCTGTATGGTCTGGCCTGCGCAAAAGGCCCAGTTGACAGGAGCGAAGGAGAAGCCGAATGCGCGGACCTCGCCGTAGAAGGGATCTGCCATATGGATGTTTCCTTGTGGGGAGGCTTGTTCAGTTGCGGGGCGGGAAGATCCCGGAGCTGGCGATGCACCAGTTGATGACCAGCGAGGGCTGCATGTTCTGGTGAGGCTGGCTGCCGCCGCTGATGTCCACGGCGGTGGCAGCCATGAAGGAATTGGTGGGCGCGCCATAGGCAGACAGGCCATTGGCGGCCTCGGCCATCACATTGCCGCCGGGGACATTGGTGGTGGCCACCGCAGCGCTGGACAGCAGCTGGTGTGTGTGCTGGGGCATCTGGCTGGGGGTCAGCGTGACGTTTTCCGTACCGTCGATCAAGCCGAGCACAACGCCGCCGCCGTATCCAATGGGCGCGCGACCACGCAGATCGGGCAGGCCGAAGTTCGTCGAGCCATTGCCGCCGTATCGGTTGCCCAGCAGCGCAAACAAGGCCTGGTTCGTACTGATCGGCAGAATCGCTCCGTTGCACAGCAGCCAGCCCCTTGGGACCTGGCCAAAGGCGAATGCGCGGATCTCTCCGAGAAAGGGTTCCATGAAGTGCTCCTGTCCGTGCTATGTGAAGCTGGGGAAGATGCCCAAGAGGCAGATGATGTAGCTCAGCACCAGGCTGGGCATGACGTTGTTGTGCGGCTGCCCGCCGCCGACGATCTGCACCGAGCTGGGTCCCAGGGTGGCGGCAGTCGTGGCGGGTGAGGGGGCGTAGAGGTTGAACCCCGTGACGGCTGCCGGTACCTGCTGTTGCGGCTTGCTGGTGCTGGCGGCGCCGGCCGCCGAGAACGGGTGGGTGTGCCCGGGCAACTGGCTGATGTTCAGCGTTACGTCTTCCGCACCCATCTGCTGGCCCAGAAGGCGGTTGCTCCCGCCCGGCAACTGGCCTTGGCCAATAGGAAGTCGGCCCTGCAGGTTGGGCAGTGCGAAGTTGGTGACGCCATCGCCGCCATAGGTGGTACCCAGCAGCACGAAGAGTGCTTCGTTCTCGCTGATGGCAACCAGCCTGCCGTCGCACAATGCCCAGTTCTGGGGGGCAAAGTTGCCCGCAAAAAGACGGATTTCTCCAATATATGCCTCGCTCATGGCGTCTCCTCCTCCTTGATCGACGTGTTCATGCGTGTGATGAGTGCCTGGTAGCTGGTTTGCCCCGGCTCCGCATCCACGACGGGCCCCAGGAACAGAGCAAAGCGTCCCAGGCGTTCGTGGGAAAGCAGGTAGGTGTCGTGGGTCGGGCGGCCGATGTCAGGCCCCTTGAAGCGCAGCGAGCAGCGCGAGGCCAGCAATCCCTGCGTGACCGTGGCCTTTTCCAGGCGCAGCGCCACGGGCGCGGCACCGGGGAGCTGCAACGCGAAATCGGTGCCGACCAGGCCGGTGAAATCCTCAAGGCCGGGCATGCGCGCAGGCTGTGGCGCGCGGCGCATATACCAGTACACGCCGCGATCGGCCTCGGTGGCAAAGCCCAGGCGCTGGTAGTGGCCGAGGATGGGGTTGTTCTTCTCCACATGCAGGCCCAGGTCAATGCCCAGGGCATCTGACTCATCCGTCAAAGCCTGCAGCAACTGCCGCCCCACGCCCTGGCGACGGTGCCTGGGAAGCAGGGCGATATCCACCACGCGGATTTCCTGCGGGCTGCGGTCCACATACAGCCGGCCCGCTATCTCGCCATCGCGCAGCACCAGATCGAAACTGGGGTTGGCGTAGGCCGTCGAATACTGGGTGTGCTGCGCCATGAACTGCTGGCGAATGAAGGCATTCCATTGCTCCTCGGGCCAGCCGAATTGTTCGCGCTCCTGCTCGCGTGTGGAGGCGAAGATGGCCAGGAGAGCGGCTTCGTCGCCGGAACCAATGGGTTGAAGCGCCAGCGCACCGCAGGATTCGGCGTGAGGGCTGCGGAGACTGGTATGGGCAGGCGCAGTGCTCATGAATGGAAATCGACTGGAGCCGCAGGAGTTCCAGTCGGGAATAATTGAAAAAAGTTGTTAAATCATAGGCAGGTTTTGCAAAGGATTGTCAAATTTCTTTGAGAAAGGATTTTCAGTATGCCAAGAAATCCCTGCGAAAGATGAGTGCTCCCATAGGGAAGAATCTGAATCGATTGATATTTGAAATTGATAATGTCCTATCAATGCATTGATGGTTGTTTATTGTTGATATTGATTGTTCATTCAAATACTACAGGATTGCCATTTTGAATATCCCTGAAATCAGTGATATTCAACTCAAACAGCGCGGCGCCGGGAAATCGATCACGCTGCGGATGATCTCGCGCATTTCCGTGATCAGCGGCCGGGCATCGTCGCGGCGCCATTGCACGGTGTAGGTCAGCGGGGCCAGCGCGCTGTGCTTTGCGGCCTCGGCGCCGCCGTCCAGCACGCGCAGGCGGCCGCGTTCCTGCAGGGCCAGGGCCCATTGCTCGGGCATGTAGGTGAAGCCCAGGCCGTCCACCACCATGCCCACCACGGCTCCCCAGCTGTTGCAGGAAAGGCGCCGCTCCACGGTCAGGCCGTGGCGGCCCAGCCATTCGTCCAGCGTGCGCGTGGCGCCCGAGCCGGTGGGCAGGGCGATCAGCAGTTGCTCGCGCACCAGGCGCCGGGGCAGGCCGGTGCCGGCGCGGGCAATGAAGTCGTCGCTGGCGGCCCAGACAAAGCGCACCTGGGCGACCTGCTCGAAGGCCAGGCTGCTGCGCGACGATGGCCCGGCAATGACCACGCAGTCCAGCTCGCCATCGACGATGCGCTGCTCCAGCACCTGGCCGATGTCGGTGTGGGGCTCCAGCTGCAGGTCGGGATGCAGCTCGGCCACCTTCTGCACCAGCCGGGGCAGCCAGGTCAGGCCGCTGAGCTCGCCAAACCCGATGCGGCAGCGGCCCTGCAGGCCCACGCTGCGGCCCGCCGCCTCGCGCAGCTGGGCGGCGCCGTGCAGCAGCTCGCGGATGCGCGGCAGCAGCTGCTCGCCCTGGGGCGTGAGTTCGGCGGCGCGGCCGCTGCGGTCGAACAGCTGCACGCCCAGCGAGGCCTCCAGCTCCGCAATGCGCTTGGACAGCGATGAGACCGACAGGTGCACGCGGTCGGCGGCCACGCTGAAGTTCAGGCAGGTGGCGGCCCAGTAGAAGGCTTCGAGCTGTTTGAGGGTCATGGCGACATTCTTCCAAAATCGAAATATCGATTCCTATTTATTTCGCTTTTCTTTGCAGGTGGGCCCTTCTACATTGGCCGGCAATGCCTGCCAACACCGTCCCCTCCACCACCGCTCCTGCAGCCGCTGCACCAGCCCCTGCCTGGCCGCCGCGCCGCCTGCGCCAGGTGCTGTCTCTCGATGATTTCGAGCGGCTGGCGCGGCGCCATCTGCCGCGCCCCATCCATGCCTACATCAGCGGGGCGGTGGAGGACAACGCCTCGCTGGCGGACAACCGCCGCGCCTTTGCCGAGCTGGCCTTTGTGCCGCGCGCGCTGGTGGGCGTGGCACAGCGCGACCCCTCCTTCGAGCTGTTCGGGCGCCGCTACGGCGCGCCCTTCGGCGTGGCGCCCATGGGCATTGCCGCGCTGTCGGCCTACCGGGGCGATCTGGTGCTGGCCCAGGCCGCACAGCAGGCGGGCGTGCCGGCCATCATGAGCGGCTCCTCGCTGATCCGGCTGGAGGATGTGATGGCGGCCGCGCCCCACACCTGGTTCCAGGCCTACCTGCCGGGTGATCAGGGCCAGATCGATGCGCTGCTGGACCGCGTGGCCGCCGCCGGCGTGCAGACCCTGGTGATCACGGTGGACACGCCCGTGGCCGCCAACCGCGAGAACAATGTGCGCGCCGGTTTCTCCACGCCGCTGCGGCCCGGGCCGGGCCTGGCCTGGCAGGGCATCAGCCACCCGCGCTGGCTGTTCGGCAGCTTTCTCAAGACCCTGTGGCGCCACGGCATGCCGCATTTCGAGAACAACTATGCGCACCGGGGCGCGCCCATCCTGTCGGCCAGCGTGATGCGCGATTTCTCGGACCGCTCCCACCTGGCCTGGCCGCATCTGGCCGCCATCCGCCAGCGCTGGCAGGGGCAACTGGTGGTCAAGGGCATTCTTTCGGCCGCAGACGCCGTGCTGGCGCGGGATCACGGCGCCGACGGCCTCATCGTCTCCAACCACGGCGGGCGCCAGCTCGACGGCTCCGTGGCACCGCTGCGCGTGCTGCCCGGCATCGTGCGCGCCGTGCCCGGCCTGCCGGTGATGCTGGACAGCGGCGTGCGCCGGGGCACCGACGTGCTCAAGGCCCTGGCCCTGGGCGCGCGCTGCGTCTTCGTGGGCCGGCCCTTCAACTACGCGGCCTCGGTGGCCGGGCCGGCGGGCGTGGCCCATGCCATGGCCCTGCTGCGCGAGGAGGTGCTGCGCGACATGGCCATGCTGGGCGTGACACGGCTGGACCAGATCACGCCGGCCTGCGTGCGCCATGCGCAGGCCTGGGATGCGTTCTGAGCGGCAAGACAACGGTATCGACACAGACACAGACACAGACGGAGACACAGCAGTGAGCAAGATTCCCGGATTCCATATCCACGCCCGGCCCGAGGCCGCCCTTGGCGATGCGCTGCTGCAGCGCTACCGCGGCTTTCCGGTCGCCAATGTCAGCGACGCCATGAGCCGCACCACGGGCACCTCGGCGCTGCGGCCTTTTCACTGCCGCCAGGGGCCGCTGGTGGGCCGTGCGCTGACCGTGCGCACGCGGCCCGGCGACAACCTCATGGTGCACCAGGCCATCGACATCTGCGGCCCCGGCGACGTGATCGTGGTGGACGCGGGCGGCGCCGGGCCCAACGCCATCATTGGCGAGATCATGCTGGCGCTGATGATGGCGCGCGGCGCGGCCGGCATCGTCATCGACGGGCTGATCCGCGACAGCGACACCATCGGCCAGCACGGCCTGCCCGTGTATGCGCGCGGCGTATCGCACCGCGGCCCCTACAAGGACGGCCCCGGCGAGCTGCATGTGCCCGTCAGCATCGACGGCATGGTCGTCCACCCGGGCGACCTGGTGCTGGGCGACGGCGACGGCCTGCTGGCCGTGCCCGCCGCCGAGGCCGCAGCCATTGCCGACCGCGTGGAAGCCATACAGCGCGACGAGGCCGACGTGCTCGCCGCCATTGCCGCAGGCCGCGCCGACCGCTCCTGGGTGGCGCGCACGCTGGCCGCCAAGGGGGTGCTGTGATGGACCGCCGCGTTGTCCGCTTCGACTACTGGCTGAATGCAGCCTTTGACCGCATCGTCTCGGCCGCGCCTGGCGTGCAACTGCTCACCTGCCGGCGCGAGGGCGACGATGCCGCCGCCTGGCAGGCCCTGGCCGGTGCACAGGTCTACCAGATCACGGCCGCCAAGGACGAACTGCCGCGCCACTGGTTCGCCACGGCGGATCTGCTGGCGCGCTGCCCCGATCTGCTGGCCGTGTCCTCCAGCGGCTCGGGCTGCGACACCATCGACATCGAGGCCTGCACGCGCGCCGGCGTGGCCGTGATGAACCAGTCGGGCGGCAATGCGGATTCGGTGGCCGAGATGGCCATCGGGCTGATGCTGTCCGTGCTGCGCCGCATCAACGAATCCGACCGCCTGCTGCGCGCCCCGGCCCGGGGCTTCAGCCGCGAGGACGTGATGGGCCACGAGCTGCGCGGCCGCACCCTGGGCCTGGTGGGCGTGGGCGAGGCCGGCAGCCGCGTCGCGGCCCTGGGCCGGGCCTTCGGCATGCAGGTGATCGGCTGCGACCCGGCCTATGACGCGGCAGGCCTGGCGGCGCGCGGGGCCGAGGCCGTCGGCTTCGACGAACTGCTGCAGCGCGCGGACATCGTCTCCCTGCACTGCCCGCGCGATGCCTCCACGCTGGGGCTCATGGACGCCGCTGCCTTTGCGGCCATGAAGCCGGGCGCCATCTTCGTGAGCACGGCGCGCGGCGGTATCCATGACGAGGCCGCCCTGCACGCCGCCCTGGCCAGCGGCCACCTGGCCGGCGCGGGGCTGGATGTCTGGGACCAGGAGCCGCCGCCCGCCTCTCATCCGCTGCTGGCCCTGCCCCAGGTGGTGGCCACCTTCCACACCGCCGGTGTCACGCACGAGGCCCGGCGCAACAACGCCGAGCTGGCTGCCACCCAGATCGTGCAACTGCTGGCCAATGGCCAGCGGCCCGCGCGCCTGGTCAATCCCGAGGTCTGGCCGCATGCGCGCGAGCGCATCGCCAGGGCCTTGGACCCGTCCCGTTCCCTGTCCTTTTCCCCGTCCCGTTAGCCGCTTCCTTCACCATGACTACAAAGCCTCTCAGACCACTGCAAGAGGCGACCCAGGAGACAAAGATGACACAGCAAGCAAGGCGCGCATTGTGCGCAGGCCTGGCCGCCGCCTGCATGGCGCTGCCGGCCCTGGCCAAGGCCCAGACTCAGGGCGAGGCCCCCTATCCCTCGCGCAACATCGAGATGATCGTGGCCTACGGGCCCGGCGGCGGCACCGACCTGGTGGCGCGGCTGCTGGCCCGCCATCTGGAAAAGAAGCTGGGCGGCAGCGTGGTCGTGCTCAACCGCCCCGGCGCGGGCGGCGGCATCGGCTTTGGCGAACTGGCGCGCGCCAAGCCGGACGGCTACACCATCGGCTTCATCAACACGCCCAACGTGCTGACCATTCCCATCGAGCGCAAGAGCAGCTTCCACTGGAGCCAGTACGACCTGCTGGGCAACCTGGTGGACGACCCGGGCGGCTTTGCCATCCACAACAGCAACGCCATCGCCACGCTGGCCGGCCTGGCCGCCTACGCCCGGGCCAACCCCGGCGCCGTGACCGTGGGCACCACGGGCACGGGCTCGGACGACCACCTGGCCATGCTGCTGTTCGCCAAGGCCACGGGCACGCAGCTCACCCATGTGCCCTACAAGGGCGCGGGCGAGGTGCGCGCCGCCGCCACGGGCCAGCAGATCACCATCGGCGCCATCAACGTGGGCGAGGTGCTGGCCTACCAGAAGGGCGGCACTCCCATCCGCCTGCTGGGCCAGATGTCGGCCGCGCGCAGCTCGCTGGCGCCGCAGGTGCCTACGTTCAAGGAGCAGGGCATCGATATCGAGCTGGCCTCCCTGCGCGGCCTGGCCGCGCCCAAGGGCTTGCCCGAAGGCGTGCGCAAAAAGCTGGTCGATGCCGTGGCCGCCATCGCGGCCGACCCGCAGTTCAGGCAGCAGGCCGAGGCCATGTACGCGCCGCTGCGCTATCTGGCGCCGCCCGCCTACGCGGCCGAGCTGGAGCGCACCGAGGCCGGCTTTCGCAAGCTCTGGACCGAGATGCCCTGGCAGGACGGAAAGCCCTGAAGGCCCTGGCCATGCAAACCTTTGAATGGACAAGGACGACTGCCATGACCCCTCTGTCGCGCCGCAGCCTGGCTGCGCTCACCCTGTGCACGCTGGCCCTGCCGGCCCTGGCGCAAGGCCCCATCACCCTCATCGTGGGCTGGCCTGCGGGCGGCCCCTCCGACAACGTGGCGCGGCTGGCGGCCACGCGCATGAGCGAGGCCCTGGGCCAGCCCATCACCATCGACAACCGGGCCGGCGCGGGCGGCAACCTGGGCAGCGACGCGGCGGCCCGCGCAAGGCCCGATGGCAACACCATCATGCTGGCCACCGTGGCCTCGCACGGCCTGAACTCCGCGCTCTATGCCAAGCTCAACCACGACCCGCTCAAGGACTTCGCGCCCATCGGCATGATCACCACCTCGCCCAGCGTGCTGCTGGTGCCCGTGGCCTCGCCGCTGCGCTCGGTCAACGATCTGCTGGAGGCGGCGCGCGCCAGGCCGGGCCAGCTCAACTACGGCTCGGGCGGCGTGGGCTCCAGCCAGCACCTGGCCGGCGCCAGCTTCAAGCAGCTCACGGGCGTGGATGTCACCCACATCCCCTACAAGGGCACGGCCCCGGCCATGACCGACCTGATGGCGGGCCGCGTGGACTTCGTGCTCACCACGGGCGCCATCCCCTTCATCCGCTCGGGCAAGCTGCGCGCCCTGGCCGTGGCCTCACGCCAGCGCCTGCCGGCCCTGCCCGATGTGCCAACGTTCGAGGAAGCAGGCGTCAAGGGCTTCTACACCGACTCCTGGTACGGGCTGGTTGCCCCGGCCGGCACGCCGCGTGCGGCGCTGGAGCGCCTGAACGGCGCACTGGCCACGGCGCTGCGCAATCCCGAGGTGCAAAAGCAGTTCATCGAACAGGGCTCGCTGCCCGTCAAGCCCATGGGCGTGGACGCGTTCTGGCGCTTCGTGCGCGAGCAGATGCCCGTGGCGGCCGAGCAGGTGCAGGTGTCGGGGGCCAGAGCCGAGTGAGCGCAGCCGGGGGCGGCAGCGCAGG
The DNA here is from genome assembly GCF_017355445.1 of Delftia sp. SD018. NCBI lineage: Bacteria > Pseudomonadati > Pseudomonadota > Betaproteobacteria > Burkholderiales > Comamonadaceae > Delftia > Delftia sp. SD018. The sequence goes on from NZ_JADDRN010000001.1 coordinate 101,789, forward strand.
ATCGGCACGGGGGCGCCTGCACAGCCGCAAGGCAGCCAGCGTGTCACTGGCAGGTCACTGGTAGGTCACTGGTAGGTCACTGGTAGTTGAGCGTGAAGGTGGCCCGTCCGTTGGCCAGGCCTGTGGTGACGGAGGGCTGGGTCTGGACATAGCGCGCCGTCAATGGAATCACGTGGTTGCTGGTGTTTGGGGTGATGATGCCCGCCTGCCACTGGTTGGGATTGCCGAAGTTGGCGGAGTCCTCGCCGTAGCTGATGACCTTGTCGCTGCTGCGGATCTGGATGCCGATGCCGGCAGCCCCTCCGGTCACCGTCAGCACATCGGAGCGGTTGGCGGCATCGTTGGCATCCGTGAGCGTGACGAACGGGCGCAGGGTGGAATTGGCATCGCCCCCGGTGCAGATCAGTTCCAGATCGAATGGCTGGGGCGCGGAGGTAGAGCCTATCCCGTTGAACAGTGATCTGTTGATTCGCTGCAGGTTCACGGCGATGTTGCTCGTCTTCACCCGGCAACTGGCGCCTGTGCGCACCACGGTGCTGCCGGCCGCCATCACGGACCAGATATTGCAAAGGCTATTGCAGTCAAACCGGGCGGTTGCATAGCTGCTGACGCTGAAAGTGCCCGATTGAACGGCGCCTGTCTTGATGAGTTGCATCCATATGGCTTGCTCATGTACATCATCCTTTTGCCATCCCGTGGCCCCTGAATTGTTGGATTGAGTGGTGATGGACATGGTTTTGCCATTGGGGAAATTCCTGGCTTTCCATGTGGCACGCCAACGGACTCCTATTCCGCGCAAAGATGTGGAGTAGATATCGCCGTCCAGCGTAGTGGGGTTCATGATTTGGGGCCATATTTCTGAAGATGGCCCCGAAAGCACACTGTAGGAAATTGTGTCGAGAGTGGATTTGACCATGGGCGATTCCCATAGCACTGATCCATTCATGATATTTCCTGCGGGAACGTTGATGATTTCCGGTAATTGGACGATGGATACTGCCGGTGTAAACATGCCTCCATAAATGGAGCTTACAGAAAAGCAAAGCGTTGCCGGAATGAGAAAATATCTGATTTTTTTCATATGAATGAAACCGGAAACGATGCAGAAGAGTTTGATGGGCGTGCTCGAAAGTCTATTCCTATGATTTATGAAAATCCATAGGATCATTCTTATTTTGGCAATGCTTTTTCATGACTCCAATGCCGTGTTCCGTCCGCTTTTCCGAACATAGCCTCGCAGGCCATCCGGCCGGCGCCGGCGCGCCAGCGGGTGGTCGCTGCTGCTGTTGGCCTCGCCGCTGCGCTCGGTCAACGATCTGCTGGAGGCGGCGCGCGCCAGGCCGGGCCAGCTCAACTACGGCCAGGGCGGAGTAGGCGGCCTTTGCATCTGTCCTGGTCTTGCCTCACCCGGGTCGGCCTTTGCGGGCTCCGGGAATGGCGTCGATCAGGCTGCGGGTGTAGGCATGGCGGGGGGCATGCCAGATCTGCCCGTGGTCGCCGCTTTCCACGATGCGGCCCTGGTGCATCACCATGACACGGTCGGCGATGTAGCGCACCACGGACAGGTCGTGAGAGATGAAGAGGTAGGAGAGGCCGAAGTCCCTTTTCAGTTCCACCAGCAGGTTCAGTATCTGTGCCTGCACCGACACGTCGAGCGCGGAAACGGGCTCGTCCAGCACCACCAGGGAGGGCCGCACCACCAGGGCGCGCGCAATGCCTATGCGCTGGCGCTGTCCGCCCGAGAATTCGTGCGGATAGCGCTCGGCCGTGCCGCGCGGCAAGCCTACGCGGTCGAGCATGGCAGCGATGCGCTGCTGCCGCCGCGCGCGCGAGGCCTCGCCATGCACGGCCAGCACTGCGTCCAGGATGTCCTGCACGCGGTGGCGCGGATTCAGCGATCCATAAGGGTCTTGGAACACCATCTGCATGCGGCGCCGCCACGGCCTGAGCGCGCGGCCATGGAGCGGGACAAGGTCGGTCCCGTCCAGTGCAATGCGCCCGGACGCGGGTGTCTGCAGCCGCAGCAGCGCACGCGACAGGGTGGACTTGCCGCAGCCGGATTCGCCCACCAGCCCCAGTGTCTCGCCCGCGCCGATATGAAAGTCCACACCGTCTACGGCGCGCAGCACGCTGGCGTCGCGCCGGATGTGCTCCACCCGCAGCGCCTGTACCTGCAGCAAGGGCACGGTGGCCTGCAGGGCCGGTTGCAGTGCATGGGCAGGCGGTGACGCGACCTGGGGAGTGAACAGCGTGAAGCGCGCCTCCTTCGTTCCCGGCTCCGAGTGGATGCGGATCTCGGGCAGCGGGCCCTGGCCGTGGTGGCGCACCTGTGTAGCCCCCGTTGCCTCGCCGTGCAGCGAGGCACCCAGCAGGCCGCGCGTATAGCTGTGGGTGGGCGTCCTGAACAGGGTGGGTGTGTCTGCCTCTTCGAGCTTGCGTCCACCATGCATCACGGCGACACGGTCTGCCCATTGGCTGACCAGGCCCAGGTCATGGGTGATGAGCAGCATGCCCATGTCCATTTCGCGGCGCAGGCTGTCCAGCAGTTCCAGGATCTGCGCCTGCACGGTCACGTCCAGCGCCGTCGTGGGTTCGTCGGCCACCAGCAGGCGGGGGCGGCAGGCGATGGCCATGGCAATCATCACCCGCTGGCGCTGGCCGCCCGACAGGTGATGGGGATGGTCGTCGATACGGCGCTGGGGCTCCGGGAGGCGCACGCGCTCCAGCAGTTCGATGGCGCGGCGGCGTGCGGCTGCGGCATTCAGCCGTTCATCGGGTCCTGCGTGCAGGCGCAGCGTCTCGGTGATCTGCTCGCCGATGGTATGCACCGGGTTCAGGGACGTCATGGGCTCCTGGAAGACCATGGCGATGTCACGACCGCGTATTGCCCGCAGTTCGGCCGGCGGCAGGGCCAGGATGTCGCGGCCCTGCAGCAGGATGCGGCCGCTCACCTGGGCTCCCGGTGCCAGCAGGCGCAGCACGGCCAGGGCCGTGGTGGATTTTCCGCAGCCTGACTCGCCGACCAGGGCCAGGGTCTGGCCGCGTCGCAGTTCGAGGTCAAGGCCTCGCACGGCCTCGACAGGACCGGCGCGGCCCGGGAAAGCAATGCGCAACTGGCGTATGTCCAGCAGCGGCGGGGCTGCTGTCCGAGGGAGGGCTGTGACCATGGCGCGGGCTGTGCCTTCAGGCCAGGAAAGCCCGCACATGCTGCGCCATCACCTGCGGCTGGTCGCCCCAGATGGTGTGGCCGCACTCGCCAATCTCCACCAGTTCGGCCTGGGGAAAGGCGTCCAGCAGGCGCAGCGCATCGGGGCGGGACAGCACATGCGACTCGCTGCCGCGCAGGATAAGTACGGGCGCGCGCGTGGCGGCAATGTCGGCCGATTGGTCCACCGTGAGCGCCTCGAAGGTCTGCAGGATGGGGTCCAGTGCGTAGCGCCAGTGCAGCCGGCCGTCGTCGCCGACGCCCAGGTCGCCTTGCAGCGTGAAGCGGTGCACCTCGGGCGAGAACCGCCTGCGCTGGGGCAGGCTGTGCGAGAAGGCCAGGGCCTCGTCCCAGCCGGTGAAGCTGCGCGGGCGCGAGCGGTGCAGGGCCACGTACTGGTCTATGGCCTGTTGTGCGATGAGGCAGCTGGGATCGGACAGGACGAGGCGCTGCACGCGCTGCGGATGGCGAGCCGCAAAGGCCATGGCCACCTGGGTGCCCAGCGAGCTGCCGATGAGGCTGGCCTGCGCCAGGCCCAGCGCATCGAAGATGGCACGCAGATCGTCGGCATAGTCGGTGAGCGCATAGCCGCTGGCCGGCTTGTCGGACTGGCCGTGGCCGCGCATATCGATGGCGATCACGCGCCAGTGGGCCGAAAGGGCCGAGCCCAGCGCGCTCCAGGCCGATGCCTGCATGGACGTGCCGTGCAGGCAGACCAGGGCCGGTGCGTTGGGCTGGCCCCATTCGAGCGCATGAAAGCGCAGGCTGCCGGTGGCAATGGACAGCGGGCGCCCCTGTGTCCAGGACAGCGGCGCGGGCGCGCAGGCATCCTCGGACTCGGCGGCGGGAGCGGGTCGCGCGCGTCGCAGAGCCTCTTCGATGGCGCGGGCCGTGAACTGCGGGTTGTCGCCCCAGATCGAGTGGCCTGCATCGGGCACGTCCAGCATGTGCAGACCCCGCAGTTCGCGCTGCAGCCGCTGGACGGTGGGCGCGATGAGCACGTCGCTGTCGGCACCGCGCAGGATGGTGGTGGGCGCTTCGATGGCGCGCACGCTGTCCCACATGTCGCGCGCCGCGCAGCGCAGGGTCTCGATGGCGGCATCGCGGTCATAGCGCCATTCGAGCTGGCCATCGTCCAGCCTGCGCAGATCGCCCTGCAGCGTGCGCAGATGCACTTCGTCACTGAAGCGGCGACGCTGGGGCAGGGTGCGCGAGAAGGCCAGGGCGGCATCCATATCCGCAAACCGGCGCGGGCGTGACAAATGGGCCGAGACCATGTGCTCCGAGGCCTCGGTGGGCATCTCGAAGCTCAGGTCCAGCAGGGCCAGCGCCGCCACTTTGCGGGGATGGCGGGCCGCATACCACAGCGCCACGCGTGAGCCCAGCGACGAGCCGACCAGGCTGACGCGCTCCAGGCCAAGGCGGTCGATGAAGGCTTCCAGATCGGCGCCGTAGTGCTCCACCTGGTACTGGCCGCTGCCGGCGCGCTGCGAGTCACCATGCGAGCGCTGGTCCAGACCGATCAGCCGGTACTCGGGGCCCAGCGAGGCGGCCAGCCACGCCCAGACCCGCCCGTGCAGGGACGTGCCGTGCAGTGCGATCACCACATGGGGGCCATCGCCCCATTGCTCGTAGTGCAGGCGCAGGCCGTTGGCGTGGATGAAGCCGTCTCCGTGGTGGTCCAGGATGCTTGAAGTCATGGTGTTTTTTCTGAAGTGGGAATGCATGGGAAATCAATCGAGCTGTATGTGCGCCTGGCGTGCCACGGCCTGCCAGGCGGCGATCTCGCGCGCCAGCATCTGGCGCACGGCGTCGGGTGCGATGAAGACGGGCGTGAAGCCCAGCCGGGCAACGCTGTCCTGGAATTCGCGGGACGCCGAAAGCTGGCGCAGCGCTGCGGTCAGTTGCTCCAGCACGGGCGCAGGCGTGGCGGCCGGGGCGAACAGGCCCAGCCAGGTTCCCCGGTCGAAGGGAATGCCCGATTCGGCCAGCGTGGGCACCTGCGCAAACGTGGGATGGCGGTCGGGGCCTGCGATGGCGATCACGCGCAGCTTGCCGGCCTGCACCTGAGGTGCGGCTGAGAAGGCATCGGGAATGGCCAGGTCCAGCAGGCCGCCGGCCAGGTCGGTGACCGCAGGTGCGGCGCCCCGATAGGGGATGTGGCGCATGCCTATGCCCAGTGCATGGGCTATCACCTCGCCCGTGAGATGGCCGAAGGTGGCCTGTCCGCCGGTGCCGAAGCTCAGCTCGCCCCGTGTTTTGGCCAGCGCCTTCAGGTCCTGCACCGTATGGACGGGGCTGGAGGCCGGCACGGCAATGACCAGGCCGCCCTGCGCGAAGACCGCGATGGGCGCCAGGTCGCGCGTGGCGCTATAGGGCAGCTGGCTGCGCACGGCGGGCTGCACCGACAGCGTGGCTGCAATGCCCAGGGCCAGCGTGTGGCCGTCGGCCGGGCTCTTGATGACGCTGTCGATGCCGATCAGGCCGCCCGCGCCGGCCTTGTTCTCCACCACAATCTTGGCCGCCAGCGGCTTGGCAAGTGCCTCTGCCAGCAGGCGACCCGTGGAGTCCACCGAGCCGCCAGCCGATGTGGGAACCACGATGCGGATGACGCCGGACGGATAGGCGGGAGCGCTGTCCCGGGCCGTGGCGTTTGCAGCGGCCAGGGCGGCCAGGGCGCCGGCCAGGGCGCGGCGCCGGGTAATGACCGAGGAAGAAAAGGTCCAGGAAGGAAAGGGCGATGGCGCAGATGTATGCATGGGATGTCCTGTTTTCATGGGCTGCCAGGAGGGCGGGCGGCCGTGACCTCGACCTCGATGCGGTAGTCGGGGTGGAACAGCGCCGGCACCACCACGCCCGTGGATGACGGCCGTGCACTGCCCAGGTAGTGGCTGCGGATGCGGGCGTGGGTGGGCGCGTCACTGGCGTCGGTCAGGTAGGTGACCACGCGGCAGATGTGGGCGGGTGTCAGGTCCACGGCCTGCAGCGCCGTTGCGATGCGCTGCCAGACCAGCTCGGCCTGCTGCGCGAAGTCGGCGGGGATGCTGCCGTCCTCGCGCCGGGGCGTCTGGCCTGAAAGAAAGACCAGTGCGCTGCCTGCGGGCGCTTCGAGGATCTGCGAGTAGCTGCCCAGAGGCTCGCCCAGGGCGGGGGGATTGGTGGTGCGAAACGCGGAGGCGGGTGGTGTGCTCATCTCGTCCTGAGGGTCCGCGCCCCATGGCGCGGCGGACTTTCAGAATAGGAGCACAAGGCCGCGCCGCCCATTCGAAAGACGGCCTCGGGTGTTGCGCAAATCGGTTCACCCGGCTTGTGGTGCGCGGGTGGCCCGCAGGTCAGGCGCGCAGGGCCTGCAATGCCTGCTGGTTCTCGGGCAGCTCTGCGGCGGCGGCATCGCGCAGCGCTTCCAGCACGGTGCGCACGGCCGGCGATGCGCCCATGTTGGCGCGCACGGCGATGACGTGGGGGCCCAGCGGATTGCTCAGCGTGATCGGCAGTATGGACAGCTGCCTGCGCTGCGCGTAGCGCTGGGCCACCGTCTTTTGCATGAAGTTGAGAAAGCCGTACTGCTCCACCAGTTGCAGGTTGGCGGCCAGCGGCGTGGACGACTCCACCACGTTGGCGGGCATGCAGCCCACGCGGCCCAGGAACAGGGCCTGCACATGGGCGTGGAATGGGCCGCTGCCGTGGGGCAGGATCCAGGGGTCGTCAATGAGCTCGGCCAGCTTCACGCTGCGCGAGCGCGCGAACCGGTGGCTGCGTCCTGCGACCAGCACATAGTCCTCGTCGAAAAGCACGGACTGCTCCAGTCCAGCGGCATCGTCCCGGTCGGTGATGTGGCGGCACAGCGCGATGTCCAGGCTGCCCTCGCGCACGCGGTCCACCAGCGGCTTCTGGGGCAATTGCTCCAGCGAAATGCGCAGATGGGGCAGGCGCTTCTTGATTTCTCCGACGGCCTTGGGAAGCAGGCCAGTGGCAGGCGGCAGCAGCGAGCCCAGGCGCACCACGCCCTGCGAACCCGAGCGCAGGGCCTGGATTTCGGCATGGGCCTGCTGCACGTCGAACAGCACGCGGCGTGCATGCTGGATGAGGGCATTGCCGTACACCGTGGGAGCCATGCCCGAATGCGAGCGCTCGAACAGCTGCACGCCAAAGGCCGACTCCAGTTCGGCCATGGCGCGAGAGGCCGCCGGCTGGGTCAGGTGTGTCTGTGCGGCCGCCTTGCGCAGCGACTGCGATGCGCCCAGGGCATCGAGCAGCACGAGCTGGCGGAACTTGAGGCGAAACGGAAGAGTGGCGATCGTGGGCGGGGCGGGAAGGGTCATGGTGCGCCTTGGAATCCATGCAAGCGGGGCTGCTGGCAGGCTGGCTGGCGACTCCGGCTTGCACCGGAGACATGTTCCCCACCTGCTGCGGGAGGGGCCATGTTGGCCGCACAGCCCCTTCGCGTGAACGAAGCGATGCGCATGAGTTTGCTCGGACCTCGCATATGTGCAGTGCCTGCCCCATGCCATGCTGCAAGCGGGTGATCGCAAAGCTGCATGGGGTGATCCCCGCGTTCGATCACGGCAAAAGGGGCATGCGCTCCTAGACTTTGCGCATGCTCCTGGCGTGGTGAATTGCCGCGCTGCCTCTTCCGTCCTTTCTTACGGCCGTTCAGCGCTTTCGTCCGCACTGCCTGCACCCGTTGTACCGGCTTGTAGCCTCAATGCCCGTGGCCGCTGACCGTCTTCCCTCGCCCTGCGATCCCTCGCCCATGCCTGTCTCCTTCCCCCTGCTGTCCCGCCTGTGCCGCCTGGCGGCCCAGGCCCTGCCGACGATGCTGGGCATCGTCATCCTCAACTTCCTGCTGCTGCAGCTGGTTCCCGGCGACGCGGCGGATGTACTGGCCGCCGAGTCGGGCAGCGCCACGGCCGAGCTGATGGCGCAGTGGCGGGCACGCTTCGGGCTGGACCAGGGCCTGTTCACGCAGCTGGCCCACTATCTGCTGGGGCTGGCGCGGTTGGACCTGGGCGAGTCGCTGCGCTATCAGACCCCCGTGGCCGGGCTGATCGCCTCGCGTCTGCCGGGCACCTTGCAGCTGATGCTCTCGGCCTGGGCCATTGCACTGGCTGCGGGCATGGCTGCCGGCGTGGTCATGGCCAGTTGTGCGGGGCGCTGGCCCGACCGGCTGCTGTCGGCCGGGGTGCTGGTGCTGTATTCCATGCCGGGCTTCTGGGTCGGCCTGATGGCGGTGGTGGGCTTTGCCGTGCACCTGGGCTGGTTTCCCAGCGGCGGCAGCTTTTCTGCCGGGGCAGACCTGCAGGGCTGGTCTGCCTGGACGGACCGAGCCTGGCATCTGGCGCTGCCCGCGCTGGCACTGTCCACCTTCTTCGTGGCCATCTATGCGCGGCTGACGCGCGCCGCCATGCTGGAGATGGCCGGGCAGGACTTCGTGCGCACGGCGCGCGCCAAGGGCGTGGGGCCGGTGACCGTGCAGTTGCGCCATGTGCTGCGCAATGCCCTCATTCCCGTCACCACGGTGGCTGGCCTGCACATCGGCAACCTGCTGGGCGGCTCGGTGGTGATCGAAACCGTGTTCGGCTGGCCCGGCATGGGCAGCCTGGCGCTGGAGGCCGTGATGGCGCGCGACTTCCGATTGCTGCTGGGCGTCCTGCTGCTGGCCTCGCTGGTGGTCATCGTGGCCAATGTGCTGGTCGATCTGCTGCATGCGGCCATTGACCCGCGCATGTCCGTGGCATCCAGGGCCGCCACGGCGGCGGGAGGGTAGGGCCATGCCATCGCGCATTTCCCTGTCTGCCCTGCTGGGCCTGGCCATTCTTGCGCTGTTTGTCGTCACCGCCGCGCTGGCGGGCTGGCTCTACCCGGGTGATCCGCTGGATATGGCCGGTCCTGCATTGCTGTGGCCCCTGCAGGACCCCGCCTTTGCGCTGGGAACGGATGCGCTGGGACGTGATCTGGCAGCCCAGCTCGCCCATGGTGCCCGGGCCTCGCTGCAGGTGGGGGCCTGCGCGGCCCTGGTGGGACTGTCCATAGGCACGGTGGCCGGTGCCGTGGGCGGCTACTACGGCGGCTGGGCGGACAAGGCGCTCACGCGCCTGACCGAACTCTTCCAGACCACGCCGACCTTGCTCATGGCCGTGGTCATCGTCGCCATTGCAGGCCCGTCATCGCGCACGGTGGCCTTCGCCATCGGCCTGGCGTCGTGGCCGGGCTGCGCCCGCCTGGTACGGGCCCAGTTTCGCCAGTTGCGGGAGGCCGACTTTGTGCTGGCCGCGCGCAGCCAGGGCTTTGGCGATCTGCACATCATCTGCCGCGAAATCCTGCCCAATGCGCTGGCGCCCGTCATCGTCACCGCCTCGGCGATGGTGGCCAGCGCCATCCTGCTCGAATCCGCGCTGTCCTTCCTGGGCATAGGCGACCCCGAGGTGCTCAGTTGGGGCGGCATGATAGGCGCGGGCCGCGATGCGCTGCGCACCGACTGGTACCTGAGCACATTGCCCGGCGCTGCCATCTCGGTGGTGGTGCTGGCCCTGAACCTGGTGGGCGATGCGCTCAACGACCACCTCAACCCGCGCCTGCGCGGGCGCTGACGGCGGCCCCCCAATGGATATCACCCTGCTGTCCGCCCAGGACCTGGCCCGGCGGTTCGCCGCGCGTGAACTCTCCCCCGTGGAGGTGGCGGTTGCCACCTTCGAACGCATCGAGGCGATGCAGGCGCTGGACACGCCGTTGCGCCTGTTCACCTGGACCGGGCGCGATGCCGCACTGCAGGCCGCGCACCGCGCCGAGCGTGCCTGGCGCGAGCGGCGCGACAACCATCCGCTGTGCGGCGTGCCCTTTTCCGTCAAGGACTGCCTGGCCGTGCGGGCGGCACCGCGCACCCATGGATCGGCACTGTTCGGCGGACAGCTGTGCGCACACGACGATCCGGCGGTGGCGCGGCTGCGCGCTGCTGGCGCTGTCTTCGTCGGCATGAACAACATGCCCGAGTTCGGCCACCGGCCGACCAACCAGAACGCCCACTATGGCACCGCGCTCAACCCCTGGGACGCCCGCCGCACACCGGGTGGCTCCAGCGGCGGCAGTGCGGCCAGCGTGGCCGTGGGCGCCAGCACGCTGGCACTGGGCACGGACGCGGGCGGCTCGGTGCGCGTGCCGGCCGCCTGCTGCGGCGTGCTGGGCCTGAAGGCCACGCATGGCCTGATCCCCAGTGACGATCCGCCCGACGGCTTCGGCTCCCTGGGGCAGACCGGGCCGATGGCGCGTACCGTGCATGACCTGGCCACCGTGCTGCAGACCATTGCAGGCCCCCATGCCGGTGATCCCTGGTCTCAGGCCGCGCCGCCTGCCACGGGCCTGCGTGAAGCGGCCGAGGCTGGCCGCAGCCTGCGCGCCATTCCTGGCTTGCGCCTGCGCTGGTTGCCGTTCATGGCTGCCGGTGAAGGCGCCGAAGGGCTGGACGCGGAAGTGCGCGCGCTGTGCGAGCAGGCACTGACCAGGCTGGCCGGTGCAGGGGCGGGTGTGGAAGAGGGGCACGTGGACCTCGGCGCTTCCAGCGCCATCCTCGGGGCTGTGGCTGCGGCCGTGAACCAGCACCGCTTCGGCGACCTGCTGCGCGAGCACGCTGCCGCACTGCCTCCCACATTCCGCCAACGCCTGCAGGCCGGTGCACGGCTGGGCCGGGAGCCCTTGCTGCAGGGACTGCACGGGCGCACGGCCATGTTCCGGCAGGTGCAGGCGCTGTTCGAGCAGGCCGATGTGGTGGCCACGCCCACGCTGTCGGCCCCGGCCGTGCTGGCCGAGGCCGAACCATCGGCCGATCTGATCATCGACGGACAGGCCTGGGGCCCGCTGCGCACGGCCTGGATACACCACTGTCATCCCTTCAACCTCAGCGGCCATCCTGCCCTGACCGTGCCGGTGGGCTGGACGCGCGCCGGCCTGCCCGTGGGCCTGCAACTGGTCGGCCCCTGGCATGGCGAGCTGCGGCTGCTGCAGCTGGCCGCCGCGCTGGAATGCCTGGCTCCCTGGGCGCAGCAGCGCCCGCCCTGTGTGGCCCCTGGGTGAACCCCGTGCGCATCCCTGTTTCCTTACCTGTCTGACTGGAGTGTCTATGTCTGTTGTCCACGGCATGCCGCGCCGGGGCTTTCTGGCCCTGGCCGGCCCTGGCCTGCTGTTTCCCTGGTGCGCCCGCGCCCAGGACTCTTCCTCCCTGCCCTTACCCCCACCGGTGCGGGGCGGCACGCTCACCGTCATCGGCGCCGAGCCGCCGGCCCTGCTATCGCTGGCGAACATCACCGTGGGCACGCGTGACATCTCGGCCAAGATCACCGAAGGGCTGCTGCGCTTTGACGACCGCTTTGCGCCGCAGCCGCTGCTGGCCACGGCATGGTCGGTCTCGGCCGACGGCCGGCGCTACCGCTTCACGCTGCGCCGGAATGTGCGCTGGCATGACGGCCAGCCCTTTACCTCGGCCGACGTGGCCTTTTCCCTGCAGGAGCTGCAGCGTGTGAATCCGCGCGGGCGTGGCACGCTGGCCCAGCTGGAGCGGGTGGAGACGCCGGATGCGCACACGGCCGTGCTGCACCTGAAGGCGCCTGCGCCCTATCTGCTGCGCTCGCTGTCATCGGCCGAGTCGCCCATCGTGCCGCGCCATCTCCATGCCCAGGGCCCGGAGGCGGCAGCGCGCAACGCGGCCGCGCCCGTGGGCACGGGGCCGTTCCGTTTCAGGCAATGGGTGCGCGGCTCGCATGCCGAGCTGGAGCGCAACCCCGATTACTGGGACGTGGGACTGCCCTATCTGGACCGCCTCATCTACCGCTTTTCGGCAGATCCTGCGGCCATTGCCGCTGCGCTGGAGACGGGGGCCGCAGACTTCAGCACCTCCGTATCGCTCAACGATATCGCCCGGCTGTCAAAACATCCGCGCCTGCATGCACAGGCTCTGCCCAGTGCCTACCTGAACAACATCGCGGCCGTGGAGTTCAATCTCGGCAATCCGCATTTCTCCCATGCCCAGGTGCGCCGTGCCGTGGCCCACGCGCTCAACCTGGACTTTCTCAACAAGGCCGCTTACCAGGGCCTGGCCCAGCCGCTGGCCACGCCCGTGCCACCCGCGCTGGCGCCCTGGCATGACGCCACGCTGCGGCCCTATGCCCACGATGTGGACCGCGCCAACGCGCTGCTGGACCAGGCAGGCTTTGCCCGGGGCCAGGGCGGGCGGCGCTTCTCGGTCACGCTGGACTACTTTCCCACCGCCACGCTCAAGCTGGTGGCCGATTACGTGAAGGCGGCGCTGTCGCGGGTGGGCATCCATGTCACCGTGCGCAGCCAGGACCTGGGTGGCTTTGTGCAGCGCGTGTACAAGCAGCGCGATTTCGACTTCGAGGTCAACGGTCTGGGCGCCCTGTTCGACCCCACTGCGGGCGTGCAGCGCCTGTATGCCTCGGCCGATGCGGGCAAGGGCATTCCCTTTGTCAATGCCTCGGGCTTTCGCAATGCGCAGGCCGACGACTTGCTGGCGCAGGCCGCGCTGGAGACCGACGAGACGCGTCGCACCGCGCTGTGGCATCGCCTGCAGAAGATCGCCATGGACGAGCTGCCGCTGCTGCCCCTGGTCAGCGTGCCGCGCGGCAACGTGTGGAGCCGCCGTGTGCACGGGCTGCTGGAGGGCGTGGAGGAATCTGCCGGCAGCTTCTCCCGTGCCTGGGTGGAGCCCAAGGCGCCGTGATCCCAAACACGCATCGCGTGATCCCCAGCTTCGAATAGTCGAAACCACAGGCGCTGCCTAGACTGGATTTCAAGGGGCAGGACGTTGCGCAGGCGGCGGGTGCCGCGATCCGCTGCAACCCGCCACGGCCCACCGCAACCCCTGCCCCGGCCCGATCTTTCAACGCTTTCCAGAGCACTTTCAGTCAAAGGATTCCCGGTCCATGTACGGCAAGACATTTTTCATCGGCGTGGCCACCGCAGGCACGCTGGCCTCGGCAGTGCCGGCGTTTGCCCAGGCGGATGCAGACACCCAGGAGGCCGCAGGCGGCGGACGCTCGCAGGTCACCCTCTACGGTGCGGTGGACCTGGGCATGGAGCGCGCCAGCAATGGGCAGTCGCATGTGGGTCGGCTCAGCTCGGGGCTGCAGACGGTGTCGCGCTTCGGCTTTCGCGGCAGCGAGGACCTGGGCGGCGGGCTCAGGGCCAGCTTCCGCCTGGAATCGGCCATCAATGCCGATGAAGGCACACAGAACAATGCCTCCAAGTTCTTCGGGCGCTGGGTGCATGTGGGCCTGTCCGGGCCCTGGGGCGCCATCGACATGGGGCGCATGTGGTCGCCGACCTTCGTTGTCGGGCTGACCTCCGATCCGCTGGCGCGCAACCGCACCTCGCTGGGCTGGAACATGTTCCTGCAGCAGACGGGCGCGACATCGACGGCTTTCACGCCGGGCTTTCAGGACAACTCCTTGCGCTACACCAGCCCGCGCGTGGGCGGTGTCTGGAGCGAGGCCATGGTCACGGCGGGCGAGGCCGGTAACAGCTCCGGGCGCGGCCTGGGCTTCAACCTGCAGTATGCGCAGGGCCCGGTCTATCTGGGCTACGGCTACCAGCGCAACTACAACGGTACGGCGGCGGCGCCTGTGGCCCAGCCCCGTTTCAGTGAATCGCACTTTCTGGGCGCCACCTACCGGCTGGGCGATGTCACGCTGTATGCCACCTTCAACCGCAATCTGTCGCAGTTGCCGGGGGTGCCGGCCAGCAGCAACGGCATGCTGTCGGCACGCTGGAACGTGCAGGGGCCGCACGCGCTGATCGCACAACTGGCGCAGCGGCGCGTCAGCGGTACGGACAGCCGGGCCACCGGTCTGCAACTTGGCTACAACTACGCGCTGTCCAAACGCACCACGCTCTATGCCCGCTATGCGCGCGTGAACAACGAAGGGGCTTCCGCCATCACCCTCAACGGCCTGGCCCTCGCCGGCGCAGGCGCCGATCCCTCGTTCACGGCCATCGGCGTGTCCCATCTGTTCTGAGCATCAGGCGTTCCCGGCTGCCCCTGCGCCCAGCAGGTCCCTGAACGCCTGCGCGGCGGGCGCCAGCGGCCGGCCGCGCGGGCGCACCACGCCCACGCTGCGGGCCACGGCCGGCTCCACCAGGGGAATGCCCACCAGGCCCGGGCGCATGGCCAGGCGCGGCACCACGCCCACGCCCACACCGGCCTGCACCAGGCTCAACAGGGCTGGCACATGGCGCACCTCGCAGCTCCAGCGCACGCGCGCCGCGGTGGTGCCCAGCGCCTGGTCGATCAGCATGCGGTTGCCGCTGCCCGGCGCCAGCATCACGCAGTCATGCCCGTCCAGTTCAGCCCATTGCAGCCTGCGCCGGCGCGCCAGCGGGTGGTCGCTGCGGCAGGCCAGCACGAAGGGCTCCGACAGCAGGGGCTCGAAATCCAGGTCCGGCTCCTGCGTGCCCAGGTAGCTGATGCCGAAGTCGGCCTCGCCCCGGGCCACGGCCAGCAGGATGTCGGGCGCGCTCTGGTCCAGCAGCCGCACGCGGATACGCGGGAACTGCTGGTGGAAGGCACGCACGGTGCCGGCCAGGAAATGCTCCACGGCCGATGGAATGCAGGCGATGGAGACCAGGCCGTGGATGCGCTCGGACAGCTCGCCCATGCCCAGCAGCGCGCTCTCCAGTTCGGCCAGCACATGGCGTGCGCGCGGCAGGAAGCTGCGCCCCATGGCATTGAGTTCCACCTTGCGCGTGGTGCGCTCGAACAGGCGAAAGGCCAGCGCCTGCTCCAGCTTGTCCACGCGGCGCGACAGCGCGGGCTGGGAAAGATGCAGCGCCTCGGCCGCCGCGCGAAAGCTGCCCAGGTCGGCAACGGAGACAAAGGCACGCAGGTCGGCCAGGTCGAAATTCATGCGCAGATCGGTTCAATCAAAAGGATTTTTGCAATTTACAGCATGAGTGCGTGCGGTAAACATTCAAGGCATGCGGTGACCGGGTCCGGTGCGCCGCTCCCGAAGACCAAGAACCGGAGACACCGATGCCCCCCTTTCTTCTGCTGCGCGCCACGCTGGCGGCCTTGTTGACCCTGCCGCTGGCCACCCTGGCCCAGCCGTCCTACCCGGCGCGCGCCATCACCCTGGTCGTTCCCTTTGCGCCCGGTGGCGGCACCGACAGCATTGCGCGCGACATCGCCAAGAACCTGGGCGAGCGCCTGGGCCAGCCCGTGGTGGTGGACAACCGGGGCGGTGCCGGCGGCGCCATTGGCGCAGCTGCCGTGGCCAAGGCGCCGGCCGATGGCTACACGCTGCTGTTCGCCACCTCCACCTTCATCACCAATGCCGCCGTGGAGGCCAAGCTGTCCTACGACCCGCTCAAGGACTTCGCGCCCGTGGCCATGATCGGCCGGGGGCCGCTGCTGCTGGTGGCCTCGCGCCAGGTGGGCGCCACCAGCGTGGCCCAGCTGGTGGCGGCGGCCAGGGCGCAGCCGCAGGGGCTGAACTATTGCTCGGCTGGCAACGGCAGCATCAACCACCTGGCCGGCGAGATGTTCCGCCAGCGCGCAGGACTGGAGCTCACGCATGTGCCCTTCAAGGGCAGCGGCCCGGCCACGGTGGAGCTGCTGGCCGGCCGCGTGGACCTGTTCTTTGCCACCGTGCCCACCATCCTGGCCCAGGTGCGCGAGGGCAAGCTGCCGCTGCTGGCCGTCACCAGCGCGCGGCGCTCGCCGCTGTTTCCCGACACGCCCACGGTGGCCGAGGCAGGCCTGCCCGGCTTCGAGGTCGGCACCTGGTGGGGCGTGCTGGCGCCGGGCAAGACGCCCAAAGCCATCGTCGATGCGCTCAACCGCGCCGTCAACGAAGCCGCCGCCGCCGAACCCATGCCCGGCCGACTGGAGCACGAAGGCGCCAGCGCCGTGCGCCTGACGCCGGCCGCCTTCGGCGAGGAGCTGCGCAAGGAACTGGCGCTGTGGCGCGGCATTGCCGCCAAATCAGGGCTGCAGCACAAATGACGGCAGGGGCGCCGGCCGGTGTCCCTTCATCACACCCCTCCCCCAACACCTCTCAACACAGTCTGGAAAACGCTTCATGAAAATCATTGTTCTGCCCGGCGACGGCATCGGCCCGGAAACCATGGCGGCCACCGTGCAGGTGCTGCAGGCCGCATCCCGGCGCTTCGGCCTGGGCCTGGTGCTGGAGCACGATGTGGCCGGCCACGAAAGCCTGCGCCGCCACGGCGCTACGGTTACGCCCGCCCTGCTCGACAAGGTGCGGGCCGCCGACGGCCTGATGCTCGGCCCCATGGCCACCTACGACTTCAAGGACGAGGCCAGGGGCGAGATCAACCCCTCCAAGTTCTTCCGCAAGGAGCTGGACCTGTACGCCAACATCCGCCCCGCGCGCACCTATCCGGGCATGGAGCAGAAGGTGGGCGCGTTCGATCTGGTGGTGGTGCGCGAGAACACCGAGGGCTTTTACGCGGACCGCAACGTGGAGTCGGGCGGCAGCGAGATGCTGATCACGCCCGATGTCGTGGTCTCGCTGCGCCGCATCACGCGCCTGTGCTGCGAGCGCATCGCGCGCAGCGCCTTCGAGCTGGCCATGGCGCGCCGCCGCCACGTGAGCATCGTGCACAAGGCCAATGTGCTCAAGCTGGGCGACGGCATGTTCATCGACGTCTGCCACGAAGTGGCGCGCGACTTCCCCGAGGTGCAGGTCGATGACTTCATCGTGGACGCCATGATGGCCCACGTGGTCCGGGCGCCGCAGCGCTTCGACGTGATCGTCACGACCAACATGTTCGGCGACATCCTGTCGGACCTGACGGCCGAGCTGTCGGGCAGCCTGGGCCTGGGCGGCTCGGTGAATGCGGGCCGGGACCACGCCATGGGCCAAGCCGCACATGGCTCGGCGCCTGACATTGCGGGGCAGGACATTGCCAACCCGTTCTCGCTGATCCTGTCGGCCGGCCAGCTGCTGGGCTGGCATGGCCAGCGCCGGGGACTGCAGGCCTTCGAGGCGGCGGCGCACGCCATCGAGGAGGCCGTTGTGGCCGCCATCCAGGCGGGCGAGTGCACGCGCGACGTGGGCGGCCGCCTGGGCACGGCCGCCACGGGCGACGCCTTTGCAAGACGCCTGGGCTGAGCCCGGGGCTCAACCCCGCCTGCGCGCCGCCAGCCCCTGCACCACGGCCGCCAGCCGGTCGATTTCCTCGGTGGTGTTGTAGAAGGCCAGCGAGGGCCGCACCGTGGTCTCCACGCCGAAGCGCCGCAGGATGGGCTGGGCGCAGTGGTGGCCGGTGCGCACGGCGATGCCTTCGGCGTTGAGCGCCTCGCCCACCTCGGCCGTGGTCCAGCCCTTGAGCACGAAGGACAGCACGCTGGCCTTGTCGGCTGCCGTGCCGATCAGGCGCAGGCCGGGGATGGGCGCCAGCGCCTGCGTGCCGTACTGCAGCAGATCGTGCTCGTAGCGCGCGATGCGCTCCATGCCCAGGGCCTGCACGTAGTCGATGGCGGCGCCCAGGCCCACGGCGTCGGCAATGTTGCCGGTGCCGGCCTCGAAGGTGTTGGGCAGGGGCTGGTAGACGGTTTTCTCGAAGGTCACGTCGGCAATCATGTTGCCGCCGCCCTGCCAGGGCGGCATGTCCTCCAGCACCTCGCGCCGTCCCCAGACCACGCCGATGCCCGTGGGGCCGAAGACCTTGTGGCCCGAGAACACGAAGAAGTCCGCACCGATGGCCTGCACGTCCACGGCCATGTGCGAGACCGACTGCGCGCCATCGACCAGGGCCCGGGCGCCCGCCTGGTGGGCCAGCTCCACGATCTGCTGCACGGGCACGACCGTGCCCAGCGCGTTGGAGACCTGGGTGACGGAGACGATCTTGGTGCGCGGGTTCAGCAGCCTGCGGTATTCATCGATGAGCACCTGGCCCGAGTCGTCCACCGGGATCACGCGGATCTTCGCGCCCTTGGCGGCCGCCAGCTGCTGCCAGGGCACGATGTTGGCGTGGTGCTCCAGGTGGGAGACGATGATCTCGTCGCCCTCGCCCACATGCTGCCAGCCCCAGCTCTTGGCCACGAGATTGATGGCCTCGGTGGTGCCGCGCACGAAGATGACCTCGTTCACGTCGGGCGCGTTGATGAAGCGGCGCACGCGCTCGCGCGCGCCCTCGTAGGCGTCGGTGGCGCGCGCGGCCAGTTCATGCGCGGCGCGGTGGATGTTGGAGTTCTCGTGCTCGTAGAAGTGGCGGATGCGCTCTATCACCGCGCGCGGCTTGTGCGTGGTGGCCGCGTTGTCCAGCCAGGCCAGCGGACGGCCGTTGACGCGCTCTGACAGGATGGGAAAGTCCCGGCGCACGGCATGCACGTCGAAGGGCGCCTGCACGCCGGCCGCTCCATGCCTTGCCCCGTGCGAAGCCTGCTGGCGCTGCAGCGGATGGGCCGGTGTGGTGTAGCCGGAGGGCAGCACCACGGGATCGACAAAGTAAAAGCGCGGCTCGGCCGAAGGCACGGTGGACGCAATGCCGGGCCCTTCGGTGGGCACGCCGATGCGCGGCACGGCGGGTGACGCAGGTGCAGCAGGTGCAGCAGGTGCCGTGAACGGGAGCGCGGCCAGCGCATCCAGCGGATCGCCCTGGCGCTGGGGCACGCCCAGCACCTGCGATCCCAGGCGCGGCTCGTAGGCGGGCAGGGCGCTCACGACATGGTCGGGCACGCCGTTGCCGGCCTGGGCATGGGGCAGCAGCGCGGGTGCGCGGTGGGCCAGCGAGGCCAGCGGCGCGGGCGAGGCCGGCAGCAGGTTGCTGCCCGGCGCCAGGCCCTGCGGGATGGGCGTGCCCGGCACGCCGGGGCCCAGGCCCGCGGGGCTGGCCAGCGGCGAGCCGGGCGGCGCCACGTTCACGGGGGCCTGCACGCCAGCAGGCAGACCGGGAAGACCCGGCAGGGCAGGAGCCGATCCCGGTGCGGCGGAGAACAGGGCGTTGGCCATGCGCGCCAGCGCCTCGGGGTCGAAGGGCGCCTGGGGCGCCACGGAGGTGATTGCAGACACGGTCAACGCCCGGCCTCTTTACTTGTAGGTGTCGGGATAGTCGTGGTACTTGCCGATCTCGACATCGTCGAGCACGGCCAGCGCGTCGGGCGTGAGCACGGCCAGCGAGCAGTACAGCGAGATCAGGTAGGACGCGATGGCATGGTTGTTGATGCCCATGAAGCGCACCGACAGGCCCGGGCTCTGCTCGCCCGGCAGGCCGGGCTGGTACAGGCCGACCACGCCCTGGCGCTTGTCGCCCACGCGCAGCAGCAGGATCTTGCTCTTGCCATCGGCCACGGGCACCTTGTCCGAGGGGATCAGCGGAATGCCGCGCCAGGTGATGAACTGCGAGCCGAACAGGCTGACCGTGGGCGGCGGCGTGCCGCGGCGCGTGGCCTCGCGGCCGAAGGCGGCAATGGCCAGCGGATGGGTCAGGAAGAAGGCGGGCTCCTTCCAGACCTTGGTCAGCAGCTCGTCCAGGTCGTCGGGCGTGGGCGCGCCGGTCAGCGGGAAGATGCGCTGCTCGTCCGTGACCTGGGCCAGCAGGCCGTAGTCGGGGTTGTTGATCAGCTCGCTTTCCTGGTTCTCCTTGATGGTCTCAATGGTCAGGCGCAGCTGTTCCTTGATCTGGTCATGCGGGCTGCTGTAGAGGTCGGAGATGCGCGTGTGCACATCCAGGATGGTGGAGACGGCGTTGAGGAAGTACTCGCGCGGCTGCTCCTCGTAGTCCACATAGGTGCGCGGCAGCTGGTTGTCTTCCTGCTTGGCCGTGCAGGTGACCTTGATGGCCTCCGGGTTCTTGACGCGGTTGAGGCGGTAGATGCCGGCCTCCACCGGCGACCATTGCAGCAGGTGCGTCAGCCAGCGCGGGCTGATGGTCGAAAGCTGGGGAACGGTTTTGGTTGCGTTGGCCAGTTGCCGCGCGGCGTTGTCGCCTAGCGCGGTCGTGCCGCCCACTGTTGCCGACATGTGCAGACTCCGTGATCAGTTCAGGAAAAAGGGAAGGGGAAGGAGGGAAAACAGGGCCAGTGTCCCGGCCCGCGCACATGTCTTCAACATGCTATAGCCGCCAAGCGCAGGCCGCGCACCAACTGGTCGTGGGCCACGGTTTCGCCGCGCATGACCAGGGCCGAGGGCTGCACGCCCAGCGAGACGGCCAGCTTCTCCACGGTCAGCAGCGAGGCGATGACGCGGCCGCGCTCTATCTCTCCCACGTAGGAGCGGTTCAGGTCCGAGTGCTCGGCCAGCCGCTCCTGCGACCAGCCATGGGCCTCGCGCGCCTGGCGCACGGCAATGCCGAAGCTGGTGACAAGACGGGTGCTCATAGGGCCACCTCCCGGGGCTGCTGCGCGTGCTCGCGCGCATGGGCCTGGGTGACGTGGGCGCCGGGCGGCACGTCCTCGGTCACCCAGACATTGCCGCCGATGACGGCGCCGCGCCCCAGCGTGACGCGGCCCAGGATGGTGGCGCCCGCATAGATGACCACGTCGTCCTCCACCACCGGATGGCGCGCCAGGCCCTTGCGCAGGTGGCCGTGCTCGTCGGTGGGAAAGCGCTTGGCGCCCAGGGTGACGGCCTGGTACAGCCGCACGCGCTCGCCGATCACGGCGGTCTCGCCGATCACCACGCCCGTGCCGTGGTCCATGAAAAAGCCCCGCCCGATCTTCGCGCCCGGGTGAATGTCGATGCCCGTCTGCGCATGCGACAGCTCGGCCACGATGCGCGCCAGCAGCGGCTGCTCCAGCAGGTACAGCTGGTGGGCCAGGCGGTGGTGGATCATGGCCAGCACGCCCGGATAGCACAGCAGCACCTCGTCCACGCTGCGCGCGGCGGGATCGCCCTGGAAGGCGGCCAGCACGTCGCTGTCGAGCAGGCGGCGGATCTGGGGCAGGGACTCGGCAAAGGCGCGGGCGATGTCCAGCGCCATGGCGTCGGCGCCCGCTGCCGTGTGGGGCGCGGACAGCCGCAGCTCCAGCCGTATCTGGCCCAGCAGCGCATGCAGGGCCGAGTCCAGCTGGTGGGCCACGAAGATGTCCTCGCTTTCCTGGCGCAGGTCGTGCGGTCCCAGGCGCATGGGAAACAGGGCTGCCTTGAGCTGGTCGATGAGGGTGGAAAGCGCGTCGCGCGAGGGAAACTCGCGCGCCCCGGGCTCCTGGGTGCGGCCGTGTGCCTCGCGCCATTCGCGGCGCGCCGCATGCAGGTTCTGGGTGAGTCCGGCAATGTCGAAACTGGCCATCTGCGTGCTCCTTCAGTCTTGAATCCAGGGCAGGCCGTGGAAGCGCCAGCCGTCGTTTTTGCCGCGCTGCTGACGCGCGTCGATCTCGCCCTCGAAGCCTTCGAGCACGTTGAACACATGGGCGAACCCGGCCTGGGCCGCCACCTGGGCCGCCAGCACCGAGCGCTTGCCGCTGCGGCACAGCAGCAGGGCCACGGCCTCCTTGCCGCCGTGCGGGGCCAGGCGCGCTTCCAGCTCGCGGGCAAAGCGCGGGTTGCGCGTCAGCGCCGTGCCCGTGGCCCAGGGCACGTGCAGGGTATCGGGCACCTGCCCGACGAACTTGCGTTCCTCGGCCGTGCGCACATCGACCAGCACGGCCTGGCCGGCCTGCACCAGCGCCCAGGCCACGGGCGGGCGCACGCCGCCTGCGTGGCCCAGCCCCTGTGCGTGGGCGTGGTCCTGTGCCTCCTGCAGCGCCCGGGGCAAGGCGGTTTCCAAAGTGAGGGCTGTCATGTTGTCGTCCTTGCGGAGAATTCGCGGGTTGGTGGCTATAGGCACCAATCTAAGAACTTCGCGGCAAGCCACCAACGAACAAGAGCGGCGTTTGATAGAAGCAAAACGTCTATGAAGGCGCCGCGTGGCGCCATGCACGGTTCGGGCGATCAGGCTATCAGCAGCCGCTGCAGCATCCACAGGTTCAGCGACACCACCAGGGCCGCGCAGCCCCACAGCACCGCCGACATCCTGGGGCCAAAGGCCAGCTCGCCCAGCGTCTTGCGCCGCGTGGTGAACAGCAGCAGCGGCACGATGGCAAACGGCAATTGCAGGCTCAGCACCACCTGGCTGAACACCAGCAGGGCGCTGGCGCCGGTGCTGCCGTACCAGGCGGTGGCCACCACGGCGGGCACGATGGCGATGCAGCGCGTCAGCAGGGCGCGCAGCGCAGGCGACAGGCGGATCTGCAAGAAACCTTCCATCACGATCTGCCCGGCCAGCGTGCCCGTGACCGAGGAACTCAGCCCCGAGGCCAGCAGCGCCACGCCGAACACCGCGCTGGCGATGCCCACGCCCAGCAGCGGCGACAGCAGGTGGTAGGCGTCCGACAGCTCGGTCACCGGCGCCTGGCCGGGCCGGTTGAACGCGCCGGCCGCCACCACCAGGATGGCGGCGTTCACGAACAGCGCCAGCCCCAGCGCCACCGTGGAGTCCAGCGTGGCCAGGCGGATGGCCTGGCGCGTGCCCTGGGGCGTGGTGTCATGCCGGCGTGTCTGCACGATGGACGAATGCAGGTACAGGTTGTGCGGCATCACCGTGGCCCCCACGATGCCCACGGCCAGGTACAGCATCTGCGGATTGGCCACGATCTCCATGCCCGGCAGCAGGCCGCGCAGCACGGCCGCCACGGGCGGCTGCAGCCACACCAGCTGGGCGGCAAAGCACAGGCCGATCACGGCCACCAGGGCGATCACCACCGACTCCAGGCAGCGAAAGCCCCGGCTTTGCAGCGCCAGGATCAGCATCACATCCACCACCGTGATGCACACCCCGGCCACCAGCGGCAGGCCGAACAGCAGGTTCAGGCCGATGGCCATGCCCAGCACCTCGGCCAGGTTGCAGGCCACGATGGCGATCTCGCAGAAGAACCACAGCACCAGGTTGATGCGCGGTGAAAACTGCGCGCGGCAGGCCTGGGCCAGGTCCCGCCCGCTGGCCAGGCCCAGGCGCACGGCCGCCGCCTGGAACAGCATGGCCATCAGGTTGGAGGCAAAGATCACCGCCAGCAGCGAGTAGCCGAACTGCGAGCCGCCCGCGATGGAAGTGGCCCAGTTGCCCGGGTCCATGTAGCCCACGGCCACCATGTAGCCGGGCCCGGCAAACGCCAGCACGCGGCGCGCGTTGTCCGAGCGGCTGTCGCCGCGCGGCACGGCGATGCTGCGATGCACCTGCGACAGGCTGGGCGTGCCCGCGTGGCCGTGGTCCGGCTCGATGGCGCCGAAGCGGCCCTGTTCGGCCGCAAGCACGGTGTCGTTCATGGGGGCCTTTCCGCCGGCGGGGGCACGCGGTTGCAGGGGCATGCCTATCGGGTGGTCGGCGGCAGGCCGCTGGCGGGCGCAATGGCTGCGGCGGCGGGTGCGGCATCAGTGCCTGCGCCGCGCCACAGCGCCACGAGGTCTCCGGTCACGATGACCGCGCCGGCCAGCAGAATCAGGCTGCCCACGCAGCGGCGCGCCACGGTGGCAGGTTTCAGGCGCCGCGGCGTGCGGCCCGGAGTGCGGGGGGTGGATGAGGAAGGCAGAAGGGACATCATGGCAACTCCTTGGCAGGGGAACGCTTGTCTCGGGCCAGCCCCGGGGAAGCCCGCCTGCCCCGGCCGGTGCGGGGCAGGCGGGCGGTCCGCGTCAGGCGTAGGCGCTGCTCATCACCAGCGAGCCGTTCACGCCGGCCGGGAAGAAGCCGCCCTTGGTCGCCGTGTCCTTGGTCAGGTACACGATGTTCAGCACGTCGCCCGGCGAGCGGCTGAAAGCGATGCCGTTGGAATCCAGCGGCACGATGTTGGACGTGGTGGCGTCCCCCGTGATGCCCTGGTCCACGTCGGTGGAGCCATCCAGGCTGTCGCGCGCATCCGAGATGGCGCCGGCCGCCGTGCGCAGCGCGGGCGTGGCCAGTCCCTTGGCGTACAGCACCGTGCGCACCAGACCTGCGTGGTAGGCCTCGGCGGCCAGGATGCCGGCGGCTGCCTCCAGATAGGTCTTGTTGGTGATCAGCGGCGATGCGCCCTTGTAGGCGGTGACGCCCACGTCCTCGAAGATGAAGGCCCCCAGCAGGAAGTTCTCGTCACTCGCATAGGGATCGAAGGCCATGCCCGCGCCCACCAGCCCGGCCGCTCGCGCGGCCACCGAGAAGGCTCCGTTCGGGTCGGTTCCGCCGATGTCGATCTGCGGCTGCGCCACCGCGGCCGAGCCCAGCGCCGCTCGCAGGAAGGCCACGTGGGCGATCTCGTCCTGGGCGATCTCCTTGGCGTACTGCGCCACCACGGGGTCCTTGAAGGCCACGGCACGGCCGCCCGTGATGGCGCCCTGCGTGCCCACGCCCGACTGCAGGTTGGCGGGCAGGCCGGTGCCGAACACCGCGTAGTGATAGAACTGCGACTCCAGATACTCCAGGTTGAGGGCGAAGTTCAGGATCTCCGCATCCGTGGGCCCGTTGGCCTGCGCATTCGCATCGCCCCCGCCGCCGCCGCAGGCGGACAGGATCACCCCGCCCGCCATGCCTACGGCCACGCCGCTGGTCTTGCGGAAGAACTGGCGCCTGTCCTCCAGCTTCTTGGCACGTTTTTGCAAAACCCCGATCAACACTGATTCGTCAGACATGATGGTTCCTCTCGGTTCGCGGCAGGCGCGAACGGTCAACGTGAAGAATGCGCCTCCGGCCGAAAGCACACGGGTGTGGCGAAAGCGCGTTCCACTGAAGAGGTGGCCACCTGCTCCAGGGGAATGGGATGCGTCCCCGCTATCCGGCAGTACGCAGGCCGCGCAGGTCTGGATGTGCCGCAATTGAAAGTGGTTGTAACTTTTTGTGTTTGACGTCGATTGCCGTTTTTTTTGAATCCAGACCCCGCTGCGCTGCGTATCCAGATCAGCCGGAATCGTTCGGCTTGTCATCAACCCGCTAGGAGCATTCCATGATCTCGATTCAAAACACCCGCAAGCTGGCCTCGTTCGGCCTGGCCATCGTGATGTCGGCTGCCTCCGTGGCTGCCATGGCCGATGTGATGGTGGGCGGCGCACCCATGCTGCCGTCCAAGGACATCATCGACAACGCCGTCAACTCCAAGGACCACACCACCCTGGTCGCAGCCGTCAAGGCGGCGGGCCTGGTCGATACGCTCAAGGGCCCGGGTCCGTTCACCGTGTTCGCGCCCACCAATGCCGCCTTCGAGGCCCTGCCCGCAGGCACGGTGGACACCCTGCTCAAGCCCGAGAACAAGGGCACGCTGACCACCGTGCTGACCTACCACGTGGTGGCCGGCAAGTGGGATGCGGCGGCGCTGTCCAAGATGATCAAGGACGGCAAGGGCATGGCCAGCATCAAGACCGTCAGCGGCGGCACGCTGGTGGCCAAGTCCAGCGGCTCCAAGATCATGCTGACCGATGAAAAGGGCGGCACGGCCACGGTGACCATCCCCGACGTCTACCAGTCCAACGGCGTGATCCACGTGATCGACAAGGTGCTGCTGCCCAAGTGAGCGGCACAGGCAGCGAGCGGGCCGGCCACTGACCGCCGTGGTCAGTGAGCGGAGCCTTGCGCCTTCGCCATGCGCCTTGCGGGCGCGCCGCCGGAGGGCGCTCCGCCGGAGGGCGCGCCGCCAGAGGGCGCTCCGCCATAGGTCGATCCCGCATAGATGGCCGCCAGCGTCAGCGCCATGCCGGCCAACGCCATCGGCGTGGGCCGGGCGGTGAAGAACAGCACGTCGATGGCATAGGTGCCTATGGGCTCGGCCAGCAGGATGAGGCCGGCCAGCGAGGCCTTCACATGCGGCACGGCCGTGCTCACCATGAGCCAGGCCACGCCCTGCACCAGCAGGCCATACAGCAGCAGCGTGCCGAAATCGGCCGCACTGGCAATGGCCAGCGATTCGCCCTCCAGCCACGCGGCCGCCAGCAGGCAGGGCGCGGCGGCGGCGCACAGCACGGCCATGTTGACGGCCGGATGCGTGGCGTGCGGCGGGGTCTGCCCCTTCTTGATGAAGACCACGCACAGCGCATAGGCCGCCGCCGAGGCCAGGCCCAGGGCCACGCCCAGCCAGTGCTCGGACGCCGAATCCGGGCCTGCGGCCAAGGGCAGGCCCGCACCCGACACCATGAGGATGCCGGTGGCCGCCAGCACCAGCGCCACGAAGTAGACGACCGTGATGCGCTCGCGGAACACCGCCCAGGCCAGCCCCGCCAGAAAGAACGACTGGCAGTTGGTCAGGATGGCGCCCAGGCCCGGCCCCACCATGCGTATGCTCTTGTGCCACCAGTACAGGTCCAGCGCCAGCGCGGCGCCGGCCAGGCAGGCGTACAGCAGGGCCTGGCGCGTCATGCGCCAGCGCAGGCCGCGCCACAGGGCAAAGCCGGCCAGCCCCAGGCCGCCCAGCAGCATGCGGTAAAAGCCCATGGCGCTCGTGCCCATGCTGCTGAAAGCCACGGCCACGCCGGACAGGCTCAGGATCAGCCCGCCCACGGCCAGCAGCGCCAGGTAGCTTGTCTTTCCGTTCATGCGCCTGGCCCCGTCACGCTTGCCGGTCGGCGGCATCGCGCCGCCGGTATTCGAGCTGGCGCGCCGTCTCGGCCGCGATCTCCGCGCCCAGCAGGCGCTCCACCAGGTGCAGGGCCATGTCGATGCCCGCCGCAAACCCGCCCGAGGTGACGATGGCGCCCTCATCGATCCACAGCCTGTCGGCGCTCACGCGGGCGGCCGGCGCAATGGCGCGCAGGTCTTCCGTGTCCTCGAAGTGCGTGGTGGCCTCGCGCTGGTCCAGGAGCCCTGCCCGCCCCAGCAGGAAGGAGCCCACGCAGACGGAGCCCGTCACCTCGCTGCTGCCGGCCACCTGCCGCAGCCAGGCGGCGACCTCGGGTGCGGCCAGTTCGGCCTGCAGCGCGCCGCCGGCCACGATCAGCAGGTCCAGCGGGGGATGGTCCTGCAGGCTGGCCTGTGCCTGTATGCCCACGCCTTCGCGCGTGCGCACGGCGGCGCCGCTGCGGCTGATCACCACGGGCTGAAACGGGGGCGAGGCCGCCAGCCCGCGCCGCACGGCCACGCGCGCGGCCACGTCGAATACCTGCAAAGGCCCTGCAAACTCCAGCAGCACCACGCCATCAAAGACGAAAAATCCAACGGTCCGGGTCTTCATCCACCACTCCTGTCTGTCGAGGAGTGGCAGCTTAGGCAGGCCGCAGCGCGCGGTCTTGGACGGAATTGATCAGGCCGGGCCGCTCAAGGCCGCTCAGGGCCGCTCAGGGCCGCATGGCCTGGCGGTACTGCGAAGGCGCCACGCCGTGCGCGCGGCGGAACCAGTTGGAGAAATGGCTCTGGTCGTAGAAGCCCAGCGACAGTGCCACCTCGCTCAGCGCCAGCGTGCCGCGCAGCAGGCCGCGGGCGCTTTCGGCGCGGCGGGCCTGGTGGTAGGCATGGGGCGTGATGCCGTAGCGGCGGCTGAAGCTGCGGATGGCGTGCTCGGGACTGAGCCCGCAGACGGCGGCCAGCCGCGCGGCGCCCAGCTCCTGGTCCGCATGGGCGTCGATGAACTCGCGCAGCAGCGCCGCGCTGGCGCCATCGGGCGCATGCGGCCGGCCGGGGCTGTGCACCACGCGGCGCAGCAGCGCCAGCAGGGCCTCGTCGGCGGCCAGGCCGTCCTGCGGGCCTTGCAGCAACTGCCGGGCGCAGGCCCGGGTCTGCGGGTCGCGCAGGCTGACGGCGTCGAACCAGCCATCGCGCACGCCCAGCAGCGCGTGCATGCGGGCGGGCTCGACATGCAGCATGTCGTAGGTCCAGCCCTGCTCGCCGCCCGGGCGCCCGTCGTGGATCTCGCCGGCGTTGAACAGCGCGATATCGCCACCCGTGAACTCGCGCTCGGCGCCCCGGCTCCAGCACAGCTCGCGCCCGCCGTGGATGACGGCAATGCCCATGGTGTCGTGGAAGTGGCGCGGATAGCGGTGCTGCACGGCATGGCCGCTGAGAATCTCCACGCCGCCCAGCGCGCAGTGGCGGCGGTAGGTCAGGGCGCGTTGCGGGCGCTTGCCGGGTAGGGGCGCGGCCATGGCTGGTCTCAATCCGCGCCGGGGGCCGTTGCCGGCGTCCTGGCCTGCGCGGCCAGCTTGGACAGCCGCCAGCGCGTCAGGTCGTCCGCGCCGGGGCCGGCCTCCACGCGCAGCTCGGAAAAGGGCACGCTCTGGCCCGACTCCTCCTCCACCAGCGCCAGCCGCAGGGGCGTGCCCGATTGCGCGCGCACAAAGCGCATGGGCGGCTGGGCCTGCTGCTGCAGGCGCCACCGGTCGCCGACCTGGGCCAGCGCCTGGATCACCAGGGACAGGTCGCGGCCCTTGGGCGTGAGCAGGTACTCGTAGCGGTCCGGGCCGCTTTGGTAGAGGCGGCGCTCGACCAGGCCGGTCTGCTCCAGCTGGCGCAGGCGGTCGGTCAGCGTGGCATTGGTGATGTCCGTGGACTTTCTCAGGTCGTCATAGCGGCTCAGGCCCAGCATCAGGTCGCGCAGCACCAGCATGGCCCAGCGGTCGCCTACGGCCTCCAGCGCGGTGGCGATCGAGCAGGCCATGCCCTCGAAGCTCTTGGATCGCATGGGGTTTCCCTTGTGTGTTCGCGGTTGTCGCAGGCCTGGAGTGTCTCAGCAAAACGCAAGCCCGGTCCGCAAAGGTGGATTGCGTGCTTGTAACTCTAATGATTGGAGTTTATATTTGGAGCCACTATCAACCACGGCTTTTCAAGCAAGGACTTCCTTCATGAGCACGCATCAAGGCACCGCCATCGTCACTGGCGCCTCATCCGGCATTGGCGCCGTCTACGCAGACCGCCTGGCCGCCAGGGGCCATTCCCTGATCCTGGTGGCCCGCCGCGAGGACCGGCTGCAGGCGCTGGCGCAGCGGCTGCGCAGCGCGCATGGCCGCGAGGTGGAGGTAGTGGCCGCCGACCTGGCTGACGCCGCCGGCCTGCAGCGCGTGGCGGCGCTGCTGTCGGGTGAGCGTGACATCCGCATGCTGGTGAACTGCGCCGGCCTGGGAGCCCTGGGCCCGGCCGCCCAGGTGGATGCAGGCGAGGTCGATCGCATGGTCATGGTCAACATCCATGCGCTGACGCGGCTGTCGCTGGCGGCGGCGCGGCTTTTCGCCACGCGCGGCCGGGGCACGCTGATCAACATCGGCTCCATCCTGGCCCTGATGCCGGTGCCGGGCGCCTCCAGCTACGGCGCCTCCAAGGCCTATGTGCTGAACTTCACGCGCTCGCTGCAGGCCGAGCTCGCTTCCAGCGGCGTCATGGTGCAGGCAGTGATGCCCAGCCTGGTGCACTCCGAATTCTTCGGCGGCAAGCCCGCGCCGTTTCCCGAGCACCTGTTCATGTCGCCCGAGTCCTTGGTGGATACGGCCCTGGTCGCACTCGACCAGGGCGAGGCCATCTGCTTTCCCACGCTGGGCAGCACGACCGCCTGGCTGGACTTTGACCAATCGCGCGCCAATCTCGTCAAGGCGCTGACGCTCAGCGGCGTGCCGGCAGCGCGCTACCAGGGCGCGGATGCAGGCCAGCCCGCCTGACGCCTGACGCCTGACGGCCCGCCGCGTCGCCAGCCCGGATTTCCCGAAACCCCTTCTTTTTGCACCCGGAGAAAACCATGCCCCTGTGGAAGATCTACCACCCCGAAAACGCCTTCAGCGATGAAGACAAACAGGCCATTGCCCAGCGCATCACGGCCGTCTACGGCGACCTGCCGCGCTTTTACGTGGGCGTGGTGTTCGAGGCCGTCGCGCGCACTTCGTTCTTTATCGGCGGCGAGCCTGCGGATGATTTCGTGCGCATCTCCGTGGACCACATCGCGCGGCAGATACGCGACGAGGAGACCAAGACACGGTTCCTGGAAGGCGTGCGGCGGCAGCTGTCCCCCTTCATCGCCGACCGGGGCCTGCGCTGGGAGATGCATGTGGACGAGACGCCCTTCAGCCTCTGGAGCATCCAGGGCCTGCGCCCGCCCGTGCCGGGCACGCCCGAGGGGGAGAAGTGGCGCCTGGACAATCGGCCCTCTCCCCTCTGAGAGCCTGCCATCAGCGCAGCGACAGCCCCGCCGACTGAATCGCGCGGGCGTAGCGCGGGCGCTCGCTTTGCAGGCTCTGGCCCAGGTCGGCCGGGGAGCCGCCCGCCACCTTGAAGCCCATGTGCTCCAGCTGGGCGCGCACATCGGGCGCCTGCAGCACGGTCTGCAGGTCGCGGTTGATCTTGGCGACGATGGGCGCGGGCGTGCCGGCCGGCGCGAAGTAGCCCTGCCAGCTTTCCACCGAGAAGCCGGGCACGCCGGCCTCGGCCATGGTGGGTACCTGGGGCAGGGCGTCGGAGCGGTAGGGCGTGGTCACGGCCAGGGCGCGCAGCTTGCCGGCGCGCACGTACTCGGTCACGGCGGCCAGCGTGATCAGCGTGGCGTCGGTATGGCCGCCCAGCACGTCCAGCGAGGCCGGGCCACCGCCCGGGTAGGGGATGTAGTTGACCTTGGCGCCCGTCTCCTGCGTGAGGATTTCATGCGCCACATGGGCAATGCCGCCATTGCCGGGCAGGCCCAGGCTGATGCTTTGCGGCTTGGCCTTGGCGCGGGCCAGGTAGTCGCCCAGCGTGTTCAGGCCCGTGCCGGGGTTGACCACCAGCACCTGCGGATTGACCACGGCCTTGATGATGGGCGTGAAGGCCTTTTGCGTGTCGTAGGGCAGCTGGGCGAACAGCAGGCCGTTGAGCGTGAGGCCCTCGCCCTGCTGCAGCAGGGTGTAGCCGTCGGGCGCGGCCTTGGCCACCTTGGCCGCGCCGATGGTGCCGCTGGCCCCGGCCACGTTCTCCACCACCACCGACTGGCCCCACAGCGCGGCCAGCTTGTCGGCCAGCGTGCGCGTGAGCTTGTCGGCGCTGCCCCCGGGCGCCACGGGCACGATGATGCGCACCGGCTTGTTCGGAAAACTGTCGGCCGAGGCCAGGGCCACCGGCGCGTGCAGGGCCAGGGCGGAGAACAGGGGAAGCAGCAGTGCGCGCAGCGCAGACGGGGTGCGGATCATGGGAGTGCCGGAGTGCAGAGAGTCGATGTCCGCAGTCTGGGAGGCTCCTGGCGCGGCGTGAACTAAGCATTGCGGCTATGCATATGCGGCTGCCGCACAACGTGCGTCACGCTTGCCCCACGCATGCGCGCGCAGTGCCCAAAGCTCATATCCATATCTGCAATGCGTCGTTGGCGCCGGGGCGGGAGAGGCCTAACTTCGTGTCCTCCCGCGAACGTCCTCCCAGGCACTCCTATGACACAGACCCATCTCTCCATCGACTTCAGCGGCAGCGACGTGGCCAGCCGCCGCGCAGCCGCCATCACCGGCTTCATCGCCACGGCCCGGCGCCTGCTCCCCGATCCCGAGCGGGCCACGCCCGAGCAACTGCAAGCCGTGGCCCGCGAGCTGGAGGCGCTGGGCCTGCAGCGCGAACTGTTCCCGCACGCGCACTTCCCCGTCTCGGCCAGCAACCCGGCCCAGGTCTACCGCCTCAGCGAAGACCTGGGCGGGCGCTATGCGCTGTACCTGTCCACCGGCCTGCCGGGCAAGTCCCAGCCGCCGCATGACCACACCACCTGGGCCATCATCGCGGGCGTCGAAGGCGTGGAGCGCAACGTGTTCTTCACACGCGGCAAGACCGACGACCCGCTGCGCGACACCCTGGCGGTGGGGCGCGGCGTCGATGTGGGCAGCGGAACCTCGGTAGTGCTCACGCCCACCGATGTGCACACCATCGAGCTGATCGGCGAGGAGCCCGGCCTGCACCTGCACTTCTATGGGCGCGGCCTGGAGCGCATGCCCGATCGCGTGGTCTTCGAGAGCCTGGAGGGCGGCAGCTTCCGCACCTTCGGCCCGCCCAAGTCGATTCGCCATGCGCTGGTCACGCCCGCCGCGCTCCGGCAGGCCCTGGCCGATGGCGAGGAAATCGCCGTGCTCGACGTGCGCGAGGCCGGTGTCTTCGCACACCGCCACATCCTGTTCGCGGCGCCGGCCCCGGCCTGGCGGCTGGAGCAGCTCATCGACCGCCTGGTGCCGCGCCGCGGCACGCGCATCGTGCTGGTGGATGGCGACGGCTCCCTGGCCCATGAGGCTGCGGCCAAGCTCGTGCGCCTGGGCTGGCCCAATGTCTCCGTGCTCGAAGGCGGCACCGAAGGCTGGGCGGCCGAGGGGCTGGAAATCTTCAGCGGCACCAACGTGCCCAGCAAGGCCTTCGGCGAAGTCATCGAGCATGAAAAGCACACGCCCTGGATCACCTCGGACGAGCTGGGCGCGCGCGTGCAGCGCGGCGACAACATCGTCGTCGTCGACAGCCGCACGCCCGAGGAATTTGCGGCCTTCAGCCTGCCCTTTGCCCTGAGCGTGCCGGGGGCCGAACTGGTCTACCGCATCGGCGAAATCGCCCCGGACCCGCAAACCCTGGTCGTCGTCAACTGCGCGGGCCGCACGCGCTCCATCGTGGGCGCGCAGACCCTGATCGACGCCGGCATCCCCAACCAGGTCGTCTCGCTGCGCAACGGCACCATGGACTGGCTGCTCACCGGCCGCAGGCTGGCCCATGGCCGCCGCACCCCGCTGCCCGAGCCCGGCGCCGTCGCCCTGGCCACGGCACGCGAACGCGCAGCCAGCGTGGCACAGCGCGCGGGCGTGCAATCCATTGATGCGGCCGAACTGGCCCGCTTCGAGTCCGAAGCCACCGAACGCACGCTCTACCGCTTCGACGTGCGCACCCGCGAGGAATATCAGGCCGGCCACCTGCCCGGCTGGCGCTGGGCGCCGGGCGGCCAACTCGTGCAGGCCACCGACGAATACGCGGCCACGCGCGGCGCACGCATCGTGCTGGCCGACTGGGACGGCGTGCGCGCCCTCACCACCGGCGCCTGGCTGGCCCAGCTGGGCTGGGAAGTCTTCATCTACGTTCCGCCCACGCTGGCCACCCTGGAGATCGGCGCCGAACCCGTGCGCGTGCTCGCCTCCCACGCGCCTGCGCCCCAGCTGTCCGTGCAGCAGGCGCAGGAGCTGCTGGGCGAAGGCCGGGCCATCGTCTTCGACGTGGACAGCCGGCCCGCCTTCGAGAAGCAGCACATCGCCGGCGCGCGCTTTGCCGTGCCTGATCGTCTGCCCTCCTTCGTGCAGGCCCTGCCGCCAGCGCAGGTCGTGGTGCTGACCTCGCCGGACGGCGTGCTGGCGCGCAGCGTGGCGGCCGAACTGGCTGCGCGCACCGGGCGCGATGTGCGCTCCGTCGTTGGCGGCACTTCTGCCTGGGCCGCTGCCGGGCTGCCGCTGGGGCAGGGGGATGCGGATGTGCTGACGGGGGATGATGACCAGTGGTACAGCCCTTATGCGCATCGGGATCTGGGGTTGAGGGATGCGGGGTTTCGGGCTTATCTGGATTGGGAGTTGGGGCTGGTGGGGCAGTTGGAGAGGGATGGGTGGGCTGCTGAGATTCGGCTGGTGCCTGCTGTTTGAGTCTGGCTCTGGGTCTGCTTTTTGTCCCTGCCGGGTGGTTATTTCTCGAGGCCGGGTCTCGGCCCGGCAGCCGACTCCCTTTCTTATCGCGCGATAAGAAAGGAAGCAAAGAAGCGCGCCCCGCACTGCCCACGACCCTTCGCTTCGCTGCGGGCGACCTGCGTTGGGCGGGATGCGGGGTGTGCCGCAGAACTCGCTGCGCGCTGGCGCGCTTCGCTCAAACAACTGCGGCAAGTCAGATGACGAAGCAAGCCTGTCCTTCGGCAGGCTTGCCACCCCGCATCCCGCCCAACGCAGGCGTGGGCAGAAGGGGGGAGGCTTGGGAACAGCCAACAGCCAACAGCCAACAGCCAACAGCCAACAGCCGGCGCCATCACTGCGTTCGGCTTCAAACCAGGGGCCGAGCGAAGCGAAGGCCCGCACCAACTTCCCGTATGTCAGCGCCTGCGGCGTGGTGGTTGCGGGGTTGCAGTCCTGCCGAAGGACAGGACTGCTTCGTGATCTGACTCGCCGTGATGTTTGAACGTAGCGCGCAGCGCGAAGTGAGTTTCACGGCGAACCCCGCAACCGCCACGACGCAGGTTGCCCCGCAGCGAAGCGAAGGGGTCGCGGACATTCGGGTCGCCTTTGCTTTGCCTACTTTCCTTTGGCGAAACAAAGGAAAGTAGGTCGGCCGCCGGGCCGAGACCCGGCCTCGAAAAGAAACCCCCCGGCAGGGCCAGAACCAGCAAACGCAGCAAACGCAGCAAACGCAGCAAACGTAGCAAACGCAGCAGCGCCCAAAAAATCTCAGGCAGCCAGCCTGAACCGCTCCACCACCCCCCCAAACCCCCTCTCCAGATCCGCAATCAAATCCAAAGGATCCTCCAGCCCCACATGCAGCCGCACCACAGGCGCAGTCCCCGTCCACACACTGTGCTCCCGCAACCGCTCAGGCTGCGCCACCAGCGCCAGGCTCTCGTACCCGCCCCACGAAGCCCCCTGCGCAAACTGCCGCAACGAGTCAACGAACACGGCGCCGGCACCGGCGTCCACCCCTTCGGCAAACGCGAATGACACCAGCCCGCTGGCCCCGCTGAAGTCACGCTTCCACAGCGCATGGCCGGGGTCGGACGGCAGGGCCGGGTAGAAGACGCGGCCGACCTGGGGCTGATGCTCCAGCCATTGCGCGATTTCGGTGGCGTGGCGCTGGTGCTGGGCCAGGCGCACGGGCAGGGTGCGCAGGCCGCGCAGTGCCAGGTAGGCGTCGTCGGCGCCTATGGTCAGGCCCAGGGCCTCGTAGGCGGTGGATATCTTCTTCGACAGCGCGGGGCCGTCGGTGATGACGATGCCCTGCATCACGTCGGAGTGGCCGGCGATGTACTTGGTCGCGGCCTGGATGGAGAGGTTGGCGCCGTGCTCCAGGGGCTGGTAGAACCAGCCGCCGCTCCAGGTGTTGTCGGTGGCCACGGCAATGCCGTGCTGGCGCGCCACGGCGGCCAGGGCGGGCAGGTCCAGCACTTCGTAGAGCAGGGAGCTGGGCGATTCCAGGTAGACCAGGCGGGTGTTGGGGCGGATCTTGCCGGCCAGATCGTCGCGCGAGGGAGAGAAGTACTCCAGCGTGATGCCCAGGCGCTGCAGCAAGGTGGCGTCCACGCGGCGCACGGGGGAGTAGACGCTGTCGGCCACCAGGGCATGGTCGCCGGGCGAGAGCAGGGCGATGAGCACCAGGGTGATGGCGGACAGGCCCGAGGGCGTGAGAAAGGCGCGGTGCCCGCCCTCCAGCGCGACCACGGCGTCTTCCAGCGCGCGGTGCGTGTCCAGGCCGTGGCGGCCGTAGGAGGCCACGCGCTCGCCGGCCTCGCGGCGGTGGTGCAGGTCGGCGTAGGCGGCGCTGTCGGCAAAGCGCACGGTGCTGGTGCGCACCACGGGCACGTTGACGGGGCCGGAGCCGCCCTGCAGCGGCGGCGTGCCTGCGTGCAGCAGGCGGGTCGACGGGCCCAGGGGCCGTTGCTTGTCTTGGGGGGTGCTCATGCCACGGCCTCGCTGGGACGGAAGTAGGCGGCGTTGTAGTTCTTGACTTCGCCGGTGTCGGGGTCGATGGCCACGCGGCCGCTCAGGGTTTCCAGCGGTTGGCCGTAGAGATGGAAGTGCAGCGTGGGCTGCTCGCCCACGACGGCAATGCTGTGGATGTCATCGGGCAGGAAGGCGATGGAGGCACCGGGCTGCACGGTGAATTCGCGCGCCAGGTGGATGCTGGCGCGTGCGGGGTCGCTGCGGTCGTCCGTGCGCTCGTAGAGGCGGTTGAGCTCCTGGCCTTCGACGGCAACGATCACGGCCCAGGTCGTGTGGTTGTGCGGCGCCGTGGTCTTGCCGGGGTTGATGGAGTTCAGGTACAGGGCCAGGCCCGCATCGCCATCGGCCGGGTTGAGGCGGTAGCGCGTGGAGGCGCCCACGCCCTCGGTCTGCGCGGGCGGGGGAAAGTCCGCGCGGCTGAACAAGGCCTTGTGCGCGGCCAGCTGCTCCAGGCGTGCGGTGATGGCCGACAGGGTGCTGCGGTCGGGCGCGCCGGCCTGCAGCAGCTGGCGCACGTCGGCCAGGGCGGCGTCCACGGCCTGGCGGCGCCGGGTGGTGGCGTCTGTATGGGTGCCTGTGCCGGCCGGGGTTTCAGGCGTTGTTTCTGCGGTCATGGGGATGTGCTCCTGGAGGTGGGGGATCAAAGGGCAAAGCGCAGGCTGTTGAAGGGCAGCGGCGTTGTGGCCGGGGCGGCTGGCGCAGCCCTGGGCCGGGCACCATCGCCCAGGGCGCGCTGCAGGAATTCGCGCGTGCGCTCGCTGCGCGGGCTGCCGAAGATCTGGGCGGCCGGGCCGTGCTCGACGATGCGGCCGGCCTCGGTGAAATACACCTGGTCGCTGACCTCTTCGGCAAAGCGCATTTCGTGCGTGACCAGCACGCAGGTCATGCCGTCCCTGACCAGGTCGCGGATCACGGTCAGCACCTCGCCCACGGTCTCGGGGTCCAGGGCGGAGGTCACTTCGTCGAACAGGATCAGCTCGGGCCGCATGGCCAGGGCGCGCGCAATGGCCACGCGCTGCTGCTGGCCGCCGGACAGCTCGCCGGGGTAGGCGGATTCCTTGTGGTCCAGGCGCACCTTCTGCAGCAGGGCGCGGGCCTCGCGCTCGGCCGTGGCGCGGTCGCGGCCGACCACGCGCGTGGGGGCGATGACCAGGTTCTCCAGCACCGACAGATGGGGGAACAGGTTGTACTGCTGGAAGACGAAGCCCACACGCTTGCGCAGGGCGATCAGCTCGGCCTCGGTGCGCAGCTGGTCCACGCGCGTGCCCGCCACCGAGATGGCGCCGCGCTGGGGCCGCAGCAGGCCGGTGATGCAGCGCAGGATGGTGGACTTGCCCGAGCCCGAGGGCCCGATGATGGTCACCGCTTCGCCGCGCCGCACCTGCACGTCGATGCCCTTGAGCACCTGGTTGTC
Organism: Delftia sp. SD018; assembly: GCF_017355445.1. Taxonomy (NCBI): domain Bacteria; kingdom Pseudomonadati; phylum Pseudomonadota; class Betaproteobacteria; order Burkholderiales; family Comamonadaceae; genus Delftia; species Delftia sp. SD018. The sequence goes on from NZ_JADDRN010000001.1 coordinate 138,951, forward strand.
GCCAAAGGACAGGTGCACATCCTGCAGGTGGACCAGTGCGGGCGCCGTGCCTGCGGGGGCATCGGCCGTGGCGAGTTGGGAGAGAAAGGAGTCAGTGGCGTTCATGGCGTCGCTCCAATGCCCGGGTTGCCCGGGCGATGGGATAGCAATAGGCAAAGAAAAGCGCGAGCAGCGTGAAGTACACAAGGATGGTGAAGTCCGTGCGTGCCACGGTGTTGCTGGCGATCTGGGCGGTGTCCACCACGTCGTGCACGCCCACCAGCGAGGCCAGCGAGGTGCTCATGGTGATGCTGGCGTAGAGGTTCATCCACGGCGGCAGCATGCGGCGTACGCACTGCGGCAGCACGATGAGGCGGAAGATCTCGCTGCGGCGAAAGGCCAGCGACTGGGCCGCCTCCCACTGCGCGCTGGGAATGGACTGGATGGCGCCCCGGAAGATCTCGGCCACGTTGGCGCTGGTGGGCAGGGCCAGGCCCAGCACCACCTTGACCCAGTCGGGGAACGGAAAGGTCCAGCTCACCAGCTTCAGCTCGAACGGGAACACATAGGTGGTGAAGTAGATGAGCACCAGGATGGGCGCATTGCGAAACAGCTGCACATACCAGCGCACGCCCGTGCGCACGGCCGGCGTGGGCGACAGCGACAGGGCGCCCAGCACCAGGCCGGCCACGGTGCCGATGGCCACGGCCAGCACGCTGATCTCGATGTTGACCAGGAGGCCGCGCAGCAGCGCGGGCAGCCATTTCCACAGGTGCAAGAAGGCGGGCGGGGCGCTGTCCGTGGCGGCCCAGCAGGCGCACAGGGCCAGCAGTGCGGCGCCTGCGATCAGCCAGGGGCTGCGCGCCGCGCGCAGCAGGGCGGCGGGCAGCGGGCGGGGCGCGCCGCCGGTGTTCAGGGTGGCTTCATTGGCCATAGCCGGGCATCCTCAGGTGTTGTTCCAGCCAGCGGCCCGCCAGGCTGACCAGCCAGGTCAGCAGGCCGAACCACAGCAGGATGAGCAGCAGCAGCTCCAGCACGTTGTCGCGCTGCGACCAGATCATGATGGACTCGTAGGTCACATCGCCCACGGCAATGGCCGAGGCCACGGCCGTCATCTTCACCAGGTCCACCAGGTTGTTGGTCAGCGAGGGCAGGGCAAAGCGCACGGCCAGCGGCAGCTGCACGCGCACCAGCAGCTGGCGCTGCGAAAAGCCCAGCGAGCGCGCGGCCTCCAGCGTGGTGGCGGGCACGGCCTCGATGCCGGCGCGCAGCGCCTCGGCATGGAACACGCCCTTGTGCAGCGAGACCACGATCACCACCCAGACAAAAGGCGTGAGAGGGTTGTTGCCCGCGCCCCAGTCGCGCAGCTGCTGGGTGATCAGCATGTTGAGCACCAGGAAGGCGCAGTACAGCTGCACCAGCGTGGGTGTGTTGCGCGTGACCTCCACAAAGGCGCGCGCAGGCCGTGCCAGCCAGGCGCGGCCCGAGGTCAGGGCCGCCGCCAGCGCCACGCCGGCCGCCAGGCTGCCGGCAATGGTCAGCAGGGCCAGCTGCACGGTCACGAACATGCCGCGCACAAAGGCCTGGCGTTCGGACACATCCAGCACGAAGGCGTAGTTCAGGCCCAGGCCCTTGAGCGCTTGCACGCCCTGGGCAAGCAGGCTGTCGTTCATGGCACGGCCTCCAGGGCAGCCGGCTGTGCATGCGCTTGCGCTTGCGCAGCGGGGTCTTTCAGCGCGGCCACGGCGCGTGCGATGCGGGCCGTGGCCTCGGCCAGCACCTCGTCGCTGGCGGCGGTGGAGATGCGGAAGTACGGCGACAGGCCGTAGGCCCCGCCATCCACGGCAGCCACGCCTTCGGACTCCAGCAGCCATTCGGTCAGGTCGGTGTCGCTGGCGATGGGCTGGCCGTCCGGGCGCAGGTGGCCTATCAGCGCGCCGCAGTGCACAAAGGCAAAGAACGATCCGCCCGGCGGCAGCAGGGCCAGGCCCGGCACCTGGTCCAGCGCCTGGGTGACCCGTTGCGCGCGCCGCGCATAGGCGTTGCGGGCCTGCTGCACAAAGCTCTGGTCGGGCGACTGCAGCGCCGCCGTGGCTGCGGCCTGGGCCACGGAATTGGGGCCTGACGAGGCCTGCGACTGGATCACCACCATGGCCTGCACCAGCGCGGCCGGGCCTGCGCCCCAGCCGATGCGCCAGCCAGTCATGGCATAGGTCTTGGAGACGCCGTTGACCAGCAGCGTGCGATCGCGCAGGTCGGGGGCCACGGCCAGCCAGTGCGCGGGGGCCTGGGGCGTGAACCAGATGTGCTCGTACAGCTCGTCCAGCAGCACCAGAACCTGCGGGTGCTGGCGCAGCACCTGGGCCAGGGCGGCCAGTTCCTCGCGGCTGTAGACGGCGCCCGAGGGGTTGCCCGGCGTGTTCAGCACCAGCCAGCGCGTGCGCGGCGTGATGGCGGCCTGCAGCGCGGCCGGCGTGAGCTTGAAGCCCTGCTCAATGCCGCAGTCCACGATGACCGGCGTGCCGTCGTTCACGCGCACGATGTCGGGAAACGAAGGCCAGTACGGCGCGGGCACGATGACCTCGTCGCCCGCATCCAGCGTAGCCGCCAGCGCGTTGTAGATCACCTGCTTGCCGCCGTTGCTGACGATGATCTGCCCGGCGTCGAAGTCCAGCCCGTTCTCGCGCCGGTACTTGGCGCTGATGGCCTGGCGCAGCGCGGCCGTGCCGGGCGTGGGCGTGTACTTGGTTTCGCCACGGGCCAGGGCCGCGATGGCGGCCTGCTTGATGGGCTCGGGCGTGTCGAAATCGGGCTCGCCCGTGGTCAGCGCAATGATGTCGCGGCCCTGGCGGGCCAGGGCCGTGGCCCGCGCGCTGGCTGCGGCATTGGGCGAGAGCCTGACGCGCTGCACGCGCTGCGAAAGGGGAAAGGGCGTGGTCATGGCGTGGGGCCTTCCTGGAATGCGGCGGCTGGCGTTGGAGAAACCTGCGGCAAGTCGTGCGGCAAATCGTCCGGCAGGGCTTGCAGCACCTTGCCGGGATTGAGCAGGCCCAGCGGGTCGAAGGCCTGCTTGAGACGCCGCATGAGCTGCAGCTCCACGGCGCTCTTGTAGCGGGGCAGCAGGTCGCGCTTGGTCTGGCCCACGCCGTGCTCGGCGCTGATGGAGCCGCCATGGGCGTGCACGCTGTCGTGCACCACCTCGTGGATGGCGTCTTCCTGGACAAACAGCTGCGCGGGCGTGCTGTCCGGCGCGTGCGACACGTTGTAGTGCAGGTTGCCGTCGCCCAGGTGCCCGAAGGCCACGGGCCGCACGGCGCCAAAGCGCGCCTGCAGCAGCGCGGCCGTGGCCGCAAGAAAGTCGGGGATGCGCGAGATGGGCACCGACACGTCGTGCTTGATGTTGCGGCCGTCGCGCCGCTGGGCCTCGCCCAGGGCCTGGTCGCGCAGCCGCCACAGGGCCTGGCTTTGCTGCAGGCTCTCGGCAATGGCGGCATCGGTGACCAGGCCGTCCTCGAAGGCCTGGCCCACCACGCACTCTAAGCGCTGGCGCGCATGGTCCTCGCCCTCGCTGTCGGACAGCTCGATCAGCGCAAACCAGGGCGCGTTGAGCGCCAGCGGTATCGGCTGCTCGGGCACATGGCGGGCTATCAGGCCCAGGGCCGTGTCCGACATCAGCTCGAACGCCGTCAGGCTGGCGCCGAAGCCCGCCCGCGCCTGGCTGAGGAAGGCCACCGCATCGCGTATGCAGCCAAAGGCCAGCAGGGCCGTGTGCTGGGCGCGGGGCAGCGGATGCAGGCGCAGCGTGGCCGCCGTGATGATGCCCAGCGTGCCTTCGCTGCCCACGTACAGGTCGCGCAGCGCATAGCCGGTGTTGTCCTTGCGCAGCCCGCGCAGGCCGTCCCAGATGTCGCCCTCGGCCGTCACCACTTCCAGGCCCAGCACCAGCTCGCGCGCGTTGCCGTAGCGCAGCACCTGGGTGCCGCCCGCGTTGGTGGACAGGTTGCCGCCAATGGTGCAGCTGCCCTCGGAGCCCAGGCTGAGGGGAAACAGCCGGTCCGCATCGCGCGCTGCCTGCTGCACATGGGCCAGCACGGCGCCGGCTTCCACGGTCAGGGTGTCGTTGTTGGTGTCGATGGCGCGCACGCGGTTCAGGCGCGCCAGCGACAGCAGCACGGCGTGGCCCGAGGCGTCGGGCGTGGCGCCGCCCATCAGCCCGGTGTTGCCGCCCTGGGCCACGATGGGCGTGCGGTGGGCGCGGCACAGGCGCACCAGCTGCGCCACCTGGGCCGTGTCGGCAGGCCGTGCCACGGCCAGGGCCTGGCCCGTGAGGCGGCCATGCTGGTCGGTCAGGTAGCCGGCCGCATCGGCACCCGTGAGCACATGGGCATCGCCCAGGGCGTGGCGCAGCGCGGTGACCAGGTCGGCGGGGCCGGTGATGTGGCCGCTGGTGTGGGTGTGGGTGTGGGTGCTCATGCGGGCGCCTTCCTGAACTTGTCGTGCAGCTGGTGCAGCAGCGGCGTGGGCGTCATGCCGTTGCGCTGCTCCACCTCGATCAGCCAGCCCGTGCGGTGCCAGTCCTGCACGATGCGGTCGATGGCCGTCTGCGTGTCGGACTCGCCCTTGCGCAGCCAGATCACCGAGGGCGAGGGAATGATGTCCGCGGGCGAGACGATCTCGTAGTCCTTCCAGTCCGCATTGCTGGCCACGAGTTCGCGCAGCGTGGGGCTGACATGCACGGCGGCCGCGCAGTTGCCGCCCTTGAGGGCCAGCAGCGACTCGGGCTGGCCCCGGAAGGCCTTGATCTGGGCGCCGTATTGATCGGCCAGTGGCTTGGTGAAATTGCTGCCCTGCGACACGCACACGGGCTTGCCGCGCAGGTCGTCCCACTGGCGCACGCCGCTGTCCTTCTTGGCGATGGCGGCGCCGCCGACTTCCTCGAACGGCGTGGGCACGAAGGACAGGATCTCGCTGCGCTCCTGCGTCCACTGCATGTTGGCGATCAGGATGTCCACCTTGCCCTGCTGCAGGAACTGCATGCGGTTGGACGGCTGGACCTGCACGGTCTCCACCCCCACGCCCAGGCCCTTGGCCACGCCTTCGGACAGCTGCACGTTGTAGCCCACGTGCCTTTGCGTGACGGGGTCGATGGTGCCGAACGGCGGCCCCGAAAGCATCACCCCCACCACGATCTTGCCGCGCTGCTTGATGCGGTCCAGCGTGGCGTCGGCATGGGCTGCCAGGGCCGTGAGGGCGAGCAGGGCCGCCAGTGCGGTGCGAGTCGGCTTCATGGCTTGGCTCCCTTGGCGGCGGCCTGGGTTGCCTGCGCATCGGCCTGCGCTGCCGCATACACCGCGAAGTCGTAGGGCGCGCGGTCGAACTGGCCCTTCAGCGCGCGTTCGTGGCGCTCGGCGATCCAGGTGTCGGGCACGCCGCTGGCGCGGGCCACCTTGAGCAGAAAGCCCGTGCGGTGCCAGTCCTGGATGGCCTTGTCCACGAAGGCCTGGGTGTCGGCCTCGCCGCGGCGCGTCCACACCACGGTGGGCGAGGGAATCAACTGGTCCTGCGTGCCCAGCTCGAAGTCCTTCCACTCGGCTGCATTCGGGCCGGTGAGCTTTTCATAGAGCGCGGGCTGGATATGGACCGAAGCCGCGCAGGTGCCGCCCTTGAGCGCCAGCAGCGACTCGGGAATGCCGCGCAGGCCCTTGACCACGGCGCCATAGCTCTCGGCCAGGGGCTTGGCGAAGTTGCTGCCCTGCGACACGCAGGCCACCTTGCCGCGCAGGTCTTCCCAGCGCTTGATGCCGCTGGCCTTGGCCACCAGGGCGCCGCCGCCGATCAGGTCATAGGGCGTGGGCGCGAACGAGAGGATCTCGCTGCGCTCCTGCGTCCACTGGATGTTGGCGATCAACAGGTCCACCTTGCCGCTTTGCAGGAACTGCACGCGCGTGGAGGCCGTCACGGGAACCGTCTCCAGCGGCACGCCCAGGCGGCGCGCGATGTCGGCGGCCAGCTCGGTCTGGTAGCCGCCGGTCTTGCCGGTGGCGGGGTCCAGCACGCCGAACGGCGGGCTGGCGCCGTCGATGCCCACGGACAGCTTGCCGCGTTGCTTGATCTTGTCCAGCGTGGCATCGGCGTGGGCGGCACCGGCGCCCAGCAGCAGGGCCAGGGCGGCGGCAAGGGGGGAAAGGAGGCGGGGCATGCGTGAATCCATCAGGGAACGGAAGGCCCGGCCCCGTCTTGCGGGGCCTGGGCCTGGGTGGTCGAAAAAAAGCAGGGGTGGACCGCCGTGGCGGTCGGCGGTCAGCTGGCGGACTTGAACTTGGCCTGCAGCTCGGGCAGCAGCGGGTTGGCCGGCTCGATGCCCACGCGCTTTTCGGCGGCGATCAGCCAGCCTGTGCGGTGCCAGTCCTGCACCACCTTGTCCACGGCGGCGATGGTGTCGGCCTCGCCCTTGCGGGTCCAGACCACGGAAGGCGCGGGCAGCACCTCGCTGGCGATGGGGGCCGAGTACTGCGCCCATTCGGGGTTGCTGCGCAGCAGCGGGTAGATCAGCGTGCTGTCATGCACGGCGGCCACGCAGTTGCCGCCCTTGAGCGCCAGCAGCGAGTCCGACGAGCTCTTGTAGCCATGCACCTGGGCGCCGTACTCGCTGGCCAGCGGCTTGGCAAAACTGCTGCCCTGGGACACGCACACGGGCTTGCCGCGCAGGTCTTCCCACTTGGCGATGCCGCTGCCCTTGCGCACGGCGGCAATGCCGCCCACGCGGTAGAAGGGCGTGGGCGCGTAGCCCAGGGTCTCGGCACGGTCGGGGTTCAGTTCCATGGAGGCGATCAGCAGATCCACCTTGCCGGCCTGCAGAAACTGCACGCGCGTGGCGGTCTGCACCTGGACCAGCTCGGCCTCCACGCCCAGGCCCTTGGCCAGGGCGCGTGCCAGCTCGGGGTTCCAGCCCACCAGCTGCTGGGTGGAAGGGTCGATGGAGCCGAAGGGCCCGCCATTGACCAGCACGCCAATGGTGACCTTGCCGCGCTGCTTGATCTTGTCCAGCGTGGCATCGGCCCGGGCCTGGGTGCAGGCCAGGGCCAGCGCGGCGGCGATGAAGGTCAGGGATGCGGAAAGGGTGGCGCGGGGCTGGCGGCGCAGGGTGGGGCTTGTGTGCATGGCGGGAGCGGGGGAGCGGGGAATAACAGGGCCAACGAAAGATGCGTACGCCTGCATCTTCTGGCCGCCCTTGACCCACGGCAACAAAGCTTTGGGAGCATGTTTATGCACTTTGCGTCGCTGCATCAGGGTGATCACCAGGGGAATGTGGGCCCGAGGCAGGGCGGGTCGATGGTGTAATCGCGACGGCCGGGGTGCTGCGCTCACCGGCACCTCCCAGCGAGCCCTCTTCCATGCACCAAGCCCTAGCGTCCCTACTCGCCCCTCTCGCCTGCGCCGCCCTGCTGTGTGCCAGCCCCGTGGCCTGGGCCGCCAATCCCACCAGCTCGGGCAATTGCGAGGAAAGCTCCACCAACATGTCCGAGGTGCGCGCCTGCCTGCACGAGCAGAACGTGGCCATGGTCAAGGCCGCCTACGCCTCGCTGTCGCTCAAGCTCAAGGCCCGCATGCCCCAGGCGTCGGAAGAGCTGGAAGTGGCGCAGAGAAACTGGGTGCAGTACGCGCGCAGTGCCTGCGAGTTCCTCTCTGAATTCAATTCCGCCAGCTTTGCCAAGGACGATGCCCGCGCCAACTGCTGGAGCGACTTCGCCCGCGCCCGCACCAAGCAGCTCAAGTCCTGGGAAATGCAACTGGACAAGAAGCCCTGAGGGCGGGGACGCTGCTCACTGGTAGTTCAGCGTGAAGGTGGCCCTGCCGTTGGCCTGCCCCGTCGTGACTGCCGCAGCGGTCTGCACGTATTTGGCAGTCAGCGGGATCTTGAACTGGGCAACGCCCTGGACGATGGTTCCCGCACTCCATTGGTTGGTGTTGCCAGGCACGTTGGAGTCCGGGCCGTATCCGAGTGCGGTGCCATCCTTCAGTATCTGTATGCCTATTCCCGTGGCAACCGGCTTGCCGTCTGGCGCGGTCTGGCTCAAGGTCAGGACGTTGCTCTGATTGCTGGTGTCGTTGGCATCGGTGAGTGTGATGTGGGGGCGCAGAACGCTTTCGGGCGCGCCGCCCTTGCATTCCAGCGTGATGTCGAAGTGCTGGGGGATGGAGGTGGATTGGAGGCCCGTGAATCGCAGGATGGGCACAGCGCCCATGGGTACGGAGATGGTCGAGGCGGCCACCGAGCAGGAGGGACCGACCACCACCCTGGTGCGGCCGGACAGGTTGACGTTTCCTGCGGTGCAGCTGGGGCACTGGAATCGCATATCGACGTTCATCCCGGAGCCCGTTAGCGTGCCAGCGGAAACGTTGCCGGTTTTCACCAGCTCGATCCAGACATCCTGGGGATGTGAACTGACATTCCAAAAATAACCCAGTGCGCCCGAATGATTTTCTGATTCGGTGGTAATGGGCATGGTTCTGCCACTGGGAGCGTTGGGGCCTCGCCATGTGGCCCACCAGCGGATTCCAATGCCGGGAATATTGGTGCTGTAGACATTATTGTATCCGGGCGTCTTGTTCCCGGATTGAACATTGGCGGCTACAACGGCTTTTCCAACATCGTACTCGAATGCCGTGTTAAGCACTGCTCGAAGATTAAATACGGTTGTCGTAGACTTCCATAGCGTCGATCCGTTGGAGTAATTTCCGGGTACTGTTATTTCATCGGGCAGTGAAATGCTGGAGCTGGTGGGGGAGAATACGCCCCCGGAAAAGGCATTGGTGTTCATCGTTGCCGCTGAAAAGGCGATGAGAAATGGAAGGGCGATCAATGCAAGGCGGCGTACTTGCGAGAAAAATGAGGGAATGAAAGAAGAATGCATGATACTGATTCGCTCCATTGCTGAAGTATGATTCTCGAAAATATCACGCAATAGTTTTATTGAACTTTTGAGTGAATAATGAGGGGCTGGAAATGAAAGCATCGAATCATTCGATGGGTGGCCTCTTTAGTATTTCGCACTCTACGCCGAAGATATGAGGTGATGCAATCAGACTGCTCTGATAATGGAGCGTGGCTCAGTCAAAAGCCGACCATGCACGCCATTCGTAAAGAGCAAGGCCTGCGTGTCACGGAGCTCGGGCGCGTGGGAGGTCGTGCAGACAAGCCAGGTCCAGTCCGCTCGCGGCCCCGGCGACTGTCGTGAGCGCGCCAGGCCGCTCAGTTGCTGAGAGGTGCGGTCGGAGAAGCGTCCCTGGCACCTCTGGCGGCTTGCCAGAGCGCATCGGCCAGGGCTGTGATCTCAGGGGCCAGGTGCAGGCGTTCCAGCCAGCGGTCCGCAATGCCGCTGGCGCCGTGGAGGGCTCCGGCCAACTGGCCCGTGATGGCTGCCGTGGTGTCGGCGTCATCGCCCAGGTTGGCGGCCTGCAGTACCGCGCCTTCAAAGCTGTCATGCCTCGCAAAGCACCACAGGGCCGCCTCCAGGCTGTCCACCACGTAGCCGCTGCCACGAATCTGTGCGGCCGGCTTGTCGCGATAGTCGCCACGGGCAATCTCCCGCAGGCGCGGGCTGGCGCCGTTTTGCAGAACGCCGCCCAGGTCCAGAACCTGCTGCCGGGGCAGGCCGCGCAGTGCCCGGCACAGCGCCACGGCGAACAGGCGGCAGGCCTGCAGGCATTCGGGTGCCGCGTGGGTAGTGCTTGAGCTGAGTTCAGCCATGCGCTGTACCAGGTCCTCGTCGGGGCCGAAGAACATGGGCACGGGTGCCAGCCGCATCAGGGAGCCGTTGCCGGCCTGGTCCGGGTCGGGCGAGCCGGCCAGCGGATCGCCGGTGGCCAGGAAGCGCTGGATGGCCGCCCTGGTGGCCATGCCGATGTCAAAGCAGTTGCCGGTGGAACTCCAGTACCCCCATTCGTACCAGTTGGCATAGCGCGTCATCTGGTCCTGCGGGTCGCAGCCGCCACGCTGGAGCAGGCTTTCGGCCAGGCACAGGGCCATGGAGGTGTCGTCGGTCCACTTGCCTGCGGGCAGCGAGAACGGGCCGCCGCCCACCATGTCGGTCAGTGGCGCAAAGCTGCCGCGCGGCTGGAATTCCAGCGTCGTTCCCACGGCGTCGCCACAGGCCAGGCCCAGCAGGGCACCACGGTATCGGTCCAGCGTGTCCATGGCCATGCCTGTGCTCTCGCTCATGGTCCTGGAGCGGTGCTGCGCAGCCGCGCGCGCACCTGCATGAGGGCAAAGCCCAGCAGGTTCAGGCCCTGCCAGCGCGCGGGGTCGGTGGCTCGCACATCGTCGGCGGCTAGGCCGATGCCCCAGATGGCATCCACGGGGCTGGCCTCCACCAGAACCCGGTCGCCCGTGTTCAGCAGATAGCTGGCCAGGGCCGGGTTCTGGGAGAACTTGGCCTGGTTGGCGCGCACCACGATGCCCATGCGCGCGGCCACCCAGGCCGCTTCATCAAAGCCCTGGATGCCACGCCCCAGCTTCTTGGCCTCGCCCGGCGTGCGGCAGCGCACGATGGCCGCGTGCGCCGCCTCGTCGCCAAACAGCCGTGCCTTGCCCGCCATCATGAAATGCTCGGCCGTGGGGTAGTGCTGGCCATCGACCTCGAAGCCCGCCTCGAACCACTGGCTCATGCAGGTCTTGCCGATGGAGCCATCGGCTGCAGGCTGGTGGCCCCAGAACGGCAGGAAGCGCGGGGTGAGGCCCTGGGCCATGGCGCGCTGGAGGTCTTGCAGGGAGGCGATGTGGTCTGTGGTGGTCATACGGAGTTCTCAGGTGCGCAATTCTTCCTGTCGAGCCGCACGTAGACGCGCTCCACGGGAGTCAAGAGCATCGGATTTCCATCCTGGGCATGGGCCCGCTGCTCGATGACGAAGGATGTCATGTCGATGACCTCCAGCAGTTCCTCCGTGGCGAAACGGCGTAGCAGCTTGCCACGCAAGCCCAGCTGGATGGCACGCAACGGCAGCTTGGCGCCGCTGGGGGCATGGTCCGGATCCCATTGCTGGCGCACCTCGGAGGTGGCCACCGCTTGCTGCCACTCGGGCAGGCCAGCGTAGAGCTGGGGGTTGAAGGTGGAAGGTACGGCGGCATCCAGCAGGCTCTCGAAGAAAGTCCGGCGTATTCGCAGGCCGAGGATGACTTCCTGGCCGGCCTTGGTCGCCCAGCCGCAGCGATACATCATCCAGAGGAAATTGGGCTTGATCCAGCTCATGCGCGTGAAGCTGAAGTCCGGGCCGCCGAACTGGCCATGCTCCAGCGCGTGAAGGCCGATGGCCGGGCGATAGGCCTGGTAGACCACCACGGTGGAGTCGTCGTAGTGGGCGAGGATGTGCTCTCCCTCGGAAGGCCAGGTGGCAGATTGCTGCAGGTAGGGTGCTGTTGCGAGATTCATGGTCTATTCGTTGTCGTTGTCGTTGTCGTTGTCGTTGTAGGTGTTCTGAGGACACTGCGCCACGCTGCAGGGCCGGTCCTTCACACCACCAGGCAGCCCTGCCGGTCCGACAGGCCGATGGTGGCCTGCATGCCCGCCGTGAACTGCAGGTAGTCGGCCTCCATGCCGTCCGAGAAGATGACGCCATGGTCGGGCATGCGCGAGCGCAGGGTCAGCGGCTGGCCGGCGGTGACCTGGCCGTAGACCAGCTCGGCCGTGGAGGAGCGGCTGGGAAAGGGCTCGCGCACGGCGAAGTCCAGGCGTGGTGCATCCCAGGCGAAGGGCTGGTAGTCGAAGTCGGTGGACGCGCCGCGCACGGCGCGGGCAATGCCCATCGATCCCGTGACGATGCTCTTGATCCATGCAGACGAGCCCAGCCCCGTGGCGACGATGAGACCGGAGGACGACTGGGATTCGCGCCGCTCGCCCAGCGTGATGTCGTACAGGGCCGAGGTATGGCTGCGCGGGCCGATGAACAGGTCGTTGGCGGCGCGCAGCACCTGGCCGTCGCTCAGGCGCGCTTCGGCCAGGGTGACGGCGCGCGTGGGGCGGCGGTTGGCGGCCACGTCGCCCAGCAGGGCGGCCAGGTCGGCGGGGGCGAAGGGCAGCAGCAGGCCGTCCCAGCGCGCGGGCTCGGGGTTGACGCCGATGAGCGGCTGGCCGTCCAGGTATTTCATGGTGTTGGCCACCATGCCGTCCTGGCCCAGCGCCACCACGATGTCGTCGGCGCCGAAGACGAAGTTGGGCACCAGGGCGCGGTCCACGATCTGGTAGCGGCCGCGCGCCTCCAGCGCCTGCACCACGGCCTGCAGGGCGGTGGCGTAGGCGGCGCTTTCGCGCAGGTAGTCGCCGAAGTCGGCACCCAGGTGCTCGATGTAGAAGCGCGCCTGGGACAGCGTGTGGTACCTGGCCACCAGCTCATCGAGCCGCGTGCGCCGCACCACCAGCACGGTCTTGCGTTCATTGGCGTTCACGGCGGCTCCTTGCGGGTTCGGGATCGGGTACGGCGGCTGCATGGCCTGCACCGGCGCCCATGAGCGACTGCAGCAGCTCGGGCGAGACATTGAGCTGGCCGATGCGCTCGGCCTTCTCGGCAATGCCGCCAAAGGCCTGGGCGATGAGCTGGCCCGGCTGCATGCCCACGGCGGCCAGCGATTGCACGATGCGCGGGTCGGCCTTTTCCAGGGCCTGCATGACGGCGCCCACGCGGTAGGCCTCGGCCTCGGCCAGGGTGCGGCTGTTGGCGGCCTGGCCTTCGACGAAGTCGCGGCGGCTGGTCTCCAGCGCCACGTCGGCAGACATCTGTTCGGCGCGCAGCTCGTTTTCCTTGCGCATCTGGGCGGCCTTGGCTTCCAGCTGGGCCTCGCGGATCTGGCGCTTTTTCTTTTCCACCGCCACGTCGGTATCGAGCTCGTTCTGGCGGATGGCGCGCTCGTTTTCCACGGCAGCCATGCGGCGGGCATAAACGGCGTCGTCCGCGGCCTTGAGGTTGGACTCGCGCGCCTCGGCTTCCAGGGCGCGGGCGATGTCGGGCGTGGGTTTGACGGCCATGACCGAGACGCCCAGGATCTCCAGCCCCAGTGCCTCGATCTCGGGCTGGGCGGCCAGCTCCTGCTGGGCCGTGCGCGCAATGAGCGCCGAGGAGCGCAGCGCCTGCTTGAGGTCCAGCGCCTGCACGGCCTGCTGGATGATGACCTCGGCCTGCATGGTCACGCGGTCGCCCAGGCGCTGCGGGTCTTCGGACATGTATTTCTGGCCGTCGCGCGCCAGGGAGAAGTCCATCAGCGTGGCGGTCTGGCGCGGTGTGCTGATGCGGTAGGTGACCTGGCCCTGCACGGTGACGCTCTGGAAGTCGGCCGTCACCAGCTCCAGCATGAAGTGGCAGTCCTGGCTGCCCACGGGCACGGCGACCAGGGTGGTGGTGGGCGCGTAGTAGAAGAAGGACTGGCCCGCACCCTCGCGCACCACCTTGCCGGCGCGGAACTGCATGAGGTGGACCGTGGGTTGGGACTTGATGAAACGGATGCCGAACATGGTGCTTCTCCTTTAAGTTGCTCTGTGCAACTTATATGGGTTGCATAGTGCAACTTAAAATTCGGCACGTCAAGCACAATCCATCCCATGGCTGAAAAAAATTCCCCATCCCCGCAGGGCGCGCTGGACTTCCCGCGCCCGTTCACCACGGTGGACGTGGTCATCTTCACGGTGGCAGACGATGCCCTGCAGGTGCTGCTGGTGCAGCGCCCCACGGCGGGCAGCGAGCCCTTTCCGGGGCTGTGGGCGCTGCCCGGCGGCTTTGTGGATGTGCGCCAGGACGCGGACCTGCTGGCCTGCGCTCGGCGCAAGCTGCTGGACAAGACGGGCGTGGACAGCCCCTACCTGGAGCAGCTGGGAAGCTGGGGCGGCGCGGCGCGCGACCCGCGTGGCTGGTCGGCCACGCATGTGTATTTCGCGCTGATCCCGGGGCACGACCTGATCCTGGCCAAGGGCGCGAATGCGGCCGATGTGTCGTGGTTTGCCGTCGATGAACTACTGCGCGCGCCTGCGCTGGCCTTCGACCACGGCGAGATCCTGCGCGCAGCGGTGGAGCGGCTGCGGGGCAAGGTGGAATACACCTCGCTGCCGGCCTTTCTGCTGCCCGAGCCTTTCACGCTGCCGCAGCTGCAGCAGGCCTACGAAGTGGTGCTGGGCCGCCCCGTGGACAAGAGCGGTTTTCGCACGCGCATGATGGCGGCCGGCTTTCTGGTGGAGGCCGGCCAGGTGGAGGGCACGTCACGCCGCCCCGCCATGGGCTACCGCCTGGCCGACCGCAGCGCGCCCGTGGTGTTTCCGCGCACCTTCAGCCCGCGGGGGTGAGGGCGGCCTTCGATCAGGACCAGGATCAGGCGCCAAGCAGGCTGCAAAAGCGCTGCATGTCCACATTGCCGCCGCTGAGGATGATGCCCACGCGCTGGCCGCGCAGCTCTTCGCTTTTCTGGCGCGCGGCGGCCAGGCCCAGGCAGCCGGTGGGCTCGACCACGAGCTTCATGCGCGTGGCCAGGAAGCCCATGGCGTCGACCAGCTCGGCATCGCTGGCGGTGAGGATGTCGGTCACGTCGCGCTGGATGATGGGGAAGGTGATGCCGCCCAGGTGCTGGGTCTGGGCGCCGTCGGCAATGGTCTTGGGCGTTTCGATGTGGACGATGCGGCCCGCGCGCAGCGACTGCTGGCCGTCGTTGCCGGCCTCTGGTTCCACGCCGTAGAGCGCGCACTCGGGGCTGAGCGCGCGTGTGGACAGCGCGGTGCCTGACAGCAGGCCGCCGCCGCCCAGCGGCACGAAGAGGGCGTCCAGCGGGCCGGTTTCCTCGAACAGTTCCTTGGCGGCCGTGCCCTGGCCGGCCAGCACGTCGGCATGGTCGTAGGGCGGGATCAGGGTCAGGCCGTGGCGCTCGGCCAGGTCGCGGCCGATCTGCTCGCGGTCTTCGGTATAGCGGTCGTAGACCACCACCTGGCCGCCATAGCCCTTGGTGGCCGCCACCTTGGCGGCGGGCGCGTCATGCGGCATGACGATGGTGGCGGGGATCTCCAGCAGCCGCGCTGCCAGGGCGATGGCCTGGGCGTGGTTGCCCGAGGAAAACGCCACCACGCCGGCCTTGCGCTGGGTGGGGCTGAAGCGCGACAGCGCATTGAACGCGCCGCGGAACTTGAAGGCGCCCATGCGCTGCAGGTTCTCGCACTTGAGGAAGACGCGGGCGCCCAGCGCATCGTCCAGCGTGCGCGAGGTGAGCACGGGCGTGCGGTGGGCATGGCCCTGGATGCGTTGGGCCGCTGCGGCCACGTCGTCGTAGGTGGGAAGGCTTGTCATCGGTACGGGAGAGAAGGGGTTGCAGATCGGCGGGGTGCCGGGAGCTATTTGGCGTAGCTGTAGACCGTGGCGCGCGACACGCCCAGGTGGGCGGCAATGGTCTCCATGGAGCGGCGCACATCGAGCAGGCCGGCGCCCTTGAGTTCGCGGACCAGGGCGCGGCGCTCCTCGGGCTTGAGGGCGCGCGGCGTGGTCGCCAGGCGGGCCGCGAACTGGTCGATGCGGGCACGCACCGTGTCGGCGCCTGCGCCAGCGCCCGTGGGGTCCAGCATTTCGCGCGCGGGGGTGTCGCCGCTGACGGCGGCAAAGCGGTTGAGCATGCCCTGGAAGCCCTGGAACATCGTCAGGTCCACATTCATGCACAGGGCGGCGATGTAGCGGCCCTCGGAGTCGCGGATGCCGATGGACGTGCTCTTGGCCTGGCGGCCATCGGCGAACTGGTTGGGGTAGTTGGCGATGACCTGCTCGTAGCCGGGGTCGAGGATGCGGGCCAGGCCCAGCTCCGTCGCGCCCTGGCCCACTTCGCGGCCCGACAGGTTGTTGTGGATGGCCAGCACCGCATGGGACGGGTCGAGCAGGTCATGCACCACCACCTCGCAGAACGGGGCAAAGGTCTGGCCCAGGCCTTCGGCGATCTGGGCCAGCTGGTCCAGAAGCTGGCGCTGTTCAGGGGTTCGTTGGGTCATATTGGACATTTTGTTTTGAATTGGACAAAATGTCAAAATCCAGACGACTTCTCTGCGCTTTCCACCATGTTCGACACCCTTGTAGACCTGTTGCAATCCCAGGGCGCGCGTTTTCGCGTGCTGGAACATCCGGCCGAAGGCCGCTCCGATTTAGTCGCCGAAATCCGGGGCACCGCCCCCGGCCAGGGCGCCAAGGCCATGCTCTGCAAGAGCCGCGACGCGGCCGGTGCGGGCGATCCCCAGCTGTTCCTGGCCGTGCTGCCCGGCGACCGCAAGCTGGATTTCAAGCGCCTGGCCCAGGCCGTGGGCGTGCGCAAGGCCACGCTGGCCTCGCCCGAGGAGGCCCAGGCCGCCACGGGCTGCGTGATGGGATCGGTGCCGCCGTTCTCCTTCAACCCGCAGGTGCGCCTGGTGGTGGACCCGGCCCTGGTCGAGCGCTTTGGCGAGATCGCCTTCAACGCGGGCCGGCTGGACCGCTCCATCGTGCTGGACTCGGCCGACTATGTGCGAATTGCCCGGCCCGCGCTGCACAGCCTGAGCGGGGAGGGCGCCGATTGACCATGGATTGACCCTGGCGCGGGGCTGCGCCCACAATCGTCGGCAACGTCCACATCTCCTTGCCTGACCATGTCCACCCCTGCGAAGCAGCACCCTGACCGGCCCGATGCGGCCGGCTTTGTGCGTGCGGCGCTGGCTGCTGCCCTGGCCCAGGTGCAGTCGCATCTGGCGGTTTTGGAGGGCGGTGGCAGCGATGCCGAGACCATCCACCAGCTGCGCGTGGCCCTGCGGCGCCTGCGCACCGTGCTGCGTGAGTGCACAGGGCTGGCGCCCGGCATGCGCGCCGAATGGGATGACCCCCTGGCCCAGGCATTTGCGCAACTGGGCACGCTGCGCGATGCCGATACGCTGGCCGATGTGGTGCGCCCGCTGCTGCAGGCAGCCCATGCGCCCCTGTGCAAGTGGCAGGCGCCGCAGGCCGTGCAGGCGGATGCAGCCGCTGCCGTGCGCGAGCCGCCGTTCCAGCACGCGCTGGCCGGTATCCAGGCGCTGGCGCAGGCGCCGCAGGCAGAGCCATCGGCCCGTTTTGCCCACCTGTCCGCCGCAGGCACGCGCAAGTACCTGGCACGGCGGCTGGCGCGCCTGCACCGCCAGGTGCTGCGCGATGGCCTGCACTTCGACCGCCTGCCGCTGGCGCAGCAGCACCGTGTGCGCAAGCGGCTCAAGCGCCTGCGCTACCTGGCGGACTTTGCCCGGGAATTCGCGCCCGGAATGTGGCCCGGCAAAAAGGGCCGGCGCTTTGCCGAGGCGCTGGTGCCCGCCCAGGACGCGCTGGGCCTGCACAACGACATGGCCGTGGCGGCCGCGCATTTCCATGCCGAAGCCGCGCGCGACCCGCGCGCCTGGTTCGCGGCCGGCTACCTGCAGGCCCGCCTGGCCAGCAGCGCGCGCAGCAGCCGCCGCGCGCTGCGGGCGCTGGCCCGGGTGCCGGGCTTCTGGGCTGGGCGATAATCCGCCGCTGGCGCACCGCCGCAGCCCCTGGGCCGTGGCGGTGCGCTGTTGCTGAAGGTGCCCCATGCCGTTCACCGGCCAGGGGTTCAACGGGAAGCAGGTGCGCGATGCCATCGAGGTGGCCGCTCGCAATGCCTGCGCTGCCCCCGCAACGGTCAGCGGAATACAACTCCCCACGCTGGCGCGCCACCCACCGGTTGCGCGCCGCAAGCCACTGTGTCTGGACGGACATGGGAAGGCGGGGATGCCTGCTGCAGCGCGCCCACGATGCGCGCCGCAGCGTTCCGCAAGCCCGGATACCGGCCTTCTGCACTGCTTTCGGACGCCGCGGGAGTGCGCCTGTCCGGTCCGGCCCCAGCCTGCGCTGCCGTGGCCGGCTCCGGCGTGCGCGCTGTGCGGCGTGGTTCAGACGATAGGCCCCGCGGGTGAGTGGGGCAGTTGGGTTCAACGCATGCGCTTCGCTTCTTCGGCCGCCGATTCCTCCGGCCTTCTCTCTGTTCTCCCTCTTGTCTCCAGACTGCGGCCTGCAGCGGCTGCCGTCCTGCTGGCCAGCTGCGCTGCAGCGGCCGGCGCCGCGCAGGAGCCGGCTTCCGGGCGATCCACGGACTCCGCCGACGATGCGCTGGACGCCGTCTTCGTGACCGCCACCGCGCGGCCCGAGGCGCGCAGCCGCATCGCGGGCACCACGCAGACCATCGACCGCGAGGCCATAGAGCGCTCCAGCGCGCGCTCGGTCACCGACCTGCTGGCCGAGAACGCCGTGGGCTTTCTCAGCGAATGGACGGCGGCCCAGACCTCGATGAACCTGCGCGGCGCCTCCACCGACGGCCAGGGGCGCGACTTCCGCAGCCAGGTGCTGGTGCTGGTCAACGGCCGGCGCGCGGGCACGGCCAACCTGTCCAAGCTCAGCCCCTCGGATGTGGAGCGCATCGAGATCGTGCGCGGCCCGTCCTCGGTGATCTACGGCAGCCAGGCCATGGGCGGGGTGGTCAACATCATCATGAAGACGGGGGCTACGGCGCCCGGCACGCGTGCCCAGGTCCAGGCCGGTTCATGGGACCTGTGGCGCACCGATGCGCAGACGGCCGGCGCCAATGACCGCTTCGACTGGTACTTCGGCGTGAGCGCAGGCGGGCGCGGCGACTACGAGTCGGGCGACGGCGGCACGCGCATGGAGAACACGGGCTGGAAGCGGCGCGGCGCCAGCGGCGCCCTGGGCTGGCAGCTGCACGAGCTGCACCGCGTGGAGCTGCAGCTGCGCACGGACGGCATCTACAACGCGGGCTTTCGCGGATCGGGCGCCAACATCTACAGCCGCGACAACCGCAGCAACCGCTCGCTGGACCTGACCTACGAGGGCGCGCTGCCCGGCCAGCGCCTGAGCTGGACGATCCACCTCTACAGCCTGGTCGATACCGATGAGTTCAACTGGGCATCGCCCGTGATCCGCTCGGGCAACAGTGCGGTGCCCGGCACGGCGCGCGACTACAACCACCGTCAGCTGGACGCCACGGGCCTGCGCTTTCAGCCGCGCCTGCGTGTCAGCCAGACCAATGACCTGCTGATGGGCTTTGACTGGGAGCGCAGCAAGCTGCGCTCCGACCGTCTGCGCGTGGCCATGCCCGGCGGCCCGGCGGGCCAGGTTGCGCCCTACGACAACAACCAGACCGAGCAGGTGCACGCGCTGTACTTCGAGGACGCGCAGACCCTGTTCGACGACCGCCTGACCCTGCGTGCCGGCCTGCGCAAGACCTGGGGCACGACGCGTTTCGACGATACGCCCAACCTCGCCCTTGCCCAGGCCAGCACGCGCGACTACGACAACCACACCTGGTCGGCCGGCGCCACCTGGAAGGCCACGGACCGGCTCACGCTGCGCGCTGCGGCCTCCACGGGTTTCCGCGCGCCCACGGCCACGGAGCTGGCCTCGGACTTCACGGCCGTCGGCGGTGGCCGCACCTTCGGCAACCCCAACCTCAAGCCCGAGACCAGCCGCCAGATCGAGGTCGGCGCCGCGCTGCAGCAGCCCGGCTGGCGCGTGGATGCGGCCCTGTTCCAGAACACCATCATCGACCGCATCATCACCGTCTCGCGCGGGGCCACGACCAACACCTCGGACTACGCCAACAACGCGGCCGACATCGTGGCGCGCGGCCTGGAAATGCAGGCCGACATGGACCTGGCGCGGGCGCTGAACCTGACGGGCCACCAGCTCAAGGCCTGGGCTGGCGGCTACTACCACTTCAGCATGCGGGACAAGGGATCGCCAGCGTCGGCCAATACCGACAAGGTGCAGCGCATGTACCGCTACGAGGCCTCGGCCGGCGTGCGCTACGGCCAGGGCAGCGGGCGCCTGCAGGGCGACTGGAGCCTGCAGCTGTCCACGCTGCTTCGCGGTCCCATGTGGTACGACACGGAAGAGGCGCTGCTCATCCCGCAGGGCGAGCCCAGCAGCACCTTCATCCACCGCAAGGGCGCCTTCACCATCTGGAACCTGCGGGCCGACTATCGCGTGTCACGCGGCGTCAAGCTGTTCGCAGCCGTCAACAACCTGTTCGACCTGAACCGCCATCCCATCTTCATCGCGCTGGACCGCGCGCCCTGCATCGCCAACCCGGCGTACCAGAACGGCGGCTGCGGAACGTCGATGGCCGGGCGCGAACTCATGGTCGGCCTGCAAGCAGAGTTTTGAGGACCATGGCATGAGGCAATCCAGCACCACGCGCCGCCAGTTGCTGCGCCAGGGCGCGGCGGCGGCCCTGGGCTGCGGCCTGCCCGCGGCCTGGGCCGACACCGTCGCTGCAGGCGGGCCGGTGGTGCTGCAGGATGCGCTGGGCCGGCGCGTGGAGATTGCCGCGCCGCCGCAGCGCATCGTCTCCATCTTTGCCTCCAATACCGAGCTGGTGGCCGCGCTGGGCCTGCTGGACCGCGTGGTGGGCGTGGAGGATTTCACGCGCTTTCCACCGGGCGTGGAGCGCATTCCCAAGGTGGGCGGGCGGCTGGGGTTCTCGGTGGACGCCGTGGTGGCGCGCCAGCCGGACCTGGTCATCGTCACGCCCGCGCGCCAGGCGGCGCACCAGCTGGTCGATCCCATGGAGCGCATCGGCGTGCCGGTGATGGTGCTGCTCAGCCGCTCGCTGGCCGAGGTGATGGACAACCTGCGCCTGGTGGCCCGCGCCACGGGCGTGCAGGCGCGCGGCCAGGCGCTGGCCACGGCGCAGGAAGCGCGGCTGCTGCGCGTGGACCGGCAGGTGGCCGGCCAGCCCCGGCCGCGCGCGCTCATGGTCACGGGCCGGCTGGGCAACGGCATGCTGCTGGCGGCCCGGCCTGGCACCTATACCGGCGAGGCCATGGTGCGCGCGGGCGCCGCGTTCGCGCTGGACGGCCTGGGCACCGTGCCCCAGGTCTCGCCTGAGGCGGTGCTGGCGGCCGACCCCGACGTGCTGCTGTTCGCAGGCACCCAGGAGGCCATGCAGGACCTGATCGGCCAGCGCGGCTGGCGCGACCTGCGTGCCGTGCGCGGCGGCCGGGCCACCACGGTGGCGCGTGCCGAGTTCCTGATTCCCGGGCCGCGCACCTTTGGCGGCGTGGAAAAACTCTCGCGCTGGCTGCACCCTGCGGCCTGGGCCGGGGAGGCCGCATGAATTCCCTTTCACGGACACCCGCGTGGCGCCCCTGGGCCGGTGCGGTCCTGCTGCTGCTGGCCAGCTTGCTGATTGCCGCCTGCGCGGGCCACCAGTGGGCCAGCCCGGCCGACCTGCTGGCCGCGCTGGGCGGCGAAGACAGCCTGCGCAGCCGGCTGCTGCTGCAGTGGCGCGTGCCGCGCGTGCTGGCAGCCGCCCTGGTGGGCGCGCTGCTGGGCCTGTCGGGCGCCATCTTCCAGGGCGTGTTCCGCAATCCGCTGGCCGAGCCCTATCTGCTGGGCGCCTTGGGCGGCGCGGCGCTGGGGGCGACTGTCGCCCTGCTGGTTCCCATGCATCTATTGTTCGGCCTGCCCCAGGCATGGACGCTGCCCGTGCTGGCCTTTGCGGGCGCCTGGGGCTCGACCGTGCTGGTGCTGGCCGTCTCGCGCGTGGCCGGTGCCACCGATGCGGCCGGCATGCTGCTGGCCGGCGTGGCGCTGGCGGCCGTGCTGGGCGCGCTGCGCTCGTTCCTGATGCTGGCGCTGTCCGATGAAACCGTGAGCCTGCAGGTGGTGCTCAGCTGGGTGCTGGGCGGCATACAGACGCCGTCCTGGAGCGGGCTGGGTCTGCTGGCGGGCGCCTCCCTGGCTTGCCTGGCCGGGGCCATGGCGCTGGCGCGCGGGCTCGACCTGCTGGGCCTGGGTGCCGATGCGGCCCAGGGCTTCGGCCTGGATGTGGCGCGCTTCACGCCGCTGGCCGTGCTGGCCGGCTCGCTGGTGGTGGCCGTGGCCGTGGCCTATGGCGGGCTGGTGGCCTTCGTGGGCCTGGCTGCGCCGCACATCGCGCGCTGGATGGCGGGACCGCTGCACCGCGCGGCCCTGCCGGCGTCGGCGCTCACGGGCGCCATCATCGTCACGTTGGCCGATGCGATTGCGCGCAGCGTGCTACCGCCGGCCGAGATCCCGCTGGGCCTGGTCACGGCTGTGGCCGGCGGGCCCTTCTTCATCGTGCTGCTCGCGCGCAGGCTGAGGTCCGCATGAACGGTGCCATCCCTTGCGCCCCACCGCGCCTGCAGGCCCGGTCCCTCACGCTGCGCCACCGTGGCCGCAGCGTGCTGGACGCCGTCTCGCTGCAGCTGCCCGCCTGCGGCGCCGTGGCCCTGGTGGGACCCAATGGCGCGGGCAAGTCCAGCCTGCTGTCCCTGCTGGCGGGGCTGCAGGCGCCTGCATCCGGCAGTGTGCTGCTGGACGGGCGAGACATTGCAACCCTGCCCGTGGCCGAGCGCGCACGCCGCGTGGGCTACATGCCGCAGCGCTTTGCGCCGCACTGGGACCTGACGCTGGCCGAGCTCATGCACATGCGGCTGGCGGGCCGGGGTGATGTCGAGGCGGCCATTGCAGGCGCCGGGCTGCAGGGTTTCACGCGCAGGCGCTGGTCCACGCTGTCCGGCGGCGAGCAGGCGCGTGCCCTGCTGGCCACCGTGCTGGCCACCGACCCGCCCGTGCTGCTGGCCGACGAGCCCGGCGCCGCGCTGGACGTGCGCCACCGCCTGGCCCTGGTGCAGGCGCTGGCGCAGCGCGGGCGCGAGCGGCTGGTGCTGGTGGTCATGCATGACCTGGACCTGGCGCTGGCGCACTTCGGGCGCGTCATCGTGCTGGACCAGGGGCGCATTGCGCTCGATGGAGCCCCTGCCGAGCTGCTGCATGCGCCGGGGCTGGATGCCGTCTTCGGCGTGGATTTCGAGCGCATCGACGCACCCCCGCAAACCTTGCTGCGCGCGCGGCTGAAACAGGAGAACTGAACCCATGCGCATCGATCTGGCCGGCTGGACGCGCGACGCCACGCGCGGCGGGCACCGTGAATTCCTGGCGCTGTTCGAGCGCGCCGAGCGCCTGGGTTTCGAGGGCGTGTGGTTCAACGAATTCCGCGTGCCCGATACCGCCTGGCCCTATCCCTCGCCCCTGCTGCTGGCCGCCGCCGTGCTGGCGCGCACCGAGCGGCTGCGCGTGGGAACCTCGGTGCTGGTGCTGCCGCTGCACCATCCGCTGATGCTGGCCGAGGAGATTGCCCAGCTGGACCTGCAAAGCGCCGGCCGCATCGACGTGGGCGTGGGCAGGGGCACGGAGCCGGCCGCGCTGCGCGCCCTGCAGATCGATGCGGACAGCACGCGCGAGCGCTTCGAGCAGTCCTGCCGCATCCTGGTGGAGGCGCTGTCCGGCAAGCCCATCGTGGCGGGGCAGGGGCCGTGGCGCTTCGAGGACCGGCCCGCCCTGCCTTCGACCGTGCAGCGCCCGCATCCTCCCTTGTATGTGGCCGGCTCCACGGCAGAGACCCTGGGCTTTGCCGTCAATCAGAATCTGCCCCTGCTGCTGAGCCTGGAGCCGCCCGAAGGCATGCAGCTGGAGCGCCTGGAGGCCGCTGCCCGGGAGCGCGGGCGCGATGCCGCCGCGCTGCGCGCGCGTTCATCGCTGGCGCGCTATGTCTGCATCGGTGCTGATGAGGCCGCCGTGCAGGCCCAGCTGGCCACGCTGTGGCCGCAGCTGTACCAGCGGCGCGTGTACTTTGCGGGCAAGCGCGGCGTGCCGGCCGACCAGGTGCTGCCCATCGATGTGCCGCGCGTGCTGGCCGAGCAATTCATCCATGGCACGCCCGAACAGTGCCATGCGCAGATCACCGCATTGCGCGAGCGCACGGGCATTGGCCAGCTGCGCTGCGTCTTCAACTCCAACGGCCTGTGGAGCGATGCCCAGGCCCTCGCCGGCATGGAACTGTTTGCGCAGGAGGTTCTCCCTTCATTGCGCAGCGCCGTGCCTTTCGCCACCGTCTGACTTCCTCTTTTTTCTGGAGAACCTTCCATGCAAACCGCCAAGATTCCCGCCACCATCGTCACCGGCTTCCTGGGCAGCGGCAAGACCACGCTGCTGCGCCACATCCTTGACAACGCGGGCGGCCGGCGCATCGCTGTCATCGTCAACGAGTTCGGCGAGCTGGGCATCGACGGCGAGATCCTCAAGGGCTGCGGCATCGGCTGCGACGATGACGGCAACGAGCGCGAAGGCGCGCTGTACGAGCTGGCCAACGGCTGCATGTGCTGCACGGTGCAGGAAGAGTTCTTCCCCGTGATGCGCGCGCTGGCCGAGCGCCGCGACCAGATCGACGCCGTGATCATCGAGACCTCGGGCCTGGCCCTGCCCAAGCCCCTGGTCCAGGCCTTCCAGTGGCCCGAGATCGCCAACGTGTTCACCGTGGACGCGGTGGTCACCGTGGTGGACACGCCGGCGGCCGCCAGCGGCCAGTTCGCCGCCAATCCCCAGGCCGTGGACGAGCTGCGCCGCGCCGACCCCAACCTGGACCATGAATCGCCGCTGCACGAACTGTTCGAGGACCAGCTGGGCGCGGCCGACCTGGTGGTGCTCAACAAGACCGACCTGGCCGATGCCGATGCCCTGGCCCGCGTGACCGCCCTGGTGCGCGAGGAGCTGCCGCCCGAGGTCAAGATCGTGCAATCGTCCCAGGGCCGCCTGCCGCTGGACGTGGTGCTGGGCCTGGCCAAGGCGGCCGAGACCACCATCGACCAGCGCGTGAGCCACCATGACCACGACGAGGACCATGACCACGACGACTTCGACTCCTACGTGATCGACCTGCCCGCCGTGGACCGCGACCGCCTGCTGGCCGCGCTGGAGACGCTGGTGGAGCAGCACAGCATCCTGCGCGTCAAGGGCTTTGCCGAGATCCCGGGCAAGCCCATGCGCTGGCTGCTGCAGGGCGTGGGCCGCCGCTTCGACCACCATTTCGACCGCGCCTGGCGCGAGGGCGAGGCACGCGGCACGCGCCTGGTGTTCATCGGGCAAGACCTTGACGAAGCAGCGCTGCGCAAGGGCCTGGAGAATGTGGCCGCCTGACCTTCCGATTCCGTACTGAAACCTGTTCCATGCACCTGCTGTCCACGCGCCCCGGCGGCTTCGTCGAGGATGAGAGCATCGTCACCCGCCTCGACCAGACGCCGGCCGACATCGTCATCCTGAGCTCGGCCGACACCACGCTGGCCCTGCTGTCATCGGCTGTGGCCGCGCTGGCCGGGGCGTCGGCGGACTTCCCCTCGGTGCGGCTGGCCAATCTGCTGTACCTGCGCCAGCCGGCCTCGCTGGACCTGTATGTGGACGAGGTGCTGCGCCATGCGCGCGTGGTCATCGTGGACCACCTGGGCTCGGAGTCGGCCTGGCCCTACGGCATCGAGCAGATCGGCTCGCTGGCGCGCCGCAAGGGCCAGCGCCTGGCCATGTTCTCGGGTGACCTGCAGGAAGACCCGCACCTGCTGGCGCGCAGCACGCTGCCGGCCGCCGCCTGCCGCCAGCTGTGGCAGTACCTGCGCTCGGGCGGCGCGGCCAATGCGCGCGAGTTCCTCAAGGCCACCGTCTACCACGGGCTGGACCGGGGCGATGCGCCGCTGCCGCCGCGCACCCTGCCGCAGGCGGCTGTCCACGTTCCCCCGGCGCTGTTCGCTGCCAGGAGCCATGCCCAGGCCCAGGTCCATGCCCATGAGGTGGCCGGCATCGACGACCTGCAGCGCGCCTGGACGCCGGGCGCGCCCACCGTGGCCCTGGTGTTCTACCGCTCCCACCTGCTGGCGGGCAATACGGCGGCCTTCGACGCCATGGCCCTGTCGCTGCAGCAGCGCGGCATGAACCCGCTGCCCGTGGCGCTGGACTCGCTCAAGGACCCGCTGTGCCTGGCCACGCTGCGCCAGCTCTGCGAAGACCATGCCGTGCAGCTGGTGCTCAACACCACGGCGTTCTCGGCGCTGGAATCGGGCACGGCCCTGGCCGGCGATGCGCCCGTGCTGCAGGTCATTGCCAGCGGCGGCAACCGCGAGGACTGGTGGGCCGACAGCCAGGGCCTGCGCCCGCGCGACATCGCCATGCAGGTGGTGCTGCCGGAGATGGATGGCCGCATCATCACGCGCGCCATCAGCTTCAAGGGCCTGTCCCACCGCTGCGCCTTCACCCAGGCCGACGTGGTGGCCTACCAGCCCGAGCCCGACCGCGTGGATTTCGTGGCCGACCTGGCCTGGCGCTGGTGCCGCCTGCGCAGCCTGCCCGCGCGCGACAAGCGCCTGGCCCTGGTGCTGGCCAACTATCCGGGCAGCGAAGGCCGCATCGGCAGCGGCGTGGGGCTGGATACGCCGGCCTCGGTGATCGCCATCCTGCAGCACCTGGCGGCCGAAGGGCACGAGCTGGGCGACCCCGCGCAACTGCCCGCCGATGGTGAGGCGCTGATGCACACCCTGCAGCAGGGCATTGCCAACGACCCGGCCCAGTGGCCGCTGCGCCCGGCCTGGCAAAGCTATGCGCTGGATGAGTACCTGGCGCGCCTGGCCGCGCTGCCGGACGGCATGGCCGACGCCATTACTGCGCGCTGGGGCGCGCCCGAGGCCGACCCTCTGCTGCGCCAGGGCCGCTTCATGATCGCGGGCCTGCGCCTGGGCCATGTCTTTGTCGGCATACAGCCGGCGCGTGCATTGGTCGGTAAAGGCATGGGCGCGCAGGACTATGCGAGCTACCACGATGCCGAACTGGTGCCGCCCCACGGCTACCTGGCCTTCTACTTCTGGCTGCGCGACCGCTTTGCCGTGGACGCCATGGTCCACGTGGGCAAGCATGGCAACCTCGAATGGCTGCCGGGCAAGAGCCTGGCGCTGTCGGGCGCGTGCTGGCCCGATGCCATCCTGGGCCCACTACCCCATCTCTACCCCTTTATCGTCAACGATCCCGGCGAAGGCGCCCAGGCCAAGCGCCGCAGCCAGGCCGTGATCATCGACCACCTGATGCCGCCGCTGACGCGCGCCGAAAACCACGGCCCGCTGCAGGACCTGGAGCGCCTGGTGGACGAGTACTACGACGCCCTGCTGGTCGATGCGCGGCGCGGCGCGCTGCTGCGCCGCCAGATCCTGGACATCGTGCGCCGCCAGCACCTGGACCAGGAGCTGGACCTGGCGCCCGGTGCCGCGCAGGACGACGATGCCGTGCTCGAACGCATAGACGCCTACCTGTGCGAGCTCAAGGAAACCCAGATCCGCGACGGCCTGCATGTCTTCGGCGCCTCGCCGCAAGGGCGCCAGCGCCGCGACACGCTGCTGGCGCTGGCGCGCTTCCCGTCGGACGAAGGCCAGGGCCTGATACAGGCGCTGGCCGCCGACCTGCTGGACAGCCCCGGGTTCGACCCGCTGCGCATGGAGCCTGCACGCCCCTGGATCGGCGCGCGCCCCGCCGCCCTGCAGGCCGTGAGCGACGAGCCCTGGCGCCATGAGGGCGACACGCGCGAGCGCCTGGAACTGCTGGCCCAGCAACTGCTGGAAGGTGAGGCCCCGGCCGGTGACTGGCCGCAGACACGCGCCGCGCTGGAACAGGTGCATGCCGTGCTGGCGCCCGCGCTGGATGCCTGCGGCGGCGAGGAACTGCGCCAGCTGCTGCGCGGGCTGCAGGGCCGCTTCGTGCCGCCCGGGCCCAGCGGCTCACCCTCGCGCGGGCGGCCCGACGTGCTGCCCACGGGGCGCAATTTCTACACGCTGGACACGCGCGCCATTCCCACCCAGGCCGCCTGGGAGCTGGGCCAGCAGGCCACGCTCAGGCTGCTGGAGCGCTATCTGCAGGAGCATGGCGAGTACCCGCGCACCCTGGGCCTGTCGGTCTGGGGCACGGCCACCATGCGCACGGGCGGCGACGACATCGCCCAGGCCTTTGCGCTGATCGGGGTGCGCCCCAAATGGGCGCCCGGCAGCCAGCGCGTGGTGGACTTCGAGGTGGTGCCGCGCGTGGGCATGGGCCGGCCGCGCGTGGATGTGACGCTGCGCATCTCGGGCTTCTTCCGCGATGCCTTCCCCGGCGCCGTGCAGATGTTCGACGCGGCCGTGCAGGCCGTGGCCGCGCTGGACGAAGACGCCGAGGACAACCCCATACGCGCGCGCATCCTGGCCGAGGCCGAGCAGCTGCAGGCGCAGGGCATGGACGCTGCGCAGGCCCGCCTGCAGGCCGGCTGGCGCGTGTTCGGCGCGCCGCCCGGCCACTATGGATCGGGCCTGGGCGGACTGTTCCAGAGCGGCGACTGGCAGGGCGATGCCGACCTGGCCCAGGCCTACCTGGGCTGGAGCCAGCACGCCTACGGCCAGGACGCCGAGGGCGTGCCCGCAGGCGACGCGCTGCGCCGCCGCCTGGGTGAGCTCGACGTGGTGGCCCACAACCAGGACAGCCGCGAGCACGACATCCTCGACTCGGGCGACTACTTCCAGTTCCAGGGCGGCATGGCCTCGGCCGTGCGCCACCTCTCGGGCCGCCAGCCCGCGCTCTACCACGGCGACCACGCCAACCCGGCCCAGCCGCGCGTGCGCTCGCTCAAGGAGGAGATTGCGCGCGTGGTGCGCTCGCGCGTCACCAATCCCAAGTGGATGGACGGCGCCAAGCGCCACGGCTACAAGGGCGCCTTCGAGATGGCGGCCACGGTGGACTATCTCTTCGGCTTTGACGCCACCACGCAGCAGGTGGGCGACCACCAGTACGCTCTGGTGGCCGACGCCTATGTGCTGGATGTGGCCACGCGCGACTTTCTCGTGCAGCACAATCCGCAGGCCCTGCGCGACATGCTGGAGCGCCTGCTCGAAGCCATGCAGCGCGGCCTGTGGGAGCAGCCCGGCGACTATCGCCAGCAGCTGGAAGACCTGCTGCTGGAACATGAAAACCATCTCGAAGGATTGCGCGGATGACCGCCTCCCCTGACCTGGGCAGCGGCGCCCAGCCCGCGCTGCCGCCGCTGTTTCCCTTTGCCGCCATTGCCGGCCAGCCCCTGCTGTGCCAGGCGCTGCTGCTGGCCGCCATCGACCCGCAACTGGGCGGCGTGCTGATCGAGGGGCCGCGCGGCACGGCCAAGTCCACGGCCGCGCGGGCGCTGGCCGAGCTCATCGATGCCGCGCCCTTCGTCACGCTGCCGCTGGGCGCCTCGCTGGAGCATCTGGCCGGCTCGCTGGACCTGGGCCAGGCCATGGCCGGCCATGCGCTCAAGTTCGCGCCCGGCCTGCTGGCGCGCGCCCATGGCGGCGTGCTCTATGTGGACGAGATCAACCTGCTGCCCGATGCCCTGGTCGATGTGCTGCTGGATGCGGCCGCCAGCGGCGTCAACGTGGTCGAGCGCGACGGCATCTCGCACCGCCACGCGGCGCGCTTCGTGCTGGTGGGCACCATGAACCCTGAGGAAGGTCAGCTGCGCCCGCAGCTGCTGGACCGCCTGGGCCTGTGCGTGCGCCTGGCCAATGTGGAGGATGCGGCCCAGCGCCAGGCCATCGTGCGCGCGCGGCTGCTGTTCGATGCCGACCCGGTCGCCTTCCGCGCCCGCCATGCAGACGCCCAGGCCGCGCTGGCTGCCCAGCTGCGCACGGCGCGCGAGCGCCTGCAGCCGGCCGGCGCGCTGCCCTGGTCCGACGCGGTGCTGCAGGCCGCCGGAGCGCTGTGCATTGCCGCCCAGGTGGACGGCCTGCGCGCCGACCTGGTGCTGCTGCGCGCCGCCCGCGCCTGGGCCGCCTGGCTGGGCGATGCCGAGGTCACGCCCGACCATGTGCAGGCCGTGGCCGAGCTGGTGCTGGTGCACCGCCGCAAGCCGGGGGCGCCGCAGCCGCAGCAGCCATCCCCACAGCAAGCGCCATCGAATCCGCCTTCGCAGTCACCGGCACAAAGCCGGCCGCCTGCAGAATCCACGGCCAACGGCGCAGGCGACAGCCCGCCCTCCGAGGCTGACTGGGGCGCCATGCCGCCCGAGCCCGTGGGCCTGCTGCGTGTCGCCGTGCCCTCATTGCTGGCCCGCGAGGCCGCAAAGGCGGGAGTGCCCGCCACAAAAAAAGCCTGAGCCCCCGCGGCCCCGCGCCACAGGCAAGGGCTGCGGGGGCGGGCCAGCAGGCGGCCAGCCAGCCCCGGCTGGCCCAGGCGCAAGGCGGGCCGCCCACCGGCAGCTGGGACTGGCCGCGCACGCTGGCCGCGCGCGGCGCCCAGGCGCTGGCGCCTGAACATCTGCAGCGCCGCCGCGAGCCGCCGCAGGCCACGCGGCTGCATTGCTTTGTGCTCGATTGCTCGGCCTCCATGGCCGGCAGCGGTGCACTGGCGCGGGCCAAGGGTGTGCTGCTGTCGCTGATGGAAGAGGCCTACCGCCGCCGCGAGCAGGTGGCGCTGATCTGCTTTGCGGGCACGCGCGTGGAATTGCGCCTGCCGCCGCGCAAGGCTGCGGCCTGGAATGACGACTGGATCGCTCCCATTGGCGGGGGCGGCGGCACGCCGCTGCAGGCGGCCGTGGAGCAGGCGGGCCAGTTGCTGCAGCGCCATTGCGGCGCAGAGGCCTCCTGCCAGGGCTGGCTGTGGCTGCTCACCGACGGCCGCACGCGCGAGCGGCCAGCGCGGCCTGCGGCGGCGCAGGAGGCGGGCATCGTGGACTTTGAATCGGGCCGTGTGCGCCTGGGCCGGGCCGCTGCGCTGGCCGCCGCCTGGGACGCACGCCATGTGCGGGCTGATGATTTCGCAGGCTGATCTGCGGCTCTGACGAGGTCAGGCCGGCCAGCTCAGCTCGAACAGCGCGCCGCCACGCTCGCCCTGCAGGCACTGCGCCCGCCCGCCATGGGCCTGGGCAATGGCCTGCACCACGGCCAGGCCCAGTCCGCTGCCGTTGCCTGCACCCACGCTGGCATTCCTTCGGCTGCGGGCGCCTTCACCGCGCTGGAAAGCGTCGAAGATGCGCGGCGCAAGGTCCGCCGCCACGCCGGGGCCGCTGTCTTCCACGCGCACGGTGCACAGGCCGTGGCGCACGCGCGCGGCCACCAGCAGGGGGCCGGGCTGGGCATATTGCATGGCGTTTTCCAGCAGGGCCAGCAGAGCCTGGCGTATGCGCACGGGGTCGCAGACCACGGGCTGGTCATCGAGCTCCATCGCCAGCTGCAGGCCCGCCTGCTCCAGCGCCGGTCCCACGGCCAGGGCGACCGAGCGCACCTCGCCCGCCAGGCAGGTCTGGCGCAGCTGCAGTTGCAGATGGCCGTTTTCCTGCAGGCCCAGCAGGCGCAGGTCGTCGATCAGGCGGGTCAGCCCCTCGACCTGGGTCATCAGGCTGGCCAGCATGTCCTTGCTGGGCAGGAAGACGCCGTCGGACAGGCCCTGCAGCCGCCCGCTGAGGATGGTCACGGGCGTGCGCAGCTCATGGGCGATGGCCGCGCTCCAGAAGGCGCGCTCCTGCGCCATGCCTTCCAGCCGCCGGGCCAGGCTGTTGAAGTCGTGCACCAGCTGCGCGGCCTCGTGCAGCGCGCTGTCGTCCGTGCTGGCGCGCGCCGACAGGTCGCCCTCGGCCAGCTGGCGCAGGCTGATGGCCACCGAGTCCAGCGAGGGCAGGATGCGCCGCGACAGCCGCGTGGCCACGAAGATGGCGATCAGCATGGCCACCACCAGGGTCAGCAGCACCCAGGCCAGCTCCACGCTGGAGGGCATCCAGCCGTCGGAGACGCTGGCCGGGTGAAAGGTCAGCAGCAGCGCATAGAAGGCGTACGAGCCCAGCACGCACAGCACCACCACGGCCAGCGTGACGGCCGACATGGTCAGCACCACCTGCCGGCGCAGCCCGGCCGCTGCGCTCATGGGTCCATCCCCAGCCGGTAGCCCACGCTGCGCACGCTGTCGGGCATGCCCTGCAGGCCCAGGCCTTCGAGTTTCTTGCGCAGCTTGCTGATGTGGCTGTCCACGGTGCGCTCCAGCGTGTGGCCTTCGGGCAGGCAGCTCAGCAGCAGCTCGGCGCGGCTGAACACGCGCCGGGGCGAACGCACCAGGCTGGCCAGCAGGTTGAATTCGGTCACCGTGAGTTCGGGCACATGCGTGGCGCCCTGCACCTGCACGCTGACCTCGCGGCTGTCCAGGTCCACGCGAAAGGGGCCGGCCTGCAGCAGCTTGGTATCGCGGAGCCGGCCCTGGCCGCAGCGGCGCAGCACGGCCTGCACGCGCGCCACGACCTCGGCCGCGTTGAAGGGCTTGCCCACGTAGTCGTCCGCGCCAATGCGCAGGCCGATGAGCTTGTCCACGTCCTGGTTGAGTGCGGTGAGCATGATGACGGGCGTGTCGCCGCGCCGGCGGATTTCGGACAGCACCTGCCAGCCGTCGAGGCGTGGCATCTGCACGTCGAGAAGAACGAGATCGGGTTTCAAGTGGTGGTGCAGTTCAAGGGCCTGCTGGCCATCGGCGGCATGCACGGTGCGCAGGTCGCTGCGGGCCAGGTAGGCGCACAGGATGTCTGCGATCTCGGGCTCGTCCTCGGCAACGAGGATGAGCGATGTCGATGGCTGGAAAGGCAAGGGCTGAGCAATGATAGAAGCCATTTTGGGGTCGCGGCGGGGGCTGTGTTCATCTCCATCGTTCTTCCACATTTCCCGGGCCGAAATGCCATCGAAAGAACGCAAGCTGTTTCCCTGTGCCGCCGCAATTGGCCGGCATGCGAAACAAATCCCTGAATATGAAGTCACAGCGGCAATGCCGTATGAGCGGGTGGGAGAGCTGTTAGCTTTGCAGCGGCTCCATGGATGAATGGCCCTGGCGGCAACACGCCGCAGGCCGAAGCCGCACCGGCAGGAGTTTCCTCCATCCCCATGCCTCCTGGCAATCTGGATTTGCATCCGGATGGCCCCTCAGATGTGTCGGCGCCAGGCGCCGTATTTTTTCCGCAGCGCGCCCTGGCGTGCATTGAAAACCAGACCTCGCGTCCATGCCACAGTTCTTCATTCACCGGCCCGTCTTTGCCTGGGTCATCGCGTTGTTCATCGTGCTGCTGGGCGTGCTTGCCATTCCGCAATTGCCGATCTCGCGCTATCCCACGGTGGCGCCGCCCACGGTGAGCCTGTATGCCACCTACCCGGGCGCCACGCCCAAGACGCTCAATGACTCCGTGGTCTCGCTGATCGAGCGCGAGCTGTCCAGCGTCCGCCACCTGCTGTACTTCGAGTCCTCGGTGGACACCTCGGGCTCGGCCGAGATCAAGGCCACCTTCAAGCCCGGCACCAACCCCGAGCTGGCCCAGGTGGATGTGCAAAACCGCATCAAGGCCGTGGAGCCGCGCCTGCCGCAGGCCGTGCGCCAGAACGGCCTGCAGGTGGAGTCGGCCACGTCGAGCTTTCTGCTGCTGGTGGGCCTGATCTCGCCGGGCGGCGAGTTCGACGAGCTGGCACTCAATGACTACATGGCGCGCAATATCGTCGAGGAACTGCGGCGCATCGAGGGCGTGGGCCGCGTGCAGCTGTTCGGCACCGAGCGCGCCATGCGCGTCTGGGTCGATCCGGCCAAGCTGATCTCCTACGGGCTGTCCATGGGGGACCTGACCCAGGCCATCCAGCAGCAGAACATGCAGATCGCCCCGGGCCGCGTGGGCGATGCGCCCATCGCCCCGGGCCAGCGCGTGACCACGCCGCTCACCGTGCAGGGCCAGCTGACCTCGCCCGAGCAGTTCGCGGCCATCGTGCTGCGCGCCCATGCCGACGGCTCCCGCCTGGTGCTGGGCGACGTGGCGCGCGTGGAGCTGGGTGCGCAGTCCTATGCCTTCTCCAACCGCGAGGATGGCAAGCCCGCCACCAGCGCCGCCGTGCAGCTGTCGCCGGGCGCCAATGCCGTGCGCACGGCCGCCGCGGTGCAAAAGCGCATGGCCGAGCTGGCCTCCATCCTGCCGAGGGGCATGGAGCACACCATCTCGTTCAATACCGCGCCCTTCGTCAAGATCTCCATCGAGAAGGTGGTGCAGACCCTGGTCGAGGCCATGGTGCTGGTGTTCCTGGTGATGTACCTGTTCCTGCAGAACCTGCGCTACACGCTGATCCCGGCCATCGTGGCGCCCGTGGCGCTGCTGGGCACCTTCGCCGTGATGCTGGTGGCGGGCTTTTCCATCAACGTGCTGACCATGTTCGGCATGGTGCTGGCCATCGGCATCATCGTGGACGACGCCATCGTCGTGGTCGAGAACGTGGAGCGCCTCATGGCC
The DNA here is from genome assembly GCF_017355445.1 of Delftia sp. SD018. Classification (NCBI taxonomy): domain Bacteria; kingdom Pseudomonadati; phylum Pseudomonadota; class Betaproteobacteria; order Burkholderiales; family Comamonadaceae; genus Delftia; species Delftia sp. SD018. The sequence goes on from NZ_JADDRN010000001.1 coordinate 173,092, forward strand.
GAGGAAGGCCTGTCGCCGCGCGATGCCACGCTCAAGGCCATGAAGGAGATCACGGGCGCCATCATCGGCATCACCCTGGTGCTGACGGCGGTGTTCATTCCCATGGCGTTCGCCAGCGGCTCGGTGGGCGTGATCTACCAGCAGTTCACGCTGTCCATGGCCGTGTCCATCCTGTTCTCGGCCTTCCTGGCCCTGAGCCTGACGCCGGCGCTGTGCGCCACCTTGCTCAAGCCGGTGGCGGCAGGCCACCACGAGAAGAAGGGCTTCTTCGGCTGGTTCAACCGCGGCTTCGAGCGGCTGACGAACCGCTACGAGGCCCATGTCTCGGGCCTGGTCCGGCGCACGGGCCGCATGATGGTGCTGTTCGCGGCCATCGTGGCCATCCTGGTGTTTGCACTGCGCCAGCTGCCCTCGGCCTTTCTGCCCGAGGAGGACCAGGGCTACTTCATGGCGTCCATCCAGCTGCCGGCCGATGCCACGGCCGAGCGCACGCTGGACGTGGTCAAGCGCTATGAGGAGCATGTGGCGCAGCGCCCCGGCATCGCCTCCAGCATCTCGGTGCTGGGCTTCAGCTTCGCGGGCTCGGGCCCGAACGCGGCCATGGCCTTCACCACGCTCAAGGACTGGGACCAGCGCGACGGCGCCACGGCAGGCGAGGAAGTCTCGCTCGCGCAAAAGGCCATGGAACACGCCCCCGAGGGCGCCATCATGGTGCTGCAGCCCCCGGCCATCGACGAGCTGGGCACCTCCTCGGGCTTCACCATGTACCTGCAGGACCGCACGGGCCAGGGCCATGCCGCGCTCAAGTCGGCCACCGACCAGTTGCTGGCGCTGGCCGGCAGCAGCAGCGTGCTGGGCTCGGCCTACCAGGACAGCCTGCCCTCGGGCACCAGCGTGCGGCTGGAGATCGACCGCCAGAAGGCCCAGGCCCTGGGCGTGGGCTTTGCCGCCATCAGCGAGACGCTGTCCACGGCCATGGGCTCGCTGTATGTCAACGACTTCCCCAACGCCGGGCGCATGCAGCAGGTCATCGTGCAGGCCGACGCGCCCGCGCGCATGCAGATCGATGACGTGCTCCGGCTGAACGTGCGCAATGCCTCGGGCGGCATGGTGCCGCTGGCCGAGTTCGCCACGCCCGTGTGGTCGGAGACGCCGCTGCAGCTGGTGCGCTACCAGGGCTTTTTGGCGTCGCGCATCTCGGGCACGCCTGCGCCCGGCACCTCCAGCGGCGCGGCCATGGCCGAGATGGAGCGGCTGGCGGCCCAGCTGCCGCCCGGCTTTGCCGTGGCCTGGACCGGCCAGTCGCTGCAGGAGCGCCAGTCGGCCGCGCAGGCGCCCCTGCTCATGGCCCTGTCCATGCTGGTGGTCTTCCTGGTGCTGGCCGCGCTGTACGAGAGCTGGTCCATCCCGCTGTCGGTGATGCTGGTCGTACCCCTGGGCCTGTTGGGCGCGGTGGCGGCCGTGCTGCTGCGCGGCATGCCCAACGATGTGTTCTTCAAGGTGGGGCTGATTACCATCATCGGCCTGTCGGCCAAGAACGCCATCCTGATCGTGGAGTTCGCCAAGCAACTGCGCGAGGAAGGCCAGGACCTGCGCGAGGCCGCCATCAAGGCCGCACGCCTGCGGCTGCGGCCCATCCTCATGACCTCGCTGGCCTTTGCGCTGGGCGTGGTGCCGCTGATGCTGGCATCGGGCGCCAGCGCCGAGACCCAGCACGCCATCGGCACGGGCGTGTTCGGCGGCATGGTCAGCGGCACGGTGCTGGCCGTGTTCTTCGTGCCCGTCTTCTTCGTCTTCGTCCTTGAATGGCAGCGGCGCATCGCCGGGCCGCGCGGCAGCGCGCGCCGGCCGCCGCCTGCTGCCGACCCCGGAACCTGAACCATGCCTCTCTGGATCGCGCTCAACGCCCTGTGCTTTCAGGGCCGCCCGCCGGCACAGTCTTCAAACCCTTGCGCGCCATCGGCGCCTGCAGCCCCTAAGCGGCAGGCCGGGCCCACCGGACCCGAGCCGCCGCGTGCAAACGCAGGTGCGCATGTTGGCCGCCGTGGCGCCGGTGGCGCCCCCTCCGGCACGGCCAGCACGTCCGTCCCATGATTTCTATAATGGCGGCTTCGTTCGCCATTGCAGGAGGTATTCGTCCCATGCGCCATTGATGCTGCCGCTGTCCCAGCGGCCCGCTTTTCCCGACCCTGCCCACCGCACGCGCAATGCATGCAAAGCGGCAAGGAACTGCGTTGGCATCCATGAACCGCGATATGACGAATACCACGATCACGCTCGACGGCGTTTCCTGCGTGCTGCCCGATGGCAGCCCCCTTTTCTCCGATCTTTCCGAAACCCTTGATCACCGCCGCACCGGCCTGGTGGGGCGCAACGGCGTGGGCAAGTCGCGGCTGGCGCGCATCCTGGCCGGGCTGGATGCGCCCTCGCAGGGCCGCTGCCTGCGCTCGGGGCAGGTGCTGTACCTGGCCCAGCGCACGGACTGGCATGACCAGCCTTCGGTGGCGGCGCTGGCCGGGCTGCAGCCCGCGCTGGAGGCGCTGGCGCGCATCGAGGCCGGCAGCTGCGATGCCCGGGACTTCGAGCGGCTGGCCGACCGCTGGGATCTGCGCCAGCGCCTGCAGGCCCAGCTGGAGCTGGCGGGCCTGGGCCATCTGCGTGCCGATACGCCGGGCCACGCCCTCAGCGGCGGCGAGGCCATGCGCGTGGCCCTGGCGGGCGCGCTGCTGTCGGGCGCCGACCATCTGGTGCTGGACGAGCCCAGCAACCACCTGGACCGCGAAAGCCGCCAGGCCCTGGCCGCGCAACTGCAGCGCTGGCCCGGTGGCCTGGTCGTGGTCAGCCATGACCGCAGTCTGCTGCAGGGCATGGAACGCATCGTGGAGCTGTCGCCGCAGGGGCTTCGCAGCTACGGCGGCGGCTACGCCTTCTATGCCGATGCCAAGGCGCGCGAGATGGCCTCGGCGGTGCAACTGCTGGAGCAGCGCAAGCTGGAGCGCCGCCGCGAAACGCAGCAGCTGCGCGAGCAGCAGGAGCGCCAGCAGCGCCGCGAGGCACGCGGCCGCCGCCAGGGCCAGGAGGCCAACCAGGCGCGCATTCTGCTGGACCGGCAAAAGGAGCGCAGCGAGGCGTCGGCCGGCCGCCTGCGCCGCCAGCATGCAGACACGCGCGAGGCGCTGGACCAGCGCGTGCGCGAGGCGGCGCGCCAGATCGACCATCAGGCGGCCATCCGCATGCAGACGCAGCCACCGGCCGGTGCTCCCTGCGACGTGGTGGCGCTGCTGGACGATGTGCTGCTGCCGTTTTCGCTTTCCACGGGGCCGCGCCTGAACCTGTCTCTGTACGGCGGCCAGCGTCTGGCCGTGACCGGTCCCAACGGCTGCGGCAAGACGCGCCTGCTGGATGTGCTGTCGGGCCGCCTTGCGCCCCAGGCGGGCGACGTGCGCCGCATGCAGGCCTGTGCCTACCTGGACCAGCGCCTGTCCCTGTTGCAGCCCGGGCGCACGGTGATGGAGCAGTTGCAGGACGCCTGCCCCGGCACCCCCGTGGATGTGTTGCGCACGCGGCTGGCCTGGCTCGGGCTGGCGGCCCGGCAGGTGGAGCAGCCTGCGGGCCGGCTCAGCGGCGGCGAGCAGCTCAAGGCCGCCCTGGCCTGCGCGCTGCATGCCGAGCCGCCCGCGCCACTGCTTGTGCTGGACGAGCCCTGCAACCACCTGGACCTGCCTTCCCTGCAGGCGCTGGAGGCCATGCTGCGCGGCTACGCCGGCACGCTGGTCGTGGTCTCGCATGACGAGGATTTTCTGCAGGCCATCGGGCTGACCGACCGCCTGGTGTGGTCGCCGCAGGGCTGGCGAATGGAGTCCGCCTAGCTTTCCTGCGCTATCAGCGCCTGCAGTGCGCGCACATCGGTCACCAGCAGCGCCTGTCGCCCCTCCTTGCGCAGCAGGCCGCGCCGGGTGAGGGCGCCCAGCTCGCGCGTGACCTGCTCGCGGTTGGTGCTGATCTTGCTGGCCAGCACCGAGTGCGAAGGCACGGGGCTGATGAGGGCCGTGTGCTCGGACGAGACGCCCGCCTCCCGCGCCAGGCGCAGCAGCTCCATGTGCAGGCGCGTGAGCACGCCCAGGGTGCTCAGCTCCATGACGCGGTCGGTCAGCCGCCGCACCAGGCCGGCCAGGCCCTCCATCATGCGCAGGGCGATGGCAGGCTCGCGCGCCAGCAGGGCCAGGAAGTCCTGGCGCGAGAGGCTGGCCAGCAGCGAGGATTCCAGGGTGACCACATCGGTGGAGCGGGCCTGGCCGTCAATGGCCGCCAGGTCGCCGAAGTGTTCGCCGGGCCCGTAGTCGCGGAAGCTGACCTCGCGCCCGCCCGGCGAATAGGTGGTGATGCGCACGCGCCCGCTGACCAGGAAGAACACGTCGCTGCCCGTGGAGCAACGGCTGAACACGGGCTGGCGGGCCTGCAGAGGGCGCCATTCGCAGTCGGCGGCGATGCGGTCCAGGCTGGCGCTGCCCAGGCCCTCGAACAGGGCGATGCCGCGCAGGGCGAAACTGGAGGGCTGGGTGGGGTGGGCCATGGAACCAATAGCGGGCGTAAGGTACAAAGATTCTGGATCGGCCAGGCCCGGCCTAAGTTCCTTCAAGCTGCCGTTCTTGCGGTCTTCTCCTGTCTTCTTCCGCCGTCGGGCGCATCATCGCTTTCCATGGCCCGTGTCCCTCATCCGGCTTTGCCGGCTCTGCCGTCCCTGCGCAGCCTCCACTGGTCCACCGGCCTGGTGCTGTGGACCTATGCGGCGCTGCACCTGTCCAATCACGCCCTGGGCCTGGTCTCGCTGGGCACGGCCGAGGCCGTGCGCGAGGGGGTCCACGGCGTGTGGCGATCCCTGCCCGGCAGCCTGCTGCTCTACGGCGCGCTGGCCGTGCACATGGGGCTGGCGCTGCAGGCGCTGGCGCGGCGGCGCAGCCTGCGCATGCCGGCGCTGGAGGCCGTGCGGCTGCTGCTGGGACTGGGTCTGCCGCTGCTGCTGGCCCTGCACGTGCCGGCCACGCGGCTGGCGCAGGAGGCCTGGGGCGTGGACCCCTCGTATGCGCGCATCGTGCGTTCTTCCTGGAATCCGTCCAGCATGGCCATCCAGCTGCTGCTGATGACGGCTGCCTGGACCCATGGCTGCATGGGCCTGCACATGGCCCTGCGTGCGCGCGGCTGGTGGCGGCGCTGGCAGCCGCTGCTGCTCACGGCCGCCGTGCTGCTGCCCGTGCTGGCGGCGCTGGGCATCGTCTCCATGGCGCGCGAGATCGCGGCTGCCGGCCTGCCAGCGCCGGCCGGCCCCTCGCCCGAGGCATCGCAGTGGCTGCGCGCGCTGACGACCGGGCTGCGCCAGGGCTGGCTGGCCTGCCTGGCCGCGCTGCTGGCCGGCCCCTGGCTGTGGCGGCGCATGCGCCTGCGCGGCGCCCGCCAGGTGCTGCTGCACTATCCGGGCCGCACCGTGCAGGTGGCCCAGGGCATGAGCGTGCTCGAAGCCAGCCGCGAGCATGGCATTGCCCATTTGTCGCTGTGCGGCGGCAGGGCGCGTTGCTCCACCTGCCGGGTGCGCGTGTCCGGCCCGGCGGCCCACCTGCCTGCGCCGGGGCGGGACGAGCGCCTCACGCTGGAGCGCGTGGGCGCGCCGCAGGACGTGCGGCTGGCCTGCCAGCTGCGGCCCACGGGCGATGTGCAGGTGGCGCCGCTGTTCCGCTCGCCGGCAGCCGCCCAGGCCGGGCGGGGCGACGGGCAGCGTGAGGTCCGCGAAGTGCGCGCGGTGGCCATCCTGTTCGTGGACCTGCGCCGCTGGTCGGGCCTGGCCGAGCGGCAATGGCCCGTGGACCTGTCCTGGGTGCTGGACCAGTATTTCGAGCGCGTGGGCCAGGCCGTGCACGACAGCGGCGGCATGGCCAACCAGTTCATCGGCGACAGCGTGATGGCCATCTTCGGCCTGGATACTGACCTGGACACGGCCTGCCGCCAGGCCGTGCAGGCCAGCGCCCTCATCGACCGGCGCATGCAGGAATGGAGCCACACCTTCGAGGCGCAGTTCGGCCAGCCGGTGGATTTCGGCATGGGCCTGCATGCGGGGCGCGCCGCCGTGGGGCGCGTGGGCTTCGAGCACACCACCACCTTCACGGCCGTGGGCGAGGTGGTCAACACGGCCAGCCGCCTGCAGGAATACACCAAGAGCGCCCAGGCGCGGCTGGTGCTGTCGCTGGAGGTGGCGCGCCGCGCGGGCGTGGCCGATGGCCTGGGCGAAGTCCGGCAGGTGCAGGTGCGCGGGCGCTCCGAGCCCTTGCAGGCCCTGCATGTGGCGCGGCCCGGCCTGCAGTGGCCCTGAGCGTGGGAGCCGGAGAGTTTGCGCAAAGCTGTGCGTTTAGGCACTGACGCGCAGGCGGGCGAAGACGAGACTGCAGCCATGCAGAACGCAATCACGCGCTGCAGGATTTGACAAAGGATTCGCCATGAAGCACGCAAAGACCCTCTTCGCCATCACCGCCCTTTCTGCCGCCCTTTCCTCCGCCTTGTGGTCGGGCATGGCCTCGGCCGCCACGGTATCTGCAGAAACCTGGTTCGGCGCCGAGCCCGTCGCCTCCGGCCCCGCGCTGTCGCGCGCCGAAGTGCAGGCCGACCTGGCCCTGTGGAACCGCGCCGGCCTCAACGTCTACCGCGAGTCCGACGTGAACCACTGGGATGCCGACTACCAGCAGCGCCTGGCCCAGTACCAGCGCATGCGCAGCGGCCCCGAGTACCTGGCCGAAGTGCAGCGCCTGGGCGGCTCGGTGAAGGCGGCCGAAGGCCAGGGTTCCGGCCGTGTCCCGGGCTGATGCGATGACGCGCGCCGCCACGCATCGCGCTGCCCACGCCGCAGCATCGCCCTGGGCCGACTTCGCACCGCTGCTGGCCCGGGTGCTGCTGAGCCTGCTGTTCATCTACAGCGGCATCGGCAAGCTGATGGGGCCGGAGGGCACCATGGCCTATATCGCCAAGGCGGGCCTGCCGCTGCCCATGCTGTCGTATGCCATGGCGCTGGTGGTGGAGCTGGGCGTGGCCACGGCCCTGCTGCTGGGCTGGCGCACCCGCGAGGCCGCGGCCGTGATGGCCGTGTTCAGCGTCATGTCGGCGCTGATGTTCCACAACCAGTTCGGCGACAAGGGCCAACTGGTGCAGTTCCTGAAGAACCTGGCCATCGCCGGCGGATTCGTGCAACTGATGCTGGCGCCCGTGGCGCGCTGGAGCCTGGACGCGCGGCGTTGAATGCGAGCCAGTGTTGTGCACTGAACACTGCCAATGAAACCGGCGCTGCCCAAAGCCGGGGACACCGAGGTAGGGCCGCCCCGCCCCGAGGGTGTCGTCCCCCTCCCTCGCGAAGCGAGTAGAGAGGGGGAAGGCGCGTAAGCGCCTCAGGGGGTGTCTATTGTTTTCACACTTTGATGCCCTTTTCAGCCAGGCGTCGGGCGTAGGCGGCCAGGATCAGCCGCTCCGAATGCACCAGGTAGTCATTGAGCGCGGCAGCGGCCTCGGCCGGCTTGCCGTCCTCGAACTGCTGCAGGATGCGCGCATTCATGTCCACATAGGGGGCATGCAGGAAGTGCGGGTCGCGCAGCAGGCCGAAGGCCAGCCGCAGCTCGGCCAGCAGGTGCTCGAACATGGTGTCCAGGCGCTCGCTGTCGGCCAGCTGCACCACGGCCTTGTGGAAACTCATGTTGGCCGTGCCCACGCCCGACCAGTCCTGGGCCTCGCGGTGGCGCTGCGCTGCCTCCACGGCTTCGCGCATCAGGCTGCGAGCCGGGTGCATGGGATAGGCCTGGGCCAGCGCCTGGCACTCCACCATGCGGCGCACGCGGTAGATGTCGATGATGGAGGCGATGCTGGGCGCCGCCACCGACACGCCCTTGTTGGGCTCGTGCACCAGCAGCCCCTCCTTGGTCAGCAGCCGAAAGGCCTCGCGCAGCGTGTTGCGCGAGATCTGCAGGCTTTCGCTGAGTGAGGCCTCCGACAGCTTCTGCCCGGGCTCCCAGGCACCATCGATGAGCTTGCTGCGCAGCTGCTCGGTCACGCGGTCGGTCAGGTTGAGGATATCGGTGCTGCGGGTCATGGTGATGGGGGATGCAAGGGTCGATGGGCAGTGTAGCCAGGGCCGGCACTCCTGCCGGCCTCGCGCGGTGCTCAGTTGTCGTGATGCAGCCGGGTGAAGGTCTGCAGGGTGCTGTCCACGGCCTTGTCGTCAATGTGGCGGTGCGTGACCAGGCGCAGCAGGCCCGCGCTGCCCGTGCGCACCAGTACGCCGGCTTCGGCCAGGCGTGCCTCCCAAAGGCGCGCATCGGCCGCGCTGGTGCCTACGCGCACCTGCACGATGTTGGTCTGCGGCAGTTCGGCCGCGCACCATGCCGGGTGGATGGCGCGCAGGCCCTGGTGCAGGCGGCGGGCGCGTGCGTGGTCCTCGGCCAGGCGATCGACCATGTGCTCCAGCGCCACCAGGCCCGCCGCCGCGATCACGCCGGCCTGGCGCATGGTGCCGCCCAGCATGCGCCGTATGCCGCGCGCCCGCGTGATGAAGTCGGCCGGGCCCATGAGCACCGAGCCCACCGGAGCCGACAAGCCCTTGGACAGGCAGACGGTGACCGAGTCCGTGTGCGCGGCGATCTCGCGGCAGGACAGGCCCAGTGCCACGGCGGCATTGAACAGGCGCGCGCCATCGGTATGCACGGGCACGCCATGGCGGGCGGCCAGGGCATGCAGGGCCGCCAGCGACTCGGGCGCCGCCACGCTGCCGCCCCGTGCGTTGTGGGTGTTCTCCACGGCCACGAGGGCGCTGGGGCAGCGCGCGGATGCCGAGGTGTCCAGCGCCGCCTCCAGCGCGGGCAGGGCGATCAGGCCGCCGTCGCCGGGCAGGCTGCGGTAGTGCATGCCGGTCAGGCCTGCGGCTGCGCGCTCGGCGTTCAGCAGATGGCTGCCGGCCTCGGCCAGCACCTCGCCGGGCATGCGGCCATGGGCGAGCACGGCCACGAGGTTGCCCATGGTGCCGCTGGCCACGAACAGGCCTGCGGCCTTGCCAAAGCGCTGGGCGGCTGTCTCTTCCAGCGCACGCACCGTCGGGTCGCCGTCCAGGCCGTCGTCGCCCAGCGGGGCGCAGGCCATGGCTTCGAGCATCTGCGGCGTGGGGCGCGTGACGGTGTCGCTGCGCAGGTCAACGGCGTCGTGGTGATGGTGCAGGGAGGGCATTCAGTCCGCCTTGATGTTGCGTTCCTTGATGACGCGGGCCCAGCGTGCGGCGTCGGTCTCCATCTGGGCCCCGAACTCCGCCGCAGTGCGGGGCGTCAGTTCCAGCCCCAGGGACTGCAGCTTGGCCTGGAGCGCGGGCGTGGCCATGGCGCGGGCCACGGCATCGTGCAGCGCGGTCTGTATGCCGGGGGGCAACCGGGCAGGCGCCAGCAGGCCGAACCAGTGCAGCACGGTGAGTCCGCGCACGCGGCTTTCGGCCATCGTGGGCACCTGGGGCAGGGCCGGCGAGCGCTGGGCACCGGTGGTGGCCAGGGCGCGCAGCGCGCCGCTTTTGATATGGGGGATCACGGTGGGGGCCGAGGAGAACATGCTCTCGGTATGGCCGGCCACCACGTCGGCGACGGCCTGGCCCGAGCCCTTGTAGGGAATGTGGGTGATGAAGGTGTCCGTCTGCTGCTTGAACAGCTCGCCTGCCAGATGCGTGGCCGTGCCCGTGCCGCCCGAGGCGAAGTTGATCTGGCCGGGCCGTGCCCGGGCCATCGCAATGTATTCCTTCACGCTCTGCGCCTTGAGCGTGGGGTTGACGGCCAGCACCAGCGGCGAGGAGCCGATCAGGGCCACGGGCGTGAAGTCCTTGAGCGCGTCGTACGGTGTCTTGTAGAGACTGGGCGTGATGGTGTGCGGCATGTCGGCCAGGAGCAGCGTGTAGCCGTCGGGCGCGGCGCGTGCCACCAGCTCGGCGCCCAGCATGGCCGAGGCGCCTGGCTTGTTGTCCACGACCACGGGCTGGCCCAGTTCGCGCGACAGCTCCGTGCCCAGCGCGCGGGCGATGTTGTCCGAGCCGCCTCCGGCCGTGTAGGGCACGACGATGCGCACGGGCTGCGCAGGCCATTTCTGCGCCAGCGCAAGACCGGGCAGGGCAGCCGCTGCCAGGATGAGCAGGCGGCGCTGCAGGCCCCGGTGCGAAGCGGGATGAAAAGAGGGGTGCAAGGCAGGGCGCGGAAGTGGGTGACGTTCGGCAGGCATGGCGAAGGCTCCTTGGTGCAGCGACAGGAAGAAACGATGGGCCGATCCGCCAGCGGCCTGGCCCGCAAGCCACCCGCCTTCATCAACCGATGAAGCGCCCCGCATTGCCCAGCACGCCCAGGTCGATGAAGCTGGAGCCGACATGGGGCGTCTGGCCGCTGTAGTCGATGACGAAGCCGCCCATGTCCCAGTTGCGGATGCCGGCCAGCGCCGAGCGCAGCTTGGCCTGGCTGGGGTCGCGGCCTGCGCGTTCCAGGCCCTCGGCCAGCACGCGTGTGTTCACATAGGCTTCCAGCGTGCCCAGCGAGAACTCCTGCTGCCCGTGGGCGCGCATGGCGGCCTGGTAGTCGCGCACCACCTGCAGCTTGGCCTGGTGGGGCGCGGGAACGACCATGGTCAGGGCAATGCCCCGGGCGTCCTCGCCCAGCGGCTTGAGGCTGTCGTTGGGCAGGGTCACGCTCAGGCCGGTGAGCAGCACGCCGGGCGCGCTCTTGCGCAGGCCGCGCACCAGATCGACCGACACCGTGCCAGCCGTGGCCAGCAGCACGGCCGAGGGGTGGGCCGCGTCCACTTTGTTCAACACATCGGCCAGATTCTTGCCATCGGTGGCGATGGCCGCCTGCACGGCGGGGGCCATCTTCTCGGCCTCCAGGGCGCGCGTGGCGTCCTCCAGCATTTCGCGGCCGTAGGCGTTGTCCAGGTAGACGATGCCAATGCCCTTGAGCCCCATGCCCGCAAGGCGCTGGACCAGGCGGCGGACCTCGGTGGTGTAGCTGGCGCGCACATGGAAGACGTTGCGCGATCCCTTGCGCAGCGACGAGGCGCCCGTGAACGGCGCCACATAGGGAACGCCGGCTTCCTCGATCAGCGGGATGACGGCGGCGTTGTTGGGCGTGCCCACGCAGGACAGCAGGGCAAAGGCCGTGCCCTTGGAGAGCATCTGCCGCACGTTGTCGGCCGAGCGCTGGGGCACGTAGCCGTCGTCAACCATCTGCAGCTGCAGCGTGCGGCCCTGGATGCCGCCACGTGCGTTGATCTGCGCCATGGCCGCTTCCGTGCCCAGCTTGATGTCGGAGCCGAACCCGGCCAGCGGGCCGCTCATGGCGGCCGAGCAGCCGATGGTGATGGTCTTGGCGGACAGGCCTGCCTCGTCGGCGAAGGCATTGCGCACGAAGGCCGGCGCCAGCGCGGGAACCGCTGCGATGGCTGCAGCACGGGGAAGCAGGGAAACAAGTTGACGGCGTTGCATGGATTCAGAGCTCGGACAAAAGGGATGGGAGCAGGAAGGTGCCATTCACGCCGACTGCCACGCGTGCGCCGCAGGCCGGGAGGGCGGCCCATTGTAGGAGGCGGCCTCGTCACAGGCGATACCGGGGCAGGGGCATTGTTGTGTTCATGCCTTCTATGGATGTTCAATATCCGATAGTTTTTGTCATTTGAAAACCCCGTGCGTGCTCAATCCTTGGGCAACGATATGCGGGTTTGTACTATCAGCATGCGCTGATTGTCTTATTCACAATTCGTTTCTGTAAGACAAATTCTTTGTTTTGTTGAACAAAACCAGGTTGGCAGCGCACTCCACGCCACCGGGTTGGGCCTGCGGGGCGGCTTGACGGCCGCACCGCACCGCGGGGTGTGAAGGGGGAATCAACATGCTGACTGACGTCAATCTCTGGCCGCTTATCGGAGTGGCCATCATCGTTGCGGGCTTCGTGCTGCGCTTCAATCCCATGCTGGTCGTGATCGTCACGGCCATCGGCACGGCACTGGCGGCGGGCTTCCCCGTCGACAAGGTGCTGGCCACCATTGGCACGGGCTTCATCAAGACGCGCAACCTGCCGCTGATCATCCTGCTGCCGCTGGCCGTGATCGGCCTGCTGGAGCGCCATGGCCTGCGCCAGCACGCGCAAAACTGGATCAGCTCCATCAAGTCGGCCACTGCAGGCCGCCTGCTCATCGTCTACCTGGCCGCACGCCAGCTGACGGCCGCCGTGGGCCTGACCAGCCTGGGCGGGCATCCGCAGATGGTGCGCCCGCTGCTGGCGCCCATGGCCGAAGGTGCGACCCAGTCGCGCTTCGGCATCCTGCCCGCCAAGGTGCGCGACAAGCTGCGCGCCTACTCGGCCGCCACGGACAACGTGGGCCTGTTCTTCGGCGAGGACATCTTCGTGGCCTTCGGCGCCATCGTGCTGATGACCACCTTCCTGAAGGAAGCCGGCATCGAGGTCGAGCCCATCCACGTCGCGCTGTGGGGCATTCCCACGGCCATCTGCGCCTTCGTGATCCATGCCTGGCGCCTGCGCCGCCTGGACCGCATGCTGGAGCGCGAACTGGCCCAGTACAAGGCCGGTGTCGAAGCCGACGCAGCCAACGCCAACGCCACCCAAGCCAAGGGAGCCTGAAATGACGCTGACCATCCAACACCTGTACTACCTGGTCGGCTTCGTCCTGGCCGTCACGGCCGTGATGACGCTGCGCGATGCCAGCAACCCCAAGCGCTGGTCCAGCGGCCTGTTCTGGGCGCTGTATGCAGCCGTCTTCCTGGTGGGCAATGAACTGCCGCCCGTGATCGTGGGCGTGATCGCCGTGGCCATGGCCCTGATCGCCGGCTTCGGCGGCGTGGGCAGCGGCCGCCATGCGCCGCGCAGCGATGCCGAGTACCTGGCCAGCGCCAAGCGCCTGGGCAACAAGCTGTTCGCACCGGCCCTGGCGATTCCGCTGATCACCATGGTGGGCACGCTGAGCGCCTCGCACCTGGTCTTCGGCGGCACGCCCCTGCTGGACCCCAAGGCCACCACGCTGGTGAGCCTGGGCGTGGGCTGCGTGCTGGCGCTGGGCCTGGCCTGCTGGCTGACCCGCGAGACGCCGGCCCAGGGCATGCGCGAATCGCGCCGCCTGACCGATGCGCTGGGCTGGGCTCTGGTCCTGCCCCAGATGCTGGGCATGCTGGGCCTGGTGTTCTCGGACGCCGGCGTGGGCAAGGCCGTGGCCTATGTGACCACCACCTATATCAACATGGACATCCGCTTCGTGGCCGTGGCCGTCTACGTGCTGGGCATGGCGCTGTTCACCGTGGTCATGGGCAACGGCTTCGCGGCCTTCCCCGTGATGACGGGCGGCGTGGGCGTGCCCATCCTGGTCGGCGTCTACCATGGCGACCCGGCCGTGATGGCGGCCATCGGCATGCTCTCGGGCTACTGCGGCACCCTGCTGACGCCCATGGCGGCCAACTTCAACCTGGTGCCCGCCGCGCTGCTGGAGATCGACAAGAATGCCGTGATCCGAGCCCAGGTGCCCACGGCCCTGGCCCTGCTGACCGCCAATGTCTTCCTGCTGTACTTCCTGATGTTCCGTTAAAGGACGGACTGTTGCCATGACCGATTCCACTTCCCCGCGCATCCTGGTGACCGGCTTCGAGCCGTTCGAGCAGGACCCTGTCAATCCCTCGTGGGAAGTGGCGCGTGCCCTGCATGGCGAGATCGTGGCCGGCGCCACCGTCCACGGCCTGCAACTGCGCTGCGTGTTCGGCGAATCGCTGCGCCAGCTGCAGGAGGCGCTGGCGCAGCTGCAGCCGGTGCTGGTCATCAGCCTGGGCCTGGCCGGCGGCCGCAGCGAGTTCACGCCCGAGCGCGTGGCCATCAATATCGACGACGCCCGCATTCCCGACCATGCGGCGCGCCAGCCCGTGGACCAGGTGGTGATCCCGGGCGCGCCCGCCGCGTACTTTTCCACGCTGCCCATCAAGGCCGTGGTGCACAACCTGCGCGCGCGCGGCATTCCGTCTTCCGTGTCCAACACGGCGGGCACCTTTGTCTGCAACCACGTGTTTTTCGCGCTCATGCACTGGCTGGCTCAGGGCAAGGCGGCGCCGGGCGCGCGTGGCGGCTTCATCCACGTGCCGGCCCTGCCCGAGCAGGCAGCGCGCAAGCCGGGCATGCCCAGCATGTGCCTGGCCGACCAGGTGGCTGCCGTGCGCGAGACCATTCGCACGGCCCTGACCGTGACCCAGGATCTGAAGGAAAACGCCGGCCAGCTGCACTGAGAGCCTGTGCACCGAGTCCGGCGAGGAGAGAACGATGAAAATTGACCTGAACAGTGATCTTGGCGAGAGCCTGGGCGGATGGCGCATGGGCGACGACGCCGCCATGCTCGACATCGTCAGCAGCGCCAACGTGGCCTGCGGATTCCATGCCGGCGACCCGGCAGGCATCCTGGAGACGCTCAAGGCCGCCCGCGAGCGCGGCGCCATGGTGGGCGCCCATGTGTCCTATCCCGACCTCGTCGGCTTCGGCCGGCGCAACATGGATGTGGCCAGCGCCGACCTGGTGGCCGGCGTCATCTACCAGATCGGTGCGCTGCAGGGCCTGGCCCGCGTGGCCGGCACCGAGGTGCGCTACGTCAAGCCGCACGGCGCGCTCTACAACACCATCGCCCACGACAGGCGCCAGGCCACCGACGTGATCACCGCCATGCGCGCCATCGACCCCAGCCTGGTGCTGGTGGCGCTGGCCGGCTCGCCCCTGATCGACTGGGCGCGCGATGCGGGCCTGACCGTGGTGGCCGAGGCCTTTGCCGACCGCGGCTACACGCCCGAGGGCACCCTGGTCTCGCGCCGCGATCCGGGCGCCGTGCTGCACGATGTGGACCAGATCGCCGCGCGCATGCTGTCCCTGGTGCGCGACGGCGTGGTCGAGGCCGTCGATGGCAGCCTGGTGCGCATTGCCGCCGACTCCATCTGCGTGCACGGCGACAGCCCCGGTGCCGTGGCCATTGCACGCCACCTGCGCGAACGTTTCGAGCAGGAGGGCGTGCGCATTTCCTCCTTCGTGGGCTGAGGGCACACCATGCGTTTTCTACCCGTCAACCGGCAGGCCCTGATGGTGGAGCTGGCCGATCTCGATGAAACCCTGGCCCTGCTGGGCTCGCTGCAGCGCGAGCCCATCGATGGCGTGCAGGAGCTGGTGCCGGCCGCGCGCACCGTGCTCGTGCAGTTCGCTCCCGCCAGGCTGGGCGTGGCCGAGCTGGTGCGCCGCATTGCCGCGCGCGACCTGGGCCAGCGTGCCGAGCGCAGCAATGTGCTGGTCGAGATTCCCGTGCACTACGACGGCGAGGACCTGGCTGACGTGGCGCAGCTGCTGGGCATCACGCCCGAGGAAGTCGTGCGCCGCCACACGGGCAGCGAGTACGCCGTGGCCTTCACGGGCTTTGCGCCCGGCTTTGCCTACCTCAGCGGGGGCGATCCGATCTTCAACGTGCCGCGCCGCACCACGCCGCGCACGCGCGTGCCGGCCGGCTCCGTGGCGCTGGGCGGCACGTTCAGCGCCGTCTATCCCCAGGCCAGCCCGGGCGGCTGGCAACTGATAGGCCGCACCTCGGCCCGCATGTGGGACCTGGCGCGCGAGCTGCCTGCGCTGCTGCAGCCCGGCTACCGCGTGCGCTTTGTCGATGCGGCCGGCATGGCCCAGGTGGATGAGGCGCCCGCGCCCGCCGTGGCGCAGGCCGCGCCGCATGAAGGCAACGCGCTGCGCGTCAAGGCCACGGGCCTGATGACGCTGTTCCAGGACCGGGGCCGCCTGGGCCAGGCCGGGCAGGGCGTCTCGGCCTCGGGCGCCATGGACCAGGCAGCCTTCAAGGCTGCCAACCGCCTGGTCGGCAATGCCAGCGACCTGGCCGTGCTGGAGACCGTGGGCGGTGGCCTGTCGCTGCAAAGCCAGGGCGAGACCGTGGTCGCCATCACGGGCGCCGATGCGCCCCTGACCGTGACCACCGGGTCCGGCCAGCGCTGGAGCGTGCCGCGCTACCAGGCCGTGGCCCTGGCCGATGGCGACCAGCTGACCGTGGGCCAGCCCGTGGCCGGCGCGCGCTGCTATGTGGCGGTGCGCGGCGGCTTCGCCGTCACGCCCGTGCTGGGCAGCGCCTGCACCGACACCCTGGCGAATGTCGGCCCAGCCGCCCTGGCCGTGGGCCAGGTCCTGCCCGTGCGGCCTGCGGACCGCAAGGCCGTGGCCGCACCCGAGCTGCCGCCCGAGTCCCTTCCCACCACCGGGCAGGACGTGGTGCTGGACGTGGAGCTGGGCCCGCGCACCGACTGGTTCACGCCCGAGGCCGTGGCCCTGCTGGCCGCGCAGCGCTGGCAGGTCACGCCGCAATCGAACCGCGTGGGCCTGCGCGTGGCGGGCGAGCAGCCCCTGGCGCGCGCCGTGGCCGGCGAACTGCCCAGCGAAGGCACGCCGCTGGGCGCCATCCAGGTGCCCCCCAGCGGCCAGCCCGTGCTGTTCCTGGCCGACCATCCGCTGACGGGCGGCTATCCCGTCATCGGCTGCGTGGCGCCGCACCACCTGGATCTGGCCGGCCAGATTCCCGTGGGCGCCTGGATCCGCTTCAACCCCATCCGCGCCTTCGAGGAATACACCCCCGGCGCGCAAGGCTCCAAGAACTGAACGCGGGGAGCGCCCGGTGGCGCCTGCCCGCAACTGAAAGAAGCTGATCATGAAAAAAGTCCTGATTGCCAACCGTGGCGAGATTGCTGTCCGCATCGCCCGCGCCTGCGCCGACTACGGCGTGAAATCCGTGGCCGTCTACGCCGATGCCGACATCGACGCCCTGCACGTGCGCATGGCCGACGAGGCCTATGGCCTGGACGGCGAGCGCCCGGCCGACACCTACCTGAACATCGCCAAGCTCATCGCCATCGCGCACAAGAGCGGCGCCGACGCCGTGCACCCCGGCTACGGCTTCCTGTCCGAAAGCGAAGCCTTTGCGCGCGCCGTGCTGGATGCGGGCCTGCGCTGGATCGGCCCCACGCCCGAGACCATCGCCAAGCTGGGCGACAAGGTCGAGGCGCGCAAGATCGCCCTGCAGGTGGGCGCTCCCCTGGTGGCCGGCACGCCCGACCCCGTCAAGGATGCCGGCGAAGTGCTGGCCTTTGCCCAGCAGCACGGCCTGCCCATCATCATCAAGGCCGCCTTCGGCGGCGGCGGGCGCGGCATGAAGATCGCGTGGCGCATGGACGAGGTGGAGGAGCTCTTTCACTCCGCCGTGCGCGAGGCCGTCACCGCCTTCGGCCGCGGCGAATGCTTTGTCGAGCAATTCCTGGACCGCCCCCGCCACATCGAGGCCCAGGTGCTGGCCGACACCCATGGCAACGTGGTCGTGCTGGGCACGCGCGACTGCTCGCTGCAGCGGCGCAACCAGAAGCTGGTGGAAGAAGCCCCGGCGCCCTTCCTCAGCGACGAGCAGCGCGCCCGCATCCACAGCTCCGCGCGCGACATCTGCGCGGCGGCCGGCTACGTCAGCGCGGGCACGGTGGAATTCCTGCTGAGCCAGACGGGCGCCATCTCCTTCCTCGAAGTCAACACGCGCCTGCAGGTCGAGCACCCCGTGACCGAGCAGACCACGGGCGTGGACCTGGTGATCGAGCAGCTGCGCGTGGCCGACGGCCTGCCCCTGTCCATCACCGAAACCCCGGCGCCGCTGGGCCACTCCATCGAATTCCGCATCAACGCCGAAGACGTGGGCCGCGGCTTCCTGCCCACGCCCGGCCCCGTGGTGCGGTTCGACCCACCCTCGGGCCCCGGCGTGCGCCTGGACACGGGCGTGCAGACCGGCTCGGTCGTGCCCGGCAGCTTCGACTCGCTGATGGCCAAGCTCATCGTCAGCGGCGCCACGCGCGAACAGGCCCTGGCCCGCGCACGCCGCGCGCTGGCCGAGTTCCGCATCGAAGGCCTGTCCTCCGTCCTGCCCTTCCACCGCGCCGTCATCGGCCATGCCGACTTCGTGGGCAACGACGGCTTCAAGGTCCACACGCGCTGGATCGAATCGGACTTCGCCGAGCCCCTGGCCGCCGCCGTGCGTGCCGAGCCGCTGCCCGACGCCAGCCTGGTGCGCTGCGCGGTCGAGATCGACGGGCGCCGGGTGTCGCTGGGCCTGCCTGCGGTGCTGCTGCAGGGGCTGGCATCGGCTGGCGGCGGTGTGGCTGCTTCGCCCGCTGCCGAATCTGCAGTGGACCCCGCTGCCGTCACCTCACCCATTGCAGGGAATCTGCATGCGTGGAAGGTGGCGGATGGCGACACCGTCCAGGAAGGCGATGTGATTGCCGTCATGGAGGCCATGAAGATGGAGATGCAGGTGACTGCGCATCGCAGCGGGGTGGTTGCGTTGGTGGCTGAGGCGGGGAAGGCGCAGGTGCTGGGGGCTGTGATTGCTCGGATTGGGTGATTTCTGGTTGACCTGTTTTTGATTTTGTTGTGCCTCTGGCGGCAGGAGCCGGGTTTCGGCCCGGCGGCCGACCTACTTTCTTATCGCGCGATAAGAAAGTAGGCAAAGAAGCGCGCCCCGAACTGCCCACGACCCTTCGCTTCGCTGCGGGCGACCTGCGTTGGGCTTGATGCGGGGTGCGCCGTGAAACTCGTTGCGCGCTGCGCGCTTCACTCAAACATCACGGCGAGCTAGACAACGAAGCAAGCCTGTCCTTCGACAGGCTTGCCACCCCGCCTCCCGCCCAACGCAGGCGTGGGCAGAAGGGGGGAGGCTGGGGTAGCCAACAGCCAACAGCCAACAGCCAACAGCCGGCGCCATCGCTCCGCTCGGCTTCAAACCGGGGCCGAGCGAAGCGAAGGCCCGTACCAACTCCCCGTATGTCAGCGCCTGCGGCGTGGTGGTTGCGGGGTTGCAGTCCTGCCGAAGGACAGGACTGCTTCGTGATCTGACTCGCTGCGGTTGTCTGAGCGGCGCGCGAAGCGCAAAGCGAGTTCCGCAGCGAACCCCGCAACCGCCACGACGCAGGTTGCCCCGCAGCGAAGCGAAGGGGTCGCGGACATCCGGGTCGCCTTTTCTTGGCCTACCTTCTTTTGGCGAAGCAAAAGAAGGTAGGTCGGCCGCCGGGCCGAGACCCGGCCTCGAAAAACAACCCCCCGGCAGGGATCAGAACAGATCCCTGAACCCATCAGGAAGACTCAGCGCCCACCCTGAAAACTACGCGTGCTGTACAGATCCATCGGCAGCCGCGACAGCAGCGGCAGACCAGACACCGCATCCACCGGCTGCCTCTCGATGTAGTTGAAGAACACATCGGAATCGAGCACGCCAATGTCCAGACGGCGCGCATCAGGCACGGCTGCCAGCGTCTTGTAGCCGTCGCCACCCGTGGCATTGAAGCTCAGCACGAACAGCTTGTACGTGCGCGCCGTATCCAGCGGCTTCCACGTCTTGCTCGCGTTGTCATACACCTCGATGCCCGACACACGCTGGCCGGCCGCCGCTGCCGCATTCACGTCAAAGCGCAGGCCGCCCGTGTAGGGGTAGGGGCCGGTCGTGCCGCTGGGGCCGTAGACGGCCTGCAGGCCGTCCTCGAGCATGCCCTTGACTTCCGTGCCGGTGATGTCCAGGCGGAACAGCTTGTTGCCGAAGGGCAGGACCTGGATGACCTGGGCGGCCGTGGTCTGGCCCAGCAGCGGGATGCGCACGCCGCCGCCGCTTTGCAGGGTGATGTCGGCGCCGCCGTAGTGGCGGTTGGCTTCTTCCAGGTAGGCCTGGGCCACGAGCTGCTGGATGTCGCCGCCGCGCACGCTGACGCTGCCTTCGGCATTGCAGGCGGCGCTGGACTGGCTGTAGTTCATGGTGCCGACGCCGCCGGGCACGCGGCGCGAGCACAGTTCCTGGGGCACGGTGGCGACCTGCTTGAGGTTGAACTGGGCGACCTTGTCCTTGAACGGCTGCAGCGCGGCGGTGGCCTTGGCCGAGGGCGTGGTCACGCGCAGCACGCCGGTGGCGGCGGCGCTGGCCTTGAGAGCGGTCTTTTGCGCATCGGTGGCGGCCTTGCCGGCGATGGTGAAGCTGTCGCCGATCAGCACATGGGGCGTGCCAGTGCACTGGGTGACGCGGCCGTCGGCGTCGAACTGGACCTTGAGGTCACCGACGACCTGGGCGTACTCCCAGGCCTGGACCACGCAGACGGGGCTGCCGTCCTTGTCGGCCAGGCGCGTGGGGTAGGCGCCGCCGGGCGTGCCCACGCCGGTGGTGTTGAGCACGTCGGGGCCGAGCAGGGTGTGCGAGTCGCCGCCCACGACCACGTCCACGCCGCTGAGCTTGGGCACGATCTGGCGGTCGTACTCATAGCCCACATGGCTCATGACGATGATCTTGTTGATGCCCTTGGCGCGCAGCGCGTCGATTTCGCGCTGGGCCGCCGTGACCTCGTCCTCGAAGGTGGTGTCGGCATCGGGGCTGGACGATGCCTTGGTCTTGCCCGCAATGGTCAGGCCGACGATGCCGATCTTCTGGCCGCCGCGCTCCACCACGGTGGAGGGGTTCACATAGCCGGGCGCCTTGGCCGCGTTCAGGGCCGAGTTGGCGCCAAAGCGCACGTTGGCGCTGAGCACGGGCGTCTTGCAGCTGCCTGTGCGCAGGCGGTCCAGGAAGGACTTGAGGCCGCTGTCGCCCTTGTCGAACTCGTGGTTGCCCAGCGTGAAGGCGTCAAAGCAGACGGTGTTCATGAGGGCGGCATCGGCCTCGCCGTCGGCGCCTGCACGGTTGAAGTACAGCGTGCCGGTGAGCGCGTCGCCGGCGTGCAGCTTGAGCACGTTGGGCGACTGCGCGGACAGCTCCTCGATGGCCTGGGTCACGCGCGCAAAGCCTGCGGCGTCCACGGCCACGGCTTCGGCCTTGCCCGTGCCGGCGTCCAGCTGCAGGGTCTTGCTCTTGGACTCCAGCGTGGAGTGGTGATCGTTGATGTGCAGAATGCGCAGCTCCAGCGGCTGGCCTGCGGGCGTGTCGTTGCCGGAGCCGCCGCAACCGGCGATCAGGGCGGAGGCAGCCAGGGCCACGGCCAGCGGGCGCAGGGCGGGGCGATGGGAGGTCAAGGACATGAACGGGTTCTCTCTGTATCGGTTTGTCACGGCCGCCGATGCTGGGCAAGGCTGATGACACGGCGATGAAATCGCCTTGCAGGGGGCTTGACCTTGACATGGTGGCAATCTCTAAAGTGCCTGCATGCGAGAACAAAGGAGTCAGGCAATGAATGCATCGACCAAGGCCGGCATGGCCATAGACCTGCCCGTTCAGGGCATGACCTGCGCCTCCTGCGTGGGGCGTGTGGAACGCGCGCTCAAGAAGCTGCCGGGCGTGCAGGAGGCCGTGGTCAACCTGGCCACCGAAAAGGCCAGCATCCGCTTCGAGGGTGCGGCCGATCTGCCGGCCGCCATTTCCGCCATCGAGAAGGCCGGCTACGAGGTGCCCCAGTCCAGCGTGGAACTGGAGGTGGAGGGCATGACCTGCGCCTCCTGCGTGGGCCGCGTGGAGCGGGCGCTGAAAAAGGTGGAGGGCGTGCAATCGGCCAGCGTGAACCTGGCCACCGAACGTGCAGTGGTGACGCTGGCTGGCAGCGTGGACATGGCGGCCCTGGTGGCTGCGGTACAGAAGGCAGGCTACGAAGCGCGTCCGCTGGGCGCCAGCGCGAACCCGGCCAGTGAAGGCGGCGCTGCGCAGTCGCCGGCCGAAGACGGCACGGAGCAGCGCCAGGCGCGCGAGAGGGCCTCGCTCAAGCGCTCGCTGGTCGTGGCCACGGTGTTTGCTTTGCCGGTGTTCGTGCTGGAGATGGGCGGCCACATGGTGCCGGCCTTCCACCACTGGGTGGGGCAGGCCATCGGCACCCAGAACAGCTGGTATCTGCAGTGCCTGCTGTCGGCCATCGTGCTGTTCGGGCCGGGCCTGCGCTTTTTCCAGAAGGGCATTCCCGCGCTGCTGCGCGGCGCGCCCGACATGAATTCGCTGGTGGCCGTGGGCACCTCGGCGGCCTTTGCCTATTCGCTGGTGGCCACCTTCGTGCCGCAGTGGCTGCCGGCCGGCACGGTGAATGTGTATTACGAGGCGGCGGCCGTGATCGTGGCGCTGATCCTGCTGGGCCGCTTCATGGAGGCGCGCGCCAAGGGCAATACCTCCGAAGCCATCCGCCGCCTGGTGCGACTGCAGGCCAAGACGGCGCGCGTGCGCAAGGATGGCGCCGTGCAGGAGGTGGACATCGCCACCGTGCGTGCGGGCGACACCATCGAGGTGCGGCCCGGAGAGCGCATTCCCGTCGATGGCGAGGTCATCGAGGGCAACAGCTTCGTCGACGAATCCATGATCAGCGGCGAGCCCGTGCCCGTCGAGAAAACCCCGGGTGCCGAACTGGTCGGCGGCACGGTGAACCAGAACGGCGCGCTGGCCTTTCGCGCCACCAAGGTGGGCGCGGACACGCTGCTGGCGCAGATCATCCGCATGGTCGAGCAGGCCCAGGGCTCCAAGCTGCCCATACAGGCGCTGGTGGACCAGGTCACCATGTGGTTCGTGCCGGCCGTGATGGCCGTGGCCCTGCTGACCTTCGGCGCCTGGCTGGCCTGGGGGCCGTCGCCCGCACTGAGCTTTGCGCTGGTCAATGCCGTGGCCGTGCTCATCATCGCCTGCCCCTGTGCCATGGGCCTGGCCACGCCCACCTCCATCATGGTGGGCACGGGCCGGGCCGCGCAGATGGGCGTGCTGCTGCGCAAGGGCGAGGCGCTGCAGACCTTGAAAGACGCCCGCGTGGTGGCCGTGGACAAGACCGGCACGCTGACGCGAGGCCGCCCCGAGCTGACCGACCTGGTGCTGGCCCCCGGCTTCGAGGGCGAGCGCAGCCGCGTGCTGGCGCTGGTGGCGGCCGTGGAGGACCGCTCAGAGCACCCGATTGCACGCGCCATCGTGGATGCTGCCAAGGCCGAGGATCTGCCGCTGGGTGCCGTGGATCGCTTTGAATCGGTGACAGGCTTTGGCGTGCGCGCCCAGGTGGACGGCGTGCGCGTGGAGATCGGTGCCGACCGCTTCATGCGCGAGCTGGGCCTGCAGGTGGACACGCTGGCAGACGAGGCCGCGCGCCTGGGCGACGAAGGCAAGACGCCGCTGTATGCCGCGGTGGACGGACGCTTGGCCGCCATGATCGCCGTGGCCGATCCCATCAAGGACAGCACGCCGGCCGCCATTGCCGCCCTGCACGCCCTGGGCCTGAAGGTGGCCATGATCACCGGCGACAACCGCCGCACGGCCGAGGCCATTGCGCGGCAGCTGGGCATCGACGAGGTGGTGGCCGAGGTGCTGCCCGGCGGCAAGGTCGATGCCGTCAAGCGCCTGAAGGCCGAGCACGGCACGCTGGCCTATGTGGGCGACGGCATCAACGACGCGCCGGCCCTGGCCGAGGCCGATGTGGGCCTGGCCATCGGCACGGGCACGGACATCGCCATCGAGGCGGCCGACGTGGTGCTGATGTCAGGCGACCTGGGCGGCGTGCCCAATGCGATCGCGCTGTCCAAGGCCACCATGGCCAATATCCGCCAGAACCTGTTCTGGGCCTTTGCCTACAACGTGGCACTGATCCCCGTGGCCGCGGGCCTGCTGTACCCCGTCAACGGCACGCTGCTGTCGCCCGTGTTCGCGGCCGGGGCCATGGCGCTGTCCAGCGTCTTCGTGCTCAGCAACGCGCTGCGCCTGCGGCGTTTCAATCCGCCGCTGGCGGCAGGGCGTTGAACGACGAAGGCAGTCAGCCGGGCAGCTTGGGGACTTCGATGAAGTCGTCCAGGCTCAGGCCTTTTTCCTTGAGCAGGGCCTCGAGCACGGGCTGCAGGCGGCCCAGGCTTTGCTGCACGGTCTCGCGCACCGTGTCCACCACGACCTGGGTGCTGCGGTCGATCTCCACATTGAGCAGGTCGCCCACGCCCTTGGACTCGAACACGGTCATGCGGCGCGTCTCGGGGATCAGCCAGACCTCGAACCAGCCCGCCTGGCGGTCCACCTCGGACACCGTGAGGCTGGCGCCGTTGATGGCGATGTAGCCCTTGGCGAACACGTAGTGGCGAAAGCCCTCGGGAATGCCGAAGCGGATGCGGTGGTTGGTGTCGCTGGAGGCCACTTCCAGCACGGGCGAGGTGAAATCCACATGGCCTGACAGCGGGTGGCCGCCGATCTCGGCGCCATCCTTTGCCGCGCGCTCCACATTGACGCGCCCGCCCACGGCATAGCCGCCCAGCGTGGTGATGTTCAGGCTTTGCAGCATCACATCGAACGTGGCGCGCGTGGGCGAGAGGATCTCGGTCACCGTCAGGCACACGCCGTCGGTGGAGACGCTGGCGCCGATGGCCAGGTCCTGGCAGAAGCCTTCGGGAAAGTCGAGGGTGAAGGTGCGCAGGCCGTTCTGGTCGCGCAGCGCGGCAATGCTTGCCACGGCCTGGATGATGCCGGTGAACACGATGTGGGATTCCTTGGAGCCGCCCGTGCGGCGGCGAAGCGGGTATTTTGCATCGCGGCGCTGCGCTGCGCTGCGGGGGCGCAGGCCGGCGTGTCCCTGCGGGCATCAGGCCGGTGCTGCTGCCTCTTCCCACCAGCCGCTGAGCAGGGCTGGAGGCCGCTGCGCCGCATGCACCCAGGCACAGGACGGCCAGGCATCCTGCTGCACGTTCATGCCCGCGTAGATGCCGTAGCCGGGGCCGGCCGCGATCTCGCCTTCGGCATGCAGGGTCTCGCCCGCGCGGATGCTGCAGGCCGCACGGATGTCGCCCAGCGCACGCATGCCCCAGTCCACCTCGATGTGGCTGCCGCCTTCCACGTCGGCGCCAGCGTACAGGCCGTGGCCCAGCTCGATCAGGCCGCTGGCGCGGATGCTGCCGCCCGCGCGCAGGCCCTTGCCGCAGCGGATGGCGCCTTGCACCTCGATGTCCTGGCCGGCCTGGGCGCCGCCGGCCAGGCGCAGGTCGGCGCCGCAGCGCAGCTCCCAGCCGGCGCGCACGTCCTCGGCGCGCAGTTCCTCGTGCACGTCCACGCTCCAGGCGGCCTTGACCAGGCCGCCGGCCTGCAGCGGGCCGCTGCAAAAGATGGCGCCGCCACTGTGCAGGTCCTGGCCGGCCTCGATGCGGCCGGCGTGGATGCCGGCGCCGGCCTGCAGTGTGCGGCCCACGGCCAGCAGGCCGGGCACGCGCAGCTCGCCATGCACGACGACGCTGCCCGAGAACACCAGGGCATCGGCCTCCAGGTGATCGACCTCCAGCACGGCGTCGGTGGGGCCGAACTGGTTCATGAGCCAGCGCGCGTCCTCGACGCGGCCATCGCCCACCAGGGCATCGAGCACGCGCTGGTAGTCGTTGCCGTCATGGCGGTTGCGCACGAACCAGCGAAAGCCCGCCGCGCAGGGGCTTTTGGCACGCAGAAAGTTTTGGGAGAGTTCCATGTCCATCATCGGCTCCGGGGTCAAGGCGGCTGCGCCATGCGGCGGCGCGGCCGAAAAGGCGTGCAGGCCAGGGAGGTGCGGGGCGTGGGCCGGCAGCTCCTGGCATGCGCTTCGCATGCGGGATTCGCTGCGGGGGCCGTGCGGGAAGCTGGGGGTGGACCTCAGGCTTTCCGCACGGCGGCGGAAAGCAGGGCCGTGAAGCCGCACAGGCTGATGAAGGCCGTGGGCACGCCGTGCACGCGCTGCGGCCGCTGCGCGCGCAAGGCGGTGCAGCGGGTCGGGGCGTGGCGGAAAAGGCGTGTATGGGCCATGGACAGGGGCAGGAGCAGCCGCGATTATGCCGCGAGGCCATTTGCGCACGGGGGCATGGGGCCGTGTACAGGACGGGGCTTCGTTGCTTTGGGTAACATCACGGACCCTGCGGGCGCCCGGTGGAGGACCATCGGCGCCCGGTTGCCCTGCTGCGCGGCGATCGGCCCGGCAGGGTCCTCTCGCCAAGAGAAGCCCATGAATTCCAAGACTCCCCCCTCGTTCCTGAGCCGCATCGCCATCGCGATCGGCAGTTTCTTCGCCATCCTCGGCAACGGCCGCCTGGCCGCCGATGTGTCCCGCCTGCGCGACGGCGAGCCGCTGGCCGCCGACGTGCCGCCCCCCGCACCCAAGGAGGTGCGCGTGGAGGTGCCCGTGGACCGGATCGTCGAGGTCCGTGTCGAGGTGCCTGTCGAGAAGGTGGTCGAGAAAGTGGTTGAAAAGCGTGTCGAGGTGCCGGTCGAGAAGATCGTCGAAAAGACCATCGTGGAGCCGGCCGCACCCGCTGGCACCGCCGCCCTGCAGCTGCTGGGCCTGCTGCAGCGCGAGGCGCGCTTCGTGGACTTCGTGCAGGAAGACGTGGCCGGCTATGCCGACGCCGAGATCGGCGCCGCAGCGCGCGTGGTGCACGAGGGCTGCCGCAAGGTGCTGCGCGAGCATTTCAGCATCGCCCCCGTGCGTGCCGAGGCCGAAGGCAGCCGCGTCACGCTGGCCGCAGGCTTTGATGCCGCCGCCGTGCGCCTGACGGGCAACGTGGTCGGCCAGGCACCCTTCACGGGCACGCTGGGCCACCGCGGCTGGCGCGTGGACGATGTGCGCCTGCCCCAGCTCACCGATCACAAGGCTGCCGCCATCGTGGCCCAGGCCGAGGTGGAGCTGTGAGCATGGACCAGTCCCGTCAATCCTCCCAGGCGCGCTACAGCATCGGCATCGACCTGGGCACCACGCATTGCGCGCTCTCCTATGTGGACCGCCAGGCCAGCGATGGCGAGAAGGTGGAGCAGGGCGTGCTGGACATTCCCCAGCTCACCGGCCCCTCCAGCGTGGAGGCGCGCCCGCTGCTGCCGTCCTTCCTTTACCTGCCGCATGAAAGCGAGCTGACTGCGGCCGACATGGCCCTGCCCTGGGGCGCCAGCCAGGACTTCGTGGTGGGCGAGTTCGCGCGATCGCGCGGCGCGGCCACGCCGATCCGGCTGGTGTCCAGCGCCAAGAGCTGGCTGTGCCATCCGGGCGTGGACCGCCGCTCGCCCCTGCTGCCGGCCGATGCGCCCGAGGAGGTGCACCGCGTCTCGCCGCTGACCGCCTCCATCCGCTACCTGTCGCACCTGCGCTGGGCCTGGGAGCAGGCCCATCCCGAGGCGCCGTTCGACGCCCAGGACGTGACGGTGACCATTCCCGCCTCGTTCGACCCGGCCGCGCGCGAGCTGACGGCCGAGGCCTGCCGCGCGGCGGGCTTCCAGAAGCTCACGCTGCTGGAGGAACCCCAGGCTGCGCTGTACAGCTGGATCCAGGCCAGCGGCGGCCAGTGGCGCAAGCAGGTGCAAAGCGGCGAGATCATCCTCGTCGTGGACGTGGGCGGCGGCACCACCGACCTGTCGCTGATCGCCGTGCTGGAAAAGGACGGCGGCCTGGAGCTGCAGCGCGTGGCCGTGGGCGAGCACATCCTGCTGGGCGGCGACAACATGGACCTGGCCCTGGCCTACGGCGTGGCGCGCAAGCTGGCCCAGGAGGGCAAGCAGCTCGACGCCTGGCAGACCCGCGCCCTGGCCCATGGCTGCCGCCAGGCCAAGGAGCAGTTGCTGGCCGATGCCTCGCTGCAGTCCGTGCCCGTGGTCGTGCCCAGCCGGGGCAGCAAGCTCATCGGCGGCAGCGTCCGCACCGAGGTCACGCGTGACGAGGTGCTGCAGATGCTGGTGGAAGGCTTCTTCCCGCGCGCCGCCGTCTCCGACAAGCCCCAGACCCGCGCGCGCGCCGCGCTGACCCAGCTGGGCCTGCCGTATGCGCAGGACGCGGCCGTCACGCGCCACCTGGCGGCCTTCCTCTCGCGCCAGGCCGGCGCCACCGAGCAGATCGAAGGCCTCAAGGGCACGCAGCCCGAGGGCGCATCCTTCCTGCATCCCTCGGCCATCCTGTTCAACGGCGGCGTGCTCAAGGCGCCGCAGATCGAGCAGCGCATCCTGGAAGTCGTCAACGGCTGGCTGGCCGGCGAGGGCGCGCAACCTGCGCGCCTGCTGGATGGCGCCAACCTCGATCTGGCCGTGGCGCGCGGCGCCGCCTACTTCGGCCATGTGGCGGCTGCGGGCCGTGGCGTGCGCATCCGTGGCGGCACGGCGCAGAGCTATTACGTGGGCGTGGAAAGCAACATGCCCGCCATCCCCGGCATGGAGCCGCCCATCTCGGCCCTGTGCCTGGCGCCCTTCGGCATGGAAGAGGGCACCGAGGTGGCGCTGGACACGCAGGAATTCGGCCTGGTCGTGGGCGAGCCCGTGCGCCTGCGCTTTTTCGGCTCCTCCGTGCGCCGCGCCGACCAGGTCGGCACCGTGCTGGACTTCTGGGGCCCAGAGGAACTGGTCGAGCTGCAGGAGATCGAGGCCCACCTGCCCGCCGAAGGCCGTGCGCCCGGCGAGATCGTGCCCGTCACCCTGCATGCGCGCGTGACCGACATCGGCACGCTGGAGCTCAACGCCGTGCCCGTGGGTGGCGAAGAACGCTGGAAGGTGGAGTTCGACGTGCGGGCCGATGTAGCGTAGCCCGCCCCGGCGGCAGGCCCGGACCGGGCCGCGCACCGTGCCATGTATTGACTGCCGATATGCCTGATACCGCCGCCTCCGAATCTTCCGCCCCCGCTCCCGTGTCCGGTGCAGCCCACATCGTGGGCATCGACCTGGGCACCAGCCACACCGTGGTGGCGCATGTGTCCGTAGGCGGCACGGCGGCCGACATCGCCTTGCTGCTCGTGGCGCAGCGCGTCTCGGCCAGCGAGGTGGCGGCCCAGGTGCTGCTGCCCTCGGCGCGCTACCAGGCAGCGCCCGGCGAGCTCGGCGATGCCTGGCAGCAGCCCTGGGTGGCACTGGGCGCCGATGCGCAAGCGCCTGCCGTCAATGGCCGCTGGGCGCGTGACCTGGGCGCGGCCGTGCCGTCGCGCCTGGTGGCCAGTGCCAAGAGCTGGTTGTCGCATGCGGGCGTGGATCGCACGGCGGCCATCCTGCCCTGGGGCGCGCCCGAAGAGGTGGCCCGGCTGTCTCCGCTGCAGGCCTCGGCCAGCTACCTGGACCATGTCCGGCAGGCCTGGGACCGCACGCACCCCGGCGCGCCGCTGCGGGACCAGCTGGTCGTGCTGACCGTGCCGGCCTCGTTCGACGAAGGCGCGCGCGCACTCACGCTGGAGGCCGCGCAGCTGGCCGGCCTGCCTGCGGTGCAATTGCTGGAGGAACCCAAGGCCGCCTTCCATGACTGGCTGGTGCTGCAGGGCAAGCATCTGGCGGCCGAGCTGGCGCACTGCCGCCTGGTGCTGGTGGTGGATGTGGGCGGCGGCACCACCGACCTGACCCTGATCCGCGTGCAGCCCGGTGAAGCTGGAGGCCTGCCCGTGCTGACACGCACGGCCGTGGGCGAGCACCTGATGCTGGGCGGCGACAACATGGACCTGGCGCTGGCCCATCGGCTGGAGCCGCAGTTCGCCCCGCCCGGCGAGCGTCTGCCCGCCGCACGCTTCGCCCAACTGGTGCAGCGCTGCCGCATGGCCAAAGAACAGTTGCTGGCCGACGATGCGCCCGAGTCCGTGGCCGTGACCCTGCTGGGCGGCGGATCGAAGCTGCTGGCGCAGACGCGCACGGCCACGCTGCGCCGCGACGAGGTGCGCGAGGCCGTGGTCGAAGGCTTCATGCCGCTGGCCGGCCTGCAGGATCTGCCCACCCGGCGCCAGGGCGCTTTGCGCGGCCTGGGACTCCCATATCCTGCCGATGCGGCGATCACGCGGCACCTGGCGCAGTTCCTCGCGCAGCACGCGGCTGGGGATTTGCCCGATGCGGTCCTGCTCAATGGTGGCGTCTTCCACGCCCATGCGCTGGCCCAGCGGCTGGTGGCGCAACTGCAGGCCTGGCGCGGCCAGCCGCTGCGCCTGCTGCACAACCCGCATCCCGACTGGGCCGTGGCGCGCGGCGCGGCGGCGCATGGCCTGGCCATGCATGTCCAGAGCCGTCCGTCTGAGGATCTGCCGGAATCGGAGGATGCCCGGACGGTGCCCGCCCCGGTACCGCGCATCGGCGGTGGCTCGCCGCGCAGCTACTGGCTGGTCCTGCCCGAGAAGGCGGGTGCCGCACCACAGGGCGTCTGCCTGCTGCCGCGCGGCACGGAAGAGGGCGTGCGCATCGTGCTCTCCGGCCGGCGCTTTGCGCTGCGCCTGGGCCAGGCCGTGCGCTTTTCCCTGGTGGCCAACAGCCTGGCGGCGGCGCCTGCGCAGGCCGGACGCATCGCGGCGCTCGACGGCGAGGGCTGGGTCGAGCTGCCCGCCCTGTCCACCGTGCTGCCTGCGCCCGAAGGCCGTGACAAGGCCCAGGTCGAGGTGCAACTGCAGGCCTGCATGACCGAGGTCGGCACGCTGGAGGTGCGCTGCGTGGCCGCCGACGATGCGCAGCGCCAGTGGCTGCTGCCGTTCAGTGTGCGCGGTGCGCTGGCCGCAGATGCGCAGGACAGCGGCGATCGTTCTGCCCGGCAGGGCCGGCTGGCCGACGCCGTGGCCCTGATCGAGCGCATCTTCGGCAGCCAGGCGCAGGAGGTGACGGCCAAGGAGGTCCGCCAGTTGCGCCAGTCGCTGGAGCGACGGCTGGGCCCGCGCGAGGACTGGGACCTGCCGCTGCTGCGCGCACTGTTCGACGCCCTGCTGGCCCGCGCCAGGCGCCGCCGCCGCACGGCCGAGCACGAGCGCGTCTGGCTGAACCTGGCAGGCTGGTGCCTGCGCCCCGGCGTGGGCGCCGAGCTGGACGGCTGGCGCATGCAGCAGGTCTGGCAACTGCATGACCAGGGCCTGGGCCATGGCGGCGAGGCGGCCAACCGCACCGAATGGTGGGTCTTCTGGCGCCGCGTGGCCGCGGGCCTGGATGAGGCCCGGCAGATGGAGCTGCTGGAAGAGGTTGCCGGCCACATGCAAAAGGCCGTGCAGCAGTCCACGCAGCGCAGCCAGGGCAAGTCCGCCCATGGCAGCTACGACGACATGCTGCGCCTGTTCGCCGCCATGGAGGCCGTGCCCTGGCAGTACCGCCAGGAAATGGGCCAGTGGATGCTGCAGCGGCTGAAACACCCCGGTGAATCCGTGCAGACCTGGTGGGCCATAGGCCGGCTGGCCGCGCGCATGCCGCTGGCCGCCAACGCCCACCGCGTCATGCTGCCCGAGGCTGCGCAGGAGTTCCTGGACGCCACCCTGGCCCAGGACTGGCGCCGCAATGAAACCGCCATGTTCGCCGCCGTGCAGATGGCCCGCATGACGGGCGACCGTGCGCTGGACCTGTCCGATACCCAGCGCTCCCTGGTGCTGGAGCGGTTGCGCGGCGCCGGTGCACCGCAGCGCTGGATCGACCTGGTGGAACAGGTTCAGCGGATGGACGCCCAGGATGCGAAGCGCAGCTTTGGGGATAGCCTGCCGCCGGGGCTGGTGCTGGTGGGGTGAGGGCTGTTGCCCCAAGAAGAAGGCCCCGCACTGCGGGGCCTTTTTCTTGGGGAGGCACTGCAGCAAGTGCAGTGCGCTGTGCTTACTGCGAGTTCCAGACGTAGTAGGCGACACCTTCGTACTTGAAAACGGGATAGCTGGCGATCACGAAATCACGTTCGGCCGCGTTGACGGTGTAGAAATGCGCGCCTGTCTGCAGGTTGTAGAAGCGGAACATGGGCACGGTGCCATTGCCGGCAGCCGTCTGTGCGTACCAGGACGTGCCCTCGCTCTTGAAGCTGGGGTAGGTTGCGAGCACGTAGTCACGTTCAGGCTGGCTGATGGTGAAGAAGTGTGCGCCGGAGGCCGTGTTGAAGAAACGAAATACCGGGTTCAGGCCCTGCTGCGGCTGGGTGGACGCATAGAAGGCCACGTTCTCGTACTGGAAGGCCGGGTAGGTTGCCACCACATAGTCGCGCTCGGAAGCGCTGGCGGTATAGAAGTGAGCGCCGGTCTGGCGGTTGAAGAAGCGGTAGATGGCCGTGCGGGCCTGTCCGGTGCCGGTGTCGACGCCGCCCGTGCCCGTGTCTGCAGCAAGCCACTTCTGCACATTGGGGAAGAGCAGGTCAAAGCGTCCATAGATCGAGTTGCCACCCGTGCGCGAGCAGGTCTGGTCGTCGCCGCCGTAGAGCGTGCCGACCAGCAGGCCATTCAGGAACAGGCCAGAGCCGCTGCTGCCCGGCTGTGTCAGCCCCTGGTCCCAATTCACGCTGAGGTAGCCGCCATCGCGGTACCGGCAGGTCATGGTGGCATCGCTGGAGGGTTCGCAGGCCAAGGAGCGGTCATAGGTGCCGAAGCTGATCTTCTGCAGGTCGCCACGCGGGTGGTGTATGCCTACCACCTTGGCGCCACTGGTCAGGGCCTGGGTGGACCAGCCGGCAAAGACGGCGCCTGCAGGGGCGGCTTCGTTGAGCCGCAGCAAGCTGCCGTCATAGGTGGCGGTGGCGTACAGCAGGGTGGCGCCGTTGCGCAGCGTGCGCGAGGCCGACGACAGCGTGCGGCTGTTGCACGAGGGCGTGCGGTAGAACCACGAAGTCTCCAGCGTGGAGGCCACGGTCTGGGTGCTGATGCAATGGTTGGCCGTGATGAAGTAGGGCGTGCCGGAGCCTGCCTTGTCGTTGATCAGCGTGCCCGAGCACACATAGCCCTGGCCGTTCTGGACATAGAACATGCGCGCCACGGCGTTGCGCTGCGCGCTGTAGGCGTCATAGCAGGTGGAGTCCAGGTGGCATGACAGGGACTCGTTGAGCTGGGCCGAGAACACGTTCTCGCCCTCCAGCGGCAGCGACAGGTTCTCGTACACGTGCATGACGCGCGGAATGGCCAGTCGCAGCGCATCGGCGGGCGTGCCGGGCGGCAGGTCGATCTCCAGGGTGACCTCGTCACCGCCGCTGTCGGGTGTCCACCAGGTGCGGCCATCGGCGCTGGCATCGCCTGCGTCCTTGTTGGCCTGCAGCAGTTGGAGCACGCGCTGGCCCGAAATTTCATAGGCGCCGGCGCGGTCGCCCTGGGCATAGATGCGCAGCAGGGCGCTGCCGGGCAACTGCTCGATTTCCACGCCCAGGCGAATGCCGTAGGCACCTTCGGAGCGCACGCTGACTGCGGCAATCAGCCCGCCGTCGGCCGAGGTCTGCCATTGCAGTTGCCCGCCCAGGGCCTGGGTGGTGGCGGTCTGGCTGCTGGGGCGCTGTGCGCCCACCTGCAGGGCGCCGCCCACAGCGGCCGAGGCGGCTCGCACATCCTTCCAGGTGCCCAGTTCCACGCGCAGCGGCGTGGGGGTGACGGCTGCGGGGGAAGACATGCTGCGTGAAGCCAGGAACTCCCGAGGCGTGTCCTGCGGCTGGACGCGCGAGTCCACGCTCATGCGAGGGATGAACTGAGGCACATCGGCGGCGCCCTCCTGCCCCCATGCCAGCCCCAGGCTGCCTGCCAGGGCGAGCGCCAGCGCGACGCTGCGCAAACCCCTGCGCGCAGTGGTGTCGAAAAGATCGGTCATGAGCTCCCTCTCAACGGATTGGTGGATATTGCGAAACCCGGGCATTTTAGGTGTTGTGTGCGTGACAGCCCGGTGACGGCACCGCCGTCTGGCGCTTCCTAGAATGGTCGCTGCGCTGCAGCGGCAGCCGGGTGCGGACACTGCGAGCGCCGTGCCTGCCCCACACATCTGCCCCCTGTCATCTACCAAGGATCTGATCCAGCATGAGCCATTCCTACTCCGACACCCAACTCCTGATCGACGGCCAATGGCAGGACGCCGCCAGCGGCAAGAAGATTCCCGTGCGCAACCCGGCCAGCGGCGAAGTCATCGGCCATGTGGCCCATGCCGACGTGGCCGACCTGGACCGTGCGCTGGCCGCAGCGCAGCGCGGTTTCGAGGTCTGGCGCAATGTCTCCGCCCATGAGCGCGGCGCCGCCATGCGCCGTGCCGCCGCCCTGCTCAAGGAGCGCGCCGACGAGATCGCCGCGCTCCTGACGCAGGAGCAGGGCAAGCCCGTGGCCGAGGCCAAGGGCGAAATCCTGGCCGGCGTGGGCATCATCGAATGGTTTGCCGACGAGGCGCTGCGCGTGTATGGTCGCATCGTGCCCTCGCGCCGCCCCGAGGTGCAGCAGCTGGTGATCAAGGAGCCCGTGGGCCCCGTGGCCGCCTTCACGCCCTGGAACTTCCCCGTCAACCAGATCGTGCGCAAGATCGGCGCGGCGCTGGCCACGGGCTGCTCCTTCCTGTGCAAGGCGCCCGAGGAAACGCCGGCTGCGCCCGCAGCCCTGTTCAAGTGCTTTGTCGATGCCGGCGTGCCGGCCGGCGTGGTGGGCCTGGTGTTCGGTGATCCGGCCCAGATTTCCTCCTACCTGATTGCCCATCCCGTGATCCGCAAGGTCACGTTCACCGGCTCCACCGCAGTGGGCAAGCAGCTGGCGGCGCTGGCCGGCCAGCACATGAAGCGCTCGACCATGGAGCTGGGCGGCCACGCGCCGGTCATCGTGGCCGAGGATGCCGACGTGGCCCTGGCCGTGAAGGCCGCAGGCGCGTCCAAGTTCCGCAACGCGGGCCAGGTCTGCATCTCGCCCACGCGCTTTCTGGTGCACAACAGCGTGCGCGAGGAATTCACGCGCGCCATGGTCGCCCATGCCGAAGCCCTCAAGGTCGGCGATGGCCTGGTCCAGGGCACGCAGATGGGCCCGCTGGCTAATCCGCGCCGCGTCACGGCGCTGTCCCATCTGATCGAGGATGCGCAAAAGCAGGGCGCCAAGCTGCTCACGGGCGGTGCCTCGCTGGGCGGCGCGGGCAACTTCTTCGCTCCCACGGTGCTGGGCGACGTGCCGCTGAGCGCCGAGATCTTCAACCAGGAGCCCTTCGGCCCCGTGGCCGCCATCCGCGGCTTCGACGATCTGGGCGAGGCCATTGCCGAGGCCAACCGCCTGTCCTACGGCCTGGCGGCCTATGCGTTCACGCGCTCCATCAAGACGGCCCACCAGCTGGCCCAGCAGGTCGAGACCGGCATGCTGTGGATCAACCAGCCGGCCGTGGCTTCGGCCGAGATGCCGTTCGGCGGCGTCAAGGATTCGGGCTATGGCTCCGAGGGCGGCCCCGAGGCGCTGGAGGCCTATCTGGTCGCCAAGGCCGTGTCGATCGCGGCGGTGTAAGACAGGCATCTGCCCCATGGACTAGGCCGTCCCACTCGCGTGGGACGGCCTTTGTTTTCATGGGGCGGCAACGCCCGACGTGGCGACCCCTGGTATGCGGTAGACGACGAGCACGTACTTTGAAAGGCTCTGGCGCTCAACCTCCACGCCACCCAGCCCCTGGGCAATGCGCCGGCTGGCGGTATTGGGCTCGGCCACCGGATAGCGCAAGGACTGTGGCGCAAAGGTCGCTCGGGCCCATGCTGCCAGCGCGGCCACGGCCTCGCGGCCGTAGCCCTGGCCATGCACGTCCTCGCGTATCCAGATCCCGAGTTCGAGCTCGGCGTCGCGCGCGCGGTGCAGGCCCAGCAGGCCGGTGAATCGGCCTGACGTGCGCTCGCGCAGCGTGAAGTTGAAATCCGTGCCGGCTGCGATCTCCTGCAGCCATCCGCGCCAGACCGCCTCGAACTCGGCAGGCGTCGACGCCGGCTCGAAGGACAGGTAGCGCGTCAGCGTGGGCGTGATGCAGGCAAAGGCCTCATCGGCATCGGCGGCAGTGAAGGGGCGCAGCGCCAGGCGCTGTGAGGTGATGGTGGTGTCGCTCCACGACATGGATGCTTTCCTTGCAACAGGGGGACAGAGAGCGTGGGGCGCTGCCGGCCTGGGCTAGCCATTCTGGCATGGGTCCGTGCTTCAACCGGCGTTGCGGAAGAAGGCTTCATGCTGCGCGATCTCATGCGAGGCATGGCGCAGCTGGCGCGCCTGGTCGGGATGGCGTTCGGCCACGCGCTGCGCCAGCGCGCGCAAAAGCGGCGGGCACTGGCCGGGCGCCTGCTGCAGCCGCTGCAGGCGCAGCAGCGCGGCGCGCACGGCGCGGGCGGTGCCGTCGCCCAGGGCCGCTTCCCCGGACAGCTGGTGCAGCGCCTGGATGGCGCGGCCCACATGCAGGGCGGCCAGGCCGCACTCCGCTGCCTGCGCACCCAGCTGCCCTCCGGCCTGCTCCGACATGCGCACCAGGCGCAGCAGCCGGTGGTACAGGCGGGCGCGCCAAATGCGGCCATCGCGCGCATGGCCGGGCGTGGCGGCCATGTCCTGCAGCTCGTGGACCATCATGGAGCGCAGGCTTTGCAGCCGGCCCTGCAGCGTGACCGGCAGGATGAAGCGGTAGGCCGCCCAGCCAGCCAGCGGCCCGGACACCACGGCCAGCCCCAGGGCCAGCGCATGGCCGAAGCTGGCCGTCTGCGGGTAGTGGGGCTGCAGCAGGAGCAGCAGCACCATGTTGCAGTCATAGCCCGAGAGCGCGGTGCGCTGGTGCGAGAACAGCAGCGCGCCCACGTAGACAAAGGGCAGCATCAGCCACACCAGGCCCGCCTGGCTGCTGGCGAACGGCCAGACCAGCCACTGGCAGGCCAGGGCCACCAGCACGCCCAGGGCCTGGCCCAGGGTCACATGGCGCATGGTGGCCGAAGGGTTCTCGAAGCCAGAGAACACGGTCAGCATGATGGACATGCCCAGCAGCATGTAGGCACCGCCGCTCCAGCCCGTCACCACCCACAGCAGGCCCACGATGGCGATGGCCGCGCTGGCGCGCAGCATGGCGCGGCGCGCGCCCAGCCAGTCGCTGTGCAGCACCACCGGCCATTGGCGGGCGCGGTGGCCGGGCGGCAGGGCCACGTCATGGGTGGCGGCCAGGTGGGCCTGCAGCGCAAAGCCCATCGGGGCCAGCATGTCGGCTGCACCGGGCCAGGCCACAGCGGCCTCGCGTGCGCGCACCAGGGCCGCCGCGGCCTCGTGCAACTGCACGCGGGTCTCCAGCGCCAGGGCGGCTTCGCGCAGCGCCTGCGCTGCGGCCAGGGCCTGCGCCTCGCCAAAGGCCGCAGGCGGCTCCTGCGACGGTGCATCGCGCAGCCACAGCAGGGCCGAGATCTGGGCATTCATGAGCCGGCGCAGCGCGTGCACGGCCTCGCGCGAGCGCTGCGATCCTGCGGCGTGCGGGTCCAGCCCCTCCTCGATCACCGCCATGGCCAGCAGGCGGGCGGCGATCTCCTGCGAGCCCAGGGACGCACGGCCGCGCGCCTGCAGGCTGTCGGCCATATCACGCAGCAGTTGCGCGAACAGCTGGCGCACCTCGGCATTGCCGGGAATGCCGCTGCCCTTGGGCGTGAACAGCCAGCCCACGAGCAGGGCTGCGAACACGCCGGTCAGCGCGGTGAACAGCCGGTCCCAGCCCAGGGCGAAGACCTGGTCGGGATGGGCGAAGTCCAGCAGCGCGACCATGGCCGCCGAATAGCCGGACAGCATGGTGCCGTAGGCCACGAAGCTGCGCTGCAGATTGCCCACGCCCGCGCACAGGCCCAGCCACACGGCCAGGCCCAGCACCAGCCACAGCAGGTTTCCCTGGGCCAGCAGCACCAGGCCCACGCCCACGGCCGTGCCGGCCACGGTGCCTGCGACCCGGAAAAAGCTTTTTTCGAGCAGTTGCCCGCGCAGCGGCTGGGATGCGGCCCAGGTGGCCATGGCAGCCCACTGCGGATGCTCCAGCCCCAGCTGCCAGGCAGCCAGCAGAGCCAGGCAGGCTGCAAAGGCCGTGCGCAGATGCTGGCGCAGGCGCACGGGGTCGAAGCCCCAGCGGACCGAGGCCTGCAGCAGGCGGCCATAGGCATCGTGGAGGGCGCTCATGGCGCGCCTTCCGTGCGCAGCGCGGCCATGCGCGCCTGGATCTTGGCCATGCCGGCCAGCATGGCCTCGACCTCGGCATCGTCCAGGTCTTGCAGCATGGCCAGCTCGGCCTGCAGCATGGTGGCGCGCACGCGGTCCACGGCGCCGTTGCCTTCATCGGTCAGGAAGATGCGCTTGCTGCGCCGGTCGCCGGGGTCGGCACGGCGTTCCACCCAGCCGTGGCCTTCCAGAATATCGAGCAGGCGCACCAGGCTGGAGCCGTCCAGCCCCACGCGCTCGGCCAGTTCCTTTTGCGTGACGCCGTCGCCCCAGGCGCGCAGGTGGATCAGCGGTGCCCAGGTGGCATCGGTCAGGCCGTCGGCCAGCAGTTGCTCCTCGACCTGGCGGCGCCACTGGCGTACCAGGGTGACCATGAGAAAGCCGAGACGGGCGCGGGGAGGGGCAGAGGCAAAGGACATGCCTCGATTATCTTTGCAATGCAATTAATTTGCATTGCAAATTAATTGTGTCTGCATTTGATTTAAGGGTATTCCCTTGTTCAGGTGGGCGGTCGATGAAAAAGGCCCTGCAAGACGATGCTTTGCAGGGCCGGTCGATGGATGCGGACGGCTTCAGAGCAAGCCGGGCACCCAGCGGTTGAAGAGCAGGCCCGCCACCAGCAGCCATGCGAACAGCAAGGCGGCCAGCAGCAGGGGCTTCGTGCCTGCGGCACGCACGGCGCGGACATGGGTGGTCAGGCCCAGGGCCGCCATGGCCACGGCCAGCAGGGCGTTGTCCAGCTGCACGCCCACCTGCACCACGGCGGCAGGCAGCACGCCCAGCGAGTTCACGCCGGCCATGGCGACGAAGCCCAGGGCGAACCATGGAATGGTGATGCGGCGCGGCTGGCCGTCGCTCACCTGGCTGCTGCGGTTGCCGCGCGTCACCGCCATGGACAGCAGCAGCAGGAAGGGGGCCAGCATCATCACGCGCACCATCTTGGAGATCACGGCCACGTCGGCGGCTTCGGGGGCAATGGCTTCGCCGGCAGCCACGACCTGGGCCACCTCGTGCACGGTGGAGCCCACGTACAGGCCGTACTGCGCGGGCGACATGTCCAGCCAGCCGTGGGCGGCGTTCCAGTGGAACAGCGCGGGGTAGAGGAAGGTGCCCACGGTGCCGAAGACCACCACGGTGGCCACGGCCACGGCCACGTCTTCGGCGCGGCCCTTGATCACGGGTTCGGTGGCCAGCACGGCAGCGGCGCCGCAGATGGAGCTGCCCGCGCCGATCAGCACCGTGGTGCGCGCATCCAGCCCGAAGACGCGGCGGCCCAGCCACTGCGCCAGCAAGAAGGTGCTGCCCAGCACCAGGGCATCGACCACCACGCCGGCCATGCCCACATGGCCTATGTCCTGGAAGGTCAGCCGCAGGCCGTAGAGCACGATGCCCGCGCGCAGCAGGCGCTGCTTGGCCAGGCCCACGCCGGCATGGCAGCCGGGCGCCAGGCGCGGATAGACGGTGTTGCCGATGACCAGGCCGATGCAGATGGCCAGCGTCAGTGCACTCAGGCCCGAGCCGGCCAGCAGGGGCTGGCGTGCGCCCCAGGTGGCGGCTGCGGCAATGGCGCCGGCCAGCAGCAGGCCGGGCGCAAGCTCGGTCAACTGGCGCAGCCAGCCGGACGGATGGGAGGGGCGTGGGAGGGATGTGGTGTTCATGGTGCCTGCGCACCGCGTCAGGAGCGCGGTGCATGGGAGGCACTTTAGATTTCTTGGCTATATTCGTATAACGAATAGTTTTTGTAGCACCAACCGGGGAAACAGGTTGATGCCTCGTTCAGACTGCACGCCATGCTGCACCTCACCCTGCGCCAACTTGAAATCTTCTGCGCCGTCGCCCAGGCGGGCTCCACCGTGGCCGCGGCCGACGCCGTGGCCCTGTCGCAGTCGGCCACCAGCGCCGCGCTGCAGCAGCTGGAGCAGGCCATGGGCGCCCAACTGTTCGAGCGCGTGGGCCGGCGGCTGGCGCTCAACGACGCGGGGCGCGCCCTGCTGCCCGAGGCGCTGGCGCTGCTGGAGCAGGCCAGGGGCATAGAGCAGGCATTTTCGGTGCGGGCCGCCAGCCTGCCCGTGCGTCTGCGCGTGGCAGCCAGCACCACCATAGGCACCTATGCGCTGCCGGCCGTGCTCGCGCACCTGGCGCGCAGCCATCCGCACCTGAGCGTGGACCTGCAGATCGCCAACACGCGCGAGGTGGGCCAGGCCGTGGAATCGCTGGACGTGGACCTGGGCCTGATCGAGGGCACCAGCCACTGGCCCGGGCTGGAGGTCGAGCCCTGGATGCGTGATGAACTCGTCATCGTGGCTGCAGCACAGGACCCGCTGGTGCAGGCCGCAGGCCAGCGCCCGCTTGGCGTGGCCGCCTTGCGCGGTGCGCGCTGGCTGCTGCGCGAGCCGGGCTCGGGCACACGCGAGATGGTGGAGCATGCCTTGCTGCCGCATCTGCACCAGCTGCCGGCCGCCGCCACGCTGGGCAGCTCCGAGGCCATAGCGCGCTGCGTGGCCCAGGGCCTGGGCATCAGCTGCCTGTCGCGCGTGCTGGTGCAGGCCCTGGTCGCCTCGGGAGAGCTGGCCGTGCTGCCGACCACGCTGCCGCGCATGTGGCGGGATTTCTCGCTGGTGCAGCGGGCGGGCAAGCGCCGCTCGCCGGCGCTGGCGGCCTTTGTGCAGGCCTGCCGCCAACACGCCCAGGACTGAGGCGGGTTATTTGCCCATCGGAATCGGCGTGCTGCGCGGCACGGGCACGGCGGTGACGCTGTTTTGCGGCGAGCCTTCGATCACGCGGTCCGAGTAGGTCATGTAGACCAGGGTGTTGCGCTGCGCATCGACCATGCGCACCACGCGCAGGCGCTTGAACAGAAGCGAGATGCGTTCGGTGAACACCTCGTCCTGCTGCTTGAGCGGCGCAGGGATCTGGATGGGTCCGGTCTGCACGCAGCTGATCGAGGCTTCGGCGCGGTCCTCGGCCAGGCCCAGGCCGCCCTTGATGCCGCCGGTCTTGGCGCGCGAGACATAGCAGGTCACGCCCGCCACCTTGGGATCGTCATAGGCATCGACCACGATCTTGTGGTCCGGGCCTATGAACTTGAACACCGTGTCCACCGCGCCGACCTGCTCGGCGCGCGCACCGCAGGCGCCCAGCAGCAGCGTGGCCAGAGCGGCCGTGAGCAAGGCCCGGCCGTTCATGTCAGGCCTCACCCGCCACATGGCGGCGAAGATGCTCCAGGGCTTCTTCCACCTGGTCCACCAGCACCAGGCACAGGTCGCCGGGTGTCAGTCGCGCCAGCGCATGGTCGATGGCGTTGAACTCACCCTGGATCTGGGTCACGTAGTCGGTGCGCGGTGCGCCTTGCAGGCCTTGCTGCAGAAGGGCCAGGACTTCACCGTCGGCGCGGCCGCGCTGGCAGGCATCCTGGTAGAGGATGACGTCGTCGAAGGCCTTGCCCAGGATCTGGGTCTGCTCGGTGATGTCCTGGTCGCGGCGGTCGCCCGCGCCGCTGATCACTACGCTGCGGCGCTGGGCCGGCATGGCATCCACGGCCTGGACCAGGGCGCGAATGGCGTCGGGGTTGTGGCCGTAGTCGGCGATCAGCGTGGCGCCACGGTAGTCCATGACGTTGAAGCGGCCCGGCGCGTTGTCGCTGTCGTTGACGAAGCCGGCCAGCCCGCGGCGGATGGTCTGCCAGGGCATGCCCACGCCCCAGGCGGCGGCGATGGAGGCCATGACGTTCTCCACCTGGAAGCTGATGGTGCCGTTGCGCGTGATGGGGATCTCGCGCAGCGCGATGGTCTCGCGCCACGAGCTTTCGGCCGCGACGATGCTGTCGCCGTCCACGTAGACCACGCGGTTGCCCTGGGCACGGTGCGTGGCCATCACGGGGTGGTGGCGGTCGGCCGCGAAATAGATGACCTTGCCCGGCGAGGTGGAGGCCATGGCGGCGACCAGCGGATCGGCCGCGTTGAGCACGGCATAGCCGTCGGTGGCCACGTTCTGCACGATGACGCGCTTGAGCACGGCCACGTCTTCCACCGTGGTGATGTAGTTCAGGCCCAGATGGTCGCCCGCGCCCACGTTGGTGACCACGGCCACCTGGCAGCGGTCGAAGCCCAGGCCTTCGCGCAGGATGCCGCCGCGTGCGCATTCGAGCACGGCCGCATCGGTCTCGGGGTGGGCCAGGGCGTTGCGCGCGCTGCGCGGGCCCGAGCAGTCGCCGCTGTCGATCTGGCGGCCGTTGACGTAGACGCCGTCCGTGTTCGTCATGGCCGTGCGCCAGCCATGCGAGGTGAACAGGTGGGCGATCAGGCGCGTGGTCGTGGTCTTGCCATTGGTGCCGGTGACAGCCACCAGCGGGATGCGGCCGTCCTGGCCCGGCGCGAACAGCTCATCGACCATGGGCACGCCCACGTTGCGGGGCTTGCCGAAGGACGGCGCCAGGTGCATGCGCAGGCCCGGCGCGGCGTTGACTTCGACGATGCCGCCGTTTTGCTCTTCCAGCGGGCGCAGCATGGTCTCGCAGACCACGTCCACACCGCAGATGTGCAGGCCGATGGTCTGGGCGGCCTCCACGGCGCGCGCGGCGATGTCGGGGTGCACGTCGTCCGTCACATCGGTGGCGCTGCCGCCCGTGGACAGGTTGGCGTTGTTGCGCAGCACCACGCGCTGGCCCTGGGCCGGCACGGATTCGGGCGTGAGCCCTTCGGTGGCGATGCGCGCGATGGCGATGTCGTCCAGGCGGATCTTGGTCAGCGCCGTGCCGTGGCCCGAGCCGCGGCGCGGGTCCTGGTTGACGATGTCCACCAGCTCGCGGATGGTGTGCTGGCCGTCGCCCAGCACCTGGGGCGGCTCGCGGCGCGCAGCGGCCACCAGCTGGCCGCCGACCACCAGCAGGCGGAAGTCATGCCCGGGCAGGAAGCGCTCGACCATGATGTCGTCGCCGAATTCCGAGGCGGTGGCGAAGGCGGCCTTGAGCTGCTCGTGCGTGGTGATGTTGACCACCACGCCCTTGCCCTGGTTGCCGTCCTGGGGCTTGACCACCACGGGCAGGCCCACTTCCTGGGCCACGAGCCAGGCTTCTTCCACGTCCTTGACGGGGCGGCCCAGCGGCACGGGCACGCCGGCGGCGTGCAGCAGGCGCTTGGTCAGGTCCTTGTCCTGGGCGATGGATTCGGCCACGGCGCTGGTCTGGTCCAGCTCGGCGGCCTGGATGCGGCGCGCCTTGGAGCCCCAGCCCAGCTGTACCAGCGAGCCCGAGGTCAGGCGGCGGATGGGAATGCCACGCGCCACGGCCGCATCGACGATGGAGCCGGTGGAGGGGCCGATGCGCTCG
Source organism: Delftia sp. SD018 (assembly GCF_017355445.1). Lineage (NCBI taxonomy): Bacteria > Pseudomonadati > Pseudomonadota > Betaproteobacteria > Burkholderiales > Comamonadaceae > Delftia > Delftia sp. SD018. The sequence goes on from NZ_JADDRN010000001.1 coordinate 216,268, forward strand.
TCCTCGTCGAGTTCGCGCAGCTGGGCCACCACCTTGTCGGCGTCGAAGGGCGTGTCGGCCAGGGCCGACTGCAGCAGCTCGCCGGCCTGTTCCATGGCCAGGCGGCCGACGGCCTCTTCGGTGTACTCCACCACCACCTGGTAGGTGCCGGTCTCCACGGTTTCATGCGTGCGGCTGAAGGTCACCGGGCAGCCGGCCTGGGCCTGCAGCGACAGGGCCGCGACTTCCAGCACCTGGGCCAGCGACAGGCGCTGGTCGGCGCCGTGCGGCTGCAGCGTGCCGATCTTGGGAAAGCGCGCGCGCAGCCTGTCCTCGAAGCCGGGCAGGGCCGAGTAATCGCACTCGCCGGGCTCGCATTGCACGATGGCTTCGATGGCGGTGCTGCGGGTCCAGAGATTGGGGCCGCGCAGGGCTCGGATGCGGGTGATCTGCATAGTGTCTTCTTTCGGAGGGCAGGCCCGCGTCGCCGGGCCTGCCTGCATGTCATCGTGTGGTCGGGCTCAGGCGGCGGTGGCTGCGGCGGCCGGCGTGTAGTCGAAGGTCTTGATGCCGGCGACGATGAGGTCGGGGGCAATGTCCATGGACCACGCGGCGGCAATGGCAGCCAGCAGGGCCGGCGTGTCCGGGCGCAGGCCGCCGGGCAGGCTCAGTGCGTCCAGCGTGCCCAGCACGCGCTCGGCAGCGCCCGTGGCCAGGATCACCTGGTTGCCGCGCACGAAGACGGCACGGCCTTCGCTCTCGGAACGGTGGGCCGCGACCACGGGGCTGTCTGCCTGCATCGAATAGAACAGCACCTCGCCGTCGCACAGGCGGGCCAGGTCGGCCACCTGCTCGATGTCGGCATTGAGGACGCCCGCGCCTTCGTCCAGCACCACGTCGATCTGGGTGCGCATCACGCGCGTCATCTGCGACTGCTCGTGCACGTCATGGTCGGGCAACTGTTCGAAGCCGTCCATGTCGGTGACCACGCCGACCAGGCAGCGGTCGTAGGCCAGGCCTTCCTCCAGGATGGAGCGGGCCGTGGTCTGGATGACGGCGGCCTGTGCCAGGCGGTTGGTCAGCAGGCGGTGGGCACCGGCCCAGTTGGCGGTGTTGGTCTTCTGGGTCTGGCGGTTGGACAGGAACATGCCCTCGCTGCTGGCCACGCCCGTGAGCTTGCCCGACAGCTGCAGCAGCCAGCCCACCAGGCGGGCCGTGAAACCGTTGTTGCGCGTGCCGGCAATGCCCACCAGGGGGATGCGGCCTGCGCCCGTGCCCTCTTCGGTGCGCGGGAACAGGTGGTCGGCGATGGCCATGCCCACGGGGCGCGGCGCGCCGCTGGTGGGCTTCAGGTGCATCAGCAGGCCGGGGCCGGCGTTGACTTCGAGGATGGCGCCGCCCTGCTCCTTCATGGGGCGCGAGACGTCCTGCAGGATCATGTCCATGCCCGCGATGTCCAGGCCCACGATCTTGGCGGCCAGCGTGGCCATGTAGGCCACTTCGGGGTGGACCTCATCCGTGCAGTCGATGGCCATGTTGCCGTTGCGCTGCAGCAGCACGCTGGTGCCCTGGGCGGGAACGCTGTCGGGCGTGACGTTCTGGCGCTTGAGTTCCAGCTTCACAGCCGGGGCTTCGAGGTTGATCCAGTCCAGCGGGTATTCCTGCTCGGGGCCGCGGCGCGGGTCCTGGTTGACCACGGCGACCAGTTCGCGCAGCGTGGACTTGCCGTTGCCGGCCACGCTCACGGTCTCGCCACGGCAGGCCGCCACGACCTTGCCGCCCACGACCAGGATGCGGTGCTCGGTGCCGTCGATGAAGCGCTCGACGATCACGTCGGAGCCTTCGGGCTGGGCCAGCGCAAAAGCGGTCTTGATGTCGGCCTCGTCGCGCAGGTCCAGCGTCACGCCACGCGCGTGGTTGCCGTCCGAGGGCTTGACGGTGACGGGAAAGCCGATGTCCTGCGCCACTTCCCAGGCTTCTTCGGGGCTGTTGACGATCTGGCCTTCGGGCACGGGCACGCCGCAGGCGGCCAGCAGGCGCTTGGTGAAGTCCTTGTCCTGGGCAATGCCTTCGGCAATGGCGCTGGTCTGGTCGCTCTCGGCGGTCCAGATGCGGCGCTGCGCGGCGCCATAGCCGAGCTGCACGAGGTTGCCGTCATTGAGGCGGATGTGGGGAATGCGGCGCTCGCCTGCAGCATCGACGATGCAGCCCGTGCTCGGGCCCAGGTAGCGGTCGTTGATCTCGGTCTTGATGGCCTTGACGGCGGCCTTCAGGTCGAAGGGCTCGTCGTTGATGGCGGCCATGATCAGCCGGTGGCCGTAGGCCAGGGCCGTGCGCGCCACGGTTTCCTCGGGGCAGCGGAAGACCATGCGGTAGATGCCGCGCTGGGAAATCTCGCGTGTCTGGCCGAACTCGGCCGGCATGCCTGCCAGGTTCAGCAGCTCGATGATGATGTGCTCCAGCACATGGCCGCACCAGGTGCCGCCTTCCAGGCGCTGGATGAAGCCGCCGCGCTCGCCCACGCCGCAGTGGTGCTCGATCAGGTCGGGCAGCCAGGCCGTCAGGCGCTCGTTGAAACCGTCAAGCTTGTTCGAGGGATAGTCCTCCAGCTCACCAAGATCCAGCCAGACCTCCAGCACGGGACGGTAGGTCCAGACGCTGGGTCCACGCAGGTAGGTGGTGCGCAAGAGTTGGATGTCTTTGAATTTCGCCATGTCGATCAACGGGTAAGCGTGAGCGACGACCCGGGTGCGGATCGCCGGAGAATGGGAGAGGATTGTGCGCTCAGAAAGCCCATGCGCAGTGCTGTCAGCCTAAACCAGGGTTGGCGCGTTGAGCAGGGTATGCCGTGCAAAGCGCGGGATATCCACCGGGGAGCTGCGGTTGCCCGCATGACACCAGGAGCCGCCAGGGGCGGGAAAAACAACTCAACATGCAAGAACACCATTCTGTGGACGTTTCGGCCTTCCTTGCCAGCCCCCGCGGGGCTGGGCTGCGAGCCAGGCTCGCTTCCAATGAAAACGTGCTGGCCCTCGTCCCGGTTGACCTGACCCTCGATATGCGCTTCGGCGAAGGCTGGGTTGTGCTGACCAACCAGCGGCTCCTCGCCTGTGATCCTGCAGATCAGCAGTGGAGTGAGTGGGCACTATCCATTGATCAGAATCTGCGCACGCTGGACCACGGCGGCGTGGGCAACCTCGAACTGCACGGCCCTGCGGCGCGGCTGGCGCTGTGGCGCTTCACGCTGCGCCACCAGGCGGCCGTGCTGCGCCTGCTGCAGCAGTTCGACCATGAGCGCGAGCGCCTGGCACGCGGCGAGGACTTTGCCGAGCCCGAGGACGACGTGCCCCGCTGCCCGGCCTGCCAGGCCGAGCTGCCGCCCGAGGCCGACGAATGCCCGGCCTGCGCGCGCCAGCAGGGTCCGCAAACCTCCACCTGGGTGCTGCTGCGCCTGTGGCGCTTTGCCCATCCCTACCGGCACCAGCTGCTGCTGGGCTTTTTGCTGACCCTGGCCTCCACGGGCGCCACCCTGGTGGCGCCTTACCTGACGATTCCCATCGTGGACAAGATCCTGATCCCGTTCCAGAACGGGCAGCAGATCGACAGCAGCCTCGTGGTCTTCTACCTGAGCGGCCTGCTGGCGGCAGCGCTGGTGGCCTGGGGCCTGGGCTGGGCGCGCACCTTCGTGCTGGCCAAGGTCTCCGAGCGCATTGGCTCGGACTTGCGCACCACCACCTACAACCACCTGCTGACGCTGTCGCTGGACTACTACGGCAGCAAGCGCACGGGCGACCTGATGGCGCGCATCGGGGCGGAAACAGATCGCATCAATTTGTTTCTATCCTTGAATGCGCTGGATTTCGCCACCGACGTGCTGATGATCGTGATGACCTCGGTCATCCTGTTCTCCATCAATCCGTGGCTGGCCCTGGTCACCCTGGTGCCGCTGCCCTTCATCGCCTGGATGATCCATCTGGTGCGCGACCGCCTGCGCACGGGCTTCGAGAAGATCGACCGCGTCTGGTCCGAAGTGACCAATGTGCTGGCCGACACCATCCCCGGCATCCGCGTGGTCAAGGCCTTCGCCCAGGAAAAGCGCGAGGCCGACCGCTTCGCCCAGGCCAACCTGGTCAACCTGCAGGCCAACGACAAGGTCAACAAGACCTGGTCGCTGTTCACACCCACGGTGACGCTGCTGACCGAGATCGGCCTGCTGGTGGTCTGGGGCTTCGGCATCTGGCTGGTGGCGGGTGGCCAGATCACGGTCGGTATCCTGACGGCCTTCATCGCCTACATCGGCCGCTTCTACAGCCGCCTGGATTCGATGAGCCGCATCGTCTCGGTCACGCAGAAGGCGGCGGCCGGCGCCAAGCGCATCTTCGACATCCTCGACCACGTGAGCAACGTGCCCGACCCGGTCAACCCGGTCAAGCTGCCGCGCGTGCAGGGCGCCATCACGCTGGACAACCTGAGCTTTCGCTACGGCAGCCGCGCCGTGATCAAGAACCTGGACCTGCAGATTCGTCCGGGTGAAATGATCGGCCTGGTCGGCCACAGCGGCTCGGGCAAGAGCACCCTGGTCAACCTGATCAGCCGTTTCTATGACGTGAGCGAGGGATCCATCCAGCTCGACGGCGTGGACATCCGCAGGCTCAAGGTCTCGGACTTCCGCAGCAACATCGGCCTGGTGCTGCAGGAGCCCTTCCTGTTCTTCGGCACCATTGCCGAGAACATCGCCTACGGCAAGCCCGATGCCACGCGCGAGGAAATCGTGGCGGCGGCCCGTGCGGCCCACGCCCATGAATTCATCCTGCGCCTGCCGCACGGCTACGACTCTCTGGTGGGCGAGCGCGGCCAGGGCCTGTCGGGCGGCGAGCGCCAGCGCATCTCCATTGCGCGCGCACTGCTGATCGACCCGCGCATCCTGATCCTGGACGAGGCCACCTCGGCCGTGGACACCGAGACCGAGAAGGAAATCCAGAAGGCGCTGGACAACCTGGTGCAGGGCCGCACGACGATTGCCATTGCCCACCGCCTGTCCACGCTGCGCAAGGCCGACCGCCTCGTGGTCATGGACCGGGGCGAGATCGTGGAAGTGGGTCCGCACGACGAGCTGATGGAAAAGCAGGGCGCCTACTGGCGCCTTTACCAGGCCCAGGCGCGGCGCGCCGAAGAGGATGCCCAGGCCGCAGGCCTGACCCTGGCCGCAACCACCATCGAGGAATAAGCCATGTCCAACGCCCAACATTCCGCTGCCGCCGCCGATCTGAGCGGTGTGCGCATGGAGCGCAACGCCCATGGCCGCCTGGTGCTGATCCTGGCCGACGGCACGCGCCACGAATCCGTGGTGCCCGTGCGCGCCTTTCCCATTGCCGCACCGCTGGAAGGCCTGTCCCTGGTCTCCGTCGATGGCAAGGAGGCGCTGTGGGTGGACCACATGGACCATCTGCCGGCGCAGGCCCGCACGCTGATCGAGGAAGACCTGGCCGTGCGCGAGTTCGTGCCCGTCATCCAGCGCATCCACAAGGTGTCCGGCTTTTCCACGCCCAGCACCTGGGACCTGGAGACCGACCGGGGGCCCGTGCAGCTCGTGCTCAAGGCCGAGGAAGACATCCGGCGCCTGTCGGGCCGCACGCATCTGATGATCACCAGCCAGGACGGCGTGCAGTTCAGCGTGCCCGACAGCACGGCGCTGGACCGCACCTCGCGCAAGCTGCTGGAGCGCTTCCTCTAGCGCCTGGTCGGGGTGAATCAGGGGTTTACCCTTGGTTTGAGGCAGGCCGAAGCGTCTTTCAAAAAAAGCGCTTCAGTTCTTTCAGCTTCTGTCGATGATGAGGCGACGGCGGGAAATTCCCGCCCACAGCACACATCCAGCAAGAGGGTCGAGCCATGCCAATTCCACCTGTTGACCGATCACCCATACCGTGGCGCCCGCAAAGCGCCGATCTGTACTCCACCGGTGCGTCGGGCGCGGTGCCCGTGCGTCCTGTGAACGCCACCAACGCCGTCGAATCCACGGACCGCATCGGCGAGGGCCGGGTGGTGCGCGATCCTGAAAAGCCGTCCGTGGTGGACCAGGAAAACCGCGACTGGACGCTGGCCGAAGAGATCAAGCAGAAGGAAGAGGTCGAGGAGCCGCCCAAGGAGCCGATCTCCAAGCAGCTCATCGAGTTCATCCAGTCCATGTGGCGTGCCAGCGCCATGGCCGTGGAGCAGGCCCAGGAGGTCAGCAAGGCCGACGATGTGGCCCGCAACAAGATGCAGGTGCGCGATGAGCCGTTGACCTATTCGGAACCCAAGGTCAAGCGTACCGGCGGTCTTTGAGTGTCAGGGGCCGGGCAAGAAGGCTCAGTCCTTTGAGCCTTCGCCTTCCTTCTTGTCCCTGGCAGCGGCTGCGGCATGCTCGGCTGCCGCACGCTCGGCGGCCTTTGCCTCTTCGGCCTGCGCCTTGGCCTTTGCCTTGTCGCGTTCGGCGCGGTACTTGACGGCAAAGGCCTGCACCTCCGCATAGGAGACGTAGCCGTCCTTGTCGGTGTCGGCCTCGTCAAAGGCCGCCGACAGGCGCGGGAACAGCGCCACTTCAGCACGGCTGAGCTTGCCGTCCTTGTTGAAGTCCAGCATCTTGAATTCGCGCTGGGCCTTGATCTCCCCCTTGGTCAGCGGCGCCGGGCTGGCCGTTGCCTGCTCGGTGGCTGTGTTTTCTGCTGCCTGCGCGCGCGCGGCGGGCAGCATGAAGGCGCTGGTCAGCAGCACGACGACGGCGGCCTGCAGCAGCGGTGGCCGGCGCAGCAGGGCAGAGCGGTTCATGAGGGGAAAATGCATTGGCTTTATTTGGGCACGGAACCGGCATTTGCAAGCACGGCCGGCCCGCCCTTTGCAATTGTTTACTTCGGCGGATCGGCGTCCGGATTGGAGATGCCGCTGCTCACATGGCCTGCCGGCACATGGCGCGCGGCCGAGTTGACGTGGCCGGTCTGGTCGTCGAAGAAGAAGTCCGGCTCGAACTCGCGCAGGAACGGGCCCTTTTCCAGGCCACCGAGGAACATGGCCTCGTCCACCGCAATGCCCCATTCCAGCAGCGTGCGGATGGCGCGCTCGTGCGCCGGTGCGCTGCGCGCCGTCACCAGGGCCGTGCGAATGCGCATGGTCTGGGACGAGTCCGCCTGCTGCTGCAGCCGGTGCAGCGCCACCAGCAGCGGCTTGAACGGCCCTTCCGCCAGCGGCGTGGCGGCATGGGAGACCTCGTGGCGCAGAAAGGCCGGCAGCCCGCCTTGCTGGTAGACGCGTTCGGCCTCGTCGGAGAACAGCACGGCATCGCCGTCGAAGGCAATGCGCACCTCCTGCGGGTAGCGGTCGCCTGCGGGCGTGGAATCGACCATCACGCGCGCGGCAGGAAAGCCGATGGACAGCGCCCTGCGCACATCGACCTCGTTGGCCGAGAGAAACAGGTGGGCGCCCAGCGGCCGCAGGTAGGAAAACGGATCGCGCCCGCGCGTGAACACGCCGCGCTCTATGTGCATGTCGGCCGCCTTGGCCGAGGCGAAGACCCGCATGCCGCTGGCCGGGTCATTGCGCGACAGCATCATCACCTCCACGCGCTGCACTTCAGGCGTATTGAAGGCCAGCAGCTTGCGCACCAGCGGGAAGGCGATGCCCGGGCGTGCGGGCTGGTGCACCAGGTCCAGCTGGCGGCGCATGTAGGCCTGCTCGTCACCGGCGTCGAACAGCCGGTTCTCCTCCTCGAAGTCGAACAGCGCCCGCGAGGAGATGGCGACGACCAGCTTGTCTTGCAGGGTCACGGACATGGCTTGGCGCTTTTCGCTATTTGACAAACTGGTTGAGCTGGATGATGGGCATGAGCACGGCCAGCACGATCAGGGCCACGACCATGCCCATGGCCACGATCAGCAGCGGCTCCAGGATGGTGGCCAGGTGCATGGCACGGCGCTGCACCTCGGTGGACAGCTGGTTGGCCGCGCGCTGCAGCATCACGGGCAGCTGGCCGGTCTGCTCGCCCAGGCGGGCAAACATGGAGATCAGTCCCGGGAAGCGCTTTTTCTGCGCCAGGGCCGAGGCCAGCGGCGCGCCCTCGCGCACCAGGGCCAGCGCGTCCATGGCATCGGCGCGCAGCGCGCGGTTGCCCAGCGTTTCGGCGGCGGCCTGCAAGGCCTTGAGAATGGGCACGCCCGCGCCCGCCAGCATGGCCAGCGTGCCGGCAAAGCGTGCCGCGTTGTAGTTACGCGCCAGCCGGCCGATCAGCGGCAGGCGCAGCCACCAGGCGTCGAAGCGCTCGCGCAGCACGGGGTTCTTCATGGACAGCCGGAATCCCACGGCGCCCAGCACCAGGGCGATCAGCGCGGCCCAGCCATAGCTGCGCACGAAGTCGCTGAGCGCCAGCATGGCCACGGTGAGCCAGGGCAGGGCGCGCTTGGTGCCGGCGAACACGCTGGCCACCTGGGGCACCACGTAGCTGACCAGGAACAGCACGATGACGATGGCCACCAGGGTCACTATGGCCGGGTACAGGGCTGCGCCGATGAGCTTGGACTGCAGGGCCTGGCGCGATTCCAGGTCGTCGGCCAGCCGCTCCAGCACCGGGCCCAGGCTGCCGCTGGCCTCGCCGGCGCCGATCACGGCGCAGTAGATGTCGGAGAACTCGCGCGGATGCTGGGCCAGGGCGCGGGCAAAGGTGGAGCCCGCGTTGACCTCGGCGCGCAGCGCGGCCACGAGGTGGTGCTGGCGCGGGTCGTCGGCTTCTTCGGACAGCGCGGCCAGGGCGCGCTCTATGGGCAGGCCTGACCCGACCAGCCCCGCCATCTGGCGCGTCCACACGGTGAGCCCTGTGGAGCCAAGGACGGGACGGGTCAGCCAGCGCGAGGCGCCGCCCTGCGAGCCGGACGCGGAACCCGAGGCCACGATCTCCACGGCCATTGGCACCAGGGCCTGGGCCCGCAGCTGGCTGCGCGCGGCGCGCGCGTTGTCGGCTTCGATCGTGCCCTTGCGGGTCTGACCTTGTGCATCCAGGGCTTCGAAGGAAAAGGCAGGCATGCGCGGCGGGAGTCGGGAAGGGCTGGGAAAGGGATGGCGTTCAGGAAACGCCAGGCGGCGATCCAACCCCCGATGGTAGCCGCTGCCGGTGACGGCTGGATGGCGAGGCCGCCGCCGCGGTCGGCGGCAGCCCCTGCCTGGTCCTTATGCCGGCTGGGCCGCGAGGTCCGCTTCGTTGAGCTGGATGGAGCGCAGCGAGGCCGGGCGTTCCATCAGCGGCTGGCCGTAGTCGCTGAACTCGGGCAGCGCGGGCAGCAGCTTCATCATCGTGCCCCAGCGCAGGTAGCTGGCCATGAGCACGTCGGCCGCGGTGAACTGGTCGCCGCACAGGTAGCGCCTGCCGGCCACGGCCTGGCGCAGCGTCTGCACCACGTCGTCATAGCGGCCATAGCCGGCGGACATGGCCTGGTCGGCCGTCTGCTGCTCCAGGTGGCCCTGGCTCTTGGCAGTCATCAAGGCGTCGACGGGGCCGGCCAGGAAGAACATCCAGCGGTGGTAGACGCCGCGCAGCGGGCTGTCCACGGCCGGCGCGAGCCTTCGTTCGGGGAAGATGTCGGCCAGATAGGCAAGGATGGCGGCCTGTTCGGTGATCACGGTCTCGCCGTGCACCAGCGCGGGAACCTTGCCCATGGGATTGATGGCCAGGTAGTCGGCAGCCTTCATGGTGCTGCCGTATTCCAGCCGCACGGGCTCATAGCGGGCGCCGCATTCCTCCAGCATCCAGCGCGCGATGACGGCGCGCGAGCGGGGGTGGAAGTAAAAGCGCAGCGGCTTGATCGAGTCGTTCATGAAGGCTCCCAGTGGTTTGAATGCATGGCGAGAAGGCCATGGGAGCGACTGTAGGAGTCCATGCTGACAGTTTTTGTCAGCAGTGGTTTCAGCGGACCGTGTAACCCAGTTGCCGCGACCAGCGTTCGATCAGGCCGCTGCGGTGGTCGGGATAGCGTTCCTGCAGATCGGTGACGGAGCGCACGCGGTCGGCGCGGAAATGGCGGAAGTCCTGGCGCAGTTCGCACCAGGCCGCAAGAATGCGCCGCTGATCGAAGAAAGCCATGGCAAAAGGCCAGATCTGGCGCTCGGTCGGCTGGCCCTTCTCATCCGTGTAGTGCAGCAGCACCCGGTGCTGGCGCCGTATCGCCAGGCGCAGCGCGGTCTGCCAGGGCTCGGTCACGGACTCGTGGCAGATGGGCGGCACCAGCAGGCCGCTGGTGTCCACCTCGATGCGCAGCTCCAGCGGCAGCGCGCTGCGTATGCGGTCCAGCGCGGCGGTGGCGGCCTGGGCGAGCTCGGGGTCGGCCTGGCGGCTGGCCCAGCGCGCGCCCAGCAGCAGGGCTTCCAGCTCATCGGGCGTGAACATCAGCGGCGGCAGCAGAAAGCCGGGCCGCATCTCGTAGCCCACGCCCGGGTCGCCCGCAATCGCGGCACCCTGCTCGCGCAGGGTGGCAATGTCGCGGTACAGGGTGCGCAGGCTCACGTTCAGCTGCCGGGCCAGCACCGGCCCGGCCTGGGGCAGGCGCGCGCGGCGCAGCAGGTCGATCAGCTGCAGCAGCCGGGCGGAGCGGCTCATGCCTTCAGCGGCCCATGACGCCGGCCGTGATCTCCAGCGAGCGCAGGCGCAGGTCGCGGTCATACACGTCGCTGACCAGGATCAGCTCGTCGGCCTCGGTGTCGGCCTGCAGCTTCTGCAGGCGCGTGCGCACCTTGTCAGGGCCGCCGATGGAGGCCACGGCCAGGAAGTCGCCGATGGCGCGGCGCTCCTGCTCGCCGAGCTGGGCCGCATAGTTCTCGATGGGGCGCGGCAGCAGTCCGCGCCGGCCCGTGATGATGCCCAGCACGCGCTGGTAGGTGCTGCTGGCCAGGTACTCGGCCTCGTCATCGGTGGGCGCCGCGATCACGGGGGCGCCGACGATCACGTAGGGTTTGGCCAGTTGGGCCGACGGCTTGAACAGGCTGCGGTACAGCTGCACGGCCTGGTAGAGCATGCGCGGCGCGAAGTGCGAGGCAAAGGCGTAGGGCAGGCCCAGGTGGGCGGCCAGCTGGGCCGAGAACAGGCTGGAGCCCAGCAGCCAGATCGGCACGTTGGTGCCCGCGCCGGGCGTGGCCACCAGCTTTTGATCGGGCGTGGCCGGGGCCAGCAGGCGCTGCAGCTCCATCACGTCGCGCGGGAAGTCTTCCTCGGTCTCGACGCGGTCGCGGCGCAGGGCGCGCATGGTGGCGCCATCGGTGCCGGGCGCACGGCCCAGGCCCAGGTCGATGCGGCCCGGGTACAGCTCGGCCAGCGTGCCGAAGGCTTCGGCGACCACCAGCGGGGCATGGTTGGGCAGCATGATGCCGCCCGAGCCCACGCGGATCTTCGAGGTGCCGCCTGCGATATGGCCGATCAGCACGGCCGTGGCCGAGCTGGCGATGCCGGGCATGTTGTGGTGCTCGGCCAGCCAGTAGCGCTCGAATCCCAGTGCCTCGGCCTTGCGGGCCGTGGCCAGCGCAATGTCCAGGGCCTCGGCGACGGTGCCGCCTTCGCGCACGGCCACGAGGTCGAGCATGGACAGACGGACTTCATTGAATGATGTCATGGCAGGTTCCAACTTCCAGTTCACGGTGGGTGGGGGCGGCGCGGGCCTTGCCGCGCCAGGGCATTCCTGGTGCGCGTTCGCGCACTCAGTTTCTTCTGGACATTTCCCGTGCGCAGGTGATGCCCAGCACCACGCACCAGACCAGGGGGAGGATGGCAGCCGCCAGATGGTTCTCGCCCTGCTGGATGGCCAGCCAGGACAGCGGCAGCGCCACCAGCGCCGACAGGCGGATGACGCGGCGCAGCTGGCTGGTGGACAGTCGTGACTTGAACCACCACAGGGCGATGTAGCTGATCAGGCTCAGCGTGGCGACCCACAGGAACAGGTCGCCGCCATAGGGAGCGCTCCAGGCGCGTAGGGATTCCAACATGCCGACCATTGTGGCAAACGGGGATGCCCCGTGCTGCGCAGGGTCTGGCGTGGCCGCCTGCGCCTAGTCGCGCGTGACGCGCAGCACTTCCTCGGGCGTGGTGATGCCCTCGCGCACCAGGCGCTCGCCGTCGTCGCGCATCAGGCGCATGCCCGAGGCCAGCGCGGTGTCGCGGATCTCGGCCTCGCTGGCCTGGCGGTGGATCTGCGCGCGGATGGTGTCGTCCACCACCAGCATCTCGAAGATGCCGGTGCGCCCCCGGTAGCCACTGGGCTCGGTGGTGTCGATCTTGCGCACCAGGCGCTGTGCCAGCACGCCCAGCAGGGAGGACGACAGCAGGAACGGCTCCACGCCCATGTCGATCAGGCGGGTGACGGCGCTGGATGCGTCGTTGGTGTGCAGCGTGGCCAGCACCAGGTGGCCCGTCAGCGAGGCCTGGATGGCGATCTGCGCGGTCTCGAAGTCGCGGATTTCGCCGATCATGATCACGTCCGGGTCCTGGCGCAGGATGGCGCGCAGGGCCTTGGCGAAGGTCAGCTCGATCTTGGCGTTGACCTGGGTCTGCCCCACGCCGGCCAGCTCGTACTCGATGGGGTCTTCCACCGTCATGATGTTGCTGTGGCTGGCGTCCATGCGCGACAGCGCCGCGTACAGCGTGGTGGTCTTGCCCGAGCCCGTGGGGCCGGTGACCAGCACGATGCCGTGGGGCTGCGCCGTCATGTGGGTGAACCGCCTCAGCGTCTCGCCCTGCATGCCAACGGCCTCCAGGCTGAGCTTGCTCTCGCTCTTGTCCAGCAGGCGCAGCACGGCGCGCTCGCCGTGGGCGCTGGGCAGGGTGGAGACGCGCACGTCAATGGCGCGCGTGCCCAGGCGCAGGCTGATGCGGCCGTCCTGGGGCAGCCGCTTTTCGGCGATGTCCAGGTCGGCCATGATCTTCAGGCGCGAGATCAGCGCCGCGTGCAGGGCCCGGTTGGGCTGCACGACCTCGCGCAGGTCGCCGTCCACGCGAAAGCGCACGCTGGAGTGGCGCTCATAGGGCTCGATGTGGATATCGCTGGCGCCGTCGCGCGCGGCCTGCGTGAGCAGGGCGTTGAGCATGCGGATGATGGGCGCGTCGTCCGCAGTCTCCAGCAAGTCCTCGACGGCGGGCAGCTCCTGCATCATGCGCGAGAGGTCGGCGTCGGACTCGACCTCGCTGACCACCAGGGCCGCGCTGGACTCGCCCTGCGAATAGGCGGCGCTGATGCGGTGCGCCAGCGTGCCCGCATCCAGCATCTGCCAGCGCTGCACCGCATGCTTGCGCTGGACTTCGGACAGGGCCTGCCAGTCGGGCGAGGGGCCGTGCCAGAGCAGGGGCTCGTGGCCGTCGTCCTCGATCAGCAGCTGGCTGGTGCGCGCAAACGAATAGGGCAGGGGATAGCGCATGGGGCCTTCCTGCCTCAGAGCGCGCCGGGGGCTGCCGGCACGGCGGGAGCGGCGGGCTGCGGCTGGGTGAAGTCGATCAGCTCGGGCTTTGCGCCCGGCACGTTGACGATGGCGGCCGGGTTGGTGAACGAGCCGGGGTCCGGCTGCGGCGTGAGCGTGGGCAGCACGGGCGCGGCATTGACCGAGCGCAGCAGGGCGCTGGGCTCGGGCTGCAGGCTCTGTTGCTGCGCGCGGATGGCTTCGTAGCGCTCGGAAGAGACCTGGTTGGTCGCAGTCGCATCGCGCATCACCACGGGGCGCAGGAAGACCATCAGGTTGGTCTTGTTGCGCTTGCGGTTGGTGTTGCGGAACAGGTTGCCGACCACGGGGATGTCGCCCAGCAGAGGCACCCGGTCCTCGGCCTGGGAGTAGTTGTCGTCGATCAGGCCGCCGAGCACGACGATGTTGCCGTCCTCGACCAGCACGTTTGACTCGATGGAGCGCTTGTTGGTGGTCAGGCCGTTGGTGTCCTTGCGCGTGGACTCGTCCACCGAGGAGACCTCCTGGAACACGGCCAGCTTCACCGTGCCGTTCTCGTTGATCTGCGGGCGCACGCGCAGCATCAGACCCACGTCCTTGCGCTCCACCGTGGTGAACGGGTTGACCGTGCCGCCCGTGGAATTGCTGGCGTAGGAGCCCGTGACCATGGGCACGTTCTGGCCCACGATGATGCGCGCCTCCTCGTTGTCCAGCGTCATCAGGTTGGGCGTGGACAGGATGTTGGCGTCACCGCTGTTCTGCAGGAAGTTGGCCAGAAAGCCCAGAGTGTCCTTGCCGTTGACGCGCTGCGTGAAGCCGAGGTTGGTGCCCCTCAGGCTGGTCAGCGTGTCGCCCGTGATGGCGCTGCCATCGAGGCCTCCATCCTTGACCAGGCCGAGCAGGTTCAGGATGTTGGCGCCCGCCACATTGGAGTTCGTGCCCAGGGTGCCGATCACGCGGCCGTTGTTGCTGAGCATGGCCTGCCACTGGATGCCGAACTGGGCCAGCCGGTTGTCCTTGATTTCGACGATCAGGCTTTCGATCAGAACCTGGGCGCGGCGGCCGTCGAGCTTGTCGATCACGGCGCGCAGTTGGCGATAGACGGGCGGCGGGGCCGTGATGATCAGCGAGTTGGTCGAAGGATCGGCCTGGATCATGCCGCCCGTGGACGGCTGCTGGGCCACGCCCAGCGCGCCGCCGCCACCGCTGCTGCCCAGGCCCGAGGACGAGCCCATGCCCATGGATGCCGTGCCGCTGGAGTCGCGCGAGACCACGGGCTGCGAGGTGGGAATGGAGGACATGCCGCCGCCCTGCGGCGTGGTGCCGCCCGCACCGGGCTGGCCGCTGGCCGTGCCCGCGGCTGTGGCCTGGGCGCCTATGGCCGCGCGCAAGGTGGCGGCCAGCGCCACGGCGTCGGCGTTCTTCAGATAGACCACATGGATGTTGCCCTGGTCGCCGCCGCCGTTCATGGCGGGCTGGTCCAGCCGCGCGATCAGCGAGCGCACCTGGGCCAGGCGTGCGGGGTTGGCCGCGCGCAGCACGATGGAGTTGCTGCGCGGCTCGGCCATCAGCGAGGTCTTGAAGGCGTTGTCGCTCTGGCCCGGAATATTGGCGCCGCCAGCGGTCACGGTGAGGCCGCCGGGGCTGGCCGTGCCGCCTTCGATCAGGCGCGAGACCAGGGCCACCATGTCAGTGGCCACGGCATGGCGCAGCGGGATGATTTCGACATCGGTGGCGTTGGACACATCCATGGTCGCCACGATGCGCGAGATGCGCTGCAGGTTGTCTGCGTAGTCGGTGATGACCAGCGAGTTGTTGCCCGGGTTGACGTTGATGGTGTTGTTGGGGCTGATCAGCGGGCGCAGCACGGGCACCAGGTTGGCCGCGTTCTCGTAGTTGAGCTTGAAGATCTGGGTGACGATCTGGCTGCCCGCGCTGCTGCGGCTCGCGCCCACGGCCACTTCGCTGGCCTGCAGCTTGGCGTCGGCCTCGGGGATGACCTTGTACAGGCCGGCCGATTCGACAATGGTGAAGCCCTGCAGGCGCAGCGCGGCCAGGAACTGCTGGTAGGCGGTGGCAGGCGGCACGGGCCTGTCGGTCAGCAGCGTGATCTGGCCCTTGACGCGGGGGTCGACCACCACGTTGCGGTTGGTGATGGCGCCGATGGCGCGCGAGACGGCCTCGATGTCGGCGCCTGAGAAATTCAGTGTCACAGGCTCGCCGGGGCGCAGGCTGGGCGTGGCGCCGGCCGGTGCGTTGGTCTGAGCCTGGGTCGTGCCAGCGGTGCAGGCCAGCATGGCGCTGACGGCCAGCGTGTGCAGGGTGTTGCGCCAGAACGGGGTCGTGTGCTGCTGAGTCATGGATCAACCAAAGGAAATGATGGACCGGGGCCCCTGGCGCCGTCCCAGAATGTTGAGCAGGTTGGACAGCGCGGTTTCGCGCTCCGGGCTGGCCGAGGCCTCGCCCTGGAAATGCAGCCGCTGGCCTACCCATTGGCCCTGGCCGCTCAGGCGCAGGTCGCCGGTCAGGGTACTGAGCTGCAGTTGCGGGCTGTCGCCCCCGAGGATGTCCAGCCGGTAGCTGCCCAGCGGGCGCAGCGGTGACAGGCGTGAGGATACGGCCAGCGCCTCCAGGCGCGTGCTGCCTTCGCTGCGCCAGCGGCCCGATTGCCACAGCAGCTGCAGTTGCAGGGTCTGCGTGGCCAGCCGCAGCTGGCCTTGCAGGTCCACCGTGTTCCATGGCGTGCCCAGGCCGGACAGCAGGGAGGCGGGCCAGCGCGTGTCGCTGTCATGCACCACGGCGCTCAGGCCCTGCCAGCGGGGCAGCAGGTCCAGCACCACGGGCGTGGGTGTGCAGCATTCGCTGCGCAGTTGTATGCGGGCGCCGTCCAGGCGCGGGCGCAGCGTCCATTCCAGCCGTGTGGGCAGGGCTGTGCGGTCGCGGCTGCCGGCGCCTCCGGTGAAGACCAGGGAGGCCGAGCCATTCCACAGCGTGCCGCGCGGCTGCTGCAGCAGCACCTGGCCCTGCGTGGCCGAATCCACGCCGCGCGCCAGCCAGGCGGCGGGCGCCCAGACGACGGTGGTGGCCACCAGGCCGCACAGGGCACCGGCCAGCGCCCAGCCGCGCGGTGCGCGCAGGGCCGGCTGGGTGCGGGGCTTGCGTTGCATGCTCAAGGCGCCCGCGACGGATCGACGGGCAGGTCCAGCACCAGGCTGCCATCCCAGCGCACGGCATCGGCAGCGCCTGCTGCGCCGGAGGCTGCGGCAGTGCTTGCAGATGCACTGCGGGCCAGTTTCATCTCGGCCGGAACGGCATGGGTGTTGCTGCGGACCTGGGCCAGCCAGCGCGCCAGCGCGGCGGCGGGTGCGGCCTTGAGCGTGATCTGTGCGCGGTCGCCCATCCAGTTCAATTGGGCGGAGGCGCCCAGTTCGGCGGACAGCGAGCTTTGCAGCAGCGCCTTGGCATCGCCGACCACGGGGCGTGCGTTGCCGCGCAGCTGCTCGGCCTCGGCCTGCAGGAGTTGCATCTGGCGCAACTGGCGGTCGGCCTGGGCATGGCGTTCGGGCGCGGTGCGCAGGCTGTGCAGGGCGGGGGCCAGGGCCACCCACCACAGCAGGGCCAGTGCCACCACGCCACCGGCCAGCAGGGTCATGTTCTGTTCGCGCGGCGCCAGGGCATTCCAGCGCGCGCGCAGGGGTGCCAGGCTTTGGCGGGATGCGCGCATGTTCATGGCCGGGCCTCCTGGGCAAGCAGCAGGTCGGCGCCGTCGCGCTGCAGTCGCAGGCCGCTGCCGGCCAGATGTTGTTGTGCCTGCTCCAGTGCCTCGGCCTCCAGGGAGACGCCCTTGAGGCGCAACTGCCGGTCCTGGTAGTCCATGGCCTGGGGCAACTGTCCAGCGGGCAGGGCCCGGGATGCGGCGGCCAGCAGGGGCTCCAGGTCGCCCTGCGTCAGCGCGCCGGCGGTCTGGCGCAGCGTGGCGACTTCGCGCTGCATTTGAACGGGCGCGTCGACGATGACGGGCACGCGGGGGAAGCTGGTGGCCAGCGTGGACCGCACCTGGACCTGCTTGGCCGCGATGGCGCGGTTCTCGGTCCAGGCCCAGGCATTGAGGCCCACTACCTGGGCCAGCAGGGCGAGCACGGCGCCCCAGCGCGCGGCCTTCCATTGCGGCGCGCGCAGAAAGCTTTGCCAGCCGTCGAGCATGCGCCGCCGTGTGCGGCTGCCGCCGCCCAGATCCAGGTCGAACTGGGCCAGATCCCAGCTTTGTGCGCGGGCCGCTAGGCCGCGCTGGGCGTCCGTCAGCAGGCTGACTGGGCGCTGCAGGGCTTCGGCGGCGCGGGCCAGCGCCGGGTCGGCCTGGATCGGGGTGTCGGGGGGCAGGGCCTGCAGCAGGGCGGCCAGCATGGCGGGGTCGGCACTGTCGGTGCGCAGCGGCAGGCAGGCCAGCGAGTCCATGCCCTGCGCGGCGGTGCTCAGGCCGGTGGCCAGCAGCCAGGCCGATTCGGGTGAGCCCACGGCCCAGAGCTGGGGCGTGGCCTGGGGCGGACATTCCGGCACGATGCGGCCCACGGGCCGCCCTGCGGATTCCAGGGCCTGAAGGTGGGCATGGAGCCAGGCCTTGTTGCAGGCGGCAACCCAGCAGGGCTCGCCTGCGCGTGCCTGCGGCTGCAGGGCCAGGTGCAATTGGGAGGGCTCGTCGAGCAGGCGCTCTTCCAGCAGCCCGTCGAGCACGGCGCGCAGGCGCACATGTCCGCGCCGGCTTCCCGTAGGCACGCCATGGGGGAGGCTGACCAGATGCCAGGACAAGGCCTGGTGCGGCACCACGGCAACCGTCTGGCCGGTGCGGCCAGGATCGGGCAGCAGGCCTGCGGCGGCGTGGCCATGCCGGTCGGCGCGCAGGCCGTCACTGCTGAGTGCGTAGGCGTATTCGCCAGCGGGGCCCGCAGGCAGATGAAGAATCAAGGTGCTCATGGGCGGAAGCGGGCATTGTAGGGGGCGAGTGTGACAGCCATCTGTCATGGCGCGGGAGCTTCGGGCAATCCCCAGTCCCCCCTCTCACGCCAGATGGTAGTGACTGTCATGTTGTTGCGACGCAACATGGAGCGTTCGCTGGCCACGATCTCGCCCAGGCGCATGCGGCCACGCGCCTCGAAGAAGCTGGTGGCCACCGACAGGTTCTGTCCTTCGAATTTCTGCGGCAGGCCCAGCGCGTTGGAGGCATCGGCCAGGCTGCGCAGCGGGCGCGATGCGCGCAACTGCACCAGCTGGCTGGCCTGGGACCAGGTCAGGTCCTCCACGCTGGCCCAGATGACTTCGGCGCTGGCGGTGTTGAGATTGACGGGCGTGTTCTCGGGCAGCAGGGTGATGTAGGGCTCCAGGCGCGCGACGACCTCGGGCGGCAGGCCCAGCCAGCCGAACTGGCCCAGCGTGCGCGGCATCAGGAACTGCGCGCCCTCGCCAGGGGTGGCGGCTGCGCGCAGGGCCTGGACGATCTGCGTGGCATAGGCAGGGGGCAGGTTCAGGCGCTCCAGCAGGCGGGACAGCGGGCGCAGGGTTTCGGGCTTGTCGGGGGCGCTCAGCAGGTTGCGCAGGTTCAGGCGCGACTGCAGGTCGATGATCTGGCCCGAGAGAAAGGCGTCCTGCATGTCGGCCATGCCGTCATCGACCTGGCTGACGTTGTTCTGCGCCGCCAGGAAGGTGGACAGGCGCGCCTCCTGCAGCGGCACGGCCCAGGGTTCGGCCAGATGGTCCACCTGCAGGCTGGTGCGCGCATCCTCGGCCAGCACCACGCGCGACCAGTCCAGCGCACCCAGCAGGATCCAGGCGGCCTGCATGCGGTTGCGCTCGGCGGTCTCGACCTCCACGCTGCGCCACTGCTGCCACAGCGCGGTGGCGGCGAACGTGGCCACCAGGGTCACCGTGAGCATGGCGGCCAGCAGGGCCACGCCACGGTGGCGGCGGCGGCCGGGCAGGGGGCGGGGTGCGCGCATCATGATCTGCTGTTGGAGCGCAAGGGGTTGACCCAGTCCATGGTGACGCGGCCAGGAATGGCGCTGTCCGGCGGCAGGGTCAGTTCGACGCGGATGCCGTCGGGAATCGTGGGCAGCTGCGCGCTGCTGTTGGTGCCGCCGGACGGCGGGTTGACCGTGCCCGTGCCGTTGTCCGAGCCGCTGGACTGCGGATTGCTCCAGGCGTTGTCGCGGTAGTAGTACAGGCGCCATTGGTCCAGGGGCATCAGCACGGTTTCGCGCCGGCGCTGGTCGTCCGAGGGGTTGCGCCCCCATTGAGATCCCTGGTTCCAGGCATCGCGCCACTGTGCGCGCGTGCGCAGCGGCGGCGACTGCCAGCGCAGCCACTGGTCGCGCCCTGCCGTCTGGCGGCGCGCCCAGGCGACGACCACGGCGCCGTCGTCCACGGCGGCGCTGCTCTTGCGGGTCATGCGCAGCACCTGGCCGTCCCAGTCGATGACCTGCGTGTTTTCAAGCGGCATCAGCGCTTCGAGGTCGGCATTCCATTGGGCGATGACGGTCTGCAGCACCATCTGCTGCTCGTTGCGGGCGCGAATGGTCTCCTGCGAGCGCACCATGCTGTCCAGCCCGCGCCAGCTCACCAGGGCCAGCAGGGCCATGACGGCGATGGCCACCATCAGCTCCACCAGGGTGAAGCCGTGCGTGCGGGAAGGGTGGCGCAAGCGCATTCAGAAGCGTCCCACGATGGTGGATACGCGCAGCACGGGATGCTCTGCCGTGACCACCAGGGCATCGACACGGCGGAAGCTGGGATTGGGTGTGGGCCGCACGCTGAGCCGGACCTGCAGTTGCCGGCCGCCCTGCTCGCAGGTCAGGCTGTTGTCGCCCACGGGCGGCATCTGGCGCGACAGGCGCATGCGCACCAGCTCGTTTTGCGCGCACAGCTGGGCCAGCAGCACCTCGGACTGGCGCTCGGCATTGAGCGTCAGGGCCGATGTGGCCTGCAGACCGGCCATGAGCGCAATGCCCACGATGCCCAGGGCCACCAGCACCTCGATCAGCGTGAAGCCGCGTGCCGGGCGCCTGGGGGCACCGTGCTTTCGGCGCAGTCCGTGGAGGGCTGTCATGGCAGGGACTGCACGGCAAAGGGCCGCAGTCCATCCGTGGCCACGCGCAGCGGCGGGCTGGTGGAGTCGCGCAGCGTCAGCGTGACGGACTGGGGCGGAATCAGTGGCTCGGGGCCCAGCACCAGCGGCGTGGCCGGCTGCGCCTGCACACCGGTCTGCAGCCATTGGGAAGGCAATTGCGCGCTGGCCGGCAGTCCTTCGAAACGAAAGCCCTGTGGCATGGGCCGCCAGCGCACGGGCACGCCGTTGGCACGGGCCTGGGCGCGGGCCGACTCCAGCAGCGCGGCCAGGCGTTCGGCCTCGCGCTCCAGCTGTGCCTGTCCGCTGTCGCGCAGCGACAGGCTCACGCCTGCGGCGGCAATCGCCATGATGCTGATGACGACCATCAGCTCCAGCAGGGTGAAGCCGCGCGAAGGGGTGGACAGGGAGGAGGAAGCGGTCTGGCGGGGCATGAGAGCAGGCAGGCCCGCTGGGAGTGCGGGCCTGTGGTGCGGTGCAGCGCGGCCCCTGCGGGCCGTCGCCTGGGCCATCGACTTATTGCCAGCTGCCGATGTCGGCATCCTTGCCCTCTCCGCCGGCCTGGCCGTCGGCGCCAAAGGACATGATGTCGATGGGGCCCTTGATGCCAGGATTCAGGTACTGGTAGGGGCGGCCCCAGGGATCGTTGGGCAGCTTTTCCAGGTAGGGCTTCCAGTTGTTGGGCAGCGGCCCGCTCGTGGGGCGGACGATC
Source organism: Delftia sp. SD018 (assembly GCF_017355445.1). Lineage (NCBI taxonomy): Bacteria > Pseudomonadati > Pseudomonadota > Betaproteobacteria > Burkholderiales > Comamonadaceae > Delftia > Delftia sp. SD018. The sequence continues at coordinate 237,507 of NZ_JADDRN010000001.1, forward strand.
AGGGCCTGCAGGCCTTGCTCGGCCGTGGGGTAGCGCTGGTTGTCCAGGCGATAGAGCTTGAGCGCCTGGGAGATGTTGGTGATGTCGGTGCGTGCAGCCGTGACGCGGGCATCGTCGGCGCGGTCCAGCACATTGGGCACGATCAGGGCCGCCAGCACGCCGATGATGACCAGGACCACCATCAGCTCGATCAGCGTGAAGCCGCGCTGGACGGCAGTGCGCAGGGCAGGCAACGGACGGCGGGGAAGGCTGGTCATGGAACGGTGCAGCAAATTGGACATATCGCTCCATCATAATCGCGCGATGGTGACACTTTCATTGAACCGCGGCCAGGCCCGGACCTGGCATGTCAAGGCGGCCACATTCGTGCTCTGGCTGCTGGCTGCCGGCGTCGTGGCTTTCTGGGCCATGCGCCTGGGCAACGGCGGCGCGGGAGCGCCCGTGCCACCCGCCCCCGCCGAGCCCTTGCAGGTCGATGCGCCCGCGCTGGCGCAGGCGCTGGGAGGCGTGGCGGCCGCGCAGGGCGCCGTCGCCCCCGCTGCAGCGCCTGTGGTCTCGCGCTATGCGCTGGTCGGTGTGCTGGCCGGGCGCGACAGCGGCGGCGGAGCGGCGGTCATCGCCGTGGGCAACCAGCCGGCCAAGCCCTTCCGCGTGGGGCGCGCCGTGGAAGACGGCGTGGTGCTGCAGTCGGTGTCGGGCCGCGAGGCGCGCCTGGGGCCCAGGGTCGATGGCCCGGCTTCCATCACGCTGCAGATTCCCCTGCCCGACAAGCGCTGATCCCGGTCAGCGCGGCAACGGCAGGTCCAGCACCAGCCAGCCGCCAAAGTCAGGCGCGGGCAGCGTCCATTGGGCCGCCTGGGGCAGGGCGCTGCCTTCGCGCATCAGCCATTGCACGCAGCGCGCCACGCCGGCATGGGTGATCCAGACGGTGTCGCGTGCGGCGCCATCGCCCACCGAACCCCTGCTCGCCTGCTGCAAGGCCTCATCCACCCTGCGCAGCATGGTCGCCAGGGACTCTCCCCGGCCCGGCGCGTGCCCGGCAAGGTCTGCCGCCCAGGCATCGATGGCGCCGCGGTCCAGCGCATCCCAGGGCTGGCCTTCCCACTCGCCGAAATCCATCTCCAGCAGGCGGCTGTCCGCCGCCGATGCCAGGCCGGGCCGCAGTGCCTGCAGGGCCTGTGCCAATTGACGGCATCGGCGCAGGGGCGAATGCACCAGCAGGCAATCCGCAGGCAGGGCGAGGTGCAGGGCCTGCGCCGCATCGGCCGTGGCCTGGGCGTCGGCTTGCATGTCGAGTCGGCCATAGCAGATGCCGGGCGCCACCAGCGGGCGGGCATGGCGTACCAGCCAAAGGCGTGGTGCCGGGTTGGTGCAGGCGCAGTTCATGGCACGCGCACCAGTACGGCGGCGGCTCCCAGCAGCATGGCCAGTTCACAAACCTGCTGGGCAGCGCCCAGGCAATCCCCCGTCATGCCGCCCAGCCGGCGGCGCAGCCAGCGCACCATGGCGGCCATGGCCAGGGCGCCGGGCAGGACCAGGCCGATGACGAGCGGCAGGCCCCCCAGCCAGCCTGTCAGCGCCAGGGCGGGCAGGCACCAGAGGATTGCCGCGACCAGGCCCCTGGCAGCCAATGGCCGACCCGCGGCGTGCAAGGCCTTGGAGTGGGCCGCCTGGCCCAAATAGGGAAGGCATTGCATGAGGGCCAGCGGCGCCATGCGCGACAGCACATGGATGCTGCACAGCAGCAAGGCCGCCCATTGCACGCGGATGTCGACCAGCAGCGCGACCAGGGATAGCTTGGCCAGCAGCGCCATCACCAGCGCCATGGCGCCGTAGGCGCCCAGGCGCGAATCCTTCATGATTTCCAGCGCGCGCTCGGGAGGGACAAAGCCGCCCAGGCCGTCGGCCACATCGGCCAATCCGTCTTCGTGCAGTCCCCCGGTCAGCCACAGCGTGGCCACGGTGGAAAGAACGGCGGCAACCAGCGGCATCCAGGGGCTGGGCGCCAGCAGCCAGCCCGTTGCCGTCAGGCACGCTGCGCCCCATGCGCCCACCAGCCAGCCGACGCCGGGCAGATGGGCAACGCTAGCGTGCTGCAGCTGGGGGCTCCAGCCAGCCCAGGCGGCCAGCCGCCCCGTGACCGGGATGCGGCTGAAGAACTGGACGGCCAGGACAAAGTGGCGAAGCGGCTGCATGGGCGTGTCAGTGCCGGCCCGCCAGGTCCGTCACTTGAGGAAAAGCTGGTAGGCCGGGTTGGCGGTTTCCTCGACCCAGGGGTAGCCAAGATTGCTCAGGAAGGCGTCGAACTTCTTGCCGTCCTTGGCGGGCACCTGCATGCCGACCAGGATGCGGCCGTAGTCGGCGCCCTGGTTGCGGTAGTGGAACAGCGAGATGTTCCAGGTCGGCGCCATCAGGCTGAGGAACTTGAACAATGCGCCGGGGCGCTCGGGGAAGACAAAGCGCAGCAGGCGTTCTTCCTGCGCCAGCGGCGAATGGCCACCGACCATGTGGCGCAGATGCTCCTTGGCCATGTCGTCGAAGGTCAGGTCCAGCGCCTCGAAGCCCTGCTTCTCGAAGTTCCTGGCGATCTTCTCGGACTCGCCGCGTGCCGCCGTGGTCAGGCCCACGAAGACGTGGGCCTTGTTCTCGTGGCTGATGCGGTAGTTGAATTCGGTCACGTTGCGCGGGCCGCCGGGCAGCTTGCCCACCGCTTCGCAAAAGCGCTTGAAGCTGCCGCGCTCCTCGGGGATGGTCACGGCGAACAGGGCCTCGCGCTCCTCGCCCACCTCGGCCCGCTCGGCCACGAAGCGCAGCCGGTCGAAGTTCATGTTGGCGCCGCACAGGATGGCGGCATAGGTCTCGCCCTTGGTCTTGTGCTTGGCAACGTACTGCTTGATGGCCGCCACGGCCAGGGCGCCGGACGGCTCGACGATGGAGCGCGTGTCCACGAAGATGTCCTTGATCGCGGCGCAGACGGCGTCGGTATCGACCACCACGTAGTCGTCCACCAGGCCCTGGGCGATGCGGAAGGTCTCCTCGCCCACCAGCTTGACGGCCGTGCCGTCGGCGAACAGGCCCACGTCGGCCAGCTCCACGCGGTGGCCGGCACGCACGGACTGCAGCATGGCGTCCGAATCCTTGGTGTGCACGCCGATTACCTTCACGTCGGGGCGCACGGCCTTGATGTAGTTGGCCACGCCCGAGATCAGGCCGCCGCCGCCGATGGCGACAAAGACCGCGTCCAGGCGCGGGCTGCCCAGCTTTTGGAGCTGGCTCAGCATTTCCATGGCAATCGTGCCCTGGCCGGCGATCACGTAGGGATCGTCGAAGGGGTGCACAAAGGTCAGGCCCTTTTCCTTTTGCAGCTTGACGGCGTGCTTGTAGGCGTCGGAATAGCTTTCGCCGGCCAGTTCCACCTCGCCGCCCAGCGCCTGCACCGCATCGATCTTGACCTGGGGCGTGGTGGTCGGCATCACGATCACGGCGCGGCAGCCGAGCTTGCGTGCGCCCAGGGCCACGCCTTGCGCATGGTTGCCGGCGGAGGCGCAGATCACGCCCTTTTCCAGCTGCTCGGCCGACAGGTGCGCCATCTTGTTATAGGCGCCGCGCAGTTTGAAGCTGAACACCGGCTGCTGGTCCTCGCGCTTGAGCAGCACCTTGTTGTGCAGGCGGCGGCTCAGCGCCTTGGCGGGCTCCAGGTCCGACTCCACGGCCACGTCATAAACGCGCGCGGTAAGGATCTTGGTCAGGTAGTCGGCAGGGGTCAGGGGGTGGTTCATCGTCGGCGAAAGGCTGGAGAGCAGCAGGCCGGGAGGCGGCCCGTCGGTGTCAGGCGGCCATCATAGGCGCTTGTGAATCATGCTGCAGTGCAGCGTCCTGTCCAGGCCGGGAGCGACGAAACCAAAAAAAAGCCCCAGGCTGTAAAGCCGGGGGCTGAATCCACCAATAGAGGAGGTGGAGGAGACAACTGGTGCGATGCAGAGCGAAGTTGGTTCACAATCTGCAGTCCATCTGGAGGGGTGTCCGGGTTAACCCTTCAGATAACGCTTGGGTGCATTGTATGCACGGCAGGTGCTGCGTTGCAACAAAATCAGGGTTTTTGTGTAGTTGATGCAAAATAGCAACAGTTTTTTGAGGACGCAACAATGGAATGCACAGTGAGTTGGACAGGCGGCACGACCGGCATGCGCTCGGGCATGGGCTTCGTGGCGGAAACGGGCAGCGGCCACGTGGTCAATATGGATGGGGCGCCGGATGCGGCCAACCCCGCCAACGGAGGGCAGAACCAGGCACCCCGCCCCATGGAGATGCTGCTGGCCGGCGCCGGTGGCTGCACGGCCTATGACGTGGTGCTGATCCTCAAGCGCGGCAGGCATGCCGTCAAAGGCTGCAGCGTCAAGCTCACCTCGGAGCGCGCCGATGCGGACCCCAAGGTGTTCACCAAGATCCACATGCAGTTCACCGTCAGCGGCACGGGTCTGCCCACGGGTGCTGTGGAACGTGCCATTGCCATGAGCCATGACAAATACTGCTCGGCCACCATCATGCTGGGCAAGACGGCCGAGATCACCACGGGATTCGACATCGTCGAGGCCTGATGCCGCAGATGGCCGGGCTTGCGCCTCGGCGCCCCTCCTGAAATGAAGAAAGCGGGCAAGGCCCGCTTTTTTGGATGGAATGCTGTTTCAGATGTTTCTGAAGGTTCAGATGCGGTGGGCGGTTGTCGTCATCACCTTGGCTGCCAGGCGCATCAAGGCGCGGGCGGGGGGCGGCAATTCCAGGGCACCGGCTTCGCGCGCAGCGGCGGCATGGCGTTCCTCGTCATCCTTCATGCGGGCCACCACGGCCAGCGAGGCGCGGTCTTCCTCGGGCAACAGGCCCAGATGGCTTTCCAGATGGGCGGACACCTGCTCCTCCGTCTCCACCACAAACCCCAGGCTGGCCGCGTCGCTGATCTTGGCGGCCACCACACCGATGGCGAAGGCGCCGGCAAACCACAGCGGGTTCAGCAGGCTGGGCCGGTCGCCCAGGGCGTCGAGCCGGTCGCGGGTCCATGCCAGGTGGTCGGTCTCCTCGCGCGCCGCCTCCAGCAGGTGCTCGCGCAGCACCATGTCGCGCGTCACCATGGCCTGGGCGTTGTACAGCGCCTGGGCGCAGACCTCTCCGACGTGATTGACGCGCATCAAGGCGCCCGACAGCCGACGCTGTGCCTCGGTCAGCTCTCCCTCCGCGATGCCGGCGGCCGGGGAGCGTTCGGCGGCGGAAGGCTGTGCAAACAGGGTGCGAAGCGCCGCATCGGCGGCAGTCAGTATCTTGTCCATGGGCGGTCCCTAGAGCGGAAAATCTTGGCAAATTCAGGGTCTGAACGGTACACCAGGACGCCATGCCCTCTCTTTGTGCAAGCGCAACAAGGCCGGCGCGATGTTCGGGTTGGGCCTGATTGTGTTGGCTTGCAGGTTTGTTGCGGCAGTGCAACGAAAAACGGGGGGTAATGCCCGTTTGTGGGTGAATTTCTTTGCATGGGCAGCGGTGGTCTGGTGCAATAGGCCCTAACTTCCCCACCAGGAGGTTGGCGCGGGAAACCGGTGGAGCATCAGGCCAAGCCTCTCTTCCTCACGACCGGCGCCCTTCTAAACCTTGGAGTAACTCGTAATGAAAAAATCTCTGATTGCCCTGGCAGTGCTGGCTGCTTCCGGCGCCGCAATGGCTCAATCCTCCGTGACCCTGTTCGGTATCGTCGACACTGGCGTTGCCTACGTGAACAAGGACGCAGCTGGCGACAGCCGTTACGGCCTGGGCACCAGCGGCGCTTCCACGAGCCGTCTGGGCCTGCGCGGCACGGAAGACCTGGGTGGTGGTCTGAAGGCTGGCTTCTGGCTGGAAGGCGAAATCTTCGGTGACGATGGCAACGCCAGCGGCTTCAACTTCAAGCGTCGTTCCACCGTGAGCCTGTCGGGCAACTTCGGTGAAGTGCGCCTGGGCCGTGACCAAGTCCCGACCTTCCAAAAGCTGACCTCCTACGACCTGTTCAGCGCCACCGGTATCGGCCAATTCATGGGCTTCCGTAACTGGGCAGCTGGCCAAGGCGCCGACGACAACGGCATCCGCGCTAACAACCTGATCTCGTACTACACCCCCAACTTCGGCGGTTTCAACGCCGGCTTTGGCTACGCTTTCGACGAAAAGCAAACCATCGGTACTGCTGACAGCGTCGGCCGTTACATCGGCGGTTACGTTGCATACGACAACGGCCCCCTGAGCGCCAGCCTGGGCCTGGCCCAGCAAAAGACTGCCGTTGGCGGCCTGGCTACCGACCGTGACGAAATCACCCTGGGTGCTTCGTACAACTTCGGCGTTGCCAAGCTGAGCGGCCTGCTGCAACAGACCAAGTTCAAGCGTGACATCGGCGGCGACATCAAGACCAACTCCTACATGCTGGGTGCTTCGGCTCCCGTCGGCGGCGTGGGCGAAGTCAAGCTGCAATACGCTCTGTACGACCAAAAGGCCATCGACTCCAAGGCTCACCAGATCACTCTGGGCTACGTCCACAACCTGTCCAAGCGCACCGCTCTGTACGGCAACCTGGCATTCCTGAAGAACAAGGATGCTTCGACCCTGGGCCTGCAAGCCAAGGGCGTGTACGCTGGTGGCGTGCAAGCTGGCGAAAGCCAGACTGGCGTGCAAGTCGGCATCCGCCACGCTTTCTAATGAACGGCTGGCGTAAGCCAGTTGCCATTTGAAGCAAAAAAGAGCCAGTCTTCGGACTGGCTCTTTTGTTTTGTGCTAGGGAAAGACCTGTGTTGTGCTTGTGCCAACGGTGACGAGGCGGGAAAAGCGTTTCTAGAATGAAATTTCCACCAACCAATCGTTAACAAGAGAGAGACAACACAATGAATTCTTCATTCGTGAAAAAGAGCGTGGCACTGGCGGTGTTGGCAGCAACGGCACCCTTGGCAGCATTCGCCCAGCAAAGCAGCGTGCAGCTGTACGGCATCGTCGATGCCGGCGTGCGCCACACCACCAATGAAGGCCCGACCAAGAGCGGCAAGACCCAGATGATCGGCGGCGGCATGTCGCAAAGCCGCTGGGGCATCAACATCACCGAGGACCTGGGCGGCGGTCTGGCAGCCATTGCCAACCTGGAAGCCCGTTTCCTCACCGACACTGGCGAGCAGGCTGCAGCCAGCTACTTCCAGCAATCCTGGGTGGGCCTGCGCAGCAAGAGCTTTGGCCAGGTCACCCTGGGCCGCCAGTACAACATGCTGTTCGACCTGGTGACTTCCACCTATGCCTCCTTCCCGTACTCGCCGTACATGGAGGCCTACAAGCCTGAAATCGGCATGTCCATGGGCGCGCGCGCCAGCAACATGGTCAAGTACCTGGCCGAGTTCGGCCCCGTGCGCGGCGCCCTGCAGTATTCGTTCGACGAGAACAACACCTTCGACAAGGTCGGCACCGGCGTGGCCCCTGGTGGCGCCATCAAGACGGCCGGCGGCTATCTGCGTTATTCGCAAAGCGGCATCTCCGCAGGCGCCGGCTACCTGGGCACCACGCTGCCGGCCGGCACCAAGGTCGATGCCTATACCCTGGGCGGCTCGTACCGTGTGGGTCCCTGGTACGTCAACCTGGGCTACGGCCTGAACAAGCGCAAGGACGCGTTCCCGGCGGCAACCGCAGGCGGTGGATTCGACCAGGCCATCCTCAATTCCTTCTGGACGGGCTCGTCCAACGGCGGCTTCGTGGCCGGCGACGCCAACAAGCGCCAGATGTACAAGATGGGCTTCGGCTACCAGATCACGCCCCAGATCAATGTGGGCGCGCATTACTACCATGCCAAGCAGTCGGGCTCGGGCACGGGTAATTTCAATGGCAAGGCAGACTTCCTGGTGGCGGTGGTCGACTACGCCTTCTCCAAGCGTACCGATGCCTATGTGGCCCTGGACCACACCAAGACCAGCGGTGGCTCGGGCGTGATGCTGGATGCCAATGGCGCCACCAAGCGCACGGGCTTCACCGTCGGCCTGCGCCATCGCTTCTGAGCACGCGGCGTCTGCGCAACGAATGGCCTCCTTCGGGAGGCCTTTTTGTTTCCTGTCGATGGGCTGACGGTGGGCGGGCGCGATTTCCTGCGTTAAGGTAATGCGCAGGCCAACGAAGCGAAAGAACCAAGGCTATGGAAGCCACTCGATACAAGGCAGGCGGTCGGGCCTTTGCCCAGATCGCCCAGTACCACCCGGAGCTGACGGCGCTGCGCCGCGAGCTGCATGCGCATCCGGAGCTGGGATTCGAGGAGCGCTTCACGGCGGCGCGCGTCAAGGAGGCCTTGCGCCAGTGTGGTGTGGACGAGATCCATGAAGGCCTGGGCACCACGGGCCTGGTGGCCGTGATCCGCGGGCAGGGCCACAGTTCGGGCGCCATGGTGGGCCTGCGTGCCGACATGGACGCACTGCCCATGGTCGAGCACAACGAATTTCCCTGGAAGTCCGGCAAGCAGGGGCTGATGCACGGCTGCGGGCATGACGGCCATACGACCATGCTGGTGGGCGCCGCCCGCTACCTGGCCGCGACGCGGCGCTTCGACGGCTCGGCCGTGCTGGTCTTTCAGCCTGCCGAGGAAGGGCGCGGCGGCGCGCGGGCCATGATTGCCGATGGCCTTTTCGACCGCTTTCCGATGCAGGCCGTGTATGCCATGCACAACTGGCCCGCCATGCGTGCGGGCACGGTGGGCATCAACATGGGCGCGATGATGGCGGCTGCCGACCGCATCACCATCGAGATCACGGGGCGCGGCGGCCATGGTGCGCATCCCTACCAGACGGTGGACGTGGTGCTGGCGGCCGCGCACATCACCACGGCGGTGCAGAGCATCGTCTCGCGCAATGTACGCGCCATCGACAGTGCCGTCATCAGCCTGTGTGCCGTGCAGGCCGGGGACCTGGGCGCCTTCAGCGTGATGCCGGGCACGGCAACGCTGGTGGGAACCGTGCGGACCTTCGACCCCGCCGTGCAGGACCGTGTCGAGCAGCGCCTGCAGGAGTTGTGCAGCGCGGTGGCGCTGGGGCTGGGTGCCACGGCCAAGGTCAACTACGAGCGCATCTATCCCGCCACCATCAACTCCCCCACGGAAGCCGCCTTTGCTGCCGATGTGGCCCAGTCGCTGGTGGGGGTGGAGAACCTGGACCGGCAGCTGGAGCCCAGCATGGGGGCCGAGGACTTTTCGTTCATGCTGCAGCACAAGCCCGGTGCCTACCTGCGCCTGGGGCAATCCACGGGCGCCCAGCCCGGGGTGCCGCTGCACAGCAGCCGGTATGACTTCAACGACGAAGTGCTGCCGCTGGGCGCTGCCCTGCACGCCAGCCTGATCGAGCAGGCCATGCCGCTGCATTCGCAGGACGTATAGCGCAGGCGGCGCGGGTCAACGGGCCTGTCCCTCGGGCGCAAGAAGGTGGGCCTGCACCGTTTTCAGAATCTCGTCGGACAAGGCTGGATTGGCTGCGACCGTGGCGCGTGCCAGGACCAGAGCGCCCACCATGCTGCTGAGCATGGCCATGGCCTGGGCGCGCTGTGTGGCATCGGGTGCCTGATCGTCGCCAAGTGCGCCTATCACGCGTGCAAATCTGCCGATGTTGCGTTCCACCCCTTCGGCGAACACCGCTGAAAGATCGCCGCCTGCCCGGGCCACGTCCACGGCCAGCGCCGCAGCGGGGCAGCCCTCGCCGGGGCTGTCGCGGTGCTGCGGCGACAGATAGGACTGCACGCGCGCGGCAAGGCTGCCGGCCTGTTCACCCTGCAGGCCGTCCAGCGGCGCGATGGACCAGTCGAAGGCGCGTGCGCAGGCCTCGCGCACCAGCGCATCCTTGGATTCGAAGTGGCGATAGAGCCCGCCGTGCGTGAGCCCCGCGCCGCGCGTCACCTCGGCCACGCCGACGCCGTCCAGCCCGTGCTCGCGGTACAGCCGTGCGGCGGCTTCGAGGATGTCCTGCCGGTTCTGCGCGGCCTGGGCTTTCGTGACTTTCATGTGCGCTGTCCAATGATTGTGGTCGTTATCAAAACACGTTTATGATGACGGCCATCATCATAAATCAGCCCCTGCCATGGCCTGTGCGCCATGTTCTGCAGGGGCTGTGCACTCTACAGGGAAGAACCGATGAATGCCTGTTCACTTCTGCGCAGCCTGTTGCCTGGGCCCGCTCCGACCTCCGCACGGTGTGCCGGGAGCGGCTCATGAATACGGCCCATACGGCGCATACGTCCCAGACGTCCCAGACGTCCCATACGGCGGCCCACCTGCCTCGCCGCGTGGTCATCACGGGCATGGGCATGGTCTCGCCGCTGGGGCGGGGCACTGAATTGGCCTGGCGCCGGCTGCTGTCCGGCGCATCGGGCCTGAGCCGGCTGCCCGAGGATCTGGCGCCCGATGTGCCGGGCCAGGTGGCAGGCCAGGTGCCCGACCTGGCCCGGGACCCGGAAGGCGGCTGGGACATCGATGCCGTGGTCTCACCCAAGGACCAGCGCAAGATGGACCGCTTCATTCCGCTGGCGCTGGACGCTTCGGACCAGGCCCTGGCCCAGGCCGGCTGGCAGCCGACCAGCGAGCAGGAACGCACGCGCACGGCCTGCATCATTGCCTCGGGCATCGGCGGCTTTGGCGCCATTGCCCAGGCCGTGCGCACCACGGACAGCCGGGGGGTGTCGCGCCTGTCGCCCTTCACCGTGCCGTCTTTCCTGGTCAATCTCGCGGCCGGGCATGTGTCGATACGCCATGGACTCAAGGGCCCGCTGGGCGCCCCCGTTACGGCCTGCGCGGCCAGCGTTCAGGCGGTGGGCGACGGCCTGCGCATGATCCGTTCGGGCGAGGCCGATGTGGCGCTGTGCGGCGGCGCCGAGGCAGCCATCGACCGCGTGAGCCTGGGTGCGTTCGCGGCGGCCAAGGCCCTTTCCACGGGATACAACGACCGCCCCGAAGAGGCCTCGCGCCCCTTCGACACAGGCCGCGACGGCTTTGTCATGGGCGAGGGCGCGGGCGCCCTGGTGCTGGAGGGACTGGACCACGCCCTGGCGCGCGGCGCCGTGCCGCTGGCCGAAGTCGTGGGCTACGGCACCAGCGCCGATGCCTATCACATCACCTCGGGGCCGGAAGATGGCGACGGCGCGCGCCGCAGCATGGCGCAGGCGCTGGCCATGGCCGGGCTGTCGCCGGATCAGCTGCAGTACCTCAATGCCCACGCCACCTCCACGCCCGTGGGGGACCGGGGCGAGCTGGCGGCCATGCGCTCCCTGTTTGGCGAGGGCAGCGGCGTGGCGATCAGCTCCACCAAGTCGGCCACGGGCCATTTGCTGGGCGCGGCGGGCGCGGTGGCGGCCATCTTCACGGTGCTGGCGCTGCGCGACCAGATGGCGCCGGCCACGCGCAATCTCGTGGAGCCCGATCCCCTGGCCCAGGGGCTGGACCTGATCGCCGGCGCGGCAAGGCCCTGGGCCATGGAGCATGCCCTGGTCAACGGTTTCGGCTTTGGTGGCGTCAACGCCTCGCTGGTGCTCAGGCGCTGGCAGGGCTGAACGAGGCGGGCGGGCCTGGGGGCCGGTGCTACGTGTAGCGCTTGGCCCGCAGGTTGTTCTTCATCTGCTCCAGCGCAGGCTGCAGGGCCGGGCCGATGCGCAGCGCCACGCAGGTGGCCAGCACGTCGATGACCAGCAGGTGCAGCAGGCGTGACACCATGGGGCTGTAGCGGTCGTAGCCCTCGGGATGGTCGGCGGCCAGATGGATGTGGCAGGCCGAGGCCAGGGGCGAGCCACTGGCGGTGATGGCAATCGTGGTGGCGCCGTTCTTGCGCGCGATGTCGGCGGCGTCCATCAGGTCGCGCGTGCGGCCCGAGTTGGAAATGATCACCGCGCAGTCGCCGGGTCCCAGCAGGGTGGCGCTCATCACCTGCATGTGGCCGTCGCTGGTGGCCAGGCTGGTCACGCCCAGGCGAAAGAACTTGTGCTGCGCGTCCTGCGCCACGATGCCCGAGTTGCCTGCGCCGTAGAACTCGATGCGCCGCCCCGTCTGCCAGGTCGAGGCGATGGCCTGCGCCGCCTGCTCTATGGCCGTGGTGCTGGCGGCATTGCGGTATTGCAGGAAGGCGGCCACGGCGTTGTCCACCACCTTGACCATCACGTCGCTGGTCTTGTCGTCGGTGTCCACGCTGCGGTGGATGAAGGGCACGCCCTCGCTGACGCTGCCGGCCAGCTTGAGCTTGAAGTCGGCCAGGCCGTCGTAGCCCATGCTGCGGCAAAAGCGCACCACCGTCGGCTTGCTGACATGGGCACGCTCGGCCAGTTCGCGCACCGGCTGCCGTGCAAAGGCCCGTGGATCGGCCAGCACCAGGCGGGCCACGCGTTGTTCGGCGGGAGCAAGCGAGGGCAGCGAGGCGGTGATGCGGTCCAGCATTAGGCGGTGGGCGTTGTTCTGTGGGTAAAGGGAAGCGGTTGCCGCAAGGCAGGTCCAGCGCGCATTTTGCATGAGCGGCAGCCTTCGCTTACTTTCCTGACGCCGATGCAAACCATGCGCGCGCATACACTCGGAGGATTTGCCGGTACAACCGCACCGCCCTGGTGCGATGCCGCCCCTCGCCAGGCTCCCGCCCAAAGGATGTTCCATGAACCAGCTTGATGCGCTTCGACAGTACACGACCGTGGTGGCCGATACCGGCGACTTCCACCAACTGGCCCAGTTCCAGCCGCGGGATGCGACCACCAATCCCTCGCTCATCCTCAAGGCGGTGCAAAAGCCCGAGTACGCACCGCTGATGCGTGCCACCGTGGCCCAGTACAAGGGCCGCAGCCTCGACGAGGTCATGGACCGCATGCTGGTGCGCTTTGGCTGCGAGATCCTGAACACCATTCCGGGCCGTGTCTCCACTGAAGTCGATGCGCGCCTGTCCTTCAATACCTCGGCCACCGTGGCACGTGCCGAGCGCCTGATCGAGCTGTACCAGGCCGAAGGCGTGCACATCGACCGCGTGCTCATCAAGATCGCCTCCACCTGGGAAGGCATTGAGGCGGCGCGCCAGCTGGAGCTGCGCGGCATCCACACCAACCTCACGCTGCTGTTCTCGTTCTGCCAGGCCGTAGCCTGCGGCCAGGCCAAGGTGCAGCTGATCTCTCCCTTCGTGGGCCGCATCTACGACTGGTACAAGAAGCAGGCCGGCGCCCAGTGGGACGAGGCCGCCATGGCCGGCGCCAACGATCCCGGCGTGCGTTCCGTGCGCGCCATCTACGAGCACTACAAGCACTTCGGCATCGCCACCGAGGTCATGGGCGCGAGCTTTCGCAACACGGGCCAGATCGTGGCACTGGCCGGCTGTGACCTGTTGACCATAGCCCCCGAACTGCTGGCCCAGCTGGGCGCCAGCGATGCGCCCCTGGCGCGCGCCCTGGACCCCGAGGCGGCGCGGACCCTGGAGCTCGATCCCGTGCACTACGACGAGGCCGGGTTCCGCCTGGCCCTCAACGAAGACGCCATGGGAACCGAAAAGCTGGCCGAAGGCATCCGCGCCTTTGCTGCCGACACGCGCAAGCTCGAAGCATTGATGCAGCAGGCCGCAGACTGATTGGATGAAGACCTTGCCCGTTCTGTGCAATACCTTGCCGGCATGGCCGGCACTTGAAAGCCATTTCCACGAAGACATCCAGACCCTGGATCTGCGCCAGGCCTTTGCCGCGGACGCGGGCCGGCTGGACGCGCTGAGCCAGCAGGCGCCCCATGTCTTTGCCGACCTGTCCAAGAACCTCTGGACCGAGCGCACCGAAGAGCTGCTGCGCGAGCTGGCGCAGCAGGCCGGCGTGCTGGCCCAGCGCGACGCCATGCTGGCCGGCGAGCCCGTCAACTGCACCGAGGGCCGTGCCGTCATGCACTGGCTGCTGCGCATGCCGCGCGACGGCGGCCAGCTGCGCCACTGCGCCACCGTGCAGCAGTGGCAGCCGGCCATGCACGAGGCGCTGGGCCAGGTGCACGAGACGCTGGACGCCATGCTGGCCCTGGCCGAGCAGGTGCGTGGCGACGAGGGCATCACCGACATCGTGAACATCGGCATCGGAGGCTCGCACCTGGGCCCCGAAGTGGTGGTCAATGCGCTGGAGGACTGGGTCGATGCGGGCAAGAATTTCCATTTCGTCTCCAACGTCGATGGCCATGAGCTCGGCCATGTGCTGCGCCGCGTGCGCCCGCACAGCACGCTGTTCCTGATCGCCTCCAAATCCTTCACCACGGCCGAGACCATGCTCAACGCGCACTCGGCGCGCCGGTGGTTTCTGGAGCAGGGCGGCAGCGAGGACCCGCAGGCCGCGTGCTCCATCGACCGGCACTTCGTGGCGCTCACCACCAATGTGCAGGCCGCAGCCGACTTCGGCATCCGCCGCACGCTGGGATTCTGGGACTGGGTGGGCGGCCGTTTTTCGCTGTGGTCGGCCATCGGCCTGCCGGTGGCCATCGCCATTGGCGCGGCGCAGTTCCGTGCTCTGCTGGACGGCGCGCATGCCATGGATGCGCATTTCTTTTCCTCGGGCGTGGAGGGCAACCTGCCGCTGCGCCTGGGCCTGCTGGATGTCTGGTACCGCGATTTCTGCGGCTTCTCCAGCCGCTGCATTGCCCCCTACAGCCATGGCCTGCGGCGGCTGACCGCCTACCTGCAGCAGCTGGAGATGGAGAGCAACGGCAAGGGCGTGACGCGCGACGGGCAGACACTGCCCGTGCGCACGGCGCCCGTGATCTGGGGCGAGCCCGGCACCAATGGCCAGCATGCCTTCTTCCAGATGCTGCACCAGGGCCAGGACGTGATTCCCGTGGAGTTCATCGCGCTGCGCGACGGCGGCAAATACCTGGGCGCACACCACCAGAGCCTGGTCGTCAACGCCATTGCCCAGGCCCAGGCCCTGATGGAGGGGCGCCACGGCGAAGAAGGGGCAGAGCGCCATTGCGCGGGCAACCGGCCCAGCAGCTTCCTGCTGCTGCAGCAGCTGGACCCGGCATCGCTGGGCGCCCTGATCGCGCTGTACGAGCACCGTGTCTTCTCGGCCGGTGCGGTCTGGGGCATCAACAGCTTCGACCAATGGGGGGTGGAGCTGGGCAAGCACCTGGCGCGCCAGCTGCATGCGCGCCAGGACAGTGGCGACTGGCAGGGCGTCGATGCCTCGACGCAGGGCCTCATGCACCGGCTTGCGGCAGGGTCGGCCGGCTGACCGGGCGCGGCGGGCCGGCGGCCACCGCGGCGCACCAGCAGGGTGCCGGGTCATGTGGGTGGAGCATGACCTTCTTCCATTTCATCGTTATGCACAGGCGCCTGATTGCTCGATAGTTGATGCAATCGCCTTGACGGCGGCCCTGCCTGGAGGCAGCCGGTGACGGCGGCACGGCAGGGTGGAGGCGCAGCGCGCCTTCGGACCTGCAACAACTATCCAAGGAGACCCTCGATGCGATTCGTACTGGCCCATGTGGCGATGGCATGTGTGGTGGCGGCAACTGGCGCTGCCCATGCACAGGAGGCGGCCGGCACGCTGGACAAGATCCAGAGCACAGGCAAGGTGGTGATGGGTGTGCGCGAAAGCTCGGCGCCCATGGCCTATGCCTTCGGCACCACGCAGAAGTACGTGGGCTACCACGTGGAGCTGTGCGAGAAGGTGCTGGCCCAGATCGTGCCCAAGGCCAAGATCGAGTACATGGCCCTGACCTCGCAGAACACCATGCCCCTGGTGCAGAACGGCACCGTGGACATCGGCTGCGGCCCGACCACCAACAACCTCGCTCGCCAAAAGCAGGTGGCCTTTGCCGTGACCACCTACGTGAGCCAGGTGCGCATGGCCGTGCGCGCCGACTCGGGCATCACCTCCTTCAAGCAGCTCGACGGCAAGCCCGTGGCGGCCTCGGCCGGCACGACCGCCGTGCAACTGCTGCGCAAGTACGGGCGCGACAATGGCGTGAACCTGCCCACCTCGCTGGGCAAGGACCATTTCGAGAGCTTTCTGATGCTCGAATCGGGCCGTGCCGATGCCTTCGTGCTGGACGACAACCTGCTGGCCGGCGTCATCGCCAACTCCAAGAACCCTGCAGGCTTCAAGATCGTGGGCGAGGTGCTGGGCTCCGAGCCCATCGCCATCCTGTTCCGCCGAGATGATCCCGCCTTCAAGAAGGCCGTGGACGACGTGCTGGTGGGCATGATGGCCTCGGGCGAAGTGGCGAAGATCTACGACAAGTGGTTCGTGCAGCCCATTCCGCCCAAGAATGCCCCGCTCAACCTGCCCATGAGCGACCTGCTCAAGCAGCTGCTGCAAAAGCCCAACGACAAGCCGCTGGAATCCTACGCGCAGCAGTGATTGCGGGCTGAGTCCAGCTCCATCACCGCCCGCGCCAGCGCCTGGATGCCGGCATCGATCTGATCGATGGCAATGGAGGACAGGCGCAGCCGGAAAAAGGGGCAGGGCTGGCGCGGCGTCGCAAAGAACGCGCTGCCTGCCTCGATCAGCACGCCGTGGCGGCGCGCCACGGCGGCCAGCGCATCGGCATCCAGCCACGCCGGTGCCTGCACCCACAGCGATGCGCCGCCCTGGGGCTGGCGGAAGATGAAATCCGGCAGGTGCGCGCGCAGCGAGCGGTCCACCTGCGCCACGCGTTCCAGCATGGCCTGGTTCACGCGACGCGCATGGGCCTCATGGTGGCCCAGCGACAGGAACAGCGCATAGGCGTGCTGCAGAAAGGCGCTGGGGTGGCGCACCATGGCATGGCGCAGCACGCGCAATTCATCGATCAGCGCGCGCGGCGCGACGATGTAGCCCAGCCGCAGCGCGGGCGACAGGCTCTTGGACAGCGACCCCACATAGATCACACGCCCGCTCTTGTCCAGGCTCTTGAGCGCGGGCATGGGCGTGCCCTGGTAGAGGTTCTCGGCCTCGTAGTCGTCCTCGATGATCACGAAATCGCCCTGCTCGGCGCGGCGCAGCAGTTGCTCGCGCCGCTGCAGGCTCAGCGTCACGGTGGTGGGGCTCTGGTGCGAGGGCGTGACGAACAGGTAGTCCAGCGGTGGCAGGCCATCGACCACCACGCCTTCTTCATCCACGGCCACTGGCACCCAATGCGGGCGGCGCAGCGAAAAGGTGTTGCGCGCATGCGGGTGGCCGGGCTCCTCGAAGCCCAGCCGCTGCGAGGGGGCCAGCAGCGCGTCGGCCAGCAGGTAGAAGGCCTGCTGCGCGCCCACGGTGACCAGGATCTCTTCCTTGAGCGCGAACACGCCGCGCCGGGGCAGCAGGCGCAGGCGGATCTGCTCGATCAGGTCGGGCACATCGTCGGTCTCGAAGTCCGGCGTCCAGTGCGGCAGTTGGGCGCGCGCCAGGCTGCGCGTGCAGCATTCCCGGAAGCCTTCGGTGGGAAACAGCGCGGGATCGTGCATGCCGTAGACGAAGGGGTAGGGGTACTCGCGCCACTGCAGCGGCTTGGACAGCGTGTGCCTGTCCGTCAGCGAGCGCAGCACGCGTGCAGACCAGTCCGGTGCGGGCTCCCCGGGACTTGTCGCAGGCAGGGCCACGGCGCCGTCCACACCAGCCAGGCGCGAATCCCGGGCCACGAACACGCCGCTGCGCGGGCGGGCCTCGAGAAAGCCTTCATCCACCAGCTGCTCGTAGACCGTGGTCACGGTATTGCGCGACACCTCCAGCAGGCGCGACAGCTCGCGTGAGGGTGGCATGGCCGCGCCGGGCGGCAGGCGGCCTTCGAGGATGGGCTGGACCAGGGCCAGGCGCAGGCGGTCCTTCAGGGGAAGGCCGGGCTGCTCGGGCAGCGCGAACAGGCGGGCCCACTGGTGGCGTGGGTCTGTGGCGGAAGGGGTGCTCATGGCGCAACGGAGGCAATCGGGGGGCGTTCTTGGCGCGGCCGGGCAGAGGGCGCGCGGTCGGCGCCATGTTGCGGTGCGGGTGCGGGCAAGTAAAGGTTTGGGCCGGCCGACGCGGGTAAACACCGGGCCTCTGGCTCCTACGTTTGGACGGCTGTGGCCCCCGCGGCCCGCGCCCTTGTTGCGTATTCTGGATTGAAGGCAGCGAGCCGCGCGGCCTGGCGATCCAACGAGGGAGACAGTCCATGCACACCATCACTTTCCGACGCCGCGCCCTGGCGGCCCTGGCCCTGGCCGGCGCGCTGGCGGGCCTGGCGGCCACGCCGCTGCAGGCCCAGGAGCCGCAGCGCGGCGGCACCCTGATCGTGGGCAGCACCCAGGTGCCACGGCACCTGAACGGCGCCGTGCAATCGGGCATTGCCACGGCCATGCCTTCCACCCAGCTGTTCGCCAGCCCGCTGCGCTTCGATGACCAGTGGAAGCCCCAGCCCTACCTGGCCGAGTCCTGGAAGCTGGCCGAGGACGGCAAGTCGCTGACCCTGAACCTGCGCAGGAATGCCGTGTTCCACGACGGCAAGCCCATCACCTCGGCCGACGTGGCCTTCTCCATCATGGCCATCAAGGCCAACCATCCGTTCCAGACCATGCTGGGGCCCGTGGAGAAGGTGGACACGCCCGACCCTTACACGGCCATCATCCGCATGAGCGCGCCGCATCCGGCCATCCTGCTGGCCATGAGCCCGGCGCTGGCGCCCATACTGCCCAGGCACATCTATGGCGATGGTGCCGACCTTAAGACCCATGCGCGCAACAGCGCCGACGTGGTGGGCTCGGGGCCGTTCAAGCTGACCGAGTTCCGCGCGGGCCAGCGCATCGTGATGGAGCGCTTCGACAAGTTCTTCCTGCCCGGCCGCCCCTACCTGGACAAGCTGGTCTTCAACATCGTGCCCGACTCCTCCAGCCTGCTGCTGAGCCTGGAGCGCGGCGACGTGCAGATGGTGCCCTACCTGCAGGCCTCCATCGACCTGAAGCGCCTGTCCACCAATCCCCAGATCACGCTGACCGGCAAGGGCTTCGAGGGCATAGGCTCGATCAACTGGCTGGCCATCAACACCGACAGGAAGCCGCTGGACGATGTGCGCGTGCGCAAGGCCATTGCGCATGCCATCGACAAGAACTTCATCACCAAGGCGCTGATGGGCGGCTTCGCCACCGTGGCCGACGGCCCCATCGTGGCGGCCAGCCCCTTTGCCTCGGCCGACCTGGTGCGCTATCCGCTGGACCTCAAGAAGTCGGCGGCCCTGCTGGACGAGGCCGGTCTCAAGCCCGGCGCCAACGGCGAGCGCTTCAAGATCACCATCGACTACCTGCCGGGCACTGACGAGCAGCAAAAGAACGTGGCCGAGTACGTGCGCGCCCAGCTCAAGAAGGTGGGCATCGCGGTCGAGGTGCGGGCCTCGGCCGACTTCCCGGCCTGGGCCCGGCGCCTGGCCACGCATGACTTCGATCTGTCCATGGACATCGTCTTCAACTGGGGCGACCCGGTCATCGGCGTGCACCGCAGCTACCTGTCCACCAACATCAAGCCCGTGGTCTGGACCAACACCCAGTCCTACCGCAATCCCAAGGTGGACGAGCTGCTGAACACGGCCAGCAGCACGCTGGACACGGCCGAGCGCAAGAAGCTCTATGCGGCCTTCCAGAAGACCGTGACCGACGAGCTGCCGGTGATCTTCATCAACAACTCGCCCTACCACACGGCCGCGCGCAAGAACGTGGGCAACCTGCCGACCACGGTCTGGGGGCCGGCCTCGCCCTATGACGAGATTTTCTTGAAGTAATCCAGGAGGACCCGGCCATGGCATTTCTCCGCACACTCCTCAAGCGGCTGCTGCAGGGCCTGGCGCTGGTGCTGGCCGTGGTGGTGCTGAACTTCATGCTGGTGCATGCGGCGCCCGGCGATCCCGTGGAAACCATTGCCGGCGCCAGCGGCGGCATGGAGCCCGAGCTCATGGCCGAGCTGCGCACACGCTACGGGCTGGACCGGCCGCTGCCCGTGCAGCTGGGCATCTACCTGGCGCGCGTGGCCAGTGGTGATCTGGGCTACTCCTACTTCTTCAACCTGCCGGTGGCGCAGATGATTGCCGAGCGCGTGCCCGCCACCTTGCTGCTGGTGCTGGCCGCCGTGCTCACGGCCTTCGTGGTGGGCACGCTGCTGGGCGTGCTGTCCTCACGCCGGCCCAACGGCCTGCTGTCGCAGTGCATCACCGTGCTGTCCCTGGTGGGCTTTGCGGCGCCCGTGTTCTGGACCGGCATGCTGCTGGTGCTGGCCTTTGCCTCCTGGTGGCCCGTGCTGCCGGTGTCGGGCATGCGCTCGGCCGATGCCGCAGGCGGCGCAGGCCTTGCCGACCTGCTGGACGTGGCCCGGCACCTGGTGCTGCCCGCGCTGACACTGGCCCTGGTCTACCTGGCGCAGTACAGCCGGCTGTCGCGCTCGTCCATGCTGGACGTGCTGGGCGCCGACTACATCCGCACGGCGCGCGCCAAGGGCCTGGCCGAGCATGTGGTGCTCTACCGCCATGCGCTGCGCAACGCGCTGCTGCCCGTGGTGACCATGCTGGGCCTGCAGTTCGGCAACGTCATGGCCGGCGCCATCATCGTCGAGACGGTCTTCAACTGGCCGGGCCTGGGCCGGCTGGCCTTCGACTCGGTGCTGCGGCGCGACTACCCGACCATCCTGGGCGTGCTGCTGTTCTCCTCCATCGTCGTGGTCGTGATGAACCTCGTCACCGACCTGTGCTACCGGCTGATCGATCCCCGCATCAAGGCGGCCTGAGACCATGAATGCCATCACACCACCTTCCGTGTCCGTGCCGAGCGTCGCCGCGCCGCAGGCCGCAGCCCATGCCGAGCACCCGGCCCGTGAGGCGCTGCGCATGTTCCTGCGCAACCCCTCGGCCATTGCCGGCATGGCCATGCTGCTCTTTGTGCTGCTGGTGGCCATCGCCGGCCCCTGGATCTGGCCTGCGGACCCGTTCGAGATCCGCACCATGCCGCTGAGCCCGCCGTTCAGCGAGGAGGCCTGGCTGGGCAGCGACCAGCTGGGGCGCGACGTGCTCACGGGCATCATCCACGGCGGCCGCGCCACGCTGATGGTGGGCGCCTTCGCGGCTTTGCTGTCGGTGTGCATCGGCGTGACGCTGGGGGCGATGGCGGGCTACTACGGCGGCCGCGTCGATGCCCTGCTGATGCGCGTGACCGAGTTCTTCCAGGTGCTGCCCGCACTGCTGTTCGCCATGGTCGTGGTGACGCTGTTCTCGCCCTCGCTGGTGACGGTCACGCTGGCCATCGGGAGCGTCAGCTGGCCGGCCACGGCGCGGTTGACGCGGGCCGAGTTCATGCGCATCCGCCAGCTTGAATTCGTGCGCGCGGAGAGCGCCATCGGCGCGCGCCACGGCCGCATCATCTGGAAGGTGATCCTGCCCAATGCGCTGCCGCCGCTGGTGGTGTCGGCCACGCTGGCCGTGGGCGCCGCCATCCTGTTCGAAGCCGGCCTGTCCTTCCTGGGCCTGGGTGACCCCAACCAGATGAGCTGGGGCCTGATGATCGGGTCGGCCCGCCAGTACCTGCTGTCGTGCTGGTGGGCCGTGGCCTTTCCCGGTGCCGCCATCTTCGTCACCGTGCTGGCCGTCAGCCTGATCGGCGATGGCCTCAACGATGCACTCAACCCCAAGCTGAGGGAGCGCTGATGGACACCGACACCCCCCTGTTGCAAGTCAGCGGCCTGCGCGTGGCCTTCCAGGGCCGGCGCGGCCAGGCGACGGTGCTCAACGGCGTGGATTTCGATCTGCGCGCGGGCGAGACCCTGTGCGTGGTCGGCGAATCCGGCTGCGGCAAGAGCATGACGGCGCTGGCGCTGCTGCGCCTCATTCCCTCGCCTCCGGGCCGCATCACGGGCGGGCAGGTGCGCTTCCAGGGCGAGGACCTGGTGGCCGCCGGCGAGGCCCATATGCGCCAGGTGCGCGGCAACCGCATCTCCATGATCTTCCAGGAGCCGATGACCTCGCTGAACCCGGTGCTCACCGTGGGCGAGCAGATCGCCGAGCCGCTGCGCCTGCACGCCGGCCTGGACGCGGGCGCCGCGCGCCAGCGCGCCGTGGAAATGCTCCGGCAGGTCGGCATCCCCGCGCCCGAGCGGCGCGTGCACGAGTACCCGCACCAGCTGTCGGGCGGCATGCGCCAGCGCGTGATGATCGCCATGGCCCTGGCCTGCCGGCCCGACATCCTGATCGCCGACGAGCCCACCACGGCGCTGGACGTGACCGTGCAGGCCCAGATCT
The DNA here is from genome assembly GCF_017355445.1 of Delftia sp. SD018. Lineage (NCBI taxonomy): Bacteria > Pseudomonadati > Pseudomonadota > Betaproteobacteria > Burkholderiales > Comamonadaceae > Delftia > Delftia sp. SD018. Next base: position 259,708 of record NZ_JADDRN010000001.1, read on the forward strand.
TCGACCTGCTGCGCGAGCTGCAGCGCGACAAGGGCACGGCCATCGTGCTGATCACGCATGACATGGGGGCCGTGGCCGAGATGGCCGACCGCGTCATGGTCATGTATGCGGGCCGCGTGATCGAGCAGGGCCGCTGCGAACAGGTGCTGTCGGCGCCCGCCCATCCGTACACGCGCGGCCTGATCGCCTGCCTGCCCGAGCTGGGCAGCAGCCAGGCAGGCGGACGCACCGAGCTGCCCGAGATCCCCGGCGTCGTGCCCTCGATCTGGGAGTTGGGCAGCGGCTGCGCCTTTCGTGCACGCTGCCGCGAGGCCCAGCCGCGCTGCGCCAGCGAGGCGCCGCCGCTGACCGCGCTGGATGATCCATCCCACGGCGTGGCCTGCTGGCTGCACGCTCCCGCTTCCCGCATCCGCGCCCACACGGAGGCCCTGGCATGAACGCACGCATGGACGATACCCTCTTGCAGGTGGACGATCTCCAGGTCCACTTTCCGCGCCCGGGCAAGGGCCTGTTCGGCAGGCCCGAAGTGGTCAAGGCCGTGGACGGCGTGTCCTTCAGCCTGCGGCGCGGCAGCACGCTGGCCGTGGTGGGCGAGTCGGGATCGGGCAAGACGACCACGGCGCTGGCCGTGATGCGCCTGGCGCCCGTGACGGCGGGCCGTATGCAGCTGGGCGATACCGACCTGGGCGGCCTGTCGGGCGAGGCCCTGCGCCAGGCGAGGCGGCGCATGCAGATCGTGTTCCAGGACCCGTTCTCCTCGCTGAATCCGCGACAGCGCGCGGGCGATGCGGTGCGCGCTCCGCTGGACCTGATGGACGTGGGCACGCCGGCCGAGCGCGAGGCGCGCGTGGCCGAGCTGTTCACCCAGGTCGGCCTGCGGCCCGAACAGCGCCAGCTGTTCCCGCACCAGTTCTCGGGCGGCCAGCGCCAGCGCATCAACATCGCGCGCGCCCTGGCCACGCGGCCCGAACTCGTGGTCTGCGACGAACCCGTGTCGGCGCTGGACATCGCCATCCGCGCCCAGATCCTCAATCTGCTGGCGCGGCTGCAGCGCGAGCTGGGCCTGAGCTACCTGTTCATCTCGCACGACATGGCCGTGGTCGAGCACATCTGCGACGACATCGCCGTCATGTACCTGGGCCAGATCGTGGAGCGCGCACCGCGCCAGGCCTTCTTCGCGCGGCCGCTGCACCCCTACAGCGTGGCCCTGATGTCGGCCGTGCCCACGGTGCGCGGCGGGCGCGAGCGCGCGGCGCGGCGCATACGGCTGGCCGGCGACCCGCCCAGTCCCATCGACCCGCCTGCGGGCTGCCGCTCCGCCGGGCGCTGCCCCGTGGCCGTGCCCGCGTGCTCGGCCGAGGCGCCACCGCTGCGCGAAGCCGCCCCCGGCCACTGGGTGCGCTGCATCCGCGTGGACCACATCGATGGCGTGCCGCGCGCGCCGCTGGCCCTGTGAACCCGGAGCATCCGCCACCATGAGCATCACCGTCTACGCCGCCCGCAAGATCATCACCATGAACCCCATGCAGCCCGAGGCCACGCACGTGGCCGTGCGCGACGGGCGCATCCTCGCGGTCGGGGACCTCGCGCGCTGCACGGCCTGGGGCGAATGCCGCGTCGACGAGCGCTTTGCCGACCAGGTGCTGCTGCCCGGGCTGGTGGAGGGCCACTGCCACCTCAAGGAAGGCAGCATGTGGGATTGGACATACACGGGCTGGTTCGACCGGCGCGACCCCGACGGAAAGACCTGGCCCGGCCTGCGCTCCATGGATGCCGTGGTGGACCGCCTGGCCGAGGTGGCGGCGCGCATGGATGCGCAGGGCCTGCCGCCCGGGCAGCCGCTGATCGCCTGGGGGTTCGATCCCATCTACTTTGGCGGCGAGCGCATGACGGTGGAGCACCTGGACCGGGCCGCCGCAGGCCGTCCCGTCGTGATCTCGCACGCCAACGGCCATCTGATGAACGTCAACAGCGCCATGCTGCGCCTGGCCGAGATCACGCGCGACAACGAGGTCGAGGGCGTGGTGCGCTTTGCGCCCGGCCACGCCCTGGCCGGCGAGCCCACGGGCGAGCTGCAGGAGCCGGCCGCCATGTTCCTGGTGCTGCGCAAGATCGGCAACGCCGGCCTGCTGGCGCCCATGACCGAGGCTGGCGTGCGCTCCTTTGCGCGCCTGGCCTGCCGCCAGGGCGTGACCACGGCCACCGACCTGGTCAACAGGCTGGGGGAGCAGGACTGCCGCGTGCTGGAGGCCGCGCTGGCCGACGACCCGGTGCCCATCCGCATCCTGCCGGCCTTCCAGGCGTTTCACGGCACGCATGGCGCCGAGGCCGGTGCCGGGCATGTGCGCACGCTCATGGCGCGCAACACCGACCGGCTGCGCTACGGCCTGGTCAAGATGATGCTGGACGGCTCCATCCAGGGCTTTTCGGCCCGCCTGCGCTGGCCCGGTCACTACAACGGCGCGCCCAACGGCATTTGGGTCACGGCGCCCGCGCAGTACGAGGCCGATTTCGAGACCTACCACCGCGCAGGCCTGCTCATCCATACGCACACCAATGGCGACGAGGCCAGCGAAGCCGCCATCGACGCCATAGGCCGCGTGCTGGCCCGCGCGCCCCGGCCCGACCACCGCCACACGCTGCAGCATGGCCAGATGATCGATGCGCCGCTGTTTCGCCGCATGGCGGCGCTGGGCCTGTGCGCCAACCTGTTCGCCAACCACCTCTGGTACTGGGGCGACCAGCACTACGAGATGACCATGGGGCCGGACCGGGCCATGCGGCTCGATGCCTGCGCCAGCGCGCTGGCCGCCGGCGTGCCGCTGGCCATCCACTCGGATGCGCCCGTCACGCCGCTGGGGCCGCTGTTCACCGCCTGGTGCGCGGTCCACCGGATCACGCCCAAGGGCCGCGTGCTGGGCGCGGCCGAGCGCCTGACCGTGGCCCAGGCCCTGCATGCCGTCACGCTGGGCGCGGCCTGGACACTGAAGCTGGACCACGAGATCGGCAGCATCGAATGCGGCAAGCGCGCCGACTTCTGCGTGCTGGAAGACGATCCGCTGTCCCTGGACCCCATGGTGCTCAAGGACCTCAGGGTCTGGGGCACGGTGCTGTCGGGGCGTGTCTTCAAGGCGGCATGACATGGGGCAGCGGTTGCCGTTCACGGTTATCGGCGGCTTCCTGGGCGCCGGCAAGACCACGCTGCTCAACCACTGGCTGCGCCATGCGGATGGCCAGCGGCTGGCGGTGCTGGTCAACGACTTCGGTGCGCTCAACATCGATGCAGGCCTGATCAAGGCCCACAGCGGCGACACCATCGCGCTGACCAATGGCTGCGTGTGCTGCCAGATCGGCGATGACCTGTCCATGGCCCTGATCGGCGTGCTGCAGCAGCGCGAGCGCTTCGACGCCGTGGTGGTCGAGGCCAGCGGCGTCTCCGACCCCTGGCGCATTGCCCAATTGGGCCTGGCCGATCCCGCACTGGCGCTGGACGGCGTCATCGTGGTTATCGATGCCGCTGCCCTGCCCGGGCAGGCGGCCGATCCGCTGCTGGCCGACACGCTGCAGCGCCAGGTGGCCCGGGCCGATCTGGTCATCGTCAACAAGACCGATCTGGCCGATGCCCGGACCCTGGAGCGCGTGCACGGCTGGATAGCCAGCCACGCGCCAGCCGCGCAACGCTGCGATGTGCACGAAGCCCGGGTGCCCGTGGAGCTGCTCAGCGGCGCAGCCCTGCTGCGTGGCGTGCGGGAGGTTTCATGGGGTGCCGGCACTGCGCGCCCCATGCATGGCCGGCAGTTCGAGACCTGGTCCTGCCAGCCGCCCGGGGTGCTGTCCGAGACGGCCCTGCAGGCGTGGCTGCAGGCCATGCCGGCTGGCGTGCTGCGGCTCAAGGGCGTGGTGCAGACCGGGGCGGGCCATTGGAGCGAGCTTCAGTTTGCCGGGCGCAGCGGCCGGCTGCGTGCCGCATCAGCGCCCGCGCCCGCGCAGCAGCAGGTGCCCGCCATCGTGGCCATCGGCCTGGCCGGGCAACTGCCGGTGGCCGCGCTGCAGGCGCTGGTGGCAGGCGCTGCGGGCGTCAGGGCTGCGGGCCGTCCCGCATGAAATCCTGGGCCGCCTGCTGCAGCCACTCGCGCAGGCTTTGCAGCGGCGGGTAGTTGCCGCGGCTCGTGGGCCAGGCCAGGTAGTAGCGCTCGGCGCTTTCCATCTCGGGCAGATGGGGCAGGGCACGCACCAGATCGCCCTGGGCCAGTTCCCGCTCGATCAGAAAGCGTGGCAGCAAGGCCACGCCCACGCCGGCGATGGCGGCCTGGGCGGCGGTGGCGAACTGGTCGAACAGCATGCCCTGGCCCTCGGCCATGGGCGCATGGTGCACGGACAGCCAGCGCTGCCAGGCATCGGGGCGCGATGCCAGGTGCAGCAGCGGCGCCTGCAGCAGGTCCTGGGGCTGGGCAAAGCCATGCTGGGCCAGCAGGGCGGGGCTGCAGGCAGGCACCACGGTCTCGCTCATCAGAAAGGCCAGCTCGGCGCCCGGCCAGTGCGGCAGGCCGAAATGGATGGCGGCGTCCACGGCTTCGAGCTGGAAGTCGAACTGGGACAGCCGCGTCGTCAGGTTGATGGTGATGCCCGGGTGGGCGCTGAAGAACTGCGGCAGGCGCGGCGCCAGCCAGCGCGTGCCGAAGGTGGGCAGGATGGCCAGGTTCAGGCTGCCGCCGCGCGGGTTGGCCCGAAAGCCCAGCGTGGCGGTGGAGATGCGCATCAGCGCGCCGCGTATCTCCTGGGCATAGGCCTGGCCGGCCGGACTGAGCCGCACGGTCTGGCGCTCGCGCACAAAGAGCTCCGCCTCCAGCCGCTCCTCCAGCGCGCGGATCTGGCGGCTGACGGCGCTTTGCGTCAGGTGCAGCTCGGCCGCAGCTGCCGTGAAGCTCTGGTGCCGGGCCGCCGCCTCGAAGGCGCACAGCAGGGACATGGGGGGCAGGAAACGGCGGGACAGCAGCATGGCAGAGGGCGGTGGGGCAATCGTGGGAGGGGCATTCTGTTTGGGAATGACCTATGGGCCTGATTATCGTTTGACCAGGCTCAAGGCGCAGACCTAGCATGCGTGCCAGGAATCCACCCCGCCGCAGGGCTGCCCTGTGGCTCCAACTTCAGTCCCCACGAGCACCATGTCCTCTACGCCTGCCCACACCTTCGTGCCCTCCGACGAGATCCGCGCACGGTTTTCCAGCGCCATGTCCGAGATGTACCGCGATGAAGTGCCCCAGTACGGCACGCTGATCGAACTCGTGGCCGACATCAACCAGCGCACGCTGCAGGCCGAGCCCGCGCTGCTGGCCCGGATGCAGCGCAGTGGCGAGCTGGCCCGCCTGGGCGTGGAGCGCCACGGCGCCATCCGCGTGGGCACGGCGGCCGAGCTGTCCATGCTGCGCCGCCTGTTCGCCATCATGGGCATGGAGCCCGTGGGCTACTACGACCTGTCGGTGGCCGGCGTGCCCGTGCACTCCACGGCCTTCCGTCCCGTGGGCGATGCGGCGCTGCTGGCCAACCCTTTCCGCGTCTTCACCTCGCTGCTGCGCCTGGACCTGATTGCCGACGAGGCGCTGCGCGCCCAGGCGGGCGCCATCCTGGCGCAACGCAGCATCTTCACCGAACGCGCGCTGGCGCTGATCGCCCAGGCCGAAGCCAACGGCGGCCTCACCGATGCCGAGGCCGATGAATTCGTCGGCGAGGCGCTGGAGACCTTCCGCTGGCACAGCGAGTCCACCGTGGACGGCACCACCTACGACGCGCTGCACAAGGCCCACCGCCTGATCGCCGACGTGGTCTGCTTCAAGGGCCCGCACATCAACCACCTGACACCGCGCACGCTGGACATCGATGCCGCCCAGGCCGCCATGCCCGAGCGCGGCATGGACGCCAAGGACGTGGTCGAAGGCCCGCCGCGCCGCGCCTGCCCCATCCTGCTGCGCCAGACCAGCTTCAAGGCGCTCAAGGAGACCGTGCGTTTTGCGGGCGATGCCACGGGCGCGGGCTCGCACACGGCGCGCTTCGGCGAGATCGAGCAGCGCGGCGTGGCGCTCACGCGCAAGGGCCGCGCGCTCTACGACCAGCTGCTGGCCCAGGTGCGCGACATGGGCAGCGCAGGCAGTGCCGCACCCGACTACGGCAGCCGCCTGGCCCAGGTCTTCGAGGCTTTCCCCGACACCCATGAGCAGCTGCGCTGTCAAGACCTGGCCTTCTACCGCTTCACGCTGAGCGACGAGGGAGCCGCCCTGGCCGCAGGCGAGGCCGCAGCGGCCGCCGCCTCGGACCTGGACGCCCTGATCGCCCGCGGCCTGGCCCAGGCCGAGCCCATCGTCTACGAAGACTTCCTGCCCGTGAGCGCGGCCGGCATCTTCCAGTCCAACCTGGGCGGCGAAGAGCAAAAGCAGTACGCGGCCCATGCGGCCCAGCAGGCCTTCGAGGCCGACCTGGGTGCCCGCGTGCATGACGAGATCGCGCTGTACGAGCAGGCCCAGCAGCGATCCATCGACCAGCTGCGCAGCGCGCTGCGCGGCCAGGCCACCAAGGTCGCCGCATAGGCGCCGACCCGGGCTGAGCCCGGCCACCGTTGATCCCCTTCCCCGGGGCGCATGCACAGGCGCCAGGCCTGCGCGTGCGCCCCTTTGTTTTTGCCATTTGCCGGAGGCCTTCATGAGCACCGCAGACCAGGGCGCGTCGTCGCCCACCGCCCATCTGTTCAACCCGCTGTTCGCACAGCCCGAAGGCTCGCCGATCCGCGAGCTGTTTCCCTACCTGAGCCGTCCCGGCATGCTCTCGCTGGCCGGAGGCTATCCATCGCCCAGCCTGTTCGATGCCGAAGGTTTGCAGCAGGCCGCCATGGCCGCGCTGCAGCAGGATGCCGCCACCAGCCTGCAGTACGGCGCCAGCGAAGGCCAGCTTGCGCTGCGCGAAGCCCTGGCCGCGCTGTGCGCCACGCGCGGCATTGCCTGCACGCCGGCCGACATGATCGTGACCACGGGCTCGCAGCAGGCCTTCGACCTGCTGGTCAAGGTGCTGGTGGAGCCCGGCGATCCGGTGCTGGTCGAGGTGCCCGCCTACCCGGCCACGCTGCAGACCCTGAAGCTGGCCCAGGCACAGGTCGTTGCCGTGCCCACGGACGAGCAGGGCCTGGACACCGAGGCCCTGGCCCGCCTGCTGGCGCAGTGGCCCCATGCGCGTGCCCCCAAGCTGCTCTATACCGTGCCCAACTTCTCCAACCCGGGCGGCACCCTGCTGCCCGCGGCGCGGCGCACGGCCCTGGTGGAGCTGGCGCGCCAGCATGGCTTTGTCATCGTCGAGGACGACCCCTATGGCGAGCTGCGCTTTACCGGCCAGCGCGAACCGTCGATCTACGAAACGGGCCTGGCGCTGTGCGGCGCCCAGGCCAATCCCGTGGTTTACCTGTCCAGCCTGTCCAAGACCGTGGCGCCTGCGCTGCGCATCGGCTGGATGCTGGCCGACGCCCAACTGCTGCGCCGCTGCACCATCGCCAAGCAGACGGCCGATCTGTGCACCTCGCCGCTGGCGCAGATGATCGCCGCGCACTATCTGCGCTCGGGCCGCTATGCGCCCCAGCTGGCCCAGGCCTGCGCCGAGTACGCGGCGCGCATGGATGCGCTGTGCTCTGGCATGCAGTCGGCGCTGGGCGATCAGATCCGCTTCGTGCGGCCTGCGGGGGGCATGTTCGTCTGGGCCCAGCTGCTGCCGCCGCAGCGGCTTGCGGGCGACTCCCAGGCCCTGGCCCGTGCGCTGTTCACGGCAGCGGTGGAGCAGGGCGTGCTCTATGTGCCGGGCAAGGCCTTCTTCCCGGCCGATGCGGCAGACAAGGCCGGCCTGTGCATGCGCCTGTCGTATGCGGCGCCCACCGTGCCCCAGATCACCGAGGCCGTGGCACGCCTGGGCCGGGCCTGGGGCCAGGCCGTGTCCTGAAAGACATCGGCAAAAGCGTTCATGCAATGACAAAGGCCGCCCGAGGGCGGCCTTTGTCTTGCTGGGCAAACCGGGCATGGCGCAAGGCCTGCCCGGTTGCGGCGGGCAATTACATGCCCATGCCGCCCATGCCACCCATGCCGCCCATGTCGGGCATGGCAGGGCCGCCTTCAGCCTTGGGAGACTCGGCGATCATGGCTTCGGTCGTCAGCAGCAGCGATGCCACGGAAGCGGCGTTCTGCAGGGCTGTACGCGTCACCTTGGTCGGGTCCAGGATACCCATTTCCAGCATGTCGCCGTAGGTGTCGTTGGCAGCGTTGAAGCCGTAGTTGCCCGAGCCGTTCAGCACGGCGTTGACCACCACCGAGGGCTCGCCACCGGCGTTGGCCACGATTTCGCGCAGGGGCGCTTCGATGGCCTTCATGATCAGCTTGATGCCGGCGTCTTGCTCGGCATCGCCGGTCTTCAGGTCGCCCACGGCTTGCTTGGCACGCAGCAGAGCCACGCCGCCGCCGGCCACGATGCCTTCTTCCACAGCAGCGCGGGTAGCGTGCAGGGCGTCTTCAACGCGGGCCTTCTTTTCCTTCATCTCGACTTCGGTGGCAGCGCCAACCTTGATCACGGCAACGCCGCCAGCCAGCTTGGCCACGCGCTCTTGCAGCTTTTCGCGGTCGTAGTCGCTGGTGGCTTCTTCGATCTGGATGCGGATCTGCTTGACGCGGGCTTCGATTTCAGCAGCTTGGCCAGCACCGTCAATGATGGTGGTGTTTTCCTTGCCGATTTCGATGCGCACTGCCTGGCCCAGGTCTTCCAGGGTCACCTTGTCCAGCGCCAGGCCCACTTCTTCAGCGATGACCTTGCCGCCCGTCAGGATGGCGATGTCTTCCAGCATGGCCTTGCGGCGGTCGCCGAAGCCAGGAGCCTTGACAGCCACAACCTTCAGGATGCCGCGGATGGTGTTGACCACCAGCGTTGCCAGGGCTTCGCCTTCGACGTCTTCTGCAATGATCAGCAGGGGACGGCCGGCCTTGGCCACGGCTTCCAGCGTGGGCAGCAGGTCACGGATGTTGCTGATCTTCTTGTCGAACAGCAGCACGAAGGGGTTGTCCAGCAGGGCAACCTGCTTTTCAGGGTTGTTGATGAAGTAGGGCGACAGGTAGCCGCGGTCGAACTGCATGCCCTCGACGACGTCGAGTTCGTTGGCCAGCGACTTGCCTTCTTCAACGGTGATCACGCCTTCCTTGCCGACCTTGTCCATGGCTTCGGCAATGATGCTGCCCACGGATTCGTCGGAGTTGGCGGAGATCGAGCCGACCTGGGCGATTTCCTTGGAGGTGGTGGTGGCCTTGGATTGCTTCTTCAGCTCTTCCACCAGGGCGGCGACAGCCTTGTCGATGCCGCGCTTGAGGTCCATGGGGTTCAGGCCGGCGGCCACGTACTTGGTGCCTTCGCGGACGATGGCCTGTGCCAGCACGGTGGCGGTGGTCGTGCCATCACCGGCGATGTCGTTGGTCTTGGAGGCCACTTCCTTCACGAGCTGGGCGCCCATGTTCTGCAGCTTGTCCTTGAGTTCGATTTCCTTGGCGACCGAGACACCGTCCTTGGTCACGGTGGGGGCGCCGAAGGAGCGCTCCAGCACCACGTTGCGGCCCTTGGGGCCCAGGGTGACCTTGACCGCGTTGGCCAGGATGTTCACGCCTTCAACCATGCGGGCGCGTGCTTCGCCGCCGAAAACTACGTCTTTTGCTGCCATTTCAATTCTCCGGATTCAGTTGGAAAGTGCGGTTTCGAAGCGCGGATTACTTTTCGACGACTGCGAACAGGTCGTCTTCCTTCATCACCAGCAGTTCGTCGCCATGGACCTTGACGGTCTGGCCGCTGTACTTGCCGAACAGAACGCGGTCACCGACCTTCACGTTCAGAGCGATCACTTCGCCCTTGTCGTTCTTCTTGCCGGGGCCCACTGCCAGCACTTCGCCCTGGTCGGGCTTCTCGGCGGCATTCTCGGGGATCACGATGCCCGAAGCCGTCTTGGTTTCGTTCTCGAGGCGCTTCACGATCACGCGATCGTGCAGGGGACGCAGGTTCATACCAACTCCTAAATCATCAACAAAGTTGAAACAAAGACTTGCCGGCCCGGCGGGCCGGCATTCGAAGCAATGTGGGACAGAGGACTGTTAGCACTCATGCCCAACGAGTGCTAATAATAAGGCAATTCGGCCAGGATTCAAGAGGTAGGGTCGATGTGCCGCAAGACGGCACACCCGGTGCGGCACTAGCGCAAGGGCAGGGGCCGATTCACAACCCCCGCTGCCGCTGCCTTGAAGTTCTCCATGACTTCATCGATCGGCTGACCCATCTGCGCATGGACGATGGCGCCGTCCGCCACCAGGGTGAGCGCAGCGCCCACGGACACGGGATGGCCATCGAACAGGCGATCCAGCACGGACGACATTTCCTGCTTGTGCCGCCGGACCGTTGCCAGGATCTCAGGGTCGGACGAGCCCAGTTCGGCAGCGGCGTTGAGAAAGGCGCAGCCCCGAAAGTCGGGCTGGCCGAACCAGCTCCTGAGGGTGGCGGACAGGGCATCCAACGCGGACGAGCCCGTCGCGGTCGCCTGCGCCAGGCTGGCCTGGAACCAGGAAATCCACCGTTCATGGCGGTAGTCGAGGTACGCCCGGATCAGGTCGTCCTTGCTGGCGTACTGGCGGTAGAAGGTGACTTTGCTGACCGACGACCGCTCGATGATCCGGTCCACACCCGTGGCCCGGATGCCCTCTGCGTAGAAGAGGCCATGGGCTGCCACCAGGATGCGCTCGCGGGGCGGCAATGACTCGAAGGATGGCTCGGAAGTTTTCATGAAGACATTGTAGACAGATCGTTCCACCTCCGTTAGAGTGGCGCATGTAGACAGATCGTTCTACATCTCTTCAAAAGGTCACATCATGGAAACTCGCCCACCCCTGCCCCCGTTCTCGCTCGCAAGCGCCGTCCAAAAGGTCCGTCTGGCCGAGGATGGATGGAACACACGCGATGCGGCCAAGGTCGCGATAGCCTATACCCTCGACACGAAATGGCGCAACCGGGCGGAGTTCGCCAACAGCCGCGCCGAGGCCCAGGCCCTTCTTGAGAGGAAGTGGAAGAAGGAACTTGACTACCGACTGATCAAGGAGCTTTGGCTGTACGCGGAAAACCGGATCGCAGTCCGCTACGCCTATGAGTGGCACGACGATGCCGGGAACTGGTTCCGGTCGTACGGCAACGAGAACTGGGAGTTCGAGGCCGACGGTCTCATGCGCCGGCGCTTCGCATGCATCAACGACATGCCCATCCAGGAGTCGGAGCGCAAGTTCCACTGGCCGCTGGGGCGTCGCCCCGATGACCACCCCGGGCTGTCCGACCTGGGCCTGTAGGCAAAGCCCCGGGCCACGTCCCCAGGCAGCCAGCCGCTGCCGCGGTGGCCTGGGCGAGGATGAGCTCCGCCTTACCGACTCAGCGCCTTGCGGACCTCCGCCTGAAACGCCTCGCTGTTGCGAAGGCGCAGGTACTCCTGGTATGCAGCCCGATATTCCTGCGTTTCGACTCCGTAGGAGATCGATATCTCCGCATGGCGGTCCAATCCGGCGCGGCGCCAGAGTGCGAGATCGGCGATGACTTCGGCGCGGGAAAGCGCAGCGTCCGATGTGGCTGCCGAGGCGTCTTGCGGCTGCGAATAGGCTGCGAAGCAGGTCGAGAAGGCGATGGCCGCAAGCGCCGGCTTCAGGAGGCGTGCGGCTGCAGCAACGGTGGGGGAGGGGGTTGTGTTTGACATGGTTTGACAGATGGAGTGGGTGGAGCCGGGCCATGGCTTCGGCCGCCTGCTTGGACAGGTCGCCTGGGCCGCAGGGGTGTTCGGTTTCTTTGCTGTGTGGAAAGGGGGCTCCTTTCGGGAAGTGGCGGGTTCAGGGGGCAACGCTGGCGGGCAGACCGTGGCTGGCGGCTGCCAATGCCCTGGAAGGCTCCGGCGTCCAGCCGCCGCCCAGCGCCTTGAAGATCGCGACCGTTGATCGCGCCGACTCCGTCCGGGCCAGCGCCTGTGCATCGAGCACGCCCAGCAGGCTTTCATCCGCCTGCAGCACCTCGATCAGGCTGACCACGCCCCTGTCGTAGGCGGCGCCTGCGGCCTGCCGGGCCCGCGTGAGCGCATCCGCGCCCCTGGCGAGCACGGCCATCAGCTCCTGCCGCCTGTCCAGCGAGACCAGGGCGTTCTCCACTTCTTCCGTGGCGCGCAGTACCGACTGCCGGTAGGCGGCAAGGCTTTCCGCCTCCTGTGCCTGCGCCTGGTGGATCTGGGCGTTGATGCGACCGAAGTCGAACAGCCGCCAGCGCAGGCCGCCCACAACGCTGGCCTGCGACGCGCCGGCGCTGAAGAGATTGCCTGCGGAGATGGAGGTGGCGCTGCCGATCAGGCCGCTGATCGACAGCTTCGGGTAGTACTCGGCGATCGCCACGCCGATGCGTGCGTTCGACGCTGCCAGGCGCCGCTCCGCCGCGATGAGGTCCGGGCGTCGCCGCAGCAGATCGCCGGGCGCCTCCGCCAGGGAAAGGGTTGGCAGCACGGGGACCGGGCGGGGATCGGCCAGCTCGGCCCGGTGCGTGCCGGGTGCCGTGGCCAGCATCACGTCCATGGCGTTGAGCGCGGCTTCGAGCGCATTTTCCAGCGGTGGGATGGTTGCTTGCGCCCGCGCAAGTGCCCCCTCGACCTGGCGCAATTGAAGCTCTGATGCCAGGCCTTTGCCAAACCGGAGTTCGACGATGGAGCGCAGTTGCTGCTGGGTTTGCACTTGCGAGCGTGCCACTGCCAGCCGCGACTGCAGGCCGCGAATCTGGATATAGGTGTCCGCAGTCTGGGCGGCCACCGCGAGCCGCACGGCAGTGGCGCCGGCTTCCGATGCCTGGTACTCGGCCAGGGAGGCCTGCCTGGCCCTGCGCAGGCCGCCGAAGAGATCAAGCTCCCAGCTGGCTCCGAGGTTGGCCTCCTGGGCGCTGCCGTAGCGATCGAACCCCGGCATGGAGTCGAGCACCCGGCCCAGCGGAGTCTCGACCGACTGATAGCTCCTGGCCGTTTGCGCCGAGATCTGGGCCGACGGCAGCAACGCAGCTGCCGCCGCATCCAGCCCGGCGCGTGCCTGAAGCACGCGGCCAGCGGCCTGGGCAACATCCAGGTTTTGCTGCAGTGCCGCCGTGACGAGGCGCGCCATCTGCGGATCGCCAAAGGCTGCCCACCAGGCTGCAAGGTCCGTGGAGGAGGCCGGCGAGGGCGGCTTGGTCTCACCCAGAACGCGGCTGCCCATGTAGGCCTGGGGCAGGGCCGGGGCGGGCGGCTGGTAGTCAGGGCCTACCGCACACCCTGCACAGAGGCTGGCGAGCATCAGAAAGACGGGGGCGGCAAGACGCGGCATGTTCAACAGTCAGAAGCGTGGTGACGCTGTGACTATATTCCAAAATAGTCACTTGCATAGTATTTTTTTGATGGAGTAAGCTAGGCCGCATGAGCACCACCAACGTCTATCCGACCTCTGCGCGCGGCCCGGTCGAACACGATGTCCGGCAACAGATCGTGACTGCGGCGAAAGAGCATTTCAGCCGCTACGGCTACGAGAAAACCACGGTGTCCGACCTTGCCAAGGCCATCGGCTTTTCCAAGGCCTACATCTACAAGTTCTTCGAGTCCAAGCAGGTCATCGGCGAGATGATCTGTTCCAACTGCCTGATGGAGATGGAGGCGGAGATCCGCCAGGCCGTCGCCAGCACGGATGCGCCTCCCGAGCAGCTGCGGCGCCTGTTCAAGGCGATCGTCGCTGTCACGCTGCGGCTTTTCTCCGAAGACCGCAAGCTGTACGAGATCGCCATTTCGGCGTCGGCCGAGCGCTGGCAGGCAGCGCAGGCCTATGAGGAACGCATGCATCAGCTGCTGCTGCAGATACTCGATGCCGGGCGCCAGCGGGGCGACTTCGAGCGCAAGACGCCACTGGATGAAACCGGGCGTGCCATCTTCCTGGTCATGCTCCCCTATCTGAACCCGGTGATGCTGCAGCACAGCCTCGACCATGCGGACGAGGCGCCGGCACAACTGGCCGGATTGGTGCTGAGAAGCCTGTCGCCCTAAAATCCGCAGTTGTGACCATTGACATAAATGGTCACTAATCACAGAATCGGGTCCTGCTCATTGATCGGGACCCCTCATGCTTCGGCACCGCCATCTGTCCATCGCCGCTGTCGGCGCACTGTCACTTGCACTCGCTGCCTGCGGCAAAAGCACGCCGCCGGATCCGCGCACCCAGCCACCCCTCGTTCGTACCACCCTGGTAGCGCCAGGCAATGCTTCCGAGCGCGTTTTCACCGGCACCATCGCGGCCAGGGTGCAGGGCGATCTTGGATTTCGCGTGGCCGGCAAGGTGCTCGAGCGCCTGGTGGATACAGGCCAGACGGTCAGGCGGGGCCAGGCATTGCTGCGCCTCGACCCGGTGGACCTGAAGCTGGCCGCCCATGCCCAGCAGGAGGCCGTCGCAGCCGCCAGGGCACGGGCTCAGCAGGCCAGCGACGAGGAGCAGCGCTACCGTGACCTGCAGGGAACGGGTGCCGTTTCGGCCTTGGCCCATGAACAGATCAAGGCGGCCGCGGATTCCGCCCGCGCCCAGCTCAGGTCGGCCGAAGCGCAGGCCGCTGCAGCGCTGAACGCCAGCCGCTACGCCGAACTGCTGGCCGATGCCGATGGCATCGTGATGGAAACACTTGCCGAGCCTGGCCAGGTCGTCAGTGCCGGCCAGGTGGTCGTGCGCCTCGCCCATGCCGGCAGGCGCGAAGCGGTCGTCCAGTTGCCTGAAACACTGCGCCCGGCGCTGGGCTCGGCGGCCCAGGCCCGCCTGTTCGGCAGGGAGGATGTGGTCATCCCCGCCAGACTGCGCCAGCTGTCCGATGTGGCCGACCGGGCCACCCGCACCTTTGAGGCCCGCTATGTGCTGGACGCCGGCGCGGCGGCCAGCGCCCCGCTGGGCAGCACGGTCACGCTCAGGATTGGCGGGACATCGACATCGACAGCGACGGCCGGCAAGTCAACCCTGCAGGTCCCCATCGGCGCCATCCTCAATGAGGGCAAGGGCGCCGCTGTCTGGGTGGTGCAGGGCGATCAGGTCAGGCGCCAGCCCGTCACCGTGGTTCAGGTGCAGGACGGCAATGCCCAGGTGGTGGGTGCGCTCGGCCTGGGGGAGCGGATCGTCGCGCTCGGCGCGCATTTGCTGAGCGAGGGCGCGCAGGTGCGGCTGGACAGTGAGGCGCCGGCGCCTTCAACGGCAACAACGTCCACGGCGTCCTCCGTGTCCACGGGAGCGTCCCGTGAGTGAAGGCCGTTTCAACCTATCGGCGCTTGCCGTCCGTGAGCGCTCCATCACGCTGTTCCTGATCCTGCTGATTTCGCTGACGGGTGTCTTTGCCTTCCTGAAGCTGGGCCGGGCGGAGGATCCGGCCTTCACCGTCAAGGTCATGACCATCATCACGGCCTGGCCTGGCGCCACCCCGCAGGAAATGCAGGACCAGGTGGCAGAGAAGCTGGAAAAGCGCCTGCAGGAGCTGCGCTGGTATGACCGCACCGAAACCTTCGTCAGGCCGGGGCTGGCCTTCACCACGCTGACCCTGCTCGACTCCACGCCCCCCGGCGAGGTGCAGGAGGAGTTCTACCAGGCACGCAAGAAGCTCGGTGACGAGGCCCGCAACCTGCCGGCGGGCGTGATCGGCCCGATGGTGAACGACGAGTACGCCGACGTGACCTTTGCGATCTACGCCCTCAAGGCGCGCGGCGAGGAGCCCAGGGCGCTGGTGCGCGATGCCGAAGCCTTGCGCCAGCGTCTTTTGCATGTGCCGGGCGTCAAGAAGGTCAACATCGTCGGCGAGCAGTCCGAGCGGATCTACGTGGAGTTCTCGCACGAGCGCCTGGCCACGCTGGGCATCGGTCCGCAGGACGTCTTCGCGGCATTGAACAACCAGAACGCACTCACGCCTGCCGGGTCGGTGGAGACCCAGGGACCCCAGGTGTTCATCCGCATCGACGGGGCGTTCGACGCGCTGCAGAAGATCCGCGACACGCCCATCGTGGCCCAGGGCCGCACGGTCAAGCTGTCCGACATCGCCACCGTCCAGCGTGGCTACGAAGATCCCTCGACCTTCATCATCCGCAACGGCGCGGAGCCGGCCTTGCTGCTGGGCGTCGTCATGCGCGACGGCTGGAACGGGCTGGACCTGGGCAAGGCGCTGGACCGGGAGGTGGGCGCCATCAACGCAGACATGCCGCTGGGCATGGGCCTGAGCAAGGTGACGGACCAGGCCGTGAACATCAGCGCCTCCGTCGATGAGTTCATGCTCAAGTTCCTGGCCGCGCTGCTGGTCGTGCTGGTGGTGTGCTTCGCCAGCATGGGCTGGCGCGTTGGCGTGGTGGTGGCTGCGGCCGTGCCGCTGACGCTGGCGGCCGTGTTCATCATCATGGCCGCCACGGGAAAGAATTTCGACCGCATCACGCTCGGCTCGCTGATCCTTGCGCTGGGCCTGCTGGTGGACGACGCCATCATCGCCATCGAGATGATGGTGGTGAAGATGGAGGAGGGCTACGACCGCGTGGCCGCGTCCGCCTACGCCTGGAGCCATACCGCGGCGCCCATGCTGTCCGGAACGCTGGTGACGGCGGTGGGCTTCATGCCCAACGGGTTCGCCCGCTCCGCTGCAGGCGAGTACACCAGCAACATGTTCTGGATCGTCGGCATCGCGCTCATCGCGTCCTGGGTGGTGGCCGTGGTGTTCACGCCCTATCTGGGCGTGAAGATGCTGCCCCCTCTCAAGAAGGTCGAAGGCGGACATGCGGTGATGTATGGCACGCCCCGCTACGAGCGCCTGCGGCGCGTGCTGGGCAAGGTGATCGCCCGCAAGGGCATGGTGGCCGCAGTCGTGGGCGGGCTCATGGTGGCTTCCGTGCTGGGCATGTCCATCGTGAAGAAGCAGTTCTTTCCCATCTCCGACCGGCCCGAGGTGATGGTCGAGGTGCAGATGCCCTACGGCACCTCCATCGGCCAGACGAGCGAGACCACCCGCACGGTGGAAGCCTGGCTGCTGCAGCAGCCCGAATCGGAGATCGTGACCGCCTATATCGGCCAGGGCGCACCGCGCTTTTTTCTGGCCATCTCCCCTGAGCTGCCCGACCCGTCGTTCGCCAAGATCGTCGTGCGCACCGCCAACCAGGCGCAGCGCGACGCGCTCAAGCTGCGGCTGCGCGAGGCCATCGCCCAGGGACTGGCTCCGCAGGCGCAGGTGCGCGCATCGCAGATCGTGTTCGGGCCGTACTCCCCGTTCCCCGTGGCGTATCGCGTCTCCGGCCCCGACCCGCAGCGGCTGCGCGACATTGCCGGCCAGGTGCACCAGGTGCTGCACGACAGCCCGATGATGCGGACCGTGAACTCCGACTGGGGCGTGCGCACCCCCGTCATGCGCTTCACCCTGGACCAGGACCGGCTGCAGGCCATGGGCCTGACCTCCACGGCAGTCGCGCAGCAGCTGCAGTTCCTGCTCAGCGGCGTGCCCGTGACCACCGTGCGCGAGGACATCCGCACCGTGCAGGTGATGGCGCGTTCTGCGGGCGGCACCCGCCACGATGTGGCGAGGGTCGGCGACTTCACGCTCACCAACGCCACTGGCCAGCGCATACCGCTGTCGCAGCTGGGCGAGGTCACCGTGCAGATGGAGGAGCCCGTCATGCGCCGCCGCGACCGCATGCCCACCATCACGGTCCGCGGTGACATCGATGACAGCCTGCAGCCGCCCGATGTCTCGGCGGCCATCACCCGGCAGCTGGAGCCCATCAGGAAGGCGTTGCCTGCGGGCTACCGCATCGACGAGGCCGGCTCCATCGAGGAATCCGGCAAGGCCATGACGGCCATGCTGCCCCTGTTCCCGATCATGATCGCCATCACGCTGATCATCATCATCTTGCAGGTGCGGTCGATATCGGCCATGGTCATGGTGTTCCTGACCAGCCCCCTGGGATTGATCGGCGTGGTGCCGACGCTCATCGTCTTTCAGCAGCCCTTCGGCATCAATGCACTGGTGGGGCTGATCGCGCTGTCGGGCATCCTGATGCGCAACACGCTGATCCTGATCGGGCAGATCCAGCACAACGAGCGGGAGGGGCTTGCGCCGTTCCAGGCGGTGGTGGAGGCCACTGTCCAGCGCGCCCGGCCCGTGATCCTGACCGCGCTGGCGGCGATCCTGGCCTTCATCCCGCTGACCCAATCGGTGTTCTGGGGAACGCTGGCCTATACGCTGATCGGCGGCACGCTCGCCGGCACGGTGCTCACGCTGGTCTTCCTGCCCGCCATGTACTCGATCTGGTTCAGGATCAGGCCCGGCGAAGCAGGGCGCTGATGCACGGCACACGCGCCCAGGGCTTTGGCCGATTGGCCACAATGGAGCATCCCGTTCCAGGCTCAGGAGGCCATGCATGTCCGATATCCGCTGCGGCGATTCCACCCACCCACGCGCATCCCTGGGCCGCCGCTGCGCGCGTGCCGCCGCTCCCCTGCTGGCGGCGCTGCTGCTGTCGCCGCTGGCCCAGGCCGCGCTCAAGGTGGGCGACAGCGCGCCGCGCTTCACCACGCCGGCTGCGGTGGCGGGCAAGGCCTTTGATTTCGACATGGCCGCCACGCTCAGGAAGGGGCCGGTGGTGCTGTATTTCTTCCCCAAGGCCTTCACCCAGGGCTGCACCATGGAAGCCCACGCCTTTGCCGAGGCCACGCCGCGTTTCGCGGCCATGGGCGCCACGGTGGTGGGCATGTCGCATGACGACATCGATACGCTCAAGCGCTTTTCCACCGAGGCCTGCCGCGACCAGTTCGCCGTGGCATCGGACCCGCAGGCGCAGACCATCCGCGCCTACGACGCCTCGGCCGCCGCCGACCCCCAGCGCGCCGACCGCATCTCCTACGTGATCGGCCAGGACGGCAAGGTCCGCTTCGTGCACATCGGCTCGGACCCGGACGAGCATGTGCGCCAGACCGAGGCCGCGGTCAAGCGGCTGACCGGAAAGTAGCCCGCCGCGCGGCCCCTGTCAGGGGCCGTTGCCCTCGCTGGCCAGGATCTCGGCGTATTCCTCGTCCGTGAACAGCCTGGAGCGTGTGTGGAAGGCCTTGCCCGTGCTGCCCTCCAGTGAGAAGGTGCCGCCTTGGCCCTCGATCACGTCCAGGATGAGCTGGGTGTGCTTCCAGTATTCGTACTGGGACTTGCCAATGTAGAAGGGCGCGCCGCCCACCTGGCCCAGCAGCACGTCCTGGGCGCCTATCGTCAGCTCGCCGGGCAGGTAGCAGTTGGCGGCGCTGTTGTCGCAGCAGCCCCCGGACTGGTGGAAGAACACCGGCCCGTGCTGGGCCTGCAGGTCGGCGATCAGCGCCAGCGCGGCGCCTGTGGCAGTCACTTTGTCAACCATGGGTTGGCCCTTTCCTGGGCGGCCGGCCGCGCTGTGCGCCGCCGGCCGCATTCACCTGGGAAGAACTTCAGAAGAAGCCCAGCTTGTTCTCGCTGTAGCTGACCAGCAGGTTCTTGGTCTGCTGGTAGTGGTCCAGCATCATCTTGTGGGTCTCGCGGCCGATGCCCGATTCCTTGTAGCCGCCGAAGGCCGCGTGCGCCGGGTAGGCGTGGTAGCAGTTGGTCCACACGCGCCCGGCCTTGATGGCGCGGCCCATGCGGTAGGCCACGTTGCCGTTGCGGCTCCACACGCCCGCGCCCAGGCCGTAGAGCGTGTCGTTGGCGATGGCCAGGGCCTCGGCCTCGTCCTTGAAGGTGGTCACGGCCAGCACGGGGCCGAAGATTTCCTCCTGGAAGATGCGCATCTTGTTGTGGCCCTTGAACAGCGTGGGCTGCACGTAGTAGCCGCCTTCCAGGTCACCGCCCAGATGGGCCTGGCCA
This sequence comes from Delftia sp. SD018, assembly GCF_017355445.1. Lineage (NCBI taxonomy): Bacteria > Pseudomonadati > Pseudomonadota > Betaproteobacteria > Burkholderiales > Comamonadaceae > Delftia > Delftia sp. SD018. The sequence continues at coordinate 279,658 of NZ_JADDRN010000001.1, forward strand.
CCGCCGGCCAGCACCTCGGCGCCCTCCTGCTTGCCCAGGTCCAGGTACGACAGGATCTTGGTGAGCTGCTCCTTGGACGCCTGCGCGCCCATCATGCTGTCGGTGTCCAGCGGGTTGGCATGCCGGATGGCGGCCACGCGCTGTAGCACGCGCTCCATGAAGCGGTCGTAGATGCTTTCGTGGATCAGCGCGCGGCTGGGGCAGGTGCAGACCTCGCCCTGGTTGAAGGCGAACAGCACCAGCCCTTCGACGGCCTTGTCGAGGAAGGCATCGTCCTTGTCCATCACATCGGCGAAGAAGATGTTGGGCGACTTGCCGCCCAGCTCCAGCGTGGCCGGGATCAGGTTGTTGGCCGCGGCCTGGGCGATCACGCGGCCCGTGGAGGTGGAGCCTGTGAAGGCGATCTTGGCGATGCGCTTGCTGGTGGCCAGCGGCATGCCGGCCTCGCGGCCGAAGCCGTTGACGATGTTGAGCACGCCGGGCGGCAGCAGGTCGGCAATGAGCTCGGCCAGGATCAGGATGCTGATGGGCGTGGACTCGGCCGGCTTGAGCACCACGCAATTGCCCGCACCCAGCGCGGGCGCCAGCTTCCAGGCCGCCATGAGGATGGGGAAGTTCCAGGGAATGATCTGGCCCACCACGCCCAGCGGCTCCTGGATGTGATAGGCCACAGTGGTCTCGTCGATATGGCTGAGCGCGCCTTCCTGGGCGCGCACGCAGCCCGCGAAATAGCGGAAATGGTCCACGGTCAGCGGGATGTCGGCATTCAGCGTCTCGCGGATGGCCTTGCCGTTGTCCACGGTCTCGGCATAGGCGAGCAGCTCCAGGTTGGCCTCGATGCGGTCGGCGATCTTCAGCAGGACGTTCGCACGCTCGGCCGCGCTGGTGCGGCCCCAGGCGTCGCTGGCGGCATGGGCGGCGTCCAGCGCCAGCTCGATGTCTTCGGCCGTGGAGCGCGCGGCGCGGGTGTAGACCTTGCCGCTGATGGGGGTGACCACGTCGAAGTACTGCTCCTTGACCGGAGGTACGAACCTGCCGCCGATGAAGTTGTCGTAGCGGGCCTTATAGGCGATCTTGGCGCCAGCGGCGCCGGGTGCTGCGTAGACGGTCATGCTGCTTGTCTCCTGAGGATGCTTATGGGTCTGTTGTGATCGGGTGTGGATCGGCATATCCGGCCATGGCCGGACGGCAGACATGATTCAAAAGCCGTGCCAGCCTGCAGGCCGCAGGGCAGGTGCCCGCAAAGGCATGCGGGACGTGGCTGCTGCGGGTATTCCCGTGCGCGTTCGCCCTGTGCCGTGACGTTGCGCAACAGGACAACTGTCCAGAAATGGAACAGTCGGGCGCCTGGCCTGCCACTTGGCTTGCCCGGTGCCCGCCGGCCCCGCATACTGGTCTGCAACGCGGCGCAATGACGCCCGAGCAGGAGACAGCATGCAATCGAGAGCCTCCCTTGTGGCCTTGCGCCAGGCCCGTCACAGCCTGATGGAGTCAGGCCTGTGCCCCAGCGGCCTGGTGGACGAGCGCCTGGCGCGCTCGTGGCAGCGCTGCATCGAGCAGGGACTGCGTCCCACCGGGCGCCTGGGCGCCGCCGACAACCTGGAGCAGCACGCGCTGGGCGTGCTGCGCAGCCGCCACCATGCGCTGCTGGCGCATTCACGGCCCGTCATGGAGTACCTGTCCGAGCAGGTGCGCGGCAGCCAGAGCGTGGTGGTGCTGGCCGGCCCCTGCGGCACCCTGGTGGATACCTGCGGCGACCCTTTCTTTCTGGGCAAGGCCGAGCGCGTGGCCCTGGCCAGCGGCGCGTCCTGGCATGAGGCGCAGCGCGGCACCAATGCCATCGGCACGGCACTGGCCGAGATGGACTCCATCGAAATCCAGGGCGGCGAGCATTTCCTGGAGCGCAACGGCTTTCTCACCTGCGCGGCGGCGCCCATCCTGTCGGGCACGGGCCAGTTGCTGGGCATCCTGGACATCTCCAGCGAACATGGCCGGGGCAGCCCGCACACGCTGGGCCTGGTCGGCACGGCGGCCCGCATGATCGAAAACCGCCTCATGGCCTGCGACGGCCAGCGCCACATCCGCCTGCACCTGCACGCGCGGCCCGAAGGCATTGGCACGGTGGCCGAAGGCATTGCGCTGATCTCCGCGGACGGATGGCTGGTGGGCGCCAACCGCGCCGCGCTGGCCCTGCTGCGCCTGTCGCGCGCGCAACTGGGCAGCGTGTCGCTGGAGCAGGTGCTGGACGCGGGCCTGGAGGAGCTGCTGTCACGCCAGCACCGCCAGCCCGATGCGGCCCAGCCGCTGCGGCGCCATGACGGCACGGCGCTGTTCGGCCAGCTGGTGCCGGACCGGCGCACGGTCCGGTCCTCGGTCGTGGAGCGGGTTGCAGAACAACAGCAACAGAAACAGCAACAGGCGCCGCAGCAGCCGGCGCGCGATGCGCTGGCGCGGCTGGACACGGGCGATGCGCGCTGGCGCACGGCGGCCGACAAGGCCCGGCGCGTGCTGGGCAAGCCCATTGCGCTGCTCATCCAGGGCGAGTCCGGCGTGGGCAAGGAATGGTTTGCGCGCGCGGCCCACGACAGCGGGCCACGCCGCGACGGCCCCTTCGTGGCCATCAACTGCGCGGCCATGCCCGAGTCGCTGATCGAGGCCGAGCTGTTCGGCTACCGCCAGGGCGCCTTCACGGGCGGGCGGCGCGAAGGACAGGCGGGCCTGCTGCGCCAGGCGCACGGCGGCACGCTGTTCCTGGACGAGATCGGCGACATGCCGCTGTCGCTGCAGACCCGGCTGCTGCGCGTGCTGCAGGAGCGGCAGGTGGTGCCGCTGGGCGGTGGCACGCCCGTTGCGGTCGATTTCGCGCTGGTCAGCGCCTCCAACCGCAGGCTGCGCGAGGATGCCGACCAGGGGCGCTTTCGTGCCGACCTGTACTACCGCATCAACGGCCTGGCCGTGGAGCTGCCTCCGCTGCGCGAGCGCGGCGACTTCGAGGCGCTGGCCGCGCGCATGCTGGCCGACATCGAACCCGCGCGCCCGCTGCGCATGGCGCCTGCCCTGCTGGCGCAGCTGGCCGGCCATGGCTGGCCCGGCAATCTGCGCCAGTGCGCCAGCGTGCTGAGAACGGCCTGCGCCATGCTCGATCCCCATGAGGACTGCCTGCAATGGCAGCACCTGCCCGACGACTTCCAGGCCGAGCTGGTGCAGACCGCCCGCAGCGGCCCCCGGCTCGACGCTGCGCCGCAGAGCCTGGATGAACTCTCGCGCTCGGCCGTGCGGCAGGCGCTGGAGAACTGCCGGGGCAATGTCACCCAGGCCGCGCGCATGCTGGGCATCAGCCGCCAGACGCTGTACCGCAAGCTGGCCCAGGACCGTGCGGCGGACGGCTTGCGGCTGCAGTGAGGCGCCTGCCGGTGCTCAGGCCTTGAAGGTGATCCAGGGCCTGAGCTTCACGGCGGCGTGGATCAGGCCGGCGGCCTCCTGCGACTCGATGACCGGGCCGATGGGCTTGTAGGCTTCGGGCGCTTCCTCGATGCGGCGCTCCTCGCGCAGCGTCACGCATTGCCAGCCCTGTTCGCCCGCATGGCCTGCACGGGCTTCGGGCCGCAGTGCGCGCACGGCCTGGCGGCGCATGCGCCGCCCCGCGCCATGGCTGCAGGACCAGAGCCAGTCGGCCGCGCCCAGGCCGGTGACCAGGTAGGATGCATCGCCCATGGACCCCGGGATGAGCGCGAAGTCGCCCTCGTTGGCCGGCGTGGCGCCCTTGCGGTGGATGTTCATGCCGCCTTGCTGCAGGACCACGTTGTGCGGCACATCGACCACCAGGCGCGAATCCGCTGCTCCCACGATCTGCTCCAGGTCCTTGCGCACCAGCTCGGCCAGCACCACGCGGTTGGCCCAGGCATAGCGCGCCGCCACGCCCATGGCCTGCAGGTACTCGCCGGCCAGCGGACCCGACAGGCCGTACAGGCCGCTGGCCGGGTGTTTCACGCCTTGCGGCCACTCGGCCCGGGCGCGGTCCATCCAGGCCTGGCCCACGTAAAAGCCCAGGTCGCGCGAGCCGCTGTGGATCATCACCACCACGTCGCCCGCGCGCAGGCCGGCCCGGTAGGCCGCGTGGCGGTCCAGCACCTCGTCGACCACTTGCAGTTCCACGAAATGGTTGCCCGATCCCACCGTGCCCAGGCACGGGTCGCGGAACACGGCATGGCGCTCCTGCAGATAGGCATGGGGCGAGTGGCGGGCGCTGCCAGCGAAGCTGTCCAGGCCGATGCAGGCGGCCAGCTCGCGGTGCAGGCGATCCCTGTCGACATGGCCCCACAGGCCCTGGCCGTTCAGCCGGTCCACAAAGGCGGCCGGCCCGTGGTCGAACAGCGCGCGGAAGGCGGCCGTGGTCACTGGCACGTCGCGCCCGCTGCCCAGCAGGCTGGCGGTCAGCAAGTCCACCAGCCGGCCCTTGTGCGGTGCCAACTGGTCCAGCCGGGCACCCGTGGTCAGCAGGCGCACGCTGCAGTTGATGTCCGTGCCGATGGCGGCCGGAATGACGAAGTCCGATGGCGTGGCCACCACGCTGCCCACGGGCGCCACCGTGCCCGGATGGAAGTCGGGCGTGGCGCAGGCGCGGCAGACGGCGCCGTGGCTGCCCTGGCCGTCATGCCGGCGCACGGCCGCAAAGGCCAGCAACTGGCGCACGGCCTTGTCCTCCAGGGGAAGGCTGTCGGGAAGAAGGATGTGGGCCTCGGCCTGGCCATCGCGCACGTGGTAGATGCCGTCGCGATAGTCGAGAGAGATGCCCGTGCGTGCAAAGGCACGCTGGAGTCGTTGAGGAGTGCTCATGGCTGCAGATCCGCGAGGCCTGGTTGGCGCTCGCCGCGTCCGGTGGGTGTACGGACGATGAAAGACACCCGGGCGTCAAAGGCCCGGAAAACGTCTTTCCTGCAGCAGCTCGTTCAAGAAAGAAGGGGCGCAGTATAGCGGCAGATTTCCGAATCGTCTGCGGCTTCGGTCCTTGCAGCTTGAGCAGCACGCCGATCGATCGGCCGGTCGGCCGGCCAGTCTCGCGCTCGACGCGGCGGATCAGGTCCAGCCTTTCCTGGTGCTGGGTGTGGGTTGCGTGGCTGAAGTTCGGGCGAAAGGCGCCAGCGCCAGCGTGCAACAGGGCGCGGATGATGGAAAGGTCGCAGCCCAAGGGCCGAGCGTGGCGTGGAGAAGACCGCGCATGGTGCCCTTGGAGGTTTTGGTGCCTTATATGCCGCGTGCGCCTGACGCGAGAAAGCCGCCATCGACGGGCATCGCGATGCCGGTTACGTACCGAGCGTCTTCGGACACCAAGTAGGTCACGGCCGAGGCGATCTCCCCACAGGTGCCGTAGCGATTCATCGGAATGGCCTTCGAATATTCGGCGCGGAACTGCGCGGTGTGCAGCGCCTGCGTCATCGGCGTATCGACGGGGCCTGGAGCCACCGCGTTGGCGGTAATCCCGTGCTCGGCCAGTTCCACGGCCATCTGCCGCGTCAGCGCAATCACCGCCCCTTTGGACGTGCCGTAGGCGGTGCGGCCGCTCCCCACTGCGCGCATGCCGGCAACAGACGCGATGTTGACGATGCGGCCCCAGCCCTGCTTCACCATCAGCCGAGCCGCCGCTTGCGCGCACAGCAGCGTGCCGGTGACGTTGACGTTCATCGTCGCGACGAAGTTGTCGAGCGGGAAGTCGATGAAGGGGAAGACCTTCGCAATGCCGGCAGAGTTGACAAGGATGTCGCAGCGCCCGTGCTCGCGCTCGACCTGCCCGAACGCCGTGGCAATAGCCTCGGGCTTGCCGACGTCCAGCCGCAGCGCGGTGGCCCGGCCGCCGGCAGCACTTAGCTCGAGTGCCGTCGCCGTCGCCGCATCGACATCGAGGTCGGCCACGAGGACATGGTGGCCGAGGACCGCCAGACGGGCGCACACTTCTGCGCCGATGCCCTTGGCGCCGCCGGTGACGAGCGCGACACGTGATTCGGAAATGGTGGTCATGTCGGGTACCAATAAGAAGGTAGAAGGGTTCAAAGGAAGCCGATCGAGATCCACGGCACCGCCGCGACGATCACGAGGCCGACGAACAAGGCCAGCATGTAGGCGCCAATCGGTCGGATGCCTTCGTCGGGGTTGACGCGGCCGATCGCGCAAGCGGCGTAGTAACCCACACCGAAAGGCGGCGCGAACAGGCCGAGGCCCATCGCGAGGATGACCACCATCGAGTAGTGCACCTCATGGATGCCCACGGTGCGGGCAATCGGGAACAGCAATGGGCCAAACAGCACGATCGCGGGGATGCCCTCGAGCATGCTTCCCAGCACGATGAAGGCGACGACCGATACCGCCATGAAGCCTGCAGCCCCGCCAGGCAGCTCACGCATGGCCTGGCTCAGCGTGTTCGAGAAGCCCGATTGCGTCAGGCCCCAGGCCATCGCGGTGGCCGCACCGATGATCAGCAGGATCGAGCCTGACAGGCTTGCGGTATCCACCAGCATCGGATAGACCCGCTTCCAGTCGAACTGCCGGTAGATCAACAGGCCGGCGAGCACGCCGTAGGCAATGCCGATGGTGGAGACCTCTGTGGCAGTCGCGACACCTTCCACCACAGCGGCGCGGATGATGAACGGCAGCGCGATGGCCGGGAGCGCAATCAGAAATGCCCGACCGATCTCACGCCGGCTGGCACGCTGCACGCCGCTCAGGTCTTCATGCCGATAGCGGGCCCACACTACCGCCATCAGCGTCACGGCCAGCACGAGGCCTGGCAGCAGGCCGCCGGTGAACAACGCGGCGATCGACACGCCGGTGACCGAGCCTATCGTGATCAGCACAATGGATGGCGGAATGGTCTCGGTCTGTGCCCCGGTGGCCGACAGCAGCGCGACCAGGTCGCCTTCCTTGGCGCCGCGCTTCCTCATCTCGGGGAATAGCACCGGTGCCACGGCCGCCATGTCTGCGGCCTTCGAACCTGAGATGCCGGAGACGAGATACATCGCGCCAAGCAGCACGTAATGCAGGCCCCCGCGCACGTGCCCCAGCAGGCTGGCGAGGAAGGCCACCATCGCACGCGCCATGCCCGTCATCTCGATCAGTTGGCCCAGGAAGACAAACAATGGCACCGACAGCAGGATCAGGTGGCTGACGCCCTCGTCCATGCGACCGACGACGATCAGAACGGGCGTGTTCGTCGCCAGCATCACATAGCCCAGCGTTGCAAGGCCGAAGGCGAAGGCAATCGGCACGCCGGCGAACACTGCCCCAGCGACGACGACCACGAAGAAGACCACCAGATTGGCGTTGCCGAGCTGTCGCCACACCGGTTGCAGCAGCGTCATCACGACCATCAGGGCGACGACCAAGCCGACGGCGGCCATCACTTGGCGCGGCCGCCCCACCGCGACGAGCCGCAGTACGGCCAGCAGCGCCATCGCCCCGAAGCCTGCGGTCATCGCGGCCGCGCGCCATGAATTCTGCAGATCCAGCGCTGGCGTGCGCATCATCGCCTCCTCCACCGCGTATTCATATGCATGCGGCAGCACCAGCAGCAGGAATGCCAGCGCCGCGGCGGTGGCAAGCACATCAAGGAAGGCGCGCGCTTCGGGCGCGAGCTTGCCTACCACTGCCGTCATGCGCATGTGCTCGCCGCGCTGGAAGGCGACCGCAGAGCCCAGCATCGCCAGCCACAGGAACAGGATCGAGGCGACCTCATCCGACCAGATCAACGGATAGTGGAACATGTAGCGCGCGACCACGCCGGCCAGCAGCACGGCGATTTCGGTGGCCACCAGCAGCGCGACGGGTAAGCCGAGCAGGTGTCCCAGCGCTTGATGGGCGCGCTGCGCCCAGGCAGCGACGGCGCCGCGCTGCGGGCCGTCTTCGGAGATGGGTGTGGCGTGCATCTCGGTCAGCCCAGCTTGCCGGTGTGCTTCTCGAGCAAGGCCCAGGCCTCATCGCCATACTTCTTCTTCCACTCGGCGTAGAAGCCCGACGCAAGAAGCCGCGCACGGAACGGCCCGATTTCCGGGTCGTTGAAGGCCAGCCCCCTGGAAGTCAGCTCGGGCCGCAACGAGGCGTCGAGCTTCGCGCCATCGGCGCGCATGTCGAGCGCAGCCTGGTTCAGGTGCTTGGCAATGATGGGCCTTACCTTCTCGGGCATGCGGCTCCAGACCTTTTGGTTCGTCATGCACCAATAGCCATCCCACATATGGTTGGTCATGGAACAGTACTTTTGCACCTCGTAGAGTTTGGCGATCGAGATGATCGCCAAAGGGTTCTCCTGACCATCGACCACCTTCGTCTGCAGAGACGAATATGTCTCCGCGAAGTTGATAGAAGTGGGTGCGGCGCCGAGATGCTTGAACAGCGAGGTCCACAGAGGGCTAACCGGCACGCGAATCTTCAAGCCCTTGAGGTCGTCGGGAGTGTTGATCGGACGGACGCTGTTGGTGATCTGCCGGAAGCCGGAACTCCACACGGTGTCCATCGCCATCAGGCCGACCTTGGGGAACTGCGCGCGCAGAAATTTGCCGAGATCACCGTCCAGCGCCTTGTTGACGGCCTCGTCGTTCGCCCAGGCGAATCCAAGCCCCCACATCGATGAGACGGGCACGAGCTGCGACAGCACGTTCACGCCCGAGACGGTGAAGAACTCGAGCCCGCCTGCGCGCAGCTGCGAGAGCATGTCGGCGTCGTTGCCGAGTTGGTTGTTCGGGAAGACGTTGATCTGAACCTGGCCACCCGTGTCTTTCAGGATGCGCTCAGCGGCCTGCATCGCTCGCACGTTGAGTGGATGTGTCGCCGGCAGGTTGGTCCCGAACTTGTAGGTAAATTCGGCGGCGCGCGCGAAGCGCGGCAGCACCAATGCCGGTGCGCTGATCAGTGCGGCGCCAGTCACGATGGCACGTCGGCGGTCGATCGAATTCATGGTTATGTCTCCTGTTGTTTATGGAAGTGAGAGGTGGGCGTCGGCCGTGCCGAGCAACGCCTTGACGAAATAGTCGGGCTGGCCCATCTGGCCGCCCTTGAGCGCAATTTCGAGCTGTGCCAGGTGCGGCTCGCGCGAGATGGCGCGGCACAGCGGAGCGCCTGGCGCCAACCGGGCGACGACGCGCAGAGCCTGCGGGGCTAGTCGCTGCGTAACGTGGCTGGAGGTATCGCCGCCCGACAGCAGCAGGCGCTTGAGAGGATGCGCACGCAGCAGCGCATCGACGAGGTCGCCGAAGCGGTGTCCCAGCAGGCGGCCGCCTTCGTGGCGGGCCTGCTCCCGGCTGATGCCTTGCTTGGCGAGCGCGGACAGCATCGCTTCGATACGCGGGTCCTTCGGGCCGCGCGCGCTGTGCAGCATCACGCTGTGGCCGGCGCGCAGCGCTAGCAGGGCCTGATCGACGAGGCGGGCGAGTTCCGCTGCGGGATCGCTCGCTGCGACCAACGCGGCAGCGTCCACCGGCAACTCGACGAAGCCCGCATCAACGGCTGCGTCGATCTGCAGCGCGCTCAGCGGCGAAGCGCTGCCTGAGACGGCCAGCACCTGCGGCACGCCGTCGAAGCGGTCGTGCGTAGTCGGGATGGATGGCAGGGCGCCGGTCTCGTGCCACCACTGCGTCAGCGCATATTCGAGACCCGAACCGCCGATGCAGAACAAGGGTGTCTGGCGGCCCTGAGCCGCACCAGCGAGCCCATCGAGCAGCCGGCCGGTCTCGGTCAAGTGCTCAGTCGTGGTGCCGTCCAGCAGCACCGCGCCGCCCGACGTGGCGTCAACCAGGCGCTGCAACTCGCCCGCCATCTCGGTGCGGTCGAGTGTGAGTTGCGGCAGCGTGAAGCCGGTGACAGGCATCGCGGTCTGCCCTGCGAGGTGGCGCGCCAGATCCGCCTCGTGCATCGGCGTTACAGGGTGCACGCTCATGATTGGGTGGCGATCGATGCGATGCACACGGTCGTCGGTGCCGGAGCGCGCGAACAGATTGCCGAAGGCGCAGTAGCGGCCGAGCGCGGGGGTGGCGGCAACGATGGGAATCGCGGTGTCACCGAAGGCCGTGCGAGAAAGGTCCATGACCCGCCCGATGCTGCCGATGGTTGGTGAGCTGTCGAAGGTCGAGCAGACCTTGTAGTGCACCAGCGGCACAGGCAGGCGGGACATCGCTGCAAGCACGGGTGCGAGTTGCGCGTCCATCTCGGCCGGCGACATCGCGCGGCTCGCGCCCGCCACGCCGATCGCGTCGAAAGGTCCGAACTCGGCCAGCGTCTGCTCGTCGGGCACGTCGAGGAACAGTGCGCAGTTCAGGCCGGCGAACGCCAGCACTTCGAGTGCATCGGTGGACCCGGTGAAATCGTCACCGTAGAAGGCAAGCTTCATACCGGCTCCTACAGGTTGGCGAAATGAACCAGCGCGCGCTGTAGCGCTGGGTGCGCATCGGCATAGTGCTCCAGGCTCACGCCGGCCACCGCCGCCTCCCAGCCTTCGCGCATGCTTGCCACGCCGGCGGCGATGCCGTCGGGGTGGCCGATGATCCCGCCGCCCGCGAGGTGCATCAGGTCCACCGCGCCGAGCGCGCCGTACAGGTCGGGCGCCAGGCCGGCCCATTGACCCGACGAGAACACCGGCATCAGCGGCTGCAGTCCCGCCCAGGGCGCCAGGCAAGCCTTCGCGGAGGCGATCACCGAGTCGTCCGGCTCCCAGAACTTGCTGCGGATGCCGTTGCAGTGCAGGTGATCCACGCCGGCCAGGCGCCACAGCTTCTGGTAGGCCTGGAACGAGAAGCCGAGCCCTCCATGGCGCGTGAACGCGCCCCAGCCATTGCGATGACCATGGATCGGCAACTGCGAGTGGCGGCGAAGGTGTTCGACGGCGCTGAATCCGACCCAGTTGATGCTCACCATCACGCAGCTGCCGCCTGCGGCGAGCACGGCGTCGTGGCGGCGCAGCATCTCGTCGACCGAACCCGAGATGTTGATCGCGTACATCGGCATGCGACCGAGGCGATCGGCATGGCGTTGCAACACCGGCATGACGGCGCGCAGGCGCTCGTCGAACGGCGCGTACGGCGGGTCGGCGATCAGTTCATCGTCCTTGATGAAGTCGATGCCGGCTGCACAGAGGCTGTCGACCAATTCGGCGGTCTGTGCGGGCGTGAGACCGATGCTGGGCTTGATGATGGTGCCGATCAACGGCCGGCCATGGACGCCGGCGAGACGCCGGGTGCCGGGGATGCCGAAGGCGGGGCCGGCGAACTGCGCGGCGTATTCGGGGGCGAGATCAAGGTCGAGCAGGCGCAGGCCGGTGACTTCACCGAGCTCGTACAGGTTGCCCGCGATGGTGGCCAGCATGCTCGACAGATTGGCTCCGACGTTGGCGACAGGGAACGCGATCTCAATCTCCGCGCGGTGGAAGACGCCGCCGTGCGGATGCCGGCCGACATAGGCGCTTGGAAGCGTCGGCTGAAGCCCGGGTGCGAGTGGCTTGATGCTGGCGATCCGCGCGCGGGACCGCTCTTTCAGTTCATCGGTCTCACCGGGCAGTGAAAGGAAGGTGCCGCTGGACTGTTCGCCGGAGATCACCTGCGCGATCTTTTCGGAGGCGACCGAGCTTTCGACGAAATAGCGGGCGGTGAACTCTTTACGCGGGGCGATGTTGTTCATGAGGGCTGTGAGCTTCTGTCTTTGATAAACCGAAGGGTAGGCGTCACAAACCAATGAGGCAAACGATTCAATTTCGAATGGCTGTGATATAAACTCACAAAACGTACGGGTTGACCCTAGATCAAAAACTCGCCATGGCCACGCCCCATCGACTTTCGCTCAACGGATTGCGCGCCTTTGAGGCGACAGCGCGTTTGCGCAGCTTCAGCGCGGCAGCTGAAGAACTCTCGGTGACGCATGGCGCGGTGAGTCGCCATATCCGCACGCTTGAAGACTCGCTGGGCCTGGCGCTTCTGCAACGCACAGCGCAAGGTGCGACGCCAACAAACGAAGGGTTGCGCTTGGCGGAAGGCCTCTCTACGGCCTTTGGTCTGATTCAGTCAAGTGTCGAGCAACTCAAGCCTGGCCCGCTCACATTGGCATGTTCGGAGTCGATCATGATGTACTGGCTCATTCCCAGGCTGAATCGCTTCAAGGAGATCAACCCCGAGGTGGAGCTTCGCTTCAACATGAGCCATGGTCCGATCGACTTCGCTCATGACAAGGTCAGTGTGGCAATTCGTCTGTCATCGATTGACCCCCCAAAGGAGGCTGTCCGAGCGGATGTGGCTCATGAATGGATTGGGCCGGTATGCTCACCTGGGTATCTGCAGAACCACCGCATCGAGTCCTTCGAAGATCTCGCTCGAGCACGGCTGATGATCTCGCTCACCCGACCAACAGCCTGGGCCGACTGGGCCAGTTGCAGTGGGCAAATGAGCCCGGAGTTGCGCGTAGATGAGTCATTCGCCCACTTCTACCTGCTTATCCAAGGCGCCCGTTGTGGTCTGGGTATGGCGAATGTGCCCCATATGCTGGTCCGAGATGATCTGATGAGCGGCACCTTGGTTGCTCCCATGGGCTTTGTGTGTGGCCCCAACCGACTAGCGATCTGGACTGCTCCACACCTTAGCCGCAGACCTGATGTGGTGAAGCTGGTCGACTGGTTGCACGATGAGTTGCGCGCATCGGAGCCGTAGATCGTCTGCGGTCAGTGCGGCGCTTTGATGGAGGAGCATGTTTTTGACTCCTGATTGGAAGATTTGGGCTGGTTGATCGTTACCGTGAGGAAACAGCGATGAATGAGCCTTGCTCGCGCAGATGCCTCTGGAAACGATCGGCATAGTCTTCGACGACGGCATGCCTCACGCTGGGGCGCTCCGCAAGCGCCGATCGCCACGCTGAAATGCGCGGAAGGCCGTCGAAGACCTGATACGCGACCGTCGCGGGGGTGATGTCGAAGTATCGGAACAGCGGGGCGTAAACCGCATCGACCATGCCAAAGGCCTCGCCTGCGAAAAATGGCCCTGTATCCATTTCTGACTCCAGCTTGCCCAGCCGTTCGCGAAATGCAGCGCGCTTGGCATCGGCGGTTGCAGAGTCGCGAGCGTGGAGGAACTGCCAGCCTTCGGCGAAGGTCTGGGCGGCAAACTCGATCCACGCGCGGTGCTGTGCGCGAGGCAATGCATCAACGGGGTACATCGGCGCACCGCCTTGCGTTTCATTGAGGTACTCGCAGATGACCACGCTTTCGAACAGGATCGCGTCCTCGGCATTCGCTTGGCGCACCTTGAGCACCGGCACCTTGCCGGTCGGTGAAAGTGCCAAGAACCAGTCTGGCTTGGCTGACAGATCGACGTCTATCCGATCGAATTCCACACCCTTCTCAAGAAGCACGATCACGGCGCGCTGGACGAAGGGGCACAGCGGGTGACTTATCAGGGTAAGTGCAGTCATAGTGATGTGAGGATCTGGAGGGTTTGTGCAGGGGAAACAGCGGCATGGGGCCACGTACCGCTGTTTCCTTTGCCTGGAGTGGAGGAGCTGTCACGCAGCGCTGAAGCAGGCCGTCAGCGCCTCGTTGACTCTGCCCGAGCCAACACGCTTTCGCCGACCTCCTGGGCTGCGCGCTTAACCATTGAGCAGGCGGCCGCCGTCAACGACGATTTCAGAGCCCACCGTCCAACGCGACTCGTCGGAAGCCAGATACAGCACGGCTTTAGTCACCTCGTCGGCCGTGCCGAAGCGCCCAAGCGGAATGCTCGCCGCAATATCTTTGTTGACCTGCTCGCGGTACGCGTCCGGAATCCCGAGCTTGTCGTACAGCGGCGTTTCGATCGGTCCGGGGCTGACCGCATTGACACGGATGCCACGTCCCAGCAATTCAGTCGAAAGCGTCTTCGACATGTTCAAGAATGCGGCCTTCGTGGCGGCATACACGGACGAGCGGGCTGCGCCTGCATGCGCGCTGACGGAGGTGTTGAGCACGACGGAGGCGGGATTCGCGAAGATCGGGAGCAGTGCCTGCATCAGGAAGTAGGGGCCCTTGACGTTGATGTCGAAAGAGCGGTCAAACATCTCTTCCGACCATTCCTCGATGGGCAGCCAGACAGATACGCCGGCATTGAGGAAGGCAATGTCCAGTTGGCCGTAGTGCTCCTTGATGATCTGTGCCAATTCCTTTTGGGCAGCAACGCTGGCCGAGTCGGCGCGCAGCACCTGAACTTCGGGGCCCAGTTCGGCTTGTGCCTTTGCGATCGAATCGGGATTTACGCCCGTGACGATGACGCGGGCGCCTTCCTCCAGAAACTGCTTTGCGGTTTCCAGCCCGATGCCACTCGTGCCGCCAGTGATGAGAGTACGTTTACCTTGCAAGCGCGACATTGATTTCTCCTGAGAACGACGACCGACCAGGTCGACCGCAGGAATGATGCATCCATGCAAAAAAATACATAAGATATGACTTATGTATAAGATTCATGCTGAAACTGCATGAATTGAGGTGAGTAATGGACCGATTTCTCTTGATGAGCTGCTTCGCGCGCGCCGTAGAAACTGGAAGCTTTTCTGCTGCGGGGCGTGATCTGGGCCTGGGGCAACCCAATGTCAGTCGCTATGTGGCGGCGCTGGAAGATCATTTGCAGGCGCGCCTGCTCCACCGGTCCACGCGAAAGCTATCTTTGACGCCGGAGGGCGAACGCTACTACGCGGACATCCGGCGAATCCTGGATGCGGTAGATGAATCCGAATCGTCCTTCAGGAACAACGTCGAGCCATCAGGGCTCTTGCGCGTAGCCTGCCCAACGGCTCTCGCACACGCGTTTGTGTTGCCACACGTGCCGACCTTTTTGGAGCGCTATCCCCAATTGACCTTGGATCTTCAATTCAACGATCGATACGTGGACTTGGTCAACGAAGGGACCGAAATCGCCATTCGCATCGGACACTTGGAGGACAGTAGCTTGCGGGCCCGGCGTCTTGGATGGTATGACCGCGTCTTCGTGGCCAGCAAGGACTACCTGGCCAAACGTGGAGTTCCGCAGACTCCAGATGACCTGCGCGATCACGATTGCATCATCTACACCCTGTTGTCGTCCGGGGCGATCTGGCGATTCCGCGACGCGGACATCCCGGTTTCCGGCAGGCTCAGGGTGAACTCGCCCGACGCAGTGAGTGCCGCGGTCACGGCAGGCCTGGGCGTAGCACAAGGACCTGCGTGGCTGTTTGAGGGTGGGCTGAACAGCGGCCGATTGCAGTTCATTTTGACGGATCATGCAGCTCCGCCCGTACCGGTGCAGATCGTCTATGTGGCCAACAGGCTGCTACCCACGCGGGCTGTCGTGTTCATGGACTTTATGGGTGAGTTGTTTTCGAGGATTCCTGCCTTGAATGGCCGCACTCCTTTGCCGAATCTATAAATGTTTCGTTCGTTGGTCACCCGCGAATGCCATCAGGGCCAGCAGTACGAACACCTTGCATCGACAGGCCGAATGTGAGACTGCAAACCCTTCAGCCCCTTGCTCTGCCGAATCTTGCTTTTCTTGAGAAGTCCATGCGAGACATTCCCTACGCGAGTGCGCCCTCCAGCAGCTCGGCCATGCGCGGCAGGTCGGGATCGGCGCTGGTCACCAGCAAGATGGCGCGCTCATAGGCGGCGCCCGCAATGGGCAGCATGCGGCAGTCGCCCATGAAGCGCTCCAGGCCCGTCCAGTGCGGCACCAGGCCCACGCCCATGCCGTCGGCGGCCAGCATGGCGATGGCCTCCAGCGCGTCCAGGTCGCATAGCACCGCAGGCTCCAGCCCCTGGTCGGCCAGCCAGTCGGCCGCATGGCGGCCACCCCAGGCATCGGGGTCGTAGCGTATGTAGGGCAGGCTGCGCAGCAGCGCGGCAGGCCGGCCGCGTGCCTGGGGCGGGGCCAGCAGCACCAGCGGCTCGCGGCGCAGCTGCACGCTGCGCAGCGCCTTGGGTAGTTCAAAAGGGGGCGCCACGATGACGGCGGCATCGAGCTCGCCGGCCTGCAGCATCTGGAACAGCGCGCGCGAGGTGCCCGGCACGATGACGGGCCGGCACTGCGGCGCCGCCTGCGTGAGCTTGCGCAGCGCGGCCGGCAGCATGCCCGTGAGCGCGGTCGAGATGGCGCCGATGCGCAGCGTGCCGGCCAGCCCATCGGCACTGGCATCGCTGCCCAGCAGCGCGGCCTCGCGCACCAGGCGCCGCGCGCGCGGCAGCAGGGCCACGCAGGCCTGGGTGGGGCGGGCCGCATGGCCGCTGCGCGAAAGCAGGGCAAAGCCCAGTTCGCGCTCCAGCGCCTGCACGCGCTGGCCCACGGCGGCGGCGGTCAGGTGCTCGGCGCGCGCCGCATCGGCGATGGAGCCGCTGTCCACTACGGCGATCAGGCTCTTGAGATAGCGGGTCTCCAAAAGATTTCCTTGGGGATTGCAAAGAAATCAACGCTATCACTTTTGAAAAGCCTCTGCTAGGCTCGCGCCACCCACGGCAGGCCACGGCCTGCGAACCTGCCTGCACCACAAGCACAACCAAAGGATCAGCCATGCGCACCAGCTTCCACCTTGCCTACCATGTCCGCGATCTGGACGAAGCGCGCGCCTTCTACGGCACGCTGCTCGGCTGCCAGGAAGGCCGCAGCACCGAGACCTGGGTGGACTTCGACTTCTTCGGCCACCAGATCTCGCTGCACCTGGGCGAGCCCTTCCCGGTCACGAACACCGGCCGCGTGGGCGACCACATGGTGCCCATGCCCCACCTGGGCCTGGTGATGGCCATGGACGACTGGAAGGCCCTGGCCGCGCGGCTGTCGGGCGGCGTGGTGGATTTCGTGCTGCAGCCCGGCATCCGCTTCGAGGGCGAGCCCGGCGAGCAGGCCACCATGTTCTTCCGCGACCCCAGCGGTAATCCCATCGAGGTCAAGGGCTTCGCCGACCTGGACAAGGTTTTTGCCAAATGAGCGGCTCGCTGTCTCCTCGCGCCCCGCTCCCCCCGCTTCCTTTCGTCTGCGCACCCGGCTACCCGGCAGCCCCGGCCTGGCTGCAGGCACTGCAGGCCGCCCTGCCAGAGGAGCGCGTGGTGGCGCTCGATACGCTGGATGCGGACCAGCGCGCGGCCTGCGAGGTCGCCATCGTCGCCAACCCCCAGCCTGCCGACCTGCGCACGCTGCCGCGCCTGCAATGGGTGCACAGCGTCTGGGCCGGCGTGGAGCGCCTGGTGGCCGACCTGGGCGATACCGACCTGCGCATCGTCCGCCTGGTGGACCCGCAACTGGCCGCCACCATGGCCGAGGCCGTGCTGGCCTGGACCCTGTACCTGCACCGCGACATGCCGCGCTATGCCCGCCAGCAGGCCGCGCGCCAATGGCTGGCGCATGACGGCGTGCGCGCGCAGGACAGGACGGTATCGCTGCTGGGCCTGGGCGCACTGGGCAAGGCCGCCGCGCAGCGGCTGCTGTCGGCGGGATTCCAGGTGCGCGGCTGGAGCCGCACGCCCAGGCACATCGAGGGTGTGCAATGCCATGCGGGTGATGCCGAGCTGCCCGCCATGCTGGCGCAGACCGACATCCTCGTATGCCTGCTGCCGCTCACGCCGCAGACGCGCGGCATCGTCGGCGCGCAGGCGCTGGCCGCGCTGCCTGCCCATGCCTCGCTGATCAACTTTGCGCGCGGCCCCATCGTGGACGATGCCGCGCTGTGCGCCGCCCTGGACAGCGGCCGCCTGGCCCATGCCGTGCTGGACGTGTTCGAGCAGGAGCCCCTGCCAGAATCGTCCTGGCAATGGGCGCACCCCGCCGTGACCGTGCTGCCCCACATCTCGGCACCCACGGACCGCGCGACGGCATCGGCCATCGTGGCGGGCAACATCCGGCGCTGGCGCTCCAGCGGCGAGCTGCCGCAGGCGGTGGACGCGGCGCGGGGCTATTGAGGGCGGCTACGGTACGGCTATGGCACGGCCATGGACTGGCTTCTGAGCCAGTCCATGACGGCGCGCACATGGGGGCCCGGCTCCCGTTGCTCGCCCACGGCCAGATGGTAGGTATGGCCGGTGATCGAGGGGCCGAAGGGCTGCAGCAGGTGGCCGGCCGCAATGTCCTCGGCCACCAGGGCCAGGCTCACCAGGGCAATGCCATGACCGGCGATGGCCGCCTGGATGGCATGGCCCTCGTCGGAAAAGCGCAGTTGCCCCGCCGGTGAATTCCAGGCCAGGCCTGCCTCGTCAAACCAGCGCTCCCAGGTGGGATTGCTGGCGTGCGCCGTCTTCCAGTCAAAGCGGATCAGCGGCAGGCGGGCCAGGTCGGCCGGACCCAGCACGCCCAGCCGGGGATTGGCCACGGGCGCAAAGCGGTCGCTGAACAGGGGCTCGGCCACCAGGCCCGGATAGGGGCCGCGCCCGTAGCGCACGGCGATATCGACGGCATGGGAGCGCAGGTCCACTACATCGTCCGAGGCCTGCAGTTGCAGGTCCACCTCCGGGTGCATCGCGCGGAAGCTGGCCATGCGCGGCACCAGCCATTTCACGGTGAACGCATTGGTGGCCGAGATGCTGACCTGGGCGCGCAGGCGCTTTTGCAGCAGGCGCTCCAGCGTGGCGGCAAAGGCGTCGAAACCGTCGCGCAGCACCGGATAGAGCTGGGCGCCGGCCTCGGTCAGCACCACCTTGCGTACCTGGCGATCGAACAGCGCCAGGCCCAGCTGTTCCTCAAGCGCGCGAATCTGGTGGCTGATGGCCGTGGGTGTCACGGCCAGGTCGTCGGCGGCCTGCTTGAAGCTGCCCAGGCGGGCGGCGGCCTCGAAGGCGCGCAGTGCGGAAAGCGGCAGCTGGTTGCGTTGCATGAGGGCTGGAGGACGCAAGGGTCGGGTGAGGAATGGGGTGAGGAATGGGGTGAGGAAAACTCATCTTATGCCTGACAAATGAACCTTTGTCGCAATCATCCGGCTTCCCTATCGTTCACCCATGCCCCAAGCGCGATCCTGCCGGGGATGGATGAAGGAAATGAAACCATGCTGCACCGTGTCACCACGCAACCCGACCCCTACGAGCCGTTTTTGCTGTCGCAAGGCATTCGCTTTGGCGAGCTGCTGTTCATCTCCGGCCAGGCCGGCGCCGGAGACGATGGCCGCATCGTGCCGGGTGGCTTCCTGGCACAGGGCCGGCAGGCGTTTGCCAATCTGCGCCGCGCGCTGGAGGCGGGCGGCTCCAGCCTGAAGGACGTGATCAAGGTCACCATCTTCGTCACCGACATGGGCCACTTCGACGAGGTGGTCGCCCTGCGCCGGGAGTTCTTCGGCGCCCCCTATCCGGCCGACACGATTGCCCAGATCCAGGCGCTGTACGACCCGGCGGCCATGATCGAGATCGAGGCCATTGCAGCCGTGCGTGATGGACAGGCCCGCTGACATGGTTGCGGCCGTTCTGTTCCGATGGCCTGGCCACGGCGTGCATGGCCGACGACTGGAGCCGATGGGGCCGATATCTGATCCCTTCAACCGCCGAGCAGTCCCGAGGTGCTCAGCGGCCCCGGCGACAGCTGCTGCCCCCATGCCTGAGTCAATGCCTCGATGGCATCGCCCACCACGCGGCAGGCCTGGGTGAGCTTGCCGTGCCGGGGCAGGGCCAGCGTCACATGGCGCACCAGGCCGGGGTTGACCAGGCGGCTGGCCTGCAGCCGGCCCTGGCGCAGCTCGGCATCGATGGAATACGGGCCGATCACCGAGTAGAGGCCGGGCGCGTGGGCCACGAGCTCCTTTTGCACGGTCAGCGAGTCGGCCTCGGCCGCCGCCGCGAGCCGAAAGCCGTGGCTGTGCGCGGCCTCATCGAGCGCGTCGCGCCAATGGCTGGGGCGTCGCGGCAGCACCAGTTGCAGGCCGTCGAGCGCGGCGAACTCCGTGGTGGGCGCCAGGGTCAAGGGATCGCCAGGGCGCGACACCAGATAGCTGTGCGCGGTGCTCAGCAGCCGCTCGTCGCCGCCGGCCGGGCGTGCGAAGCGAAAGAGGATGGCCAGGTCCACGGCGCCGCTGTCCAGCAGCGCGTCGAGCTCCGTGCCCTGGGCCTCGGTGATGTTCAGGCGTATGCCGGGGTGCTCGCGCTGCAGCCAGTCGAACACATGCGTCATCAGCGGGTGCGCGGCCGAGGGCACGATGCCCAGCCGCACCTCGCCCCATAGCTGGCCTGCGTCCGCACGCAGCGTTTCCTGCAATTGCTCGGTTTCCTGCAGCCAGCTGCGCAGCCGCAGCGCGGCCCGCGCGCCCAGCGGCGTCAGCGTGACGCCCCGGCCCGTGCGCCGCAGCAAGGGGCCGCCCAGAGACGCTTCGAACTCGCTGATCTGCCGGCTGATGTGCGACTGCACGGTGTGCCGCCGTGCCGCGACCTTGCTGATGCTGCCGGCTTCGGAGACCTCGAGGAAGAGCTTGACGCTGGGCAGGTGCATGGTGGTTACCCGGTTGAGGTATGCCTGATGAGGCAATTCTGAAAGCCTGAAATTCTATCTATCCAGATATCAACGGGATTTCTACAGTGCAGTCATGCCTTGCCAGCGGCCTTGCCTTGGCAGGTTTTCCAGACACCGAACCTAAGGAAAATCCGTTGAAACTCGCCAGCTTCATCCATGCCGGACAGCCCCGCTACGGGCAGGTTCTGGCCGAGCGCTTCCTGCTGCCGCCCGCCGACTTTCTCGCCCGCCATCCCGACCTGCTGTCCGTGCTGCGCGCACAGGCGCTGGGCGAGCTGGAGCAGGCCCTGCAGGCCGGCGCCGTGTCCGTCGATGCGGCGCAGACCCAGGCGCTGCCCGTCATCCCCAACCCCGGCAAGCTCATCTGCGTGGGCCTGAACTACAAGACCCATGTGGCTGAGACGCGGCGCGCCGACAGCGAGCACCCGTCGCTGTTCCTGCGCTTCAACGACAGCCTGGCCGCCGATGGCGACGAGCTGCTGCGCCCGGCCTTCTCGGAGCGCTTCGACTGGGAGGGCGAGCTGGCCTTCGTCATCGGCCGGGGCGGGCGCCACATTGCAAAGGAAGATGCCTTCGACCACATCGCCGGCTATGCCTGCTTCAACGATGTGAGCGTGCGCGACTGGCAGCGCCATACGCACCAGTTCACGCCCGGCAAGAACTTTCCCGGCACGGCGCCCTTCGGCCCCTGGCTGGTCACGCGCGACGAGGTGGCCGACGTGCGCAGCCTGGCGCTGCAGACGCGCCTGAACGGCAGCGTGGTGCAGCAGGCCAGCCTGGGCGACCTGATCTTCGACATCCCCACCATCGTGGCCTATGTGTCGCGCTTCACGCCGCTGTCGCCAGGCGACGTGATCGCCACGGGCACGCCGGGCGGCGTGGGCGACCGCCGCGAGCCGCCTCTGTACATGAAGCATGGCGATGTGGTCGAGGTCGAGATCACGGGCCTGGGCGTGCTGCGCAATCGCGTCGGCACTGATAGCGCTGCCGTCTGATTCCGGAGAATTTCATGGATAACCAACAAGCGATTTCGCAGCGGCCCCGGCTGCGCATTGCCGTCGATATCGGCGGCACCTTCACCGACATGGCGGCGTTCGACGAGGCCAGCGGCCGGCTGCTGTTCGGCAAGGCCCTGTCCACGCATGGCGAGCTGGTCAACGGCATCCAGGCCACGATAGACAGCGCGGGCATCGACTGGCGCGACGGCCATCTGTTCCTGCACGGCTCCACCATTGTCATCAACACGCTGCTGGAGCGCAACGGCGCCCACACCGCGCTGCTGATCACCGAGGGCTTTCGCGACATCTACGAGATCGGCCGCGTGAACCGGCCCGATGCCTACAACCTGTTCTTCAACAAGCACCAGCCGCTGGTGCGGCGCTCGCTGCGCCATGAGGTGTCCGAGCGCCTGCGCGCCGACGGCAGCCTGCACAAGCCGCTGGACGAGGCGGCCGTGCGCGAGCTGGCCCGCGAGCTGGCAGGGCAGGGCGTGGAGGCCGTGGCCGTGCTGCTGCTGCACTCCTACCGCAACCCGGCGCACGAGCAGCGCGTCAAGCAGATCCTGCAGGAAGAGATGCCGGGCGCCTTTGTCTGCGCCTCGCACGAGCTGTCGCAGGAATACCGCGAGTTCGAGCGCGTGTCCACCGCCGTGGCCAATGCCTATGTGGGGCCGCGCGTGTCGCAGTACCTGGGCCAGCTGGAGAACCACCTGGGCGGCAAGGGCTTCGAGGGCGACTTCTACATCGTGCAGTCCACCGGCGGCCTGTTCCCGGTCGAGCACGCCAAGGTGGGCTGCGTTCGCATGCTCGAATCGGGTCCGGCGGCCGGCGTGATCGGCGCCCAGGCCATCTGTGCGCAACTGGGCATGGGCGATGCCATCGCCTTCGACATGGGCGGCACCACGGCCAAGGCCGGCGTGATCAGCGAAGGCCGGCCGCTGACCACGGGCTCGGCGCTGATCGGCGGCTATGAGCAGGCCCTGCCGATACAGATCCCGATGATGGACATCCACGAAGTGGGCACGGGCGGCGGCTCCATCGCCCGCGTGGAGACGGGCAACGCGCTGCGCGTGGGCCCGCAGAGCGCCGGCTCCATCCCCGGCCCCGTGGCCTATGGCCGTGGCGGGCTGGAGCCCACGGTGACCGACGCCAACCTGGTGCTGGGCCGGCTGGACGCGGAGCATTTCCTGGGCGGCGAGCTGCAGATGGACATGGACGCCTGCCAGCGCCAGATGGCCGAGCGCGTGGCGACCCCGCTGGGCCTGGAGCCCACCGAGGCGGCCGACGGCATCCTGCGCATCGCCGTGACGCAGATGTCGCATGCCGTCAAGGCCGTGACCACCGAGCGCGGCCTGGATGCGGGCAGCTTCACCATGGTCGTCTACGGCGGCGCGGGGCCGCTGCACGCCTCGGCCATTGCGCGCGAGATCGGCATCCGCAAGGTGCTGATTCCCTATGCGCCCGGCTATTTCTCGGCCTACGGAATGCTGTTCTCCGACCTGCGCTACGACTACGTGCGCTCGGTGTTCCGCAAGCTGGGCGAGGTGTCCTTCGAGGAGATCGAGGCCGCCTACCAGAGCATGGAGGACGAGGGCCGCGCCGCGCTGGCGCAGTCCGGCATCGCGCCGGACGGCATCGTGATCGAGCGCGCCGCCGACATGCGCTACGTGGGCCAGGAGCATGCGGTGACCGTGGACCTGCCCATGGCCTTCTTCGAGGGCCGGGACCGCTCGGCCATCAAGCGCCAGTTCGACGAGCTGCACAAGGTGCGCTACGGCACCTCGGCCCCGCAGGAGCCGGCCGACCTCGTGAGCCTGCGCGTCACCGTGCTGGGCACGATGAAGAAACCGCCCAGGCACAGCGTGGAGCGCGGCAGCGCCGAGCCCAGCCGTGCCTCCGTGCGCACGGTCAAGCCCGTCTATTTCCGCTCCAGCGGCTGGGTGGACACGCCGGTGCATCTGCGCGAGCGCCTGCTGGCGGGCAACGAGATCGCGGGGCCCGCGCTGATCGAGGAACACGCATCCACCACCGTCGTGCAGCCCGGCGACCGGCTGCGCGTGGACGAACTGGGCAATCTGCAAATCGACATCGGGAGCGACCGCACATGAACCACCCCACTGACTCCAGGCCCGTCGATCCGGTCACGGACGAGATCATCCGCAACGGCCTGTACGCCGTCACGGAGGAGATGAAGACCAACCTGACGCGCACGGCCTACAACCTCATCATCTACGAGGCGCTGGACTTCACGGTCGGCCTGTTCACGCGCGAGGGCGATACGGTGTCCATCGGCCTGGGCCTGCCCATGTTCATCCGCGGCATGTCGGAGACGGTCAAGGCCAAGATCCGCCACTTCGGCTACGAGAACATCCTGCCGGGCGACATCCTGGTCACCAACGATGCCTACACCACCGGCAGCCACCTGAACCACTTCACGTTCACCATGCCGGTGTTCCATGAGGGCCGGCTCGAAGGCTTCACCTGCTGCATGGCCCACTGGCTGGACGTGGGCGGCACGCTGGGCAACGTCACCACGGACATCTTCAGCGAGGGGATACAGATCCCCATCATGAAGTACCAGCGCCAGGGCGAGGTCAACCAGGACCTGATCGACATCATCGCGATGAACGTGCGCCTGGCCGAGCGGGCCCTGGGCGATCTGCGCGCGCAGATCACGGCCATCACCACGGGCGAGCGCCGCTATGTGGAACTGCTGCAGCGCTATGGCGTGGATGCGGTCAACGGCGCCATCGCGCAGATCATGGATTCCAGCGAGGCCGTGGCGCGCAAGAACACGCTGTCGATTCCCGATGGCGTGTACGAGGCCGAGTCCTTCATGGACGACGACGGGCTGGACATCGGCAAGCGCATTCCCATCCGCGTCAAGGTCACGGTGCAGGGCGACGAGATGACGGTGGACCTGTCGGATGTCTCCAAGCAGGTGCGCGGCTTCTACAACTCGGGCTTCACCACGGGCATCGCCTGCGCGCAGGTGGCCTACAAATGCCTCACCACGCCGACCGACTACCCGGTCAACGACGGCAGCTTTCGGCCGCTCAAGGTGATCATGCCCATGGGCACGGTGATCAGCGCCGAGAGGCCGTATCCCATGCGCGTGTGGATGACCTTCCCCATGACGGTGATCGACACCATCTTCAAGGCCCTGGCGCCGGCGATTCCCGACCGCTCCATCGCGGGCCACCATGCGGACCTGGTGTTTCCCAACATCCATGGCATCTCGCCCGAGG
This sequence comes from Delftia sp. SD018, assembly GCF_017355445.1. Taxonomy (NCBI): domain Bacteria; kingdom Pseudomonadati; phylum Pseudomonadota; class Betaproteobacteria; order Burkholderiales; family Comamonadaceae; genus Delftia; species Delftia sp. SD018. The sequence goes on from NZ_JADDRN010000001.1 coordinate 304,333, forward strand.
ACGGGCGGCTGTTCATCGTCGGCATCGGCCCGCTGGGCGGCGGCTGGGGCGCCAAGAGCCGCGAGGACGGCGTGTCCGTCACCGTCTGCATCAATGACGGCGACACCCACAACAGCCCTACCGAGCAGCTCGAGGCCAAGTACCCGGTGCTGGTGGAGAAGTACGAGATCCGCCAGGACTCGGCCGGCGCGGGCCAGTACCGGGGCGGCCTGGGCGCGGAGATGGTGGTGCAGGCGCTGTCGCCCTTCACCGTCACCACGCGCATCGACCGCGTGCACTGCAAGCCCTGGGGCCTGGAGGGCGGCGGCGACGCCATGGGCAACGGCCTGGCCGTGCGCCACAAGGGCGAGTGGAAGACCGACCATGCCAACGCCAAGATCTTCAACGTGCGCCTGGAACGCGGCGATGCCTACCGCATGCTGTCGGGCGGCGGCGGGGGCTTTGGCGACCCGCTGGCGCGCGAACTGGACAAGGTGGCCGAGGACGTGCGCGAAGGCTATGTGAGCGCCCAGGTGGCCCGCGAGGTCTACCGCGTGGCGCTGGATGGCCAGGGACAGGTGGACCACGAGGGCACGCAGGCGCTGCGCAGCGGCAGGTCTCCATCCGCCGCAACGGCAACCTCAGCCGTAGCCTGGGACGGGCAGTGAGCACGGCCATGGCCTCCGACCACGCCCTGCACGCCGGCCGGCTCTGGGACCTGTGGTGCGCCCTGGCGCTGCGCCATGTCGCCCTGGGCGGTGCCTGCGCCTGCGGGGCGGGCGGCATCAGCCTGCGGCTGGAGGACTTCGAGCTGGACATCGTGGACTACCTGCAGGACGGGGGCGAGCGCTGCGAGCAGCCCGAGGTGGCGGCCTGGTTCCGTGCCCGGCCCGCACCCGAGCAGGGCGCGCAGCCGCTGCGCGGCCTGCTCGATGCGCTGGGCTCGGACGAGGTGCCGCAGGCCGTGGCGCAGTGGGCGCTGGCGCGGCTGGAGCGCACGCTGCGCTCGTTCGCCGAGGTGCATGGTGGGGCACAGGGCGGGGTACAGGGCGGGGTGGCGTCATGAGCGGGCATTTCTCCAGCCTGCTGGCCCTGCCCGAAGCGGCGGGCCAGCGCATTCCGGTCACCGTGCTCACGGGATTTCTGGGCAGCGGCAAGACCACGCTGCTCAACCGGCTGCTGGCACTGCCGGACCTGCACGGGACGGCCGTCATCGTCAACGAGTTCGGTGCGGTCGGCATCGACCAGGACCTGACCAGCCTGGCCTGCGAGGACACGGTGCTGCTGGCCAATGGCTGCCTGTGCTGCAGCGTGCGCGGCGATCTGGTGGAGGCGCTGGAGCGCCTGGCCCTGCGCGAACAGGGCGCGCCGCGCCGCGTGCTGATCGAAACCAGCGGCCTGGCGGACCCGGGGCCGATACTGCGCTCCTTCCTGGGCGAGCCCGCCGTGCGCGCGCGCTATGCGCTGGCCGGCGTGGCCTGCACGGTCGATGCCGTGCTGGGCAGCGCCACGCTGGCAGGCTATCCCGAAGCCGTGCGGCAGCTGGCTGTGGCCGACCTGGTGCTGCTGACCAAGACAGATTTGCTGGGCGGCGCACAGCCCGCTGCGCAACTGCTGGCCCAGGTGCAGGCCATCAACGGCGAGGCGCTGCAAGGCATGGACCCCGGCCACCATGTGGCGCTGCTGCAGCGGCTGATGTCGGAAGGCGCGACGGGGCAGGAGGACGCCGCTGCGGGCATGCTCCAGACGCCCGGCTACCGGGCCATGGCTCCGGTGACAGCTCCGGTGACAGCGCCGGCAGGCGCGCACCGCGACGGCATCTCGTCCTTTGTGCTGCAGCGCGACGAGCCCCTGCCCGCGCAGGCGTTCGGCGAATGGATGGACTGGGTCACGGCCATGCGCGGCGATGACCTGCTGCGCGTCAAAGGCATCGTGCACCTGCAGGAGCATCCGGACCAGCCCCTGGTCATCCATGGCGTGCAGCACCTGTTCGCCCCGCCGCAGACGCTGCCCCGCTGGCCGGGTGCCGACCGGCGCACGCGCATCGTCTTCATCACGCGGGGGCTGGATGCCCAGGCCTTGGACGACACGCTGAGCGTGCTGGTGCGCAGGCACAGGCGGCGCGCGCCGAATCAGGACCCGGGCTGAGCCACGCAACGGCCGGCCCATTTTCAAAAGAAACAGGAGACAAAGCATGAAAACTCTGACACGGCTGAAGGGGCCGGTGCTGGGCGCCTTACTGGGTGCGCTGGCTGCCTTGCCCATCGCCAGCATGGCCTCGTCCAGTGCGCCCGCCGCCTTTCCCGAGCCGGGCAAGATGGTCAAGGTCATCGTCCCGTTCGTGGCGGGCGGCGGCGTGGACAGCGCGGCGCGGCTGTTTGCCGAGCAGTTGCGCAAGCAGCTGGGCACGACGGTCATCGTCGAGAACCGTGTGGGCGGCAGCGGCGTGGTGGGCGGCCGCGCGGTGCTGGCGGCTGCCCCGGATGGCTACACCCTGCTGTTCTCGGCCGCCACGCATGTGCTGGCCAAGCAGGTGCTGGCCCATCCGCCCTATGACCCGCAGACCGACTTTGTCCCCGTGGCGCGCGTGGGCGAGGCGCCGCTGATGCTGGTGATCTCGCCACAGCTGCCCCACAGCAAGCTGGGCGAGGTGCTGGCCGCAGGCGCCAAGAACACATGGACGGCGGCCATTCCCGCCGTGGGCGCACCCAGCCACTTGGCCACGCTGCTGCTGGCCCAGCAGGGCCGCATGCGCCTCGAGTACGTGCCCTACAAGGGCACGCAGCCCGCGCTGGTGGATGTGGGCGGCGGCCATGTGGACCTGCTGCTCGACTCCATGGTCTCCGTGCTGCCGCTGGCCAAGGCCGGCAAGGTGCGGCCGATTGCCATCACCTCCGGCAAGCGCAGCCCGCTGGCGCCCGAGGTGCCCACCATGCAGGAAAGCGGCCTGCCGCAGTTTGCCTACACCTCCTGGTACGGACTGTGGGCGCCCAAGGACACGCCGGCCGACCGGGTGCAGCGGCTGAACCAGGCCTCCAACGCGGCGGTGGCGGAGCTGGCCAGGTCCGGCGCCTTCGCGAGCCTGGGCATCGACACGGTTTCGGAGAGCACCGAGCAGTTCAAGCGCTTCATCGCCGCCGATGTGGCGCAGAGCGCCGCGCTGCTCAAGGGCGCGGGCTTCAAGCCCGAGTAGCCGGGCAGACACCGGCACACGTCCGAGAAAAACAAAGAGCAAAGAGCAAAGCAAAGCAAAAAATCACAAGGAGACAACATGCAGGTATTCATACGCCAGGCCCTGGCCGCCTCGCTGGGGCTGGCCGCCGCGCATGCGGGCGCGCAGTCCTCGGTATCGATCTCGGGCACTGTCGATGTGAGCGTCAGGCAGGTGCGCAACCAGGGCCTGGGAACGGTCACCTCGCAGGCCAGCGGCGCCAACTCCACCAGCAAGCTGGTATTGCGGGGGCAGGAGGACCTGGGCGACGGCCTGAGCGCGGGCTTCTACCTGGACGGCAGCCTGCTGGCCGACACCGGCGCCATGGGCACCAGCGGCCCGTTCTGGGACCGGCGCTCCACGGTCAGCCTGGCCTCGCGGCAATGGGGCGAGCTGCGGCTGGGGCGTGACTGGGTGCCCACGCACCTGGTGTGGAGCGGCTTCGATCCGTTTGCCACGCTGGGCATCGGCAGCGCCAATGGCTTTCGCTCGTTCACGGCATCCCGCGCGCTGGGCCAGGCCTTCGGCACGGCGCCGGAGTCGCAGGCTGCCAATCCCACGCTGCGCGTGAGCAATGCGGTGGAGTATTTCCTGCCGGCCGGCCTGGGCGGGCTGCAGGGCGTGTCCGGCAGCCTGATCGCCACCTTGGGCGAGAAGGGCGCCACGGCGGCAGGCCAGACGCGCGGCAACGGCTTTCGGCTGGGCTGGGCGGGCGCGGGCTGGAACGTGGCGGGCGCGCAGTTCACCACGCGCAACACCCTGAGCGGCATCCATTTCAAGGACCAGAGCTACGGTGTCTCCTACGACTTCGGCTGGCTCAAGGCCAGCCTGGCCCAGCGCCGCTGGGTGCATGGCGTGGACCGCACGGTCAACACCCTGGTGGGCATGAGCGTTCCCGTGGGCAGCGGCGTGGTCAAGCTCAGCTATGTCAAGGCCGACCAGAAGGGCGCAACGGCGGCGCAAAGCGCCAGCGATGCCGACCTGTGGGCGCTGGGCTATGTGCACTCGCTGTCGCGGCGCACGGCGCTGTACGCGCATGCGGCCCGCATGTCCAACCGCAATGGGGCGGCCTTCGCCATTGCCGGGGGTGCGGCAGTCAGCGGCAATCCGGCCGCGGCCAATTACTTTGGCGGGCGCGCCTCCACGGCCTTCGAGCTGGGCCTCCGGCACGACTTCTGACGGGTAGCGTGGGCTGCGTGCGCGCTGGCTCGTGGTCATTGCTGCACCCCATGCAGCAGTGAACTGCACGCCGGCCTATTGCTGCCGTCAATCGCTTCTTCTACGCTGCACCCATTTCACGGAGCAGCGAGATGAACCCATTGATCAAGGTCCGCATGGACGCCGCAGGCACCCCCGACGCCATGCGCCTGGAGCCGGTCGAGGTGCAGGCGCCCGGCCCCGGCCAGGTCTGGCTGGAGCAGACGGCCATCGGCGTGAACCCGCTGGATGTGAGCCAGCGCAAGGGCGCGGTCGCCATCGCCTTTCCCTCGGGCCTGGGGCTGGAGGGCGCGGGGCGGGTGGCCGCCGTGGGCGAGGGCGTGACGAATGTGGCCGTGGGCGAGCGCGTGGGCTACGCCACGGGGCCGCTGGGCGCCTATGCCAGCGCCCGCCTGTATCCGGCCGAGCGCCTGGTGAAGCTGCCCGATGCGCTGCCTGACGACGCGGCGGCGGCCGTGCTGTTCAAGGGCATCACGGCGCAGTACCTGCTCAAGACCACCCATGCCGTGGGCCCCGGCAGCCGCATCGTGATCTATGGCGCCGCCGGTGCGCTGGGCCAGTTGATGTGCGCCTGGGCCAGGCACCTGGGCGCCCTGGTGATCGGCGTGGTGTCCAAGGCAGCCAGCGTGGAGCGCGCGCGGGCGGCCGGCTGCGACGAGGTCTTCGTGTTCGATGCGGCCACGCTGCCGGGCCAGGTGATGCAGGCCACCGGGGGTCTGAAGGCCGACGTGGTCTACGACCCCATCGGCCGCACGACGCTGGGCGCCTCGCTGGACTGCCTGCGCCCGCGCGGCCTGCTGGTGTCCTTCGGCGCGACCTCCGGCCTGCCCGATCCCATCTCGGTGGCCACGCTCAATGCCAAGGGCTCGCTGTTCCTCACGCGCCCCTCGCTGGCCGCGCACACGGCGACGGCGGCCGAGTACCAGGAGCGCGCACGGGATGTGCTGGCCGCCGTGGCGGCCGGCATCATCGTGCCCGGCGTCTGGCGCCGGTATGCGCTGGCGGAGGTGGCGCGGGCGCATGGCGATCTGGAGCAGGGACGCTCCCAAGGTGCGATCATCCTGACCCCATGAACCTTCTGGACAGCCAGCACGCCGATGAACTGGCGGCCCTGGTGGCGCTGCATGAACAAGGCTCCTTCGCTGCGGCGGGGCGGGCCTTGCTGCGCCATCCGTCCGTGCTGTCCAAACGCCTGAACGCGCTGGAGACCCGGCTGGGCGTGCGGCTGGTGGAGCGCAGCACACGCCATCTGCACCTGACCGACGAGGGCCTGCGCCTGGTGGACAAGGTGCGCCAGGCGGCCGGCCTGATCGCCGATGCCCAGAAGGAGGCCGCCCAGGGCGCCTCGCAGGCGCGGGGCCGGCTGCGGCTGTCGCTGCCGGCCGCCATGGGACGGCGCTGGCTCAGCCCGCTGCTGGCCGAGTTTGCGCTGGCCCATCCGCAGATCGTGCTGGAGGTGGAGTATGCGGACCGCTTCGTGGACATCGTGGGCGAGCGCTTCGACGCGGCGGTGCGCATAGGCCGGCTGGCGGACAGCCGGCTGGTGGCGCTGCGGCTGGGCGGGCACCAGCGCATCCTGGGCGCCGCGCCCGCCTACCTGCAGGCCCACGGCACGCCGGTGCACCCCGAGGATCTGGCGGCGCACCGCTGCCTGGGCTTCACAGGGCTGCAATCGTTTCCCCAATGGGAGCTGGTGCACGGTGGCGCATCGGGCGATGTGCCGCAGGGCCAGGCTCGGCACACGGTGCTGGTGCGCGGCCCCATGGTCAGCAATGACAGCGAGGCCCTGCTCACGGCCGCCGTCATGGGCGTGGGCATTCTGGCCGGCGGCGACTGGCTGATGAGCGAGCACATGGCCGCAGGCCGGCTGGTGCGGGTGCTGCCGCAATGGCGCCTGGATGGCGCCTCTGGCATCTACTTCGTGCGGCCCTCGGCGGCGTTCAGCAGCGCGGCCATGACGGCGCTGCGCGACTGCCTGGTGCGGTGGTTTGCCACGCGCAGCCCCTGGCGCACGGGGCATGACACACTGGCGCCGCCCCTATCGTCTTGCGCATCCGCTCCATGACCCAAAAAACCTCGCCGCCCGCCATGGCGGCCGCCTTGCTTCCCTGGCTGTTCGTGCTGCTGTGGAGCACGGGCTTCATCGGCGCCAAGTTCGGCCTGCCCTATGTGGAGCCGCTGACCTTTCTGACGCTGCGCTATGCCATCGTCCTGGTGCTGATGGCGGCGGTAGCCCTGGTGCTGCGCGCGCCCTGGCCGCGTTCGGCACGCCAGTGGCTGCACATTGGCGTGTCAGGGCTGTTCGTGCATGGCGTGTACCTTGCCGGCGTGTTCACGGCCATCGCCCACGGCCTGCCTTCGGGCGTGACGGCCCTGGTGGTGGGGCTGCAGCCGCTGATCACGGCCCTGGTGGCCGGCACCTTGCTGGGCGAGTCCGTGCGTCCCCGGCAGTGGGCCGGGCTGGCGCTGGGCTTCACGGGCGTGACCCTGGTGGTGGCGGGCAAGATCGCCTCGGTGCCGGTCCATGCCCTGCTGGCCATGCTGGTGCCGGCCGTGGTGGCGCTGGCCGGCATCACGGCCGGCACGCTGTACCAGAAGCGGTTCTGTCCATCGTTTGATCTGCGCACGGGCTCGGTCATCCAGTACCTGCCCTGCCTGGTGGCGACGGGGGCGCTGGCCCTGGCCACCGAAACCATGCAGGTGCGCTGGAGCGGCGAGTTCCTGTTTGCGCTGGGCTGGCTGGTGCTGGTGCTGTCCGTGGGCGCGGTCAGCCTGCTCAACCTGCTGATACGCCGCGGCGGCGCCGTGCACGTGGCCAGCTTGTTCTACCTGACGCCACCGGCCACGGCCCTGATCGCCTGGGCCATGTTCGGCGAGACGCTGGGCGGCCTGGCGCTGGCAGGCATGGCCTTGACGGCAGCCGGCGTGTGGCTGGCGCGCCAGGGGCGCTAGCTTGCCCCGCAAGCCGCGGGCAGGGCATGCGCAAAGGCGGGATACTGCGGCACTGTCAGCCCACGAATACCGGATTTCCGCACCATGCCCATCAATGAACTGCGCGCCATCGCCACCTTTGCCAAGGCGGTCGAGCTGGGCAGCCTGCGCCAGGCGGCGCTGTCCCAGGGCGTGAGCCCCCAGGCCGCCAGCCAGGCGGTGGCCCATCTGGAGCAGCACCTGGGCGTGCGCCTGCTGCACCGGACCACGCGCAGCCTGGCGCTGACCGAGGAGGGCCAGCGTTTCCTGCAGGACACCCAGCCGGCGCTGGCCGCGCTGGACCGCGCACTGAACCTGGCACGCGACAGCCGCGAGGGCATTGCGGGGCCGTTGCGCATCGTGGGCCCCAAGTCCTGCTTTGCGCCCGTGCTGATGCCGCTGCTCGATGAGTTCTGCCGCCTGCACCCAGGCATCGTCCCCGATGTGCGGCTGGACGACGGCATAGGCAACTGGGTGCTGGACCGGGTCGATGCGGGGTTTCGCATCGGCGCCTCGCCCGATGAAAGCGTGATCGGGCGGCGGCTGTTTCCCGTGCAGCTCATCGTCTGCGCGGCGCCGCAGTACCTGCAGCGCCATGGCGTGCCCCGGTCGCTGGACGAGCTGGCCGCGCACCGCTGCAGCATGTTCCGCCATGCGGCCACGGACACGGTGATGCCCTGGTACCTGCCGGTCGATGGCGAGCTCACGCACCGCTACCTGCAGCCGGCCCTGTCCACCAACGATGCCGAGCTGGAGCTGCATGCCGTGCTGGCCGGCCAGGTGCTGGGCCAGCTGTCCAACATCTGCGCGGCCGCGCACATCCGCGCGGGGCGCCTGGTGCCCGTGCTGCTGGCGCATGTCAGCGAGCACATCGGCCTGCATGTCTACTACGGCAGCCGCGACGCGCTGCCCCGGCGCGTGCGTGCCTTCATCGACCTGGCCGTGCATCGGCTGCAGGACTGCCCGGACTATCTGCTGTCCATGGAAGAACTGGAAAGGGCGGCGGCCGCAGGTGCCGCCGCCCTTTCCGGCGGCTGACCGGGATCAGGTCCGGTCGTTCAGGCCAGATCGATCACGCCAGATCGAACGGCAGCTTGCGCACGGGCTTGCCCGTGAGCTGTGCCACGGCGTTGGCGAAGGCCGGGGCCAGCGGCGGCAGGCCGGGCTCGCCCATGCCCGTCGGCGGCTCGGCGCTGGGCACGACGTGGACGGCGATCTCGGGCATGTCGGTGATGCGCGGCACGGCGAAGTCGCCGAAGTTGCTTTGCTCCACCACGCCGTCCTTGAGCGTGATCGCCGCGCCGGGCAGGCACATGGACAGGCCCATCAGCGCCGCGCCCTGCACCTGCGCCTCGATGGTGCGCGGGTTCACGGCCAGGTTGCAGTGCACGCCGGCCGTGGCCTTGTGCAGCACCGGGCGGCCGTCCTTGACCGAGGCCTCCACCACATAGGCCACCACTGTGTCGAAGGACTCGTGCACGGCCACGCCCCAGGCGCGGCCCGCGCGCAGCTGGCGCTTGCCGTAGCCGCTCTTGTCCACGGCCAGCTGCAGGGCCAGGCGATGGCGCGGGTGCTTGTCGCCGAACATCTGCATGCGGTAGGCCACGGGGTCCTGGCGGCTGCTGCGCGCGATCTCGTCGATCAGCGTTTCCATGACGAAGGCCGTGTGGGTCGATCCCACGCTGCGCCACCACAGCACGGGCACGTTGACCTTGGGGTGGTGCACGGTCAGGCGCATGGGCAGCGGATAGGGCTCGCGCATGCCCTCCACGGCCGTGGCGTCGATGCCGTTCTTGATCATGCCGCCCTCGAACATGGTGCCCGCCGTGATGGACTGGCCCACGATGGCATGGTCCCAGGCCAGCACCTTGCCGCGTTCGTCGAAGCCGATCTTCGCGCGGTGCAGGTGCATGGGGCGGTAGTAGCCGCCCTTGATGTCGTCCTCGCGGCTCCAGACCATGCGCACGGGGGCGCTCAAGCCGGCGCGGCGCGCGGCCAGCGCCACCTGGCAGGCCTCGACCACATAGTCGCTGGTGCCCACGCCCCGGCGGCCAAAGCCGCCGCCGGCCATCTGCACGTGCACGCGCACCTGCTCGGGCTTGAGGCCCAGCACGCGCGCGGCGGCCATGCCGTCCACGCCCGCGAACTGCGTGCCCAGGTAGAGGTCGGCCCCGGCCTCGCCGGTCTCGCCCATCTGCACCGTGCAGTTGAGCGGCTCCATGGGCGCATGGGCCAGGTAGGGGAAGCTGAACTCGGCCTCGATATGGCGCGGCGCCTTGTCCAGCGCCGAGATGTCGGCGTCGAAGTGGCGCGCGCCGGGCTGCGCGGCCAGCTCGCGGTACTGGGCCAGCTGGCGTTCGCTGTCCACCTTCTCCACGGCGTCGGTGTTCCATTGCGCCTTCAGCGCCTCGCGGCCCTTGCGCGCAGGCCAGTAGCCGGTGGCGATCACGGCCACGCCTTCGCCGCCACCGTCCACGGGCACGCGCAGCACGGCCTTGACGCCGGGCACGGCACGCGCCGCAGCGTCGTCCAGCGAGGCCAGCTGTGCCTTGAACACGGGCGGGTGTGCAATCACCGCCGTCAGCTGGCCCGGCAGGTGCATGTCGATGCCGAAGCTCTGCTGGCCGCTGCTCTTGGCCCGGGCGTCGATGCGGCCCGTGGGCTTGCCGATCAGGCGGAAGTCCTTGGGATTCTTCAGCACGACGGTGGCCGGCACGGGCTGGGCCATGGCGGCCTGGGCCAGCTCGCCATACGACAGCTTCTTGCCGTTGGGGCCGAGCACGAAGCCCTCGCGCGTGCGCAGCGTGGCGGCGTCCACCTTCCACTGCGCGGCGGCGGCGGCCACCAGCATGGCGCGCGCACGGGCGCCCAGCTCGCGGTACTGGGTATAGCTGTGCTTGAGGGCGGTGGAGCCGCCCGTCATCTGGATGCCGTAGCGCGGATCGGCATAGGCCGCATCGTTGCCGCCCAAGCGGGCGCGGACCTTGCTCCAGTCGGCGTCCAGCTCCTCGGCCAGCACCAGAGGCAGGGCGGTGTGCACGCCCTGGCCGAATTCCAGGCGGTTGATGGCCACGGTGACTTCGCCGCTGGGCGAGATCTCCACGAAGGAGGCAGGCTGCTCGGTGGGCTTGAGGCCGGCGGCCTCGCCCTTGCCCGGCGCCTGCGCCATGGCGGGAAACACGCCCAGGGCCAGCGAACCGGCACCGGCGATCTTGAGGAAGCTGCGGCGGGGGATCTGTGCAAGGGTGGGCGCGTCGGCGATGGCCGCAGTGGCCTCGTCACGGTCCAGGATGTGCTGCAGTGCGCGCGGCAGTTCGGCGGGGTTGAAGGTGGTCAGCATGCGGCGTTCTCCGTTCAGCCCAGGGTGCGCGCGGCATCGGCCACGGCCGTGCGGATGCGCGCATAGGTTCCACAGCGGCAGATGTTGCCGGCCATGGCCGCGTCTATCTCCTCGCCGCTGGGCTTCTTTCCCTTGGGCAGCGACTTGAGGAAGGCCGTGGCGCTCATGATCTGCCCGCTCTGGCAGTAGCCGCACTGGGCCACATCATGGCGCACCCAGGCATCGCGCACGGCGGTGCCCACGCGGTCGGAGCCCGAGGTCATGGCCTCGATGGTGGTGATCTTCTGGCCCGCGGCCGCCGAGATCGGCGTCACGCAGGAACGTATGGCCTGGCCATTCATGTGCACCGTGCAGGCGCCGCACAGCGCCGCGCCGCAGCCGAACTTGGTGCCGGTCATCTCCAGCGTGTCGCGCAGAGCCCACAGAATGGGCGTCTCGGGGTCCAGGTCCATGGAAACGGTCTTGCCGTTGATGGTGAGATCGGTCATCGCAGTCTCTCCTTGTTGTGGGTCAGTCAGGCAGGGGTGGGGTCCCCGCAGTAGTGTCGTGCGCAGCTGCGGCCCATGGAAGCCGGGCGCCGTCGAGGCGCGAATATAGAAAGAGGCCTTGCTTGCAACTAGTCCTGATTTGATTGATGCATTGGCAAGTGCAAGTTGCGAATGGGGTGAAGCGGTTGAGTCTCTGGAGTGTTTGGTACTGACGATGTATATACTTTGTTGGTATCTTCACAGGAGTCAATCATGCCCAAGGAAGCCGTTTTCACCATGAAACTGGAAGCCGAGCTGCGCGAAGACTTCATGGCCGAAGCCGCAGGCGAGGACCGGCCCGCATCCCAGGTCATGCGAGAGTTGATGCGCGGCTACATTGAGCAGCGCCGCAAGGCCCGTGAATATGACGGCTATCTTCAGCGCAAGGTCGAGGAGGGGCGTGCCTCCATGCGCGCTGGACTTGGCCGCTCGAATGAGGAAGTCGAGGCCGAGTTCGCTGCCCGGCGCCGTCAGGTTGCGGCAGACCGTGCGTGAAGGTCATCTGGACGCCGCAGGCGCAGCAGGATCGCGCCGATATCTGGGACTACATCGCAGCTGACAATCCTCGCGCAGCCTTGCGCATGGACCTTCTTTTCAGCGACGCAGCCGCCCGGTTGGCCGCGTATCCCAAGATGGGCAAAGCGGGCAGGATTGCCGGCACGCGCGAGCTGATCCCTCATGAAAGCTATCGCCTTGTCTATGAGATCGATGGCACGACGGTCTGGGTGCTGGCCCTGGTGCACACCGCGCGCCAGTGGCCGCCGTTGGAGGATTGACGAGGCGGTGCAAGGTCTTGGCTGTTGAACGTATGATTTGAGAATAATTCTCATTCATAGATTTGCAACGTGTTCCAGTGGAATTCCAGATTCGACAACCAGCTGTGCCTTGCGGCCGGCTGCCGCATGACGCAGGAGCCTGTGGAGGTCCGCGCGCCGGTGTTCCAGGGCCTGCAGATCATCGTGGCCCTCAACAGCAAGGTGCAGGCCGGGGTCAACGGCCGTCTGATGGAGGTGTCCGATGCCGGGGTCTACCTGGTGCTGGCCACGGGCCTGCATGAGGGACTGGACCGCTATGAATCCCACAGCCTTCAGCGCTATGTGCGCATAGGCTTTGACGCCGAGGCGGCGGAGCGCCAGGGCTTCGGGCTTGATCTCATAGCGCGCAGCGGCCACCACTGCTTCAACGACAACGATCTGCTGGTATTGCGCCAGGGGCTGTCGGCCACGGCGCGTGCGCTGGCCACACAGATTCTGGTCTGCCCCTATCAGGGGCCCATGCGTGATCTGTTCCTCAATGCCAAGAGCCTGGAACTGTCGGCTGCCGTGCTCCAGCAGTGCCTGCCGACGGCGGGCGCGCAGGGGGATGGCGCCGAGCTGTCACGCGCCGATGTGGAGCGGCTTTGGCATGCGCGCGAGGTGGCCACGGCGCACGCTCGCAGTCCCCTGTCGCTGGCCGAGCTGGCGCGCGAGGCCGGCATCAACGAGCGCAAGCTCACAGCGGGCTTTCGCCAACTGTTCGGCATGAGCGTGTTCGAGCACCTGCAGCAGCACAGGCTGGAGCAGGCCTACGGCCTGCTGACTTCGGGCGGCTGCTCGGTCACGCAGGTGGCGCTGGAGGTGGGCTACAGCATTGCGCATTTCTCGACGGCCTTTCGCAAGCGCTTCGGCATCGCGCCCAGCGAGTTGCTGCGCTGAGCCGTCTCCGGCGGGCGAAAGCCAAACTCCGGCCAGCGAAAGCGGCGAGCCTGCCTCTTGCATACAGTCGAATGCAATTGATTTTCATTTGCTTCGAGAGGGTTGAATGTCGCTGCCAGATTCTGCGGACCGGGATGCCGGCCCGCCCCGTTTTTCCATCACATCGATCGCGCTGGCCGTCTGCGTCCTGGGCCAGTGCGCCCTGGCCCGGGCGGCCGAGGAAAGGCTGCCCGAGGTGCAGGTCACGGGCCAGGCGGTCAAGGACCGGCCCACCGAGCTGACGGGTGGCTACGCGGCCCCGGGCGTCTCGGTGGGAACCAAGCTGCCTGCCACGCTCAGGGAGACGCCGCATTCGGTCTCCGTCATCACGCGCCAGCAGATCGAGGACCAGAACCTGCACACGCTGGACGAGATCATGGCGCAGACCCCCGGCGTGACTGTGGACCTGTCGGGCACGGGCGTCATTCCGGCCTTCTATGCGCGCGGCTATCCCATCGAGTACTTCCAGTACGACGGCCTTCCCGTGCAGACAGGCGGCGCTTCCTGGAGCCAGCCTGACATGGTGATGTTCGACCATGTGGAGACGCTGCGCGGCGCTGCGGGCCTGTTCAATGGCGCGGGCCAGCCCGGCGGCGTGATCAATCTGGTGCGCAAGCGCCCCACGGGCGACCGGCGCTTCACGGGCTCGCTGGGCCTGGGCTCCTGGAATGCGGCCCGTGCCGAGATCGACTACAGCACCCCGCTGAACGCCGATGGGTCGGTGCGTGCCCGGCTGGCGGCCGCGCACGACCAGCGCGACTCCCATGTGCGCTATGCCAGCAGCCGGCGCGATTCGCTGTACGGCATCGTCGAGGCCGACCTGGGATCGGCCACCACCGTCTCCTTGGGCGCCGGCCACCAGACGCGCGACTGGGTGCCGCCCATGATGGGCGTGCCGCGCTACGCCGACGGCGGCGACCTGGGGCTGGCACGCAGCACCTTCCTGAGCACGCCCTGGACGCACTGGGACTTCGAGGCCACCCAGGTCTTCGCCGACCTCAGCCATTCCATCAATGCCGACTGGCAGTTCAAGCTGGCGGCGGTCTCCGACCGCGAGTCCAGCGCGCTCAAGTACGCCTATGTCTCGGGCGCGGTGGACCGCGCCACGGGCCTGGGTCCCCGCCTGATGGGCGGCGCCAATGACTACGACAACGAACAGCTGTCGCTGGACGCCATGCTCAGCGGGGCCTGGCAGGCCTGGGGCCGGCGCCATGAGGTGGTGCTGGGCGCCAACTGGTACGACCGCGACGCGCGCTCGCAAGGCGGCAGCCTCCCGGGCTTTGGCGGCATTCCCGTCAATGTGTTCGACTTCGACCCGGCCGCCTACGCCGATCCGGGTGCCGTGCAGTGGACATCGGACTCGCGATCGCGCACGCGCCAGTACGGCATCTATGGCGCCGCGCGGCTGAAGCTGGCCGATCCCCTGACCCTGCTGCTGGGCGGTCGCTGGAGCTGGTGGCGCACCGACTCCGTCAACCAGCGCACGGGCGCGCAGACGGCGGACTACCGGCAGGACGGCCGCTTCACGCCCTACGCGGGCCTGGTCTTCGATCTGGACTCCCGCTGGTCGCTCTACACCAGCTATGCCGACATCTTCCGCGTGCAGAGCAACTACCGGGGCGAGGATGGCGGCGGACTGCCGCCCGTGGTCGGCGCCAACTACGAGGCCGGCATCAAGGGCTCGCTCAACGATGGCCGGCTGCAGGTGGCGCTGGCGGCCTTCCGCATCGTGGAGAGCAACCGCGCCGTGGCCGTGTCGCCCGTCATCGTGGACAGCTGCTGCTACGCCGCGCAGGGCAAGGTGCAGAGCCAGGGCTTCGACGCCGAGCTGGCGGGACAGATCGCCCCGGGCTGGCAGGCCATGGCCGGCTACACCTACAACACCAGCGAATACAAGCGCGATCCCAGCTATCAGGGCCAGTCCTTCAGGACCTTCAGCCCCCGGCATCTGCTGCGGCTGTGGACCACATACCGGCTGCCGGGCGCGCTCAACGCCTGGGATGTGGGCGGCGGCATCAACGTCCAAAGCGGCACCTACAGCGAGGGCGGCAAGCCCCTTGTTCGAGCCACCCAGGGCGGCTACGCCACGGCCAGCCTGCGCGTGGGCTACCGCATCAGCCCGCAGTGGAGTGCGGCGCTGAACGTCAGCAACCTGTTCGACCGCAGCTACTACACGCGCCTGGGCAGCGGTGGATTCGGGCCGGCCAACTTCGGCAATGTCTATGGCGAGCCGCGCAATGTGCAGGTGAGCTTGCGCGGCCGGTTTTGACCCCCTGAGCCGCTTTGTGGCGGCAGCCTGAGGGGGACGGCAGCCTTGCTGCGGGGCGTTGCGGCCGGCTCAGGCCCTTGCTTGCTGTCCCAGGCTTTGGGGCGCGCCGGTTGCATTGGGTATGCCGGTAACGACTGAGAGAAGAAAACAGATGCAAATACAGACAGGAATGCGGCGCGGGTTGCGCGCTGCGGTGGCGGCGCTGACGCTTTGGAGTGGGCTGGCCCAGGCCTTGACCGTGACGGACATGGCGGGGCGCAGCGTGCAGGTGCCGGACCGCGTGCAGCGCGTGCTGTTGGGCGAGGGGCGCATGGTCTACACCATGGCCCTGCTGGAAGGCCGGCAGGCGGTGGAGCGCGTGGCGGGTTGGCAGGGGGATTTCCGCCTGCTCGATACCCAGGGCTATGCGGCTTTCTCCAAGGCCTTTCCTGCCATGGAGAAACTGCCGCTGGTAGGCGGCGCCACGCCCGAAAGTTTCAACGTGGAACAGGCCCTGGCCGTGCGTCCCGACGTGGCCTTCATGGCCGTCTCGGGCGGTCACGGGCCCGCGCCCGACAGCGAGGCCGTGCGCCAGCTGCAGGCGGCGGGCGTGCCCGTGGTCTTTGTGGATTTCAGCCAGCATCCGCTGACCCATACCGTGCCCAGCCTGCGCCTGATGGGCCAGGTGCTGGGCCGCCAGCAGCGCGCCGAGGACTTCATCGCCTTCTACGAGCAGCGCATCGAGCGCGTGCGCCAGCGCGTCGCGGCGGCGCGCAGGAAGGACGGATTCCAGCGGCCCGCCATCTTCATCGACATGCTGGCCGGTCTGCGCGACTGCTGCGGCTCGCCGGGCAAGGGCAATTTCGGGGAAATGGTGGAGCTGGCCGGTGGCGACAACATCGGCGCCGGCCGCATTCCCGGTCCCATCGGTACGCTGAACCTCGAATATGTGCTGTCGCGCGATCCTGCCGTCTATGTGGCCACGGGCGTCTTCGCCAGTGGCCAGGGCGGCGTGACGCTGGGCTACCAGGCCACGCCTGCCCAGGCGCAGGCCAGCCTGGCGACGGTGGCGCAGCGTGCCCAAACGCGCGAGCTGTCCGCCGTCCGAAAGGGGCGCGTGCACGGCCTGTGGCACATCTTCTACGACTCGCCAGAGCATGTGATTGCCGTCGAGGCGCTGGCCAAGTGGCTGCATCCCGAACTCTTTGCCGACATCGACCCGCTGCGCACGCGGCGTGAGTTGTACGAGCGCTTCATGCCGATTCCGATGACCGGCGTGCTGCTGACCGACCTGCCTTCCGGGGCCGGCCGATGAGCGCGGCCATGGAGGCCAGTGCCGTGGCGGCAGAGACGGGCGCTGCGGCGGCCGGTGCCGCGCAGCGCTACCGCCGCCGCCATGCCCGCCACGGGCTGGTGCTGGCGCTGCTGGCCCTGGCGCTGCTGGCCAGCCTGGCACTGGACGTGGCCACCGGCCCGTCGGGCATGGGGCTGGCACGGCTGTGGCAGGTGCTGGGCGATCCGGGCAGCGTGTCGCGCGTGGAGGCCGTCATCGTCTGGAACGTGCGCCTGCCCTATGCGCTGATGGCCGTGCTGGTGGGTGCGGCGCTGGCGCTGGCTGGCGCGGAGATGCAGACCGTGCTGGCCAATGCGCTGGCCAGCCCGTTCACGCTGGGCGTGTCGGCGGCCGCCGCCTTTGGCGCGGCCCTGGCCATCGTGCTGGGACTGGGCGTGCCGGGCGTGCCGGCGCAGTACGTGGTGTCTCTCAACGCCTTCCTCTTCGCGCTGCTGTCGGTGGGCCTGCTGTACGGGCTGGCCATGTGGCGCGGATTTGGCGTGCAAAGCCTGGTGCTGTTCGGCATCGCCCTGGTGTTCAGCTTCAACGCCCTGGTGGCACTGCTGCAGTTCGTGGCCGACCAGAACACCTTGCAGCAGCTGGTCTTCTGGACCCTGGGCAGCCTGGCACGCGCCTCCTGGGACCGGATTGCCGTCATGGCCGCCGTGCTGGCGCTGTGCCTGCCCTGGTCCTGGAGCCAGAGCTGGTCGCTGACCGCGCTCACGCTGGGCGAGGACCGCGCGCGCAGCCTGGGCGTGCCGGTCACGGCGCTGAGAGGCTGGGCGCTGCTGCGCATCAGCCTGCTGTCGGGCGTGGCCGTCTCCTTCGTGGGCACCATAGGATTCGTGGGGCTGATCGCACCGCACATCGCGCGCATGCTGGTGGGCGACGACCACCGCGTGCTGCTGCCGGCCTCGGCGCTGGCGGGGGCACTGATCCTGTCCATGGCCTCGGTGGCCAGCAAGACGCTGATCGAGGGCGTGCTGGTGCCCGTGGGCATCGTGACCTCGCTGGTGGGCATTCCCTTTTTCATGGCCATCGTTGCCCGCACGGGCCGGCAGGAGCGCTGAGCATGCCATTCCGCAACGCGCTGCATGTCAGCGATGTGCACATGGGCTATGGCGCAGCACCCGTGCTGCGCGGTGCCACTCTGGGGCCCTTGGCTGCGGGTTCGGTCAATGCGCTGGTGGGACCCAATGGCGCAGGCAAATCCACGCTGCTGCGCGGCATTGCAGGCTTGCAGCGCATGCGCGGCGAGGTGCGCCTGGGCACGGCGCTGCTGTCTTCCCAGCCGCCGGTGCAGCGCGCGCGCCAGGTGGTCTATGTACCGCAAAGCCTGCCCGAACGCTCGCGACTGGCGGTGTTCGAGTCCGTGCTCAGCGCGGCCATGGCCGGCGAGCCCGCACAGACGGCCCGTGGTTGGCCGTTGGTCGGCACGCATGAGGCCGAGACCGCCGTGGAGCAGGTGCTGCAGCGCCTGGAGCTGACGGCCCTGGCTGACCGGCCGCTGGCTGCGCTGTCGGGTGGCCAGCGCCAGATGGTGGGTCTGGCCCAGGCCCTGGTGCGCCGTCCGCGCCTGCTGCTGCTCGACGAGCCGACCAGCGCCCTGGACCTCTACCACCAGCACCGCGTGCTGGACGTGGTGACCGAGATCGCACACGAGCGGCAACTGGTGGTGCTGGCCGTGCTGCACGACATCAACCTGGCCATGGGCTGGGCAGACCGGATCATGGTGCTGGACCAGGGCCGCGTGGTGCGTGCCGGCAGCCCTGTCGAGGTGGTGGACAGCGCCCTGCTGCACGAGGTCTACCGCGTGCAGGCTGTCGTGGAAACGGTCAACGGCCGGCGTCTGGTCGCCGTGAGGCACGCGCTGGGCGGCCGTGGGCAGGAGCCGTCATGAGCACCTCGCTGGAACGTTGGATGGTGTCGCGCTCGCGCGCGCAGCTGGCGGCCACGGTGGCCTGCGGGCTGCTGGCCCAGGCCATGCTGGTGGTGCACGCGCTGTGCCTTGCTCGACTGCTGGCCCAGGCCATGGAGGGGGCGTCGCTGCATCCCTGGCTGGCGATCGGTCTGGCGGCCCTGGTGCTGCGCGGCGTCCTGGTGTGGCTGGAAGAGTGGTGGGCGCAGCAGGTGGGCATGCGCACGCGCGCCGTGCTGCGCGAACGCCTGCTGGCCCGGTTGATGCGCCTGGGGCCGGCCTGGGCTGCGGCCCGCCCCACGGGTGAGCTGCAGGCCACGCTGGTTGCGGCTGTCGATGCCGTGCAGGTCCATGCCAGCCGCCATGTTCCCAGCCTGCTGGGAGCCGTGCTCGGCTGCGCGCTGGCGCTGGGCGCCCTGGCCTGGGTGGACGCGGGCTGCGCGCTGCTGCTGGCCGTGTTCGTGCTGGGCCAGCCGCTGCTGGACCGGCTGTGGCTGCGCCGGCACATGCCAGGGGCCAGCGGCGTCATGGCGGCCCTGGCTGCCTTTGGGGCGCAGCTGCTGGACAGCCTGCGCGGCATGGAGACGCTATGGGCCTTTGGCGCCTCGGCGCGCTGGCGCATGCGTCTGGCCGAACAGGCCGCCCGCCTGCGTGCCGAGTCCATGCACACGCTGCGCGCCACCTTGCTGCGCACCGGCCTGACGCGTTTCGTTGGCCTGGCCGGCATGGCCAGTGTCCTGGGGTGGGGCAGCTGGCAACTGGGCCAGGGCCGGCTGGATGCGGCATCGCTGCTGGCCGTGCTGCTGCTGTCGCGTGAGGCCTTCAGGCCGCTGGAGCGGCTGGAGAAAGCCTTTCATGCGGCCTGGGCCGCGCGCGACGGCCTGCATGCCATCGACGCGCTGCTGCACGCGCCGCTGCCCGTGCCTGAGCCGCTGCGGCCCGGACCTGCTCCTGCAGACGGCCGCATCTCGCTGAGCGGGGTGTGCTTTGCCCATGACCAGGGGCAGGAACCGGGGCGGCCCGAGGTGCTGCACGGACTGGACCTGGATATCGCCGATGGTGAATGGGTGGCGCTGGTGGGGCCTTCGGGCGTCGGCAAGTCCACGCTGCTGTCGCTGCTGTGGCGCGCCGCCGATCCCCGGCGCGGCATGGTCTGCCTGGGCGGCCGGGACCTGCGGGAGCTGAGCCTGGCGCAGTTGCGCTCCAGGGTCGCCCTGGTCGCCCAGGACACGCTGCTGTTCAGCGGCAGCCTGGAGGACAACCTGCGCATGGCCAGCCCCCAGGCCTGCCTCCGCGACATCGAGGCTGTCCTGCGTGACGTGCAACTGGCCGACCTGGTGGACAGCCTGCCCCAAGGCCTGCAGACCGAGGTGGGCGAATTCGGCGCGCACCTGTCGGGCGGGCAGCGCCAGCGGCTGGCCCTGGCGCGTGCGTTGCTGAGGCGTGCGCCCGTGCTGTTGCTGGACGAGCCCACATCCAGCGCAGATCCACGCACGGAGCAGGCCTTGCTGCAGGTGTTGCGGCCATTGCGGGGCCGCCGCACTCTCGTCATGGCCGCGCACCGCCTGGAGACGGCGCGCGAGGCGGACCGCATCGTGGTATTGGAAAACGGCCGGGTGGCCGAACAGGGCACGCACGATGATCTGCTGCGCCGCGGCGGCCGCTATGCACGGCTCTGGGCGGCGTCGCAGGCCAAGAGGACGACGGAGGAGGCCGCATGATCCGCGATGAATCCCGCAGCTGGGCCGGCCTGCTGGCGCCGGTGGCGTCGCACAAGCGCCTGCTGGCAGCGGCGTTGCTGGCCGCCGCACTGACGCAGGCTACCGTGGTCGGCGCCTGGGTGCTGGCTGCCTGGATTGCCGGACAGGCCGCCATGGGCGCGCCGTGGACTGCGCTGCAACCGGCACTGGGCGCATTGGCCTTGACGGCGCTGGTGGCCGCGCTCAGCCAATGGTGGCAGACCCATGCCTCCCATGCGCTGGCGTTTGCGTTGATAGAAACACTGCAACTGGGCATCTACGACGGGCTGGAGCGGGGCGCAGGCAATGCGGCCGGCCCGCAGCGCAGCGGCGACATCGCCGCCACGGCCACGGCCGATGCCGAGCTGATGGAGCACTTCTACGCCCACATGCTGGGCGAGCTGTCCGGCGCCCTGTGCGTGCCGCTGGCGGCGCTGGGCCTGCTGGCCTGGCTGCATCCGCTGCTCGCCCTGGCCTGGCTGCCCTTTGTTGCCTTGCCAGTGCTGCTGTCCTGGTGGCTGGCCGGCAAGGCGCAGCGGCAGGCCAGGGCGCTGGCAGCGGCGCAGGGCGAACTCAATGCCGATGTGGTGGAAGGCCTGCGCGGGCTGCGTGAACTGGCGCTGCTGGAGGCCGGGCCGCGCTGGCTGGCACGCATGCGTGCCAAGGCTGCCGCTCTGTCCCCGCAGGTGCGCAGGCATGCGTCGCTTGCTGCGGGCCAACTGGCCACCGCGGACCCGTTGCCGGCCGTGTCGGCCTTGGCCATGGCTGCCGTGGCCGCCTGGCTGCTGGACCAGGGGCACATCGATGCCGCTTGGCTGCCGGCCGTGGTAGTACTGGCCGGCATGGCGCTGGCGCCGCTGGCCGAAGTGGCGCAGGCCGCGCGCAGGCTGGGCGATGTGAAGGCTGGTGCCGACCGCATCGTGCAACTGCTGCGCCAGCCCCGGCGCATTGCGGACAGCGGAACCCGTGAGGCGCCGGCCACGGCGTCGCTGGACTTCTGCGGTGTGCATTGGCAGCGTGGCGGCGTACCCGTGCTGCGCGGACTGGACCTGTCCCTGCGGCCTGGCGAAATGGTGGCCCTGGCCGGCGCGTCCGGCTCCGGCAAAAGCAGCTGCGTGCAGCTGTTGCAACGCCTGGGCGAGCCTGACGCCGGCAGCCTGTGCATGGGCGGCATGGACATTCGTGAATTGCCGCTGGCCGTGCTGCGGCAGCAACTTGCCGTGGTCCGCCAGGAGGTGCATTTGTTCGACATCTCCATCGCCGACAACATCCGCCTGGGCCGGCCTGACGCCAGCGATGACGAGGTGCAGCAGGCCGCCATGCTGGCGCAGGCCCATGGCTTCATCAGCGGGCTGCCGCAAGGCCATGCCACGCGCTGTGGCGAACAAGGCATGCGCCTGTCGGGTGGCCAGCGCCAGCGCATCGCCCTGGCGCGCGCGCTGCTGACCGGTGCTCCCGTGCTGGTGCTGGACGAGGCTTCCTCCCATCTCGACAGCGAAAGCGAGCAAGCCCTGCTGCGTGCGCTGGACGCCTTGCGCGAGCACCGTACCGTGCTGCTCATCGCCCACCGGCCCGCCATGCTGGCCCGCGCCGACCGCGTGGCCCTGCTGGAGGGCGGCCGCATCGTGGAGCAGGGCACCCACCGGGAGTTGCTCGCGCGCCAGGGCGCCTATGCCAGCCTCATGGCGGCGGATGCCTGATCCCTCAGTGCACAAACCCACCCTTGATGAACCGCACGGGCTCTGCATCCATGCGAGCGATCAGGGCCCCGAGGCCGTCGGATGAGCCGTCGGGTGAGCCATCGGACGGGCCGGCGGTTGCCGCAGCGGCCGTCGTCGCCTCGACCGTCGTCCTCGCGGGCGTGTCCGTGCGGCAGACCAGGTCGTCCTCCGACCAGCCCTGGGCGCCCGGACGCGATAGCGCGCGCAGCCAGCCGCTGCGGTCGCCCAGCCATTGCATGCCCTGCAGCTGCTCCGAGCCGCTGAGCAGGGCCATGGCCTGCCAGGCGCGCGGGTCGTTGACGGTGCAGTCCAGGGCGCTGGCGGCGCGGTTGTCGCCATCGGGTGACAGCTGCAGGCTGACCAGGCGCGGGTCTTCCTGCACCGGGCCGCTGCCTGCCACCACCCTCAGCCGCTGCTGGCGGCTTTGCCAGGTGCTCAGGCGGCGTGCGGGCTGGCCTGCGCACTGCACGGCCATGTCGGGAAGGCCCACGGGATAGGGCCAGCTGCCGGCGATCTGCAGCATCTGGCCTGCGGCGCGGGCCTTCATGAAGTCGATCAGGGCCCAGGCGTCGTCGCTGGACAGCCGGTCGGCCTGGCCGTGGGCCCGTGCGCCGTCGCCAGACTCCACGGGGCGGCGGTCATGAAGAATGGCCCAGAGCAATTCCCCATCGGCGCGGCGCCACAGCAGCGGGCTGGTGAAGTTGGGGGGCCAGACCGGCTGGCTGGCGGCCAGCGGGCCGTGGCCCCGGCCATCGGCACCGTGGCAGGCCGTGCAGTGCTGGGCATAGGCGGCGCTGCCGCGCGCAATGCTCTCCACGCTGAAGCCCGTGGGCGAGGCATGGAAGCTGGTGGCATGCGCGGGCACCAGGATCAGGTCGGCACGCGGCCAGGGGGCCAGCAGCAGGGCGAGCGCGGCCAGCGCGGTCAGCACCAGGGCCGGCAGGCGGATGCGGCGCAGCACCAGGGCCAGCGCCAGGGCCAGCACCAGCAAAACGATGGCGGTGGCCACGGACGCCAGCGACCACATCAGGCCCCGGGCCTGGCCCAGGTCGATCAGCAGGTTTTCGCCGGACAGGCGCACGGCCCACGGCCAGGCGGGCTGCCCATCCACCGTGCCGGCCAGGCCCAGGCCGTGCAGCAGCTGCAGCAGGCCGACCTGGGCCTGCTGCATGGCGCCGATCAAGGGGTTGAGCCAGTCGGGGGAGTCGCTGCGTTGCATCGGATGCGGGCGCTACCAGGTCTGGTCCAGGCCCAGGTGGCGCAGGGCCTCGTGGCGCAGCTCGGACAGGCGGGCGTGGCCGCGCTGGCGCGGGTAGGGCAGGTCCACATCGATCTCGGCCACGATGCGGGCGGGCCGCTGGCTGAAGACCAGCACACGGTGGGCCAGGAAGAGGGCCTCTTCCACATCGTGCGTGACCAGCAGCACGGAAAAGCCTGCGCGCTGCCAGATCTTGAGGATCTCGCTTTGCATGGCCAGCCGCGTCAGCGAGTCGAGCTTGCCCAGCGGCTCGTCCAGGATCAGCAGGCGCGGGTCGTTGACCAGGGCGCGCGCCAGGGCAGCGCGCTGTGCCATGCCGCCCGACAGCTGGTGGGGATGGCTGTCCGCGAAATCCTCCAGCCCCACCAGGCGCAGGGCCTCGTCGATGCGGTGGGCCTGGCTGTCCAGCAGGCCGCGTGCCTGCAGGCCCAGGGCCACGTTGCCGCGCACCGTGCGCCAGGGAAACAGCGTGGGGTCCTGGAAGACGACGATGCGCGAGGGATCGGGCTCGGTGATGGCCGTGCCGTCCTGCGCCACGGCGCCGGCCGTGGGCGCGTCCAGCCCGGCCACCAGGCGCAGCAGCGTGGACTTGCCGCAGCCGCTGGGGCCCAGCAGGGCGACGAACTCGCCAGGCCGCACCTGTAGGCTGACCTCGTCGAGCACCTGCAGCGCGCCCTGTCCCTGGCCGAACCAGTGGCTGACGGCCTGCACATCGATGGCCGCGCCGGCTAGGGCCGCCCCTGCGATGGCGGGCGTGGCTGCGGCGTTGGCGGCGTGTTCTGCGGCAATCACCATTTGACGGTTCCCTTCTGCCACGACAGCGTGCGGTCGCGCACGGTGAACAGCAGCGTGATCAGGCCCGAGCACAGCACGGCCATGACCAGCAGCGCCGTGTACATGTTGGCGTAGGCTGCCCAGCCCTGGGCCCACTGCAGATACCAGCCCAGGCCGGCCTTCACGCCCATCATCTCGGCCGTGATCAGCACCGAGAACGAGGCGCCCAGCCCCATGAACAGGCCCACGAAGACCTGGGGCAGGGCGGCCGGGATGGCCACGCGCAGCACCAGGAACCAGGGCGATGCGCCCAGCGTGCGCGCCACGTCGTAGTAGCTCTTGCTGACCGATGCCACGCCCGACCAGGTCAGCACGGCCACCGGAAAGAACGTGGCCAGCGCCACCAGGAACACGGCTGCCGAGTAGCTGGACGGCGCGAAGAAAAAGGCCAGCGGCAGCAGGGCCGAGGCCGGCACCGGCCCCAGGAAGCGCAGCAGCGGATGCACCCAGTAGCCCGCGATGCGCGACCAGCCTATCCACACGCCCGTGAGAAACCCGATCACCGCGCCGAATACGATGCCGTTGAGCAGCAGCCGCAGCGAATACAGCGTGGACAGGCCCAGGCGCTGCCAGTCCTCGTGCACCACGTCGATCAGGCTTTGCGGTGGCGCGAAGAACGGCGGCGGCAGCGCGCCGAGCTTGGCCGTCAGCGTCTCCCACAGCGCCAGCAGCAGCGGCGCCGCCACCAGCCAGGCACCGGCCGGGCGCAGCCAGCGGTCGATGCGCCGTGCTGCCCGTACGGGTCGCACAGGCAGCACGGCCGATGCCAGCAGCAAAAGGGCCACGGCCAGGGCGGCAATGCCGAATTCCTGCGTGAACGCCCATTCGCTGAAGCCGATCTCCTTGTTGGGCCACAGCAGGGTCAGCATGCCCAGGCCGGCCCAGGCGGCGGCGGCCAGCAGGCCGGTGCGCCAGGGGGCTGCCTTGCGCGTGCCCTGCGCCTGTTCCC
Source organism: Delftia sp. SD018 (assembly GCF_017355445.1). NCBI lineage: Bacteria > Pseudomonadati > Pseudomonadota > Betaproteobacteria > Burkholderiales > Comamonadaceae > Delftia > Delftia sp. SD018. The sequence continues at coordinate 329,311 of NZ_JADDRN010000001.1, forward strand.
GTTCCAGGCCGGGTGCGGCATCCGTGGCGCCCAGGCGCCAGCGTGGTCTTGCGGTGCTCATGCGAGGACGTCCAGCGTGATGTGGCTGGCAAAGCGGCCAGGGTCGGTCTGCTTCTTGAGCACGCCGGCCGTGCGGAAGTCGGCCGCAAAGGCCTGGACCTCGTCGCGCAGCGGCTTGCCGTGCGGATGGTGCTTGAAGGTCAGCTCGGCCAGCAGGCGCTGCAGGTCCTCGACAGGCACCTTGGGCGAGTACTTGGCAAAGATCTTCGCCGTTTCGTTGGGGTTCTCGGCGATGTAGTCCGAGGCCTGGGTCAGCGCGCGCACCACGCTGGCCGCAGCGGGCTTGTTGGCCCGGGCGAACTTTGCGCCTGCGCCGATCACGCAGCAAATGCTTTCGGCGTACTCGTTCTTGGCGCTGTTGCCCAGTTCGAGGAAGGTGCCGGGGTTGCGCTTTTCGATCAGGTAGAGATTGGGGTCGCCGTCGGCAATGGCCTGGATCTCGCCCTTCTTGGCGGCCACATCCAGCAGGTCGGCCGGGTAGACGCGCCATTCGATGTCCTTGTCCACATCCAGGCCGCGCTTGGCCAGGTGAATGGAATAGAACTGCTTGGCTGGGCTGTTGAGATCGGCCACGCCGATGGTCTTGCCCTTGAGCGTGCTGGGGTCCAGCGTGACGCCGGCCGACTTCAGGCCGACCAGGCGCAGGCAGCCGCCGTGCACGCTGCCGATGAGCTTGACATCCAGCCCCGCCTCCAGCGGCTTGATCCAGCGGTGGATCAGGCCCGCGCCCGCATCGGCCTTGCCCGTGGCCAGCGCCTCCAGCAACTGGTCGGCCGAGCCGCCCCAGTTCAGCAGCTCCACGTCCAGGCCGTTGCGCTCGAAGAAGCCGCGCTCCAGCGCCACGGGAATGGGCGAATGGCAGAAGCTGGCCTGGCTCCAGGCAAAGGTGATCTTCTGGCGCGGCTGCGCCCCGGCGCGGCCGCTGAACCAGGCGGCCGATCCCAGCGCGCCGGCTGCGGCGCCGGCGCGGATCAGGGCGCGGCGCGAGAGCGAGGGCTCGGATGCCTCGGGAGCATCGAGCGCCCCGAAAGCACCGCAATCTGCGCCATGGGCGCAGCGGCTGTCCTGGGTCCTGTCGATCTCGGTCTGGGTCTTGCGGGTCATGGAACTCCCTCCAAAGCAGTTTCGGGACTGCCGATGCTGTCCGCTGAGTGCCGTGTTTCCAACGACGCAAAACGCGCATCCATATGTGCGTGGCAACTAGGAAGGGCGCGGCCCGGCGACATGCGCAAACCGAATAAGCGAACGCGTTTTTCTTCGTAGTGCGCAGGGCGCGGGCTTCGAATAATGGGCTGCATCGACCACTCATACGGAGTCCATGCATGACCTCAGCGACCGGCACCGAGTCCGCCCCGCACGACGCAGCCAGCGATGCGCTGTGGCAGCAGGACACCCAGGCCCTGCACGCCGGCTACCGGGGGCGCGAGCAGCAGCGCAGCGCTGCCGTGCCCATCTACCAGAGCACCTCCTTCGTGTTCGACAGCGCCCAGCACGGCGCCAACCTGTTCGGCCTGGTGGAGGAGGGCGATGTGTACTCGCGCACGGCCAACCCCACGCTGGCGGTGCTGGAGCAGCGCATTGCGGCTCTCGAAGGCGGCGTGGCCGCGCTGGCCCTGGCCTCGGGCATGGCCGCCATCGATGTGGCGCTGGCCACGCTGGCCAGTGCGGGCGACCATGTGGTCGTGGCCTCGCAGCTGTATGGCGGCACGCACAACTTCATCGCCCATGTGCTGGCCTCGCGCGGTGTGCAGAGCACGGCCGTGGCCAAGGATGATTTCCAGGCGTTGCGCCGGGCGATAGGGCCGCGCACCAAGGCCGTGTTCGTGGAGTCCGTGGGCAATCCATCGGGCGGCATTGCCGATCTGCGCCAGCTGGCCGATATCAGCCATGCGGCGGGCGTGGCGCTGGTGGTGGACAACACCGTGGCTTCGCCGCTGCTGCTGCGGCCCTTCGACTGGGGCGCCGACATCGTCGTGCATTCGGCCACCAAGGCCATCGGCGGACACGGCAATGTGCTGGGCGGGCTGATCGTGGACAGCGGCCGCTTCGACTGGGTGGCGCACGCGGGGCGCTACCCGCAGTTCAGTGCGCCCGAGCCGGCCTACCAGGGCTTTGTCTTCACCGAGAAATTTCCCGACCGGGCCTTCATCGCGCGGGCCCGTGCCGTGCTGCTGCGCAACTGCGGCGCGGCGCTGGCGCCGCACAGCGCCTTCCTGCTGCTGCAGGGCCTGGAGACGCTGGGCCTGCGCCAGGAGCGCGCCAGCCGCAACACGCTGGCCGTGATCGATTTCCTGCAGGCTCATCCGCTGGTGGAGCGCATACACCACGCCAGCCAGAGCGGCCACGCCGACCACGCGCTGGCCCTGCGCCAGCTGCGCGGCGGGCATGTGCCGGCGCTGCTGGGCTTCGAGCTGCGCGGCGGCCGGCCGGCGGCACGCGCCTTCTATGACGCGCTGCGCCTGTTCCTGCGCCTGGTCAACATCGGCGACAGCAAGTCGCTGGCCGCCATTCCTGCCGAGACTACGCACAGCCTGCTCAGCGACGAGGAGCTGGCGCGCGTGGGCATTGCGCCCGGGCTGGTGCGCCTGTCCATCGGCATAGAGCACCCGCAGGACCTGCTGGCCGACCTGGCGCAGGCGCTGGAGCAGGCGCAGGGCCATGCGGTGTTGGCTGCTGAACGCGAACAAGACCGCGAACAAAACCGCGAACAAGACCGCGAGCAAGACCGCGATCAGCGCCTGGCGGCCTGAGCGCTCCTTCCTTCCCCCTTCCTCTGGCAGCACAGCATGAGCACCTTGACAGCATCCACTCTCGACGCGCCCGCCGCCACAGCGGCAACCCCGGCCCTGCCCGTCATCGATCTGCAGGCCCTGCGCGACCCGGCCACGCAGGCCCAGGCGCTGCGCCAGCTGGCGCGCACGGCGCGTGACACCGGCTTCTTCTACCTGGAAGGGCATGGCATAGGCCGGGACGCATGGCAGGGCATACAGCGGCGCGCCCGCGAATTCTTTGCGCAGCCGCTGGCGGACAAGCAGGCGCTGGCCATTGCCAACACGCGGCACTTCCGGGGCTATACGGCCGTGGGCATGGAGATCACGCGCCAGCGGCCCGACCAGCGCGAGCAGATCGACCTGGGCGAGGAGTCGCCCGAGATTCCCGCAGGCCCCGGCGTGCCGGACTGGAAGGGGCTGCAAGGCCCCAACCAGTGGCCGCAGGCCCTGCCCGGGTTCCGCGAGGAAGTGCTGGCCTGGCAGGCGGCAGCGCATGGCGTGGCGCTGGAGCTGCTGCGCCACTTCGTGGCCGCGCTGCAGCTGCCCGAGGGCGCGCTGGACGCCCTGGTCAGCGGCCTGCCTGCGCACCGCATCAAGATCATCCACTACCCGGGCAGCGAGCTGGGCGCAGCAGGCCAGGGCGTGGGCGCGCACAAGGACGGCGGCCTGCTGACCCTGCTGCTGCAGGACGAGGTGGGCGGGCTGCAGGTGGAGACGCCGGCCGGCTGGGTCGATGTGCCGCCGCGCGACGGGGCCTTCGTCATCAACATCGGCGAGATGCTGGAGCTGGCCACCAACGGCTATCTGCGCGCCAACGTGCATCGCGTGCTGGTGCCGCGCGCGGGCGTGCAGCGCTACTCCATCGCCTACTTCCTGGCGCCGCGCCTGGACCTGGGCCAGGTCCCGCTGCTGACCCTGCCGCCCGAGCTGGCCGTGCTGGCCACGGGGCCGCAGAGCGACCCGGACAACCCGCTGTTCAGCCATGTGGGCGAGAACGCGCTCAAGGGCCGCGTGCGCTCCCACCTGGATGTGGCCCAGCGCTTCTATCCCGAGCATTTCGCCCGCCTGCAGGCCCAGGCCCGCGCCGCTGGCCGTGAGTTGCACCCCGGTGCCTATTGATCGATTCCTGTTGATCGGTGCCTGTTGATTCTTGAAAGGACTGTGCGATGGACAAGCGAGTATTTCTGCGGGGACTGGCGGCGGGGGCCTCGGTGGCGGCGATGTCAGGCGCCATCCGGGCCGCGCAGGCCGGCCCGCTGCGCGTGGGCGTGCGCGGCGGCGTGGATGAGGAAATCTGGGAGGTGGTGACCCGCGTGGCGGGCGAGCAGGGGCTGCAGGTCAAGCCCGTGGTCATCAGCGGCGCGGCCAGCCCCAACGAGGCGCTGAACAACGGCGACATCGAGGCCAACTCCTTCCAGCATGTGCCGTTTCTGCGCGACCAGAACCAGCAGCGCGGCTACCGGCTGGTGGCGGCCGGCGACACCTATATCTCGCCCATCGCCTTCTATTCGAAAAAGCACAAACGCCTGGCCGACCTGCCCGCTGGCGCGCGCCTGGGCATTCCCAACGATCCCAGCAACCAGACGCGCGCGCTGGTGGTGCTGCAGGACCAGGGCATCCTGAAGCTGCGCGAAGGCTTCGACCCCTTCAAGGGCACGGCGGGCCTGGCCGACATCGCCAGCTACCAGAAGAAGGTGCAGCTGGTGGAGGCCGCTTCGGTGGTGCTGGCGCGCTCGCTGGACGATCTCGATGCCTCGGCCATCGTCAACAGCTTTGCCTACCAGGCGGGGCTGATCGCCACGCGTGATGGCATTGCCGTCGAAAGGCGCGAGCGCAATCCCTACGTGAACATCATTGCCGTGCACGAGCGCGACCGCGCTGCACCCTGGGTCGCTGCCCTGCTGCGCGCCTACCAGTCCGAGCCCGTGCGCCAGTTCATCGTGAGCAGGTACCAGGGCTCGGTGCTGCCGGCCTTCTGAGGCGTGTAAGGCAATGAAGGTGGAACAGGCGGCGGCCGGCGAGCCCCATGCAATCGATGCGCTGCAGCGGCCGCACATCGTCTTCGAGGGCGTGCGCAAGCACTACCCGGGAACGGGCACGGGAAGGAGCGCGGGCGAGCCCGTGCACGCACTGCAGGCGCTGAGCTTCGAGGTGGCGCGTGCCGAGGTGTTCGGCGTCATCGGCCGCAGCGGTGCCGGCAAATCCACGCTGCTGCGCACCATCAATGCGCTGGAGCGGCCCAGCAGCGGCCGCGTGCTGGTGGACGGCACCGATGTCGCCACGCTGGACGAGGACGCGCTGGTGGCGCTGCGCCGGCGCATCGGCATGATCTTCCAGCACTTCAACCTCCTGTCCTCGCGCACGGTGTACGAGAACGTGGCCCTGCCGCTGCAGGCCGCGGGCTGGCGGCCCGCGCTCGTGCGCGCGCGGGTGGACGAGCTGCTGGCTCTGGTGGGGCTGGCGGACAAGAGCGGCGCCTATCCGGCCCAGCTCTCGGGCGGGCAAAAGCAGCGCGTGGGCATTGCGCGCGCGCTGGTGCACGAGCCCGAAATCCTGCTGTGCGACGAGGCCACCTCGGCCCTGGACCCCGAGACCACGCAGTCCATCCTGGAGCTGCTGCGCGAGATCAACCGCAAGCTGCAGCTGACCATCGTGCTCATCACGCACGACATGGCCGTGATCCGCGAGGTCTGCGATCGCGTGCTGGTGCTGGACCAGGGCCGGCTGCAGGAGATCGGCGAGGTCTGGCAGCTGTTTGCGGCACCGCGCTCGGAGGCTGCGCGTGCGCTGCTGCGGCCGCTGCGGCAGGCCTTGGCGGCCGACCTGGAACTGGTGGCAGAGGCCGATGGCCCGGAGGCCGTCGCCGTGCTGGCCATCGGATGGGCCGACGGCGGCAGCCAGCAGGGCCTGCCGCTGGCGCAGCTCCAGGTGCTGGGCCCGCGTGCCCGCCTGCTGCAGGGCGGGCTTGACTGCATGCGCGGGCGTTCGCAGGGCCGCCTGCTGGTGGGCGTGCCGGTGCAGGATCTGCCGTCGTCGCTCTCCCCGCTCTCGCCGGCCGCGCTGTCTTCCCTTCAACAGGCGCTGGGCGCCGATTCACTGCAACTGCTTGGCCATGTCCCTGCCCCCGCTCGATAAATACCTGCAGGCCTTTCTGGAAACCCTGCTGATGGCGGGCGCGTCCTCGCTGATCGCCATCGTTGCCGGGCTGGCGCTGGCCATCGTGCTGCACACCACGGCGCCGGGCGGGCGGCCTGGGCGACCTGGCCATCCGCTACGGCTACGAACGCTATGAGACGCGCGTGATGTTCGAGGTCATCGTCATCCTGGTGGCCCTGGTGTCGGTGCTGCAGTTCGGCGGCGAGTGGCTGGCGCGCCGTGCCGACCACCGGCGTTCGATCTCTTGAGATGATTTGGAAATAACAGACTGAATTTTTATTATTTTTGGTTTTTTCGACTTGTCTCGACAATGGCCTGCAGCAGCATTCGGGCTGCTGATTCTTTTCCGAGACGCTTCGATGACCCACACCACACGCCCCGCCTGGCCTTCCCCTCTTGCCGGCCGCACTGCCATGAAGCCGGGCGTGGCCATCGTCTGTGGCGTCCACCATGTCCAGCTGTCCTTCCCGGCGCGCGCCCAGGCGGCCATGGAGCGCTTTTATGGCGAAGTGCTGGGCCTGTCTGCCCTGACCGTTGCCGGGCGTCCGGGCCTGAGCTTTCTGGCCGGCGGGCAGCGCATCGATCTGGTGCCCTACAAGGGGCAGTCCGGCGGCACCGAGCGCGCGGCGGGCAACCTGGTGCACCTGGCGCTGACGGTCAGCGACGTGGATGCTCTGCGCCAGCAGTTGCTGGTGCACGGCGGCCTGGCGCTGGAGGTGGCGCCCGTGAGCGAGGGCCGGCGCTGCTATGCGCGCGACCCCGCAGGCAATCTGATCGAGCTGCTGGAGCTGCCCCGCGAGGCAGCGGCCGATGCCCCGGATGAGCCGGCCGTGGCCTGTTCGGCCTGAAGCCTCTCGCCGTCCCCCTCTCTCTTTCCTTCCTGCTTTTGCCTTCCACAGGCCCGGGCCGCACCGGCCCCGGGCGGAGCCTTGCCCATGAACTTCCAGCAACTGCGCTATGTGCGCGAAACCGTGCGCCGCGGCTACAGCCTGACCGAGGTGGCCCACACGCTGCACACCTCCCAGCCTGGCGTGAGCCGGCAGATCCGCGAGCTGGAGGAAGAACTGGGCGTGGAGATCTTCATCCGCGCAGGCAAGCGGCTGACCGGACTGACGCCGCCCGGCGAGGCGCTGCTGCCCATCGTCGAGCGCCTGATGCTGGAGGCCGACAACCTGCGCCGCGTGGGCGCTGACTTCAGCGCCAGCGAGCAGGGGCGGCTGTCGATTGCCGCCACCCACTCCCAGGCCCGCTATGCGCTGCCCCATGTGGTGCGCGACTTCCGCCAGCGCTATCCGCAGGTGCGCCTGCACCTGCACCAGGGCTCGCCCGAGCAGGTGGCGCAGATGCTGCGCAGCGGCGAGGCCGACATCGGCGTGGCCACCGAGGCGCTGGCCGGCTATGAAGGCCTGGTCGCGCTGCCCTGCTACCGCTGGACGCACGGCGTGGTCGTGCCGCCCGGCCACCCGCTGCTGCAGTCGCAGCAGGCGCTGACGCTGGAGGCGCTGTCGCGCTTTCCCATCATCACCTACGAGCAGGGCTATACGGGCCGCGCCCACATCGACGAGGCCTTTGCGCGCGAGGGCCTGGAGCCCGACGTGGTGCTGACGGCCATGGACGCCGATGTGATCAAGACCTATGTGGAGCTGGACATGGGCGTGGGCATCGTCGCCTCGGTGGCGCTGGATGCCGAGCGCGACCAGGGCCTGCGCACGCTGGACGCCGGCCACCTGTTCGAGGTCAACACCACGCGGCTGGGCCTGCGCAAGGGCGCCTGGCTGCGCGGCTATGCCTATGCCTTCATCGAGACCTTCGTGCCCACGCTGACGCGCGAGGTCGTCGAGCAGGCCGTGCGCCAGGGCGTGGAGCCCGAGTAGGCAGACGAAGGGGGCCGGCCTCAGGCCGGCTCGCGCGCCATCTCCAGCAGGGTGTCGCCGGTCACGCGATAGCGGATCCACTCGGTCTGGGGCAGGGCGCCCAGGCGGTCGTAGAACTCGATGGAGGGCAGGTTCCAGTCGAGCACGCTCCACTCGAAGCGGCCGCAGTCCTTCTCGACGGCGATCTGCGCCAGGCGGCGCAGCAGCGCCGTGCCCGCGCCCAGGCCGCGCGCCTCGGGCGTGACGTAGAGGTCTTCGAGGTACAGGCCGTGGCGGCCCTGCCAGGTCGAGTAATTGAAGAAGTAGACCGCAAAGCCCACGGGCTGGTCGCCATGCAGGCAGATCAGGCCGAAGACGGCGGGGTTGTCGCTGAACAGGGTGCGCTTCACATGCTCTGGCGTGGCCAGGACTTCATGCTCGGCTTTTTCATAGACGGCGAGTTCGCGCACGAAGCGGACGATGAGCTCGGCGTCATCGGGGGTGGCGGGTCGGATCTGTAGGGTGGTAGTCATTCAATCGCGGGGGAACACGGGAAGCCCGGAAAAACGGTATTGCGGCGCAAGATGGCGCCGCAATCTCCGGTTTTAGCCGATTTTCACGCCCGTGTCCGCCAGGGGCTGTTGCACCGGAAGGGGCAGGAACTGGCGCAGGATCTGGAAGTGGTCCTCGAAGAACGCACTTTCCATGGCGGGCAGGTCGCAGACGGCCACCCAGCGCGCCAGTGCCGCATCGTCGCCGCCCTGCACGGGCGGCAGCGAGGGCAGCACGCCCAGGTCCAGGTAATGCACATGGGTGATGGTGCGCCCGCGCAGGCTGCGGTCGGGATGGTCGAAGACCTGCACGGACTGCAGGGCCGCCTGCAGGTCGGCCTCGCTGAGCGTGGAGCAGGTCTCCTCGCGCAGCTCGCGCAGGCAGGACTGCCACAGCGTGTCGCGCGGCTCCAGGAAGCCGCCCGGCAGCGCCCACAGGCCCAGGCCCGGGGCATGGCCGCGGCGTATCAGCAGGATGTGGTCCTGTTGCGCGTCTTCGTGCGGCACACGGCAGCGCAGCAGTGCGTCCACGGTCACGAAGACGGGCGGGTAGGGCGCCGCAGCCCAGGCCTGGCGGTACCGGGCCAGCATGCGCCATTCCTCGCACATCTGCGCATGGACGGGCGTGGTGGCCCATTGGCGCAGGAACTGCAGGGTGGCGGGCGGCACCTGGGCGGCCAGGGCCTCGAAGTCCACGCCGGATTCGCCGAAGTAGATGTCGCGCAGCGGCGTGGCGTCGAACTGGCCCAGGCGCGGCAGGCTGATCAGCTGCCAGCGCGGAAAGCGCGCAAGGTAGCCGCTGGTCGCGTCCTTGAAATGGCCGACCAGGGCCACGCTGGCGCCTTCGGGCACGCAGGACTGCACGGCCTGCTGCACGGCCTGTACCCACAGCGGCTCGTTGTAGTAGTCGCGCACGGGCACGCAGTGCAGGCGGGCCGCGTCCGCGGGCGGCAGCGCCTCGCGCAGCATCTGCGCGCGTTCCTGCCAGCTGAAGGGGTTCTTGGGATTGGGCGCCTGCCAGGCGCTGCCCAGCACGACGACGATCTGCTCGGCACGCTCCAGCGCCGCGCGCAGCAGGGCCATGTGGCCGTTGTGCAGCGGCTGGAAGCGCCCGATCAGCACGGCGGTGTGCACGCGCTCGCTGGTGGCCGGGGTTTCGGTGGGGGCGTCCATGGCGGCAGTCTCTTGCATAAACAGGCTCGGTGGCTTCACTCTGGCTTCATTCGTAGTGGGCGGCAATGGGCATCTGGCGCCCGGTGCCGAAGGCGCGCGGGCGCACGCGCAGTATGGGCGGGGCCTGGCGGCGCTTGTACTCGCTGCGGAAGATCATGCGCTTGACGCGGTCAACCAGCTCGGCCCCGCCGGGCTGGCCCAGCAGCTGGGTCACAAAGCGCTCGGCCGTGCCGTATTCGGCGGTGGACAGGTGCCGGCCCTCAATGGCGTATTTGAGGATTTCGTCCAGCACCGCATAGGGCGGCAGGCTGTCCTCGTCCTTCTGGTCGGGCGCCAGCTCGGCCGAGGGCGGCTTGTCGATGATGGCCTGGGGAATCAGCTCTCGGCCCGCACTGTGGTTGATGTGGCGAGACAGCTCGAAGACCTCGGTCTTGTACAGATCGCCCAGCAGGCCCAGGCCGCCGTTGGTGTCGCCATACAGCGTGCAGTAGCCCACCGAGATCTCGGACTTGTTGCCCGTGGTCAGCAGCAGGTGGCCGAAGGCGTTGGAGTACTCCATCAGCGTGGTGCCGCGAATGCGTGCCTGCAGGTTCTCCAGCGGCAGGCCCTGCAGCGGCTGGCCGAAGCTGGCCTCGAACTGGCGCGCATAGCCGTCGACCAGCTCGCGGATCGGGTGCTCATGCAGCGTGATGCCCAGGTTGCGGCACAGGATCACCGAGTCATCGACCGAGCCGCTCGACGAAAAGCGCGAGGGCATGGTGACTGCCACCACGTTGTCCGCGCCCAGGGCCTCGGCCGCCAGGGCCAGGGTCAGCGCGCTGTCTATGCCGCCCGAGCTGCCGACGACGGCGCGCGTGAAGCCGCAACGGCGCGCATAGTCACGCAGGCCCAGCACGATCTGGCGGCGGTAGAACTCCATGGTGGGCAGGCCTTCGGCCGTCACGCTCATGCAGGGCTGGCCGGCCGCGTCGAGGAAGCGTCCGTCGTCGAACTGCAGCGTGCGCAGGTCTTCGACAAAGCGCTCGGCCTCGAAGACCACGCCGCGCCCGGGCTCCACCGCGAACGAGGCGCCGTCGAACACGATCTGGTCCTGGCCGCCGATCTGGTTCACGTAGAGGATGGGCAGGCCGTGGCGTGTGGCCGCCTGGCCGAAGATCTCGTGGCGCTGCTCGCGCTTGCCCAGGTGGCTGGGGCTGGCGTTGATGCTGACCACCAGGTCGGGCGCGGCGTCGGCCATGCGCGCGAAGGGGTTGGTGGCGTAGTCGGCACCGGCGTCGTTCCAGCCGTCCTCGCACACCAGAAAGCCCACCTGGGCCTGGCCTATGCGCAGCACCTTGGCCGCGTCGGGGCCGGGCTCGAAGTGGCGGCGCTCGTCGAAGATGTTGTAGGTGGGCAGCAGCTGCTTGTCGTAGCGCAGGCGCACGGCGCCGTCCTTGAGCACCAGCAGGCTGTTGTGCAGCGGCTTGCCCGGCCCGCTGGCGCGCGTGGGCGCGCCGATGACCCAGTGCAATTGCGGCCACTGGCGCGTGGCCTGCAGCAGCTGCTGCAAGCCTTGCTCCAGGCACTCGCGAAAGGCGGGCTCGTCCAGCAGGTCGCCAGGGTAGTAGCCGCACAGCGACAGCTCGGGAAAGACCAGCAGGTCGGCCTGCGCGTGCGCGGCGCGGGCAGCGGCCTCGGCCATGCGGGCCACGTTGCCAGCGATGTCGCCGACGGTGGGGTTGAGTTGGGCAATGGTGATGCGCAGCATGAATGGAGCCTTGGCGGTGTCAGGCGGTGTCAGACGGCGACAGGCTGGGCCAGGCCGAAGACCTGGCGCAGATAGGCCAGATAGGTTTCGTCGTTGCACAGCGTCTTGCCCGGCGAGTCCGAGATCTTGGCCACGGGCTGGCCGTTGGCGTGGGTGAGCTTCATCACGATGTTGATGGTCTCCAGCCCCATGTCGTTGGTCAGCCGCGTGCCGATGCCGAAGCCCAGCTGTATGCGGTCGGCAAAGCGCTGGTACAGGGCCAGGGCCGTGTCCAGGTCCAGCCCGTCGGAGAACACCAGGCGCTTGGCCTGCGGGTCTATGCGCAGCTTCTGGTAATGGGCGATGGCCTTCTCGCCCCAGGCATACGGGTCGCCCGAGTCGTGGCGCAGCCCGTCGAAGAGCTTGGCGAAGTACATGTCGAAATCGGCCAGGAAGGCATCCATGCCCACGGTGTCGGTCAGGGCCACGCCCAGGTCGCCCCGGTACTCCTGCACCCAGTCCTCCAGCGCGGCGATCTGGAAGTCGCGCAGGCGCACGCCCTGGGCCTGGTAGCTCTGCAGGTACTCATGGGCCATGGTGCCTATGGGCACGATGCCGAAGTCGCGCGCCAGCAGCACGTTGGACGTTCCCTTGAACCACTGCGCCGTCTGCGTGGCAAAGGCCTGGACCACCTCGCGCTGCCAGGCGCCCGAGAAGCGCCGGCGCACGCCGAAGTCGAACAGCTCGAACGGGTTGCGCAGCCTGGCCTCGCAGGCCAGGTGGCGCAGGCGCTCGATCTTGCCCGCCAGGCGCCTGCGGCCTTCGGCCAGCGCCGCCTCCGCGTCGAAACGCCGGAAATACAGCTCGTTGACGATGGCCAGCACATAGATCTCGAACCCCATCACATGGACCTGGGGGCCCTTGGCCTCAATGTGCAGGGTATCGCCATCGGCCCAGGCACGGATGAAGGCGCGCTGGAACTGGAAGATGCGCAGAAAGTCGATGAAGTCGCTCTTCATGAAGCGCAGCCCGCCCAGGTAGGCCAGGTCTTCGGGCGTGAAGCGCAGCGCGCACAGGGCGTCCAGCTCGCGCTCCACCTCGGGCAGCAGCTCGGCCAGCGGGAAGGCCGTCTTCGTGCGGCAGACGAATTCGTATTCGGCCTCGGTCTGGGGATTGCGGTGCAGCATGGCCTGCCACATCGTGAATTTGTAGAGATCGGTGTCGAGCAGGCTGGTGATGATGGGAGCCATGGTGCGATGCTGGGGAAACAGGAAAGGGGGCTGCGCGCAGGAAGGAGGCCTGGCCCCTACAGGTGGAGTTCTTGGCTGGAGGCCAGCCGCAATCCGCGGGCCTGCATGGCTGCCAGGAAATCACGGTGCGCGGACTCGAAGCCCGGCACCGGGCTCATGGCGTCGTGCATCAGCACGATGCGCTCAGGATGGGGAAGGTGCTCGACCAGATGCTCGACCGTGGAGCGCACGCAGTGACTGCTCGCCTCGCCCGCGACCACCAGCAGCCCGGCGCGGTCCAGCCGCTCCAGCAAGCCGGTGTTCAGCAGGGTCGCCGGATCGGCAGGGTCCGGCACCTCGGCCTGCAGGGCGCTGTAATGCTCGGTCCAGGGATTGAGCCCCTTGAAAACGTTGTACACGGCGCGCTGGCGCTGCTGCTGCCAGTCGCCGCAGGCCGCCAGCACATCGGCATGGATACCGTGGCCCCAGCTGCCCACTTCGCAGTGCACGGGCCAGACCATCAGCGTGTAGCGGCTGTTTGCTTCGAGTGCATCCAGATATTCCAGGCTGCGCTGCAGCGCCTCGGCGTTGCGCGGCCGGAACACCCCCGCCCGCACCTGCGCCGCCGTGATCGCGGTGAACGGCGCCACATGGCTGCCATCGCCCTGCTGCCAGAAGGCGGGGTGGGCAATGTCATAGCGCTGGTGCGAGTCCAGCGTCACCGTGATGGCGTCAATTCTCGCCCCCTCGCGCCGTATCCAACCTGCAAGCCGCTGCATGTCGGCATGGGCGCCCGCCACGGGAAGGCTGGGACGTAGTCCGCCAGGACACCAGTCCTCAGGCAGATCGCAGAAGTCGTTCTGGGGGTCTATGACCAGGAGCTGGGTGGTGGCAGATGGCATGGGTGAGTGCACGAAAGCAACAGCGCGGACGTGTATCAGGTGAGTGCTTCAGTGTAGTGCTGCCGGAACCCCGTCTGCATTCAAGGCTTTGATCCTGGATGTCTGGTCTTTTGGCGAAGGAATGCCGCGATTCCCTGTCATGGGGCAAGGCGGGGCAAGCAGGGTCCGTTTGTTCCGAACATGATGCAGATGGCTGCAATAGGAGGTTTCACGTATTTCGCGAATGGTTTGGCTTGTCTCAGACCGCCACTGCGCTGCTTTCAGGCGTGCCCTGCTTCAACCGAACAGACTCATTCGGTGGCTCTTGATTATCAATATGGCATCCCTTCAGGTAACAACAACTTTTATGGGTATGGGTTTGGCTGCGCTGATTCTGTACCTGATCCGGCGCGACCATCTCTACCTCATGCACGGGCTGCTCTGGGTGATCGTTGCCGTGGCTGCCGTCGTGCTGGGCGTCTGGCCCGGGATGATCAACCGCCTGGCAGCGGTGCTGGGCATCAGCTATCCACCAGCCATGCTGCTGCTGCTGGTCAGCATCGTCCTGCTCATCAAGGCCCTGCATGCCGACATGGTCAACACCCGCATTGAGCGCGATGTGCGGCGGTTGAATCAGCGGTTGGCGATGGTGGAGGCTGATGCTGAGGATTTGCACCAGTCTCTTTCCAACAAGACCCCGTCATGAGCACACCCTTGCTTCCCGTCATCTTTTGTGGCGGATCTGGAACCCGCCTGTGGCCACTGTCCCGTGAGAGCCACCCAAAGCAATATCTGGCGCTCCATGGGGACGGAATCTCAATGTTGCAGAAAACTGCCAGGCGCTTGGATGGCATGGCCGAACATATCTCGAAGGCTGCTCCCGTCGTGATATGCAATAACGAGCACCGCTTTTTGGCGGCGCAACAGCTGCAGGAGGCCGGAATAGAAGGCTCCAAGCTGGTGTTGGAGCCCGTTGGTCGAAACACTGCCCCGGCCTTGACCCTGGCGGCACTGGTCGCAGAGCCTGAAACCGTCATGCTGGCCATGCCTGTAGATCACGTCATTACCAGGCTTTCGGAATTTCATGAGGCCGTGGCTGTGGCTTGGCAACTTGCCAAGGATGGCGCCATGGTCACGTTTGGCATTACACCCAGCCGTCCAGAGACTGGGTATGGCTATATACAGAAAGCAGAAGCCGTCGATTGCGGCGCGTTCGAGATACGCAGCTTTACTGAAAAGCCCAACCGTGAATTGGCCGAAAATTATCTGCGAAGCGGCGACTATCTTTGGAACAGCGGCCTTTTCATGGTGCGGGCAGACCAATGGCTCAAGGCTGTCGCAGAGCTGCAGCCGCAGATGCTGCATGCTTGCCAAGCCTCGTTAATTCAGAGCAGCCAAGATATGGACTTCATACGCCCCCATGGCGAGCTCTTCGCCAGTTGCCCTTCCAAATCGATCGACTACGCAGTAATGGAACATCTACCAGGCAACAAAGCTCTGGGAATTCTTGCTTCGGTGGTTCCGATGGATGCGGGCTGGTCCGACCTGGGAGCCTGGGACTCTCTTTGGGACGTGTTGCCGCGTGATGCATGTGGCAATGCCCATGTAGGCCACACGCTGGCCATTGATACTAATGACAGCCTTCTCTTCTCGGAGAACTGCCTCGTGACTACCGTTGGAGTGGACAACCTTATCGTTGTAGAAACTCCAGATGCCATCCTAGTGGCTGACAAGCGAAGGAGTCAGGATGTGAAAAAGATCGCCACAGAATTGAAGGCCCAAAGGCGTGAACTTGGCGCCTCGCGTCGCAAGGTGCATCGTCCTTGGGGCTGGTACGGCAGCATAGACCGCGGTGAGCGTTTTCAAGTCAAGCGAATTGTTGTCAACCCAGGAGCCAGGCTCAGTCTGCAGATGCACTATCACCGGGCTGAGCATTGGATCGTAGTGAAGGGAACTGCCGAAGT
Organism: Delftia sp. SD018; assembly: GCF_017355445.1. Taxonomy (NCBI): domain Bacteria; kingdom Pseudomonadati; phylum Pseudomonadota; class Betaproteobacteria; order Burkholderiales; family Comamonadaceae; genus Delftia; species Delftia sp. SD018. The sequence continues at coordinate 344,675 of NZ_JADDRN010000001.1, forward strand.
GACCAATGGAGACAGGACTTTCTTGTTGGGAGAAAACGAGTCCACCTTCATCCCTCTTGGCAAGGTTCACCTTTTAGCAAATCCAGGGAAATTACCGCTTGAGATTATCGAAGTGCAATCGGGCGCCTATTTGGATGAGGACGATATTGTTCGTATTCAAAGCGAATATTAGCCTTGCAAGAGTCAATTATGTATGCGTAAAGACAGTATCGATATGCTCGCTCCCCTAAAAATATTATTGAATTATCGAGTGCTTATCGTAGATCTGGCTAAGAGGGAAGTGGTTAGTCGTTACAAAGGGTCGATTGCAGGCTTGCTTTGGTCTTTTCTAAATCCACTATTGATGCTGGCTGTCTACACGTTTGTATTTGGCATGGTATTTCAATCCCAATGGCCAGGTGGTAGTGGATCAAAAGCAGAGTTTGCATTGGTGTTGTTTGCTGGGTTAATAATATTTGGCTTATTCTCGGAAGTGATCAGTCGTGCACCGGTGCTTATTGTAGGTAATATTAATTACGTAAAGAAGATAATTTTCCCAATTGAAATATTGCCATATATCGCTTTGGCCTCAGCTTTTTTCCAATTTTTGGTGAGTACTTTGGTGTGGCTGATATTTTATATGTTGTTCTTTGGATTTCCGCACGCAAGTATTGTGCTGTTGCCAATTACTCTTTTGCCATTGATGTTGCTCACTTTGGGGGTCTCGTGGACGCTTGCATCACTAGGGGTCTACATCCGAGACACGCCGCAGTTTGTTGTCGTCATGGTTACAGTATTAATGTTCCTGTCCCCTGTTTTTTATTCGACTGCTTCAATTCCTGTTGAGTACCGGAAATTGCTAGAAATAAATCCGCTGACATTCTCAATAGAAACTGCTCGTGACGTGATGCTGTGGGGTAAATCCATTAAATGGGTGGCATGGTTTCAGCAAACTTTCGTGTCCGCATTTGTGTTCTGGATGGGATTTGCTTGGTTTCAAAAAACCAAGGGGGGATTCTCTGATGTCCTTTAAATCAATCATCGAAATTGAAAATGTCAGCAAGTGCTACGAGATTTATAAAAAGCCGATTGATCGGTTGAAGCAATATGCCGCATTGGGAATGGAGGCTATTAATCAATGTCCTGCCAAAAAACATTATCGTGAGTTTTGGGCGCTGAAAAATGTTTCTTTTAAAATTGGCAAGGGTGAAACGGTTGGTATTATTGGCCAGAATGGCAGTGGAAAATCTACATTGTTGCAAATTATTTGCGGCACATTAAAACCAACCAGTGGTCGCATTAAAGTGAATGGCCGCATTGCTGCGCTGTTGGAACTGGGTGCTGGATTCAATCCGGAGTTTACTGGGCGCGAGAATGCATATTTGAATGCGGCAATTCTAGGAATTCCTCGTGAAGCCATGGAGTCGCGAATGCAAGATGTTCTGGAATTTTCGGAATTAGGGGATTTCCTTGAGCAACCAGTCAAAACCTATTCCAGCGGCATGTACGCACGCTTGGCCTTTGCAGTTGCTATTCATGTGGATCCTGAGATCTTGATTGTCGACGAGGCGTTGGCTGTTGGAGATGCTCGCTTCATTGCTAAATGCATTCGTCGTATCAAGGATATACAAGCGCAAGGCACTTCCATCTTGTTCGTGAGCCACGATGTTGGCTCTGTCCGAACCTTGTGCCAGCGAGCTATTTGGATCAATCAGGGTAAGCTGATTGATGATGGAGATGTTTTTCCAGTTACTGGCCAGTATATGGCCTATATGTTTCGCGATGATGTGACTCAAGAGCAAGAAAAAATGCAGGATGAAGGTGTTGCTGCAGGCATACCTAAATTATCAAATCAAATAGCCTTTCCTTGTTTCAATAAAGATGATTGTCTAAAGCCCATCAACCATTGGGGTTCTGAGGTCGGTATTGTGAAATACGCAGAGCTTCTAGATGCCAGTCAAGTCAGAAAGAATGTTTATATTTGGGGCGAGTCACTCAAGGTTATTATAGAAGTAGCACTACCTTCTCATTTGCCTAAAGAGAATATCAGCTTGGCATTTTCGATCAAAGATCTAAAAGGAACAGATTTGATTGTGTCTACCACGCATGATTTCACCAAGCTTGATTTCTCAACAGGAGAGCACTTTAGGGTATCTTTTGATTTTACCAATCACCTTACAGCGGGAAAATATCTCTTGGTTGTGGCTGTGGAAAATAGGGAAAACAGAGATATTCACTACTATGAATATATAGAGGGAGTACAGTACTTTGCCTCCGAATCAGATCGGCGCCTATTTGGGGTATTTCAGCCATCTATCACACAATCGTCCATCCAGCTAGCACCATGACTACAGATGAGAAAATCAATTCTCAACATTATTGGGATATGCGTTTTTCCACTGATTGGGAGAAAATGAGTGGCCCTGCCCAATCAAGAGAATTCTCTTGGCTTGCTGTAAAACAATTGCCGGAATGGATTTTTCTAACCCTGCAGCGAGATTCTTTGACATTGGTAGATTGGGGGTGCGCACAAGGAGATGGTGCCGACGTATGGGCGAGCCATATGCCAGTCGAAAATATCTGTGGAGTGGATTTTTCTGCTACAGCGATAGAACAGGCGTGCAAGAGATATCCTGCCATCAATTTCAAGTGCCAGAACTGGCTCGGCTCAAGCCAAGACTCTTTTGAGACTTACGATATCGTTTTTTCATCGAATACGCTGGAGCATTTCTCCAGTCCCTATGACGTATTGCGGCGTCTAACTGAGCGAGCCAGAAAAGCTGTGGTGCTGTTACTTCCTTACCAGGAGGTCCATAGGATTGATGAGCATGAGTTCACTTTTCTCGCGAAAAATATCCCAAATAAACTGCCCAACGATTTCTCGCTGGTATGGAGTAAGGTTTCTGGACCTCATCAATTTTGGGCAGGGGAGCAAATACTATTAATTTACGGGCAAGACCAATGGATTGCCGAGCAGAAGCTGACGCTACATGATGTTTTTATAGATAAGAATAATGTAAATAATCCAAACGATGAAATATACCGCCACTACGAAGAAATTGCTGAACTGAAGCAGCGTTTAAAAAATCTTGAAGAAAGTAGCCAACGCGCACAGGCCGAAGCTGAAAGGCGATTGGCTGATGTCATCCACATCAGTCAAGAAGCACAAGTTGAACTTGAGAGGCGGTTGATGAATGCGACCCATACCAGTAAAAGTGCACAAGCTACTATCGAAATACTTGAAAAATCCATCGTTGAACACTTAGATCAATCTGAGAAATATCAAAAAATAGTTGCGAATCATGAAATAGAGATAAATTCCACAGCCTTAGCTGCAGAGGAGACGCATCAAGCGATGCGCCAAGCCAATGATGAATTGCAAAAGTGTCTTGTTTCATGTGATGCCGAAATTGAGAAACTGCAAAAGGAACTCCGAAATTTCAGGACATCTGCTTCTTGGCGTATCACCCGGCCATTACGAGCGACTTATTCACATATTAGCAAACTAGGGACGCCATTTTTTCTCAAGTTACCTCCGGATATCAGGCGCAATATCTTGCATAAGATCAATCCAACAGCACACCCTATTGATCTACAGCAGCAGATATCGTTGGCAACGGCATCCACGTCAGTTCTTTCAAGATATCCAAAGCAGAACCATAAGGGGTGTTATATAGTAGATCAAGCCCTTTTAGAGGATGATTTGGTTATCATTGCTGGGGTGCCTTTTGATGATATCGGTGGCGGGCAGCGTTCAGCACAACTGGCTCGCTGTGCTTTGAAAACTGGGCGCCGAGTCACCTATATATATATCCATAAGAAGTTTGATTTCGAATTCAATGCCTATGTTGAATCCGATATTTCTCTTTATGGATTGAATCATGTGCATATAGAAGACATTTCTCCAGATGCACTGCTTAAAAATATTTCCAGTAATGCAACTCTTTTGGTGGAGTTGCCTCATTATGCTGCTTTGGAATATCTTGATATATTCAACATCTGCGGTATGCGCACTGTATTTGAATTAATAGATGATTGGGAGACAAGTCTTGGAGGTGATTGGTTTAATAGGGATGTTTACTGCGAGTTTGTAAATAAATCTCAAATTGTGGTTGGTACTGCAAAGCTCTTGGTTTATCGCCTCAATAATTTAGGTCGTGACGATGCCTTGTATCTGCCCAACGCTGCGAATGAGTATCTTTTCGATCGGTATAAAAATTACGCATGCCCTGATGATCTTCCGAGAAATGGAGGTGTAGGACTATATTTTGGATCGCTTTATGGTGAGTGGTTTGCTTGGGATTTCCTTGAAGAAGCTGCGCGCAAAAATCCCAGTATCAACTTTGTGCTGATCGGTGATCGTCCACAAAGAGAGAATCTTCCAGAAAACATTTGCTTTTTGGGCTCTAAGCGCATTGAGGATTTGCCTGCATATTTGGCGTACTCGGATTTCTGCTTGCTTCCATTTACTCCGGGGAAGATCTCTGATGCTGTATCTCCCATTAAAGTCTTTGAGTATTTGTTTGCCGGTAAGCCTGTCATTTCCACTGATTTACCGGAAATAAATGGATACCCTGGATTGATGATTGAGAAAAATCCAGAAGATTTTGCCCTGGCTTGCGCTAAGGTCATGCATCTGGATGATCTTATGTTCAAGGAAGATGGGGATCGGTTTGTTTGGGAGAATTCATGGTTTTCTCGGCTCGATGCCATCACTGCAAAGCCGGAAATCACAAATTTTCGACATTCAGTTAGCGTTGTCATTCTTATACATAACAATCGAAAAATTATCGAGCGTACACTAACTTCTTTGCTATACCATTGCTCTGCATATATCAAAGAATTGATTGTTGTAGACAACTGCAGTACTGACAATGGAGCTGAATTTGTTCGAGAAAAATTCCCCTCGATACGAGTCATTCCGAACCCCGTAAATGGTTGTGCATCCGGACGTAATTTAGGAGTCGCGGCTGCGACCGGAAAATATATTTCCTTCTTTGATTCTGATCAGTGGTTTACGTCGTCAAGCTGCTTTGAAGAGGCGCTCTCTATTCTGAATCGTGACGCCAATATCGGTGCTGTTGGATGGGCTGCAGGTTGGTTTGATGCTAATCGAACGGATTTTGGTGGAATGATCACGGACTACTGCCAAAATCGTGCCATGAATGAGAAGGCTATTCGTGAAGGCTATCGATCAGATATTGCATATTTGGGTACTGGAGGATTTTTTACGCGAACGGCAGTGATTAGATCTACCCAAGGGTTTGATACCGCTTACGACCCAACTTGCTTTGAAGATACGGACATTTCACTCCAAATAAAGCAACTGGGTCTGGATATTTGTTATCGCGACCTGACCGGCATTCGTCATCAACCCCATCAAACTACAAACGCCAGTGCTGGCTCTGATTCTTATGCAAATCTCTTTAAAAGAAATGCTGACTATTTCAGAGAGAAGTGGAAGCATCGAAGCGATTTTTTTATTGATTACACCGAGTGAAATTGTCTAATATTAATGCGTCGAAAAAGAATATTCTTTGTGTCGTAGGAACTCGTCCGGAAGCTATTAAGATGGCCCCAGTTATCATTGCTCTTAAAAAAGAGCCATGGGCACGGGTCCGCGTATTAGCTACGGCACAGCACCGCCAGATGCTAGATCAGGTATTGGACTTTTTCGGGGTGAAGCCTGATATCGATTTGAATATTATGCGGCCAAATCAAGCGCTGACAGAACTCACGGGGCGTTTGCTCTTGGAGTTGGATGTGGTGCTAAAAGAAGAGAAGCCTGACGTCGTATTGGTTCAAGGGGATACGACCACGGTAATGACTGTTGCCTTGGCTTGTTTTTATCATGGAATTTCAATTGGGCATGTTGAGGCCGGTCTGCGTACATGGGATATACGGAACCCTTTCCCAGAAGAAGCAAATCGTATAATTGCTGGAAAACTTGCCCGCTGGCATTTCGCTCCAACAGAAGAATCAAGAAAGAATCTTCTTAGGGACGGGATCGCGGATAACGATATTATCGTGACAGGCAATACGGTCATCGATGCACTGTTGGAGACCGCTGAAAAGAAATTGGAGATGGGTTTACCTGTAGATCCTGAGAAACGTGTTGTGCTTGTTACTTCGCATCGCAGAGAAAATTTTGGTGAACCATTTAGGAGTATTTGTCGTGCCTTGAAGATATTGGCTCGAAGAAATCCTGAGGTTCAATTCCTTTTTCCTGTTCATCCAAATCCAAACGTAAAAGATATTGCTTACGAGTTTTTGAGTCAAGAACCCAACTTCCTTCTTTGCGAGCCATTGGATTACGCGCCTTTTATTGCAGCAATGAAGAGAGCGATCCTAATCTTGACTGATTCCGGAGGAGTTCAGGAAGAGGCTCCTGCACTTGGAAAGCCTGTGCTTGTGTTGCGTGAGGAAACAGAGCGCCCTGAAGCCGTTGCTGAAGGAGTTGTGGAATTGGTGGGAACTGATAGTGAGCATATTGTTCAAAGAGTGCAGTGCTTGCTAGATGACGAAACGGAATACAAGAAAATGGCGCGAGGTGTTTCTCCATACGGAGATGGAAAGGCCGCTCAAAGAATAGTTGCCGTTCTGAGAGAGCAAGCTTAGTGAAAGTATTGCTTATTGCTTATGAGTTTCCTCCAATATTGGCTGCCCAGGCATTGCGTTGGTTTTATTTGTCTAATGAGCTAGTCGATATTGGTGTAGACATCCATGTCGTATGTCCAGATATTTCGACAGAAAACGCGTTTCCCATGGATATGGATGCGCGTATTACTATCCATCGAGTCTGGCCAGGGCCTTTTATCGGATTTGGCCAGAGATTGGCAGGAGATGTCTGGAGAAATAATAAAGCTGGGAATGGCCGAAATGCGTCAAAGCCATCTCGGCTATTTCAGGCTTATCGAATAGTCCGATCGATTTTGAATGCTATTTTTTATCCGGATGTGAGGTCTGAATGGTATCCTTTCGCACTTCAAAAGATAAAGAAGTTGTTGAGGGATGAGAAATTCGATGCCGTAATAAGCTCACATGAGCCGGGTGTTGATATTTTTGTTGGAAATTATGCCCGTAAATTGGGGATTCCTTGGATTATTGACATGGGTGATCCATTGCTAACCCCATACTCGCCAAAATGGAGGCGAGGAATTGATCTGAAAGTGGAGCGAAAGGTTATTCACTCAGCCTCTTCCATCTGGGTCACGGCTGGCAGTGTGTTGGACTTGTTGATAAGTCGTCATGGTGCCAGTGTCGAGAGAAAAATATCAGTATTGCCTCAAGGTTTTTCGTATAGGCGAGTAGGTCGGAAAACTAAAGAGGATGAACAACGCTTTCTTCTGGTGTTTACAGGAAATTTCTACAGAGATTTCAGGAATCCGTTAGAGTTGGCAAAGGCGCTTGTTGGATTACAGGATCTGGCAATATTTTTTGTAATTGCTGGGGATAATTCTGAATTTGAGCCCATGTTTCAAGGGATTTCCGGTGTTGAGTTTGCCGGGAAAAAAAGTCATTTTGAGTGTCTTGAGTTGCAAAGACAAGCAGATGTACTAGTGAATATTGGGAATGTCCAAAGCTACCAGATTCCAGGAAAAATATATGAATATCTGGGTGCTGAGAAGGCCATACTACACATAAAGACTGCTGAAGATTTTGACCCTGGTGTCGAACTTTTGGAAGAGACAGGTTCAGGGATTGTTGTGAAAAATTGCAGCAGACAAATTGAGGCTGTGCTAAGAGATATGTATAGGCAATGGACAGATAATCCAGAGCAACTGACTGATGGGCGAAAAGAAGATGTTATTAAGGCTCATTCTTGGAGTCATCGAGCTCGCACTTGTGAGGAACTATTGAAAGAAATATTGCATTGACACTGATTGCTCCGATGGGGTAATAGATTTTTAATATATTCTGGCGTCAGATAATGCTCTTATGAGACTTGATGTAATTTTTGCTGCTGATGCGCTTCGCCCACCACTGACTGGTATAGGGCGATATACTTATGAGCTGGCGAAGCGGCTGAGTTGTCATGAGGGTATTGATAGATTACGGTATTTTTCTTCCGGGCGGTGGGTTGATGATCCCATGGCTGCTTTGGAAACCCTCGCCCCTTTGAAATTGTCCTTGATTAAGACCAAAGCGGCGCTGCGGGATAGGGTTGCGGGAAGTAGATTGGCTGTTCGTTTATACAAAAGGATCACTCCTGCCCTTTTTGGATGGCGGCTGCGTGGAAATGAAGGGTGTGTATATCATTCGCCTAATTATATTGTTCCGAATTTCAGTGGTAGGACTGTAAGCACGATACACGATCTATCTCATATCCTTTATCCGAATTTTCATCCCCAGGTTCGTGTTGAATATATGAATATGGCTTTGGGTGAAAGCTTGGCGAGGACAGATCATGTAATTACGGTATCCGAGACTGTTCGCCAGGAAGTGCTGGCGCATGGACTGATGTCACCAGAACAAGTGACCGCAATACATTTGGCGGCGGGTAGTGATTTTCGACCTCATACATCAGAGATGCTAGACTCTGTAATGAATGCGTTGGGGCTTAGGTCTGGGAGGTATAGTCTATTTGTCGGTACCATAGAGCCACGGAAAAATATCCAACGCCTTGTTGAGGCGTATGGAATGCTACCCAAAGAGGTGCGGCACAATTGGCCTTTGGTGATTGCGGGGGGCAGTGGCTGGAACTCTAATGCGATTCACTTGTGCCTTGCAAAAGCACGGGCCCAGGGTTGGTTGCAATACATATCCTATGTTGACCAAAGTTGGCTTCCGGCATTGTATGCTGGGGCGCGATTGATGGTCTATCCATCACTTTATGAAGGTTTTGGATTACCTATTGTGGAGGCAATGGCGAGTGGCACCCCAGTGCTCACATCCAACGTTTCCTGCATGCCAGAGATTGCCGGAGGTGCCGCTAGACTGGTGAATCCCTTGAATCTGGAAGAAATATTATTTGGCCTTCAGGGCTGCCTGACTGATGAACACTGGCAAAGGCAGGCGCGAACCTTAGGGTTGGCGCGATCTGGTCAAATGTCTTGGGCTCAATGCTCTGAGCGAACAATAGAAATTTATGCCAAGGTGGCTCAATTGGTTCAATAAATCAGCGGGAGGGATGAAGTGGATTTCACGTATCCCTGCCATGTGCAATACTCAGTAATGAAGATACAGCTACATATCTCACTGCATTGCCCCATGATCTGAAGATTTTCGACCGATTGATTTTTGCAGTATGTAGTGGCAGTGCAACCTCTGCAACCTGTAGTCCCTGTCTGCGCATAAGCAGCAGCGCGCCGATGTCTTGATAGTCAAGCATCGTGGCCTCCGTAGAGGCTGCTACCTCCAATGCTGGACGGTTGTACAACCGGAACCCGGACACAAAATCGCGCAGGCCCAAACCCGTCAACCAGCGAAACCATTGCCACGCGATGCGGCGCGCAAGGCTGTTTTGTTCAGCAAAGTAGGCAACGACCATGTCTGCCTTCTGGCGCACGGCCAGAAGTGCGGGAAGTTCCTCCACCTCGTAGCGGCCCTCGGCGTCGATGGTGACGACGGTCTGGAAGCCATGGGTCTGCGCATAGCGCAATCCTGTCTGCAAACTGCCCCAATTGGTCATGGCCAGCAAAGGGCGCAGCACCCGGGCGCCGCATTGCTCGGCTTCATGGCAGGTGGCATCGGTGCTGCGGTTGTCCACGACAAGCACGGTTGCATCGACCAGGGCATGGACCCTGCGGATGAGATGGGTTATTTCGGCCTCGTTGTTGCGCGTGGAAATGACGACCAGCAGGTCCTGACCCACTCTGGCCGGGCGGTTGTCGGGTGCCAGGCTGCGATAGTGACGCGCCACACTGCGCTCACAGGGGCCAATGCTGAAAAACCGATGCAAGGCCTTGTGGCCTGATTGGCCCAGTCGCTGCCTCAGCTCTTTGTCGTGCTGCAGGCGAGCAATGCTGCTGCGCCAGGCATCGATGTCTTCAAAGGGCACATGCAGGCCGGCGTGGGCATGGCCGACCACCCAGGGCATGCCGGAACCGGGAAGGTCGGTGACCAGGCAGGGTTTGGCGTGCAGCATGGCCTCCAGCAACACGATGCCGAAAGCTTCCGTGCGTTCGCGTGAGGCAAGGCAGAAGATGTCGCACTCTGCAAACAAGGCATGTTTTTCCTCGTCTGACACCGAGCCCACCAGTCGCACACAGGCCTGTCTGCCCTCGGGAGTGCGTTGGCGTATCAGGTTTTCCAGGGATGCACGTAGTTCGCCTTCTCCCGCAATCAGCAGTTCCACGCCGGGCATGGCCGAGACGGCTAGGATCAGGGTCTCGAAGCCTTTGTAGTACGTCAACCGTCCTATGGACAACAGGCGCAACCGGGTGTCGGGCCGCCAGCCTTGACCGTGTTGCAGCGGTGCTGGTTCAGGAAGGGTTTCGAGGTTCAGGCCCAGCGGAACGATCTCGCATTTGCTGCGCCAGGTGCGCAGGGCATTGCTGGCCTCAAGATAGGGCGGCGACGTGGCAAACACCTGCTGAGCGCGCTCCAGCAGGGCCTGTTCGAACGGCCTGTACAGCATGTAGGCCAGGGCCACGGACCACTTGATGTTGGAAACCACCACATCGGAGTGCCAGTGAATGACCCAGGGAACGCGCCTGGCTATCGGCAAGGTGAGGGCCCATAGCGCCGAGTTGTTGGGCAGATGCAGGTGCAGTACGTCGGGCTGAATGCGTTCGATGGCGCGGCCCAGTGCGCGCCGGAATCCGATGGCCATGGGGGCGTAGACCAGATTGAATTGAACCGGCACGCGTTCCAGCCAGAGGGGATCATCTGGCTCCGGATCACCATGGACCAGGGCATGGGCATCTATGCCCTGAGACCGCTGCTCCTGGATCAAGTCGGCAAGAAAGACCTCCATGCCGCCCCGATAGGACGGGAAGAATTTGCCGACGTGGAGTATGCGCAAAGCCATGGCGGAAGGTTTTTACTTCGCAGCCTGAGGTTTGGCCGTTGGTTGCGGATTGAGCTGGCTGCGGATTTGCCTGTATTGAGGATTCTGAGGCTCCCGACGAATGGCTTGGTCGAGGTACTTCAGCGCTTCCGCCATGTTTCCTTGACCGTGGTAAGCCATTGCAAGCCCGTACAGCGCGGGTGCACTGGGGTTTCGAGCGACCAACGGTGTCAGCAACTCCTTGGCTCTGACACTTTCTCCCTTGCCAACAAGGGCCAGGCCCAGCCCGACGATCAGGCGGGGTACATCGGGCGAGGCATTCAGCAGAATCTGAAAATCGCCAACAGCCACTTGATATTGCTGAGCAGCGATGGCAGTTTCCGCGCGCTTGAGGCGCAAGGTTTGCTCCATCTGCTTGGCGTTTTCGGGGTCTTCCGCCGGAGCGGTGAGCGCGATGGTGTATTCCTTGAGCGCTTCACTAGGCTGGCCCATGGCCAAAAGCGCTTCGGCTTTCTGGTAATTCAGGGCCTGGCCCTTGAAACCCTTGGCCTCTGCCGCCCAGAAGGCATTCATCGCCTCGGCAAATTTCTTTTGCTGGGACAGAACGGCACCCATATTGAACAGTGCATTGCCTCCCAAGTCTCCAAGGGCGTTGGCCGTGGCGAAGTCCTGCAGCGCCTGGTCGAGCATGCCCTTGTCTGCATGAGCTGTTCCTACGTTCAGGAAGGCACGGCCGCGTCCCACGGCATTGGCGGGGGCTTTTTTGTCGATTTTTTCGACAGCATCGGCCCAGGATGTGCCTACATCCTGAAGAGAGAGCACGCGCTCGAGAGCCAGGGCTCCGTACACCAGCCCGATGACGATGCCTGCGATGTAGATGGTGCGTGGTTTGACCCCTGTCAGCGCAATGGCCACGAGCCCCGGAATGGCCACCGCCCACAGGTAGCTGCGGTACAGCACGAAGGGATCCTGCAGCCAGACTGTGGCGAATTCAGTGGCATACCAGAGAAGGGGAAACAGAATGCAGAGGGCGACGAGACCGATGATGCCTGGGCGCTTGATCAATGCCCAGATGGCGCAGCCCAGCACGGTGAGATAGCCCATGGCTCCGGCAAGGTGCCATATCGATCCAAAGCCCAGGGGAAATGCCGGTCTCAGGTCGATGGACATCCAGCCCACATATGGAAAGATCCACAGAAATCCATAGGCAAAAAACAGGGCGGCTTCATTGAGGATGCTCAGGGGATAGATCTGAGCGGTGATTCCGGGCCGAAGGGCTTCCAACTGCCTTGCATAGCCTTGGGATTGCTCATCGAAAATCTGGCCCACCAGACTGCCGAAGAAATGAAAGACTGCAGCCGAGGCAATGGCCAACAGCAGCAAGGCCATTCCCACAATGACCATGGCCGCCTTCATGCCGGGGCGCCTGACAAAAATGTAAAGCGGCACCACCATGGCGACTGTCAGAAACGCATGCTCCTTGGACAGTACGGCAAGCACATAGCAGATCAATGCCGTGGCATGCCAGAGAGCGCGCCCGCTCTGAAGCCCACGCACAAAGGTCCAGCATGCCAGTACCGCGAACAGCGTTGCCATGACGATGGAGCGCTGCACCAAGTATCCAACGGCGTAGACCGCGACGGGGTTCAGTGCAAAAAGGATCAGGCCCAACTGCAGGGCTGCATCGCGCGACGCGAGGAAATGGGGCTGCTCCTCGATGTCCTGCGGAAAGCGCGTCTGCGTCAGCAGGGCCTTGAACAGTGCATACAAAGCTGCCACGGTCGCGAGATGCAAGGCGATATTGAAGACGCGCTGCTTCCACCAGCCGGCTCCAAAGAGCTGTTCGATCCAGACGAAGCTGCCATACGACAGCGTGCGCTGTTTGAAGTCCAGCAGGCTGCCGTAGTTGCCGAAAATGGTTGCATCCGCCAGACGCATATCGTCAAACAGCAGCCCGTTGTTCAGGCCGGGCAGATAAACCCCCAATATGGCCAGCGCAAGAAGGGCACTGAAGCAGTAAATCGCTTTGTAGGAGGCAGCCATCGCTTTTTGCCTTGTCTTGTCTTGGATGTGGCAGAGCTTGAGGTTGCCTTGCAGATTGCCTCTCTTGTGGAAAGGTGCAGTCAGTTTATCGGCCGTTAAACCCGATTACTTTGCCTGTTGCGCCAGTTTGGTGCGAGTATTGCGAGAAGGCCTTCGATGAAAAAAGCCCCATGTGCGGCACAGCGCAACATGGGGCCAAAGGCCATCCGTTAGATGGGCGCACGAGCGCCCCTGGCGTTTTGCTTACAGGCCGGCCGCAGCGCGCAGCACGGCTGCCTTGTCCGTCCGCTCCCAGGTGAATTCGGGCTCTTCACGGCCGAAGTGGCCGTAGGCGGCGGTCTTGCTGTAGATGGGGCGCAGCAGGTCCAGCATCTGGATGATGCCCTTGGGGCGCAGGTCGAAGTGGGCGGCCACCAGCTTGGCAATCTCGGCGTCGGGGATGACGCCTGTGCCTTCGGTGTAGACCGTGATGTTCATCGGGCGTGCCACGCCGATGGCGTAGGCCACTTGGATCTGGCACTGGCGTGCCAGGCCGGCGGCCACGATGTTCTTGGCCACGTAGCGCGCGGCGTAGGCGGCGCTGCGGTCCACCTTGGTCGGGTCCTTGCCGCTGAAGGCGCCGCCGCCATGGGGGCAGGCACCGCCGTAGGTGTCAACGATGATCTTGCGGCCGGTCAGGCCGCAGTCACCCTGGGGGCCGCCGACAACGAAGCGGCCCGTGGGGTTGATCAGGTACTTGGTGTCCTGCAGCCACTCGGAGGGCAGCACGGGCTTGATGATTTCCTCGATGATGGCTTCGGTGAAGCTGGCCTTCATCTTGGTGGCGGTTTCCGACTGGTCGGGGCTGTGCTGGGTGGACAGCACCACGGTGTCGATGCTGTGGGGCTTGCCGTCCACGTAGCGCATGGTCACCTGGCTCTTGGCGTCGGGGCGCAGGAAGGGCAGGCGGCCGTCCTTGCGCAGCTGGGCCTGGCGCTCGACGAGGCGGTGCGCGTAGTAGATGGGCGCGGGCATCAGCTCGGGCGTCTCGTCGCAGGCGTAGCCGAACATCAGGCCCTGGTCGCCGGCGCCGGTGTTGAGCTCGTCATCGCTGGCCTTGTCCACGCCCTGGGCGATGTCCTGGCTTTGCTTGTCGTAGGCCACGAGCACGGCGCAGCCCTTGTAGTCGATGCCGTAGTCGGTGTTGTCGTAGCCGATGCGCTTGATGGTGTCGCGTGCGACCTGGATGTAGTCGACGTTTGCGCCGGTGGTGATCTCACCTGCCAAAACCACCAGGCCCGTGTTGGTCAGCGTCTCGGCCGCCACGCGGCTGTACGGGTCTTGGGCGAAAATGGCGTCCAGGATCGCGTCAGAGATCTGGTCAGCCACCTTGTCCGGATGGCCTTCAGAGACGGATTCCGAGGTGAAAAGAAAGTCGTTCGCCATATGAATAAACTCCTTGGTTGCAGCTTTTTTGCTGGGCGCTGCCCAAGCTGCAGGAGCTCTGGCGAACGCTTTAGCAGAAATTGTTTAACGTCGCTCTGCAAGTTGCTCAGTTAACTCAGCGACACCCATCATTTTAATGCCATCCCTGTTCCGACTGTTTGCTGCACTGCCTTTGTGGCTATTGCACCCCCTTGGCGCGCTCATGGGCTGGGTGGCGTTCGCCGCTTCGCCCACGTACCGGCGCCGCTTTCTGGCCAACGCCCGGCAGGCCGGCTACGGCCTGGGCGCCGTGGCGCCGGCCGTGGGACACGCGGGGCGCATGGTGGCGGAGCTGCCGCGCATGTGGATGGGCAGGCAGCCGAGCTGCGAGATGCACAACGAGGAATGCGTGCGCCGGGCCTACGCGGCCGGGCGCGGCATCATCTTTCTGACGCCGCACCTGGGCTGCTTCGAGCTGTCAGTGCAGCATGCGGCGCGGCAATGGTCGGCCGAGCATGGCGAGATCACCATTCTCTACCGCCCCGCGCGCCAGCCCTGGCTGGCCCGCGTCATGGAGACGGCGCGCAACCGCCCCGGCGTGCAGGCCGTGCCGACCACGCTGGCCGGCGTGCGCCAGATGATCAAGGCGCTGCGCAAGGGCGCGGCCGTGGGGCTGCTGCCAGACCAGGTTCCGCCCGAGGGGCAGGGCGTCTGGTCGCCGTTCTTCGGCCGTGATGCCTATACGATGACGCTGGCGGCGCGCCTGGCGTTGCAGACGGGGGCCGCGGTGATCGTGGCCCGTTGTGAGCGCTTGTCCTGGGGGCGGGGCTATGCGCTGTATCTTGAGGAGTTGCCCGTGCCCTTGTCCGAGAATCTGGAAGCTGCGGTGCAGCAGATCAACGAGGCGATGGAACACACCATCCGCCAATGCCCGCAGCAGTACCTGTGGGGCTATGCGCGCTACAAGCAGCCGCGCCGTGAAGCACCTGCCAACGAGGTGCATGCATGAGCGGGCGCATCGGCGTGTGGCTGATGCGGTCGCTGGCTTGGATGCCGCTGCCGTGGCTGCGGGGGCTGGGTGCGTTTCTGGGGCGTGTGCTGTTCGTGCTGGCGGCGCCGCGCCGCAAGGTGGCGCTGCGCAATCTTGCGCTGTGCTTTCCCGAGCTGACCGAGGCGCAGCGCGTGGAGCTGGCGCGCAGCAACTTCATCGTTTTTTGCCAGACCTGGCTGGACCGCAGCTGGCTGTGGGCCGCGCCGCGCGAGGTGGTGGCCGAGCGCGTGAAGCTGCAGGGCGCCGTGCATGAGCTCGATGGCGATACGCCCACCATCCTGTTCGCGCCGCATTTCTACAGCATGGATGCGGGGGGCCTGGCGCTGCCGCTGCACACCACGCGGCCCTTCACCTCGATTTTCTCCACCCACCCGGACCCTGCGGTCGATGAGTGGTTCATGTCGGGGCGCCAGCGCTTTGGCGACGTGCGCATGCTCAACCGCGCCGACGGGGTCAAGCCCATCATCTCCAACCTGCGCAAGGGCGGGCTGCTGTACCTTTTGCCCGACATGGACTTCGGCCGCAACGACTCGGTCTTCGTGCCCTTCTTCGGCGTGAACGCGGCCACCATCCCCTCGCTGTCGCGCTTTGCACGCCTGGGCCGGGCCAAGGTGCTGGGCATGTACACGCGCATGACGCCCACGGGCTACGTGGCCGAGATCACGCCAGCGTGGACGGACTTTCCCACCGACGATGCCGAGGCCGATACGGCACGCATGAACCGCGAACTGGAAGCGGCGATTCGCACCATGCCCGACCAGTACTACTGGGTGCACAGGCGCTTCAAGACCCGGCCCGAGGGCGAGCCTTCGGTCTACTGAACGGGGCGGGACAGGAACTGCTCCAGCGCTTGCCGCACCGCATCGGGCTGCTCGTGCACGACCCAGTGCGAAGTGCCTGCCAGGTGCTGCACCGTCAGGCGCGGCACCCACGGCTCCAGGCCTTCGACCAGGGCGGGCTGCAGCGCCGGGTCGCTGTCGCCCCAGAGCACATGCGTGGGCACGCCGATGTCCAGCATCTCGGGCGGCAGCCTCAGGTTGCGCAGTGCGTCGGCTGAGTCCGGGTCTTCGGGCCGGGGCGGCACCAGGGGACTGGCGCCGTAGTAGTGGCAGGAGCCTTGCACGCCCAGGTCCCAGTGCTCGCGGTAGCGCTGCTGCAACTGCGGCGTGAGCCATCCGGGCAACTCGCCCTGCGGTGTGCTGAAAAATCCCAGCATGCGCTGCCAGTCGTTGTCGGCCAGCAGGGCGGGCGCGTCGGGGCGGCGCAGGAAATGCATGTACTGGCTTGCTGCCTGCTGCACGGGGTTGTCCAGCAACTCGCGCAGAAAGGCGCCTGGATGCGGGGCGTTGAGGATCATCAGCCGCTGCATCAGCCCGGGATGGCGATTGGCCAGACCCCAGGCCAGGGCACCGCCCCAGTCGTGGGCGATCACGCAGGCGGCTGGTGCGCCAGGGCTTTCGATGGCGATCAGCGCTGCCAGATCCTGCAGCAGGTGCTTGGCCTTGTACTGCTCCACGCCGGCCGGCTGGCTGGAATGGCCAAAGCCCCGCAGATCGGGGGCGACGCAACGCCATTGCGTGCCGAACTGCTCCAGCATGCCTTCCCAGATGAAGCTGCCCTCGGGAAAGCCGTGCAGGAACAGCAGCAGCGGCCGGCCGGGTTCGCCGCTGACGCGGCAATGCAGATGGATGCCGTGAGGCAGCTCACGAATGCAGGTGGTCACCATGTTGCGCTCCTTGCGGGGCGCTGGCTACACGAGCGCCTCCGGGCGCTAATCTTGGGGGCTGTCGCTCTCGCCGGGCGTCGCGGCTGCGACGGCCGCCTGCGGTGCAGCCGCGGCCGGCTGGGCCAGCCCTTCGGGATGGCTCCAGTGCCACAGCAGCTGGGCCACCTCGTCCACACCCTGCTTCTTCAGCGCGGAGAACATGCGCACCTCGCCACCGCCGGCATTGAGCCGCGTGATGGACAGCACCTTGGCCTGCTCGGCGCGCGTGAGCTTGTCGGCCTTGGTCAGCAGCACGAGGAACTTCAGGCCCTCCTGCACGCGCGGGCGCAGGGCATCGAGCAAGGCTTCGTCGAGTTCGGTCAGGCCCAGTCGCGGATCGCACAGCAGCACGATGCCCGTCAGGCTCTCGCGGCTGACCAGATAGTTCAGCATCACGCGCTGCCAGCGCTGCTTGTCCGTGCGCGACACGGCGGCGTAGCCGTAGCCGGGCAGATCGGCCAGAACGGCGTCGGTCACGCCCTGCTTGCCCAGGGAGAACAGGTTGATGTGCTGCGTGCGGCCAGGCTTCTTGGAGGCGAAGGCCAGCTGCTTTTGCTGCGTCAGCGTGTTGATGCAGGTGGACTTGCCGGCATTGGAGCGGCCCACGAACGCGATCTCGGGCACATCGACCTTGGGAAGATGGTGCAGTTGCGCAGCCGTCGTCAAAAAGCGCGTCGTGTGCATCCATCCCATGGCGAGCTTGGGATCGATCAGGGAGGAAGTGGGGGCGGCATCGGCAGCCGGCGCAGCAGGATTCATGGTGTGGTCAGTCTCTCGGGGCCTCATTGTAGGTTCCCCCATGATTCAGCGTTTCTCACGGGCCATATGCCAACTGCGTGGCGCCATATGCAGGCGCGGCGCAGGAAGCTGGCGCTGTCAGGCGAGAGACGCCGAGCAAGAGCCGCCTCGCGGCGAGGGCGTCGTCCCCCTCCCTCGCGTAGCGAGTAGAGAGGGGGAAGGCGCGAAGCGCCTCAGGGGGTGCCTAAACCTCCTCGCTCCAGCAAAACCCATCCCGCGCAATCATCGCGCTGGCCGCGCTGGGCCCCCAACTGCCAGCCGCGTAGCCGCGCGGTCCCGAGAGATCGTTGCGCCAGTGCTGCAGTATGGGTTCCACCCAGCGCCAGGCCTGTTCCTGCTCGTCGCTGCGCACGAACAGGTTCAGCCGCCCGGCGATCACGTCCAGCAGCAGGCGTTCGTAGGCGCCCACGCGCTTGGCGCCGAAGCGCTGGTCGAAGTCCAGGTTCAGGTGCACAGGGGCCAGCGAAGGCTCGGCCTGCTGCTGGGTGGCGCCCTGGGCCAGCAGGTGCAGCTCCAGGCCGTCCTTGGGCTGTAGGTTGATGACCAGGCGGTTGGCTTCGGACAGGGGCGAGCGGAAGATGGGATGGGGCACGGGCCGGAAGTTCACGACGATGCGCGCATCCCGTCCTGCCAGCCGCTTGCCGGTGCGGATGTAGAAGGGCACGCCGGCCCAGCGCCAGTTGCAGATCTCGGTGCGCAGGGCGACGAAGGTCTCGGTCTGGCTGCCGGCCGCCACGCCTTTCTCTTGCTGGTAGGCGGGCACGGGCTGGCCCTGGCTGGCGCCGGCCAGATACTGGCCGCGCACCACGTGCTGGCTCAGGGTTTCCGGCGTCCAGGGCTTGAGCGACTGCAGCACCTTGAGCTTTTCGTCGCGGATGGCGTGGGCCGAGGCGTTGATCGGCGGCTCCATGCCGATGGCGCACAGCAGTTGCAGGGCATGGTTTTGCACCATGTCGCGCAGCGCGCCAGTCTGGTCGTAGAAGGCGCCCCGGCTTTCCACGCCCAGTTCCTCGGCAATGGTGATCTGGATGTTGGCAATGGTTTCGCGCCGCCACAGTGGCTCGAACAGGGCGTTGCCGAAGCGCAGTGCCAGCAGGTTCTGGACCGAGGGCTTGCCCAGGTAGTGGTCTATGCGAAACACCTGCTCTTCGCGCAGGACCTTGCGCAGCGTGGCGTTGATGGCCTGGTTGGAGGCCAGGTCGTGGCCCAGCGGCTTTTCCAGCACCACGCGCGTCTGCGGGCCATTCAGGCCCACGGCGGCAATCTGCTCGCAGACCGTGGTGAACAGGCTGGGCGCAGTGGCCAGGTACATCACCACCGTCTCGGCGCCGCGCGTGTTCAGCGCCGTGGCCAGGCGCTCGTAGTCGGCGGGTTGCGACAGGTCCATGCGCAGGTAGTGCAGCAGGGCCGCGAAACGCGAGAACTCCTCCGGACTGGGGCGCTTGGACAGTTCCACCTTTTCGAAGCGGCCCTGGATGAGCGCGCGGTACTGGTCATCACTCAGATCATCGCGACCCACGCACAGGATGCGTCCCCCCTCGGGGAGGGTGCCATGGCGGAACGCCTGGAACAGCGCGGGCATGAGCTTGCGCCATGCGAGATCACCCGTGCCACCGAACAAAACCAGATCGAAACCCATGCTGTCTCCACAAGTTGGTGTGTCTATTTTTTGGTAACTTGGTTACCGAAATTTTGAAGAATCGGATAAATTATAGGAAGGTATTGAAGTTTTGTTCCAGAGATGTGTTGTCGATTTGGTAATCAGATTACTTTCATCCCATGCTGTCCGTCATTCCCCAGCCCCCGCGCTGTGACCATGCCACTGTCTGGCCTGCACTGCACCACCATGCCTTGGCCCTGCGCAAGGGCTTCGATCTGCGCCACGCCTTTGCCGATGATCCCGGCCGGTTCACGCACTTCAGCCAGGAGGCGCCACACTGTTTTGCAGACCTGTCCAAGAACCTCTGGGATGCCCCGGCCGAGGCGCTGCTGTTGCGTCTGGCGCGCGAGTGCGCAGTGGAGCAGCAGCGCGATGCCATGTTCGCCGGCGAGCACGTCAACGGCAGCGAGGGCCGCGCCGTGCTGCACGCGCTGCTGCGCTGCCCGCGCGGCGAGTCGCCGCCGGGCCTGGCATGGGCCCTGGCCCAGGTGCACGAAACGCTGGATGCCATGCTGGCCTATGCCGAGCGCGTGAGGGCCGATGCCGGCATCACCGATGTGGTGTGCATGGGCATCGGCGGATCGGGCCTGGGGCCGCAGATGGCCGTGCAGGCGTTGCAGGGGATGTGCGACGCACGGCGGCGCATGCACTTCGTCTCCAACGTGGATGGGCATGAGCTGCAATCGGTGCTCGATGGGCTGCAGCCGCGCAGCACGCTGTTCATCGTGGCCTCCAAGGTCTTCAACACGCAGGAGACGCTGACCAATGCGCGCAGCGCACTGCAATGGTTCCATGCGCAGGGCGGTGAAGATGTAGCGCGGCATTTCGTGGCGCTGACCACCAATGCCTCGGCGGCTGCGCAGATGGGCATCACCACCACTTTCGGCTTCTGGGACTGGGTGGGCGGGCGCTATTCGCTGTGGTCGGCGATCGGGCTGCCCGTGGCCCTCGCCGTGGGAGCAGCGGCATTCCGCGACCTGCTGGCCGGCGCGCATGCCATGGACCACCACTTCCGCACGGCACCGCTGCAGGCCAACCTGCCCGTGCGCCTGGGCCTGCTCGATGTCTGGAACCGCAATCTGCTGGGCTTTGCCAGCCGCTGCATTGCGCCCTACCACGCAGGCCTGCGGCGCCTGCCGGCCTATCTGCAGCAACTGGAGATGGAGAGCAATGGCAAGCGCGTGGACCGCCAGGGCAGGCCGCTGGCGCTGGGCTCAGCCCCCGTGCTCTGGGGCGAGCCGGGTACGGATGGGCAGCATGCCTTCTTCCAGATGCTGCACCAGGGTACGGACATCGTGCCGCTGGAGATCATCGCCGTGCAGCGGCCGTCGCACGGCCTGCAGGGCCACCATGAGCAACTGCTGGCCAACGCCCTGGCCCAGGCCCAGGCCTTGATGCAGGGGCGTTCCTGCGATGATGGCCATCGCCACTTCCCGGGCAACCGGCCCAGTACCTTCGTACTGCTGGATGCGCTCACGCCGGCGGCGCTGGGTGCGCTGATCGCCTTGCAGGAGCACCGCGTGTTCGTGGCGGGCGCGCTGTGGGGCCTCAACAGCTTCGACCAGTGGGGGGTGGAACTGGGCAAGCTGCTGGCGCGCGACCTGCAGCAGCGCCTGGCCAGCGGCGATGTGGCGCAGCTCGATGCATCGACCGCAGGACTGCTGCAGCGCATGCGGGCCTGACGCCCCTGGCAACACGTTGCCGAGGCTGTGCAGGCTCAGGCTTCGCGGAAGCTGTTCACCGGCAGGCCCGGCACATCGACACGGCACTCCATCAGTGCGCCGGCAGGCACCTGCGCCGATCGCTCCGGATCGGGCCGGCCGTGTCCGGCCGAGGTGATGTACAGCGTGCGCAGGTCCTCCCCCCCAAAGCAGACCATGGTGGGGCAGCGCACGGGCGTGTCCAGGCGCTGCAGCACATCGCCCTCGGGGCTCAGTTGCAGCACGCAGCCGCCTTCGTACATGGCCACCCAGTAGTTGCCCCGGACGTCGACGCTGGCGCCGTCGGGGCGGCCGCCATAGAGCCTGCCCTCGGCCTTGGGCGCGAAGGCCTTCCACAGCGAGCGCGTGCCCAGCGTGCCGGATTCCAGGTCGAAGGCAAAGCGGTCTATGCGGTGGGCTGGCGTGTCTGCCCAGTACATCCAGTCGTCATCGGGGCTGAAGGCCAGGCCGTTGGCCGTGGTGCAGTCGCCTGCCATGCGCTGAACGGCGTAGCCTCCGGCGCCGTCCGCACGCAGGCACCACAGCGCGGCATCGGGCGCCGTCTTGGGCGAGAACAGTGACCCCGCCCACAGCCGCCCGGCGCGGTCGCAGCGCCCGTCGTTGAGCCGCAGCTGCTGCGGATCATGGTCCAGGCGGGCGATCATTTCGGTGTGTCCCGTGGCGGTGTCCAGCAGGCCGAAGCCATCGCGCAGCCCCACCACGATGCGGCCCCGGTCCGTGGGAGCGCAGCAGCCCGGTTCGCTGGGCGTGGCCCAGCTGCGGTGCAGGCCTGTGGCGGGCTCCCAGGAATGGATGTGCCGGTCCTGGATATCGCACCAGTAGAGCCGGTGTTCCTGCGGGTGCCAGAAGGGGGACTCGCCGAGTGCACTCGGTGGAACAGGGATGCGCTGCACGGCCATGGTCTGCCTCGGAGATGCGGATGAACGGAATTCTAGGAGGTCGGGACGCACCGCAGCAGCGGCAAATGGTTTGATGCATCGGCTAAGGGATATCACCGGCTTGGCTGCGCATAAAAGTATCGAAAGACGCATCTGTCGTACCAGTCCGGGCACGAGGCCGTCGCCACAATGCCTCATCCGCAGCCGGGATGGGAGGTGCGGTGATCCAGCATTCGAAGACCAGGGAACAAGGAGACAAAAATGCACAGCTTGCTCAAGGCCAGCCTCACATGGGCCATGGCCACTGCCGCAGTGGGCGCACTCGCCGGCACCGAACTCGTGATCGCCACCGTGAACAACGGCCACATGATCGAGATGCAAAAGCTCACCCCCCGGTTCGAGAAGGCCCACCCCGACATCACGCTCAAATGGGTGACGCTGGAAGAAGGCGTGCTGCGCCAGCGCGTGACCACCGACATCGCCACCAAGGGCGGCCAGTTTGATGTGATGACCGTGGGCATCTACGAGGTGCCGATCTGGTCGAAGAAGGGCTGGCTGCAGCCCATTGCCACCGATGCCGCCTATGACGCGGCCGATCTGCTGCCCACCATCCGCGAAGGCCTGTCCTATGAAGGCAAGCTCTATGCCTCGCCCTTCTATGGCGAAGGCTCCATGCTCATGTACCGCAAGGACCTGGCCGACAAGGCGGGTTTTCAGATGCCGGACAAGCCCACCTGGGAGCAGGTCCGGGAGTTCGCCTCCAAGGTCCACGATCCCAAGGCCGGGGTCTATGGCATCTGCCTGCGCGGCAAGCCGGGCTGGGGGGACAACATGGCCCTGATCACCACCATGGCCAATACCTTCGGCGGCCAATGGTTCGACATGCAGTGGAAGCCGCAGATCGACACACCCGCCTGGAAGAAGGCCGTGGGTTTCTATGTGGACCTGATGAAGGCCTATGGCCCCCCGGGCGCCTCGGCCAACAGCTTCAATGAGAACCTGGCGCTGTTCAACGAGGGCAAGTGCGGCGCCTGGGTGGATGCGAGCATCGCCGCCTCCTTCGTGAGCGACCCCAAGCAATCCAAGGTGGCCGACAAGGTGGCCTATGCGGCTGCACCCATGGCCAGCACGCCCAAGGGATCGACCTGGCTGTGGACCTGGAACCTGGCCATACCCTCCAGTTCGAAGAAGGCCGATGCGGCCCAGGTCTTCGTGAAGTGGGCCACCTCCAGGGAGTATGTGCAGTTGGTTGCGCAGGAGCACGGCTGGCGTGCCGTGCCCACAGGAACGCGCCAGTCCACCTATGCCAATGCCGAGTTCCAGAAGGTGGCGGGCTTTGCCGCAGCCGAGAAGCGGGCCATCGACAGCGTGAGCCTGACCGATGCGACCGAGCCCAAGTCGCCCTATGCCGGAGTGCAGTACGTCGCGATTCCAGAGTTCCAGGCCATTGGCATTGCCGTGGGCCAGCAGATGAGCGCCGCGCTGTCGGGCAAGGTCACGGTGGAGCAGGCACTCAGTACCTCGCAGACGCTGGCCGAACGCGAGATGAGGAAAAGCGGCTACTACAAATGAGGGCCGATAGGACTCCCGACAGGGCGGCATCCGCCAGGCGACTGCTGCCCCGCGCCCTGATGGCGCCCGCCGTGGCCGTGCTGCTGTGCTGGATGCTCGTGCCCTTGTTGATGACGATCTATTTCTCGCTCGTCAACTACAACCTCATGCAGCCCGGCGAGCACCGCTTCGCCGGCTGGGGCAACTACGCCTTCTTCGTCACCGACCCGGACTTCCTGCCCGCCGTGTGGAACACGCTGAACTTCCTGGCCAGCGTGGTGCTGATCACCCTGGTGCTGGGCGTGCTGATCGCTTTGCTGATCAACGAGCCGTTTCCGGGGCGCGGCGTCGTGCGGGTGCTGCTGATCTCGCCGTTCTTTGTGATGCCCACGGTCAATGCGCTGCTGTGGAAACACATGATGATGAACCCGATCTATGGCGTGCTGGCTAGCCTGTGGAGGGCCGTCGGACTGCAGCCCGTGGACTGGCTCACCGAGATGCCGCTGCTGTCCGTCATCGTCATGGTGTCCTGGCAATGGCTGCCCTTCGCCTGCCTGATCTTCATCACCTCGCTGCAGTCGCTGGACCGCGAGCAGATGGAGGCGGCGCGCATGGATGGTGCCAACGCCCTGCAGCGCTTTTACTACCTCACGCTCCCCCATCTGGCGCGGCCCATGGCGGTGGTGGTGATGATCGAGATGATCTTCCTGCTCAGCGTGTTCGCCGAGATCGCCATCACCACGGCGGGCGGGCCCGGCAACGAGAGCACCAACCTGACCTACCTGATCTACAAGCAGTCGCTGATGAACTTCGACGTGGGCGTGGCCTCGGCCGGTGCACTGTTTGCCGTGGTGCTGGCCAACATCGTCTCCCTCTTCCTGATCCGCATCGTCGGCAAGAGCCTGGACTGAGGGCATGATGAAAACAAGTTCCTCCACCCTGGTGCGCGCCGCTGCGGCATGGGCCGTGGCACTGCTGCTGTTCTTTCCGCTGGCCTGGCTGTTCCTGACGGCCTTCAAGACGGAACTGCAGGCCATTGCCGTGCCGCCGCTGTTCGTGTTCGAGCCCACGCTGGCCAACTTCGGCGAAGTGCAGCAGCGCAGCGACTACCTGCTGTATGCGCGCAATTCGCTGATCACCAGCCTGGCCTCGACCCTGATCGGCCTGGCCATCGCCGTGCCTGCTGCCTACTCCATGGCGTTCTTCCGCAGCCGCCACACGCGCGACGTGCTCATGTGGATGCTCTCGACCAAGATGATGCCGGCCGTGGGGGCCCTGCTGCCCATCTATGTGCTGGCGCAAGGGGCGGGCTTGCTGGATTCGCTCACCGTGCTGGTCATCGTCTTCACGCTGTCCAACCTGCCCATCATGGTCTGGATGCTCTACAGCGCGCTCAAGGACATCCCCAACGAGATCCTGGAAGCGGCGCGCATGGATGGCGCAGGCCTGTGGGCCGAGTTCCGCCATGTGGTGCTGCCGCTGGCGGTGGGCGGCATTGCCTCCACCGGGCTGCTGTGCCTGGTGCTGAGCTGGAACGAGGCCTTCTGGTCGCTGAACCTGAGCAGCGCCCGGGCCGGCACGCTGGCCACGCTGATCGCCTCGTATGCCAGCCCCGAAGGGCTGTTCTGGGCCAAGCTCTCGGCCGCTTCGCTGATCGCCATCGCTCCCATCGTGGTGTTTGGCTGGTTCAGCCAGAAGCAACTGGTGCAGGGCATGACCTTTGGCGCCGTCAAGTAGCCGTCCGGCATCCATTTCGCGGCTTTGCGCTGCACAAGGAACACCATGGCCTATCTGCAACTTCAGGACATACGCAAGCGCTTCGGAGAGGCGCAGATCATCCGCGGCGTGGACCTCGCCATCGAGCGCGGCGAATTCATCGTCTTCGTCGGGCCTTCGGGCTGCGGCAAGTCCACGCTGCTGCGCCTGATCGCCGGGCTGGAGAGCATCACTTCGGGGCAGCTGCTGCTCGACGGGCGCGACATCACGCATGCGCCATCGGGCGAGCGCGATCTGGCAATGGTGTTCCAGAGCTATGCGCTGTATCCGCACATGAGCGTGTACGACAACATGTCCTTCGCGCTGCGCCTGGCCGGCGTGCCGAAAGAGGAGATACGCCGAAAGGTCGGGCAGGCGGCCGAGACGCTCAACCTCACGCCCTATCTGGAACGCAAGCCGCGCGACCTGTCGGGCGGCCAGCGTCAGCGCGTGGCCATAGGCCGGGCCATCGTGCGTGCGCCCAAGGTGTTCCTGTTCGACGAGCCGCTGTCCAACCTCGATGCGGCGCTGCGCGGCAACACGCGGGTGGAAATCCACAAGCTGCACAAGGCGCTGGGCGCCACCACCATCTATGTCACCCATGACCAGGTCGAGGCCATGACCCTGGCCGACCGCGTGGTGGTGTTGCGCGATGGCTGCATCGAACAGGTGGGCGCGCCCCTGGCGCTCTACGACCATCCGGCCAACCAGTTCGTTGCGCAGTTCATCGGCATGCCGTCGATGAACCTGATCGCCGCCGGGGCACTGCCCGTGTTCTCCGGGGCCACGCAGGGCCGCCTGCCCGCCGACGGCACGCTGGGCATACGCCCCGAGGCCTTGCGCGTGGCCAGAGCGCAGGTCGCAACCGATGCCGCTGCACAGAGACAGGTCATGGGCCGCGTGGACCTGATCGAGGCCTTGGGCGCCGACACGCTGATCCATGTCAGCGTGGGCGGTGCGCAACTCATTGCGCGCCAGGCCGAGCGCACGCCACTGGCCGTGGGCGACGCGGTGTCCGTCGCGCTGGACACCGGCTGCGCACTGCACCTGTTCGACCGCCAGGGACGCACGCTGGCAGGCGCCTGAGCGCTTCGCTCCGAGAGGCTGCCCGCAGCAGTCATCCTTTCTTCCTCATCTCCCTCTGGTCACCATGAACGCGATTGTTCCGCATCTTTCCAGACCCACGGTGCTGCACCTGGGCCTGGGTTCCTTTCACCGTGCGCACCAGGCCGCCTATCAACAGCGGCTGATCGATGCCGGGGACACGCAATGGGAGCTGGTGGGGGCCAACCTGCGCTCCGACATGGCGCAGACGCTGGAGGCGCTGGCGCGCCAGGGAGGGGCTTACACACTGGAGACGATTGCGCCTGGCGGATCGGTGCGCTACCAACGCATCGAGGCCCTGCGCGAAGTGATCCCCCATGCGCCCGGGCTGGCCGCCGTGATTGCGCGCGGAGCCAGCCCCTGCACACGTGTCATCTCCCTCACCGTGACCGAGGCTGGCTACTACCTCGATGGCAGCGGCGTGCTGGACACCGGCAGCCCGGAGCTTGCGGCCGACATCGGCCGCATGCGCCAGGGGCAGGTCGGAGAGACGATCTATGGCGTGCTGTGCGCCATCCTGCAGTTGCGCCGCTGTGCTCATGCCGGCCCGGTCACACTGCTGAGCTGCGACAACCTGCGCCACAACGGCGATCGCCTGCTGGCCGGTCTGCTGGCCTTCATGCAACTGGCGCAACTGCAGGAACTGGCCGAGTGGGCAGGGCACAACATCAGCTGCCCGAATGCCATGGTCGACCGCATCACCCCGCGCCCGCCGCCGGAGCTGCGTGAGCGCGTGCAGGCCGCGACGGGCTGGGACGATGCGGCCGCCGTGACGGCCGAAAGCTTTTCACAGTGGGTGATAGAGGACCGCTTCGTCGCAGGCCGCCCATCCTGGGAGCGCGTGGGCGTGGAGATGGTGTCTTCCGTGGCCCCCTACGAGGAGGCCAAGATCCGCATCCTCAACGCCAGCCACAGCTGCATTGCCTGGGCCGGCACGCTGGCGGGCCTGCGCTTCATCCACGAAGGCAGTGCCGTGCCGGCGATACGCCAGCTGGCATGGGACTATGTGACGCAGGATGTGATTCCCTGCCTTGCACCATCCGGCAAGGCATCGGCCCTGGACCTGCCGGCCTACCGCGACACCGTGCTGGAACGCTTCGGCAACCCTGCGATACGCGACACCAACCAGCGCGTGGCGGCCGACGGCTTTGCCAAGATCCCGGGCTTCATCGCGCCCACGGTGCGCGAGCGCATCGCGCAGGGCGCGTCCATGGATGCCGTGGCCATGCTGCCGGCGCTGTTCCTGGTTTTTCTGCAGCGCTGGCACCATGACACACTGCCCTATGCCTACCAGGATCAGGCCATGGACCCCGCAGTGGCACACGCCATCTGCGCCGCCGCCGACCCCGTGGCCGCGCTGTGTGCCGAAGTGCCCTTGTGGGGTGAGGCCGCGGGCCATCCGCATCTGGTGGAGGCGGTCCGCCGTGCCACAGACCGTGTCCATGCTTTTGTCCAACAGGCAGCGAGGTAGAACGCATGCGCATAGCCATCGCGGGCGAAGCCCTGATCGATTTCACCGCCACGGGCGGCCTGGCCTTCCAGGGCCATGAAGGAGGCGCGCCCGCCAACTGCGCCGTGGCCGCCGCGCGGCTCGGGCAGGCCACGGGCTTTGTCTCGCAACTGTCGCGCGATCTCTTCGGCGAACGCCTTTTCGCGCACCTGCAGGGCAACGGCGTGGACATGCGCCTGGTGCAGCGCTGCGATGCGCCCAGCACGCTGGCCTTTGTCGAGCATGCGCAAGGCACCAACCGCTATGCCTTCTACACGCAGGCAACGGCGGACACGCTGTGGGCACCTGCCGAGCTGCCCGAGTTGCCGCCCGAATGCCGCTATCTGCAGTTCGGCTCCATCGCATTGCTGCACACCCCTGTCGGGCCGCGCATCCTGGACCTGGTGGCGGCTGAGCGCGGGCGGCGCATCATCGTCTTCGACCCGAACGTGCGGCCCACGCTGATCCGCGATGCCCAGGCCTTCCGGCGCGACTGCCTGGGCTGGCTGGCCCAGGCAGACCTGGTCAAGCTCAGCGATGAGGACCTGGCCTTTATCGCGCCCGGCGTTCCGGCGCTGGAGGCCGCCGCGCGCTGGCTGGCGCTGGGTCCCCGGGCCGTGGTGCTCACGCGCGGAGCGGCCGGCGCGACCTTGCTGCGGGCAGGACAGGCGCCTTTGTCGGTGCAGCCGCCGGCCGTGCAACTGGTGGATACCATCGGCGCGGGCGACACCTTTGGCGCGGCGCTGTCGGTTGCGCTGCTGGAGCAGGGTGTCGAGCAGCCGGGCCAGTTGCAGGAGCTGCCCGAGAGCGCGTGGCGCCAGGTGCTGCGCTTTGCCGCAACGGCCGCAGCGCTCAACTGCACGCGCGCCGGTGCCCAGCCGCCCCGGCGCGCGGAACTCGATGCCGCGCTGGCAGCCCATTGCGGTGGATAGCCGCCGCTGGTGATACTGTTTGCCCATGGCCTCTCCAGAAACCTTCACGCCGCCATGACCAGCCCACGCCGCCGCACACCCCGCCAGCGTCACCCTGAACTGGAGCGCGATTTTGTGCGAACGCCCGCGCTGGGCTATGAGGATATGGAGGGCAGCGGCCTGGTGCGCTGCCTGGCACATGGTTTCCCAAGCCCCCTGGTGCGCTGGCATTTCCATGAGGAGTACGAGCTGCACCTCATCACCGACACCTCGGGCCGCGCCTTCGTGGGAGACTGGATAGGACCCTTCGAGCCCGGCCACCTCGTGCTGTGCGGCCCGCGCCTGCCGCACAACTGGATCTCGTTCGATGCGCCCGATGGGGGCTCGCCTGCACGCGATTACGTGATCCTTTTCAACCACGACCCCATCGCCCGTGCGGCCGAGCAGATCCCGGAGATGCGCGAGGTGCTTCAACTGCTGGACCGTGCGCGCCATGGCATCGAGTTCTTCGGCTTGGCGCAGACGGCGCGCGCGCACTGGGATGCGGTCAGGAGTGCGCGCGGAATGCGCCGCTTCACGGCCTTTTGCGCGCTGTTGTCCGATCTGGCCGAGTGCACCGATTACCGGCTGCTGTCAGCCGTGCAGATGCAGGGCGCCCAGGGCGAGGCTCAGGTGGACCAGATCAACGAGGTGGTCAACCGCATCATGGCGCGCGTGAGCGAGCCGCTGAGCCTGGCCGACGTGGCGGCCGAGCTGGGCATGAGCGAGAGCCGCTTCAGCCGCTTCTTCCGCAGGGCCACGGGCAACAGCTTCACCGACTTCGTCAGCCGGGTACGCATCAACAGCGCATGCCACCTGCTCATGCAGACCGACAGCTTCATCGCCGACATCTGCTACCAGGTGGGCTTCAACAACGTGGCCAACTTCAAC
Organism: Delftia sp. SD018; assembly: GCF_017355445.1. Lineage (NCBI taxonomy): Bacteria > Pseudomonadati > Pseudomonadota > Betaproteobacteria > Burkholderiales > Comamonadaceae > Delftia > Delftia sp. SD018. Next base: position 374,665 of record NZ_JADDRN010000001.1, read on the forward strand.
CGGCGCTTCCTGGAGATCAAAGGCATGACGCCCTCGGAGTTCCGCCGCCAGGCGGACAGCCGCTTCGGCGCGGGTTGAAGCGACGGGGAAGCGGAATCTGGCGCGCACGGGTGTGGTATTGCGCGCCACATGGGTAGAGCCCTTATTGCCGCGCTGGCACAGATCGATATGCTGGGCTGCGAAAAACATATGTTCAGTACCGAATCCGTGGCCAGTTTGTGACCACGATCAAGGAATATGTTTTCCTCTGTGCGCAGGGGCGAAACCAGGGTTCCTGACGATATCAATCACAGGGGACCCCATTGTAGAATCCGCCGAATTTTGCGCTTTCAACAACAGAACCACGCCCTCGATATGAAGTTGCTTGCCTCTTTGCTGACGGCTGCCATTCTTGCTGCAGCCCCCGCCTTTCCCGCTTTCTCCGCTGGCGAGGCACCTGCTGCCTCGGCACAGCCGAAGGCGGCCAAGGCCGACCTGGCGAAGGGCGAGGCCAGCTACACCGCCGTCTGCGCGGCATGCCATGCGGCCGACGGCAATTCCACCATCCCGCTGCAGCCCAAGCTGGCCGGCCAGCATCCCGAGTACCTGGTCAAGCAGTTGCTGGAGTTCAAGGACGACAAGCGCAAGGACCCGGTGATGAAGGGCTTTGCCAGCATGCTCAGCGAGCCTGACATGAAGAACATCGCCGCCTGGCTGCACACGCAAAAGCCCAAGGACGGCTTTGCCAAGGACAAGGACCTGGTGGCCATGGGCGAGCGCATCTACCGCGGCGGCATCCAGGAGCGCAACATTGCTGCCTGCGCGGGCTGCCACAGCCCCAACGGCGCCGGCATTCCAGCTCAGTACCCGCGCCTGGCGGGCCAGCATGCCGACTACACCACGACCCAGCTCACGGCCTTCCGTGACGGCAAGCGCGGCAATAGCATTCAGATGACGCAGGTTGCTGCCAAGCTTAACGATCGCGAAATCAAGGCCGTGGCAGACTACATCGCTGGCCTGCGTTGATGCGATCCCGGGGCCGACGCGGTTCCCAGGGTAATCACCGGGAACCTATTGCTTTATAGACACCCCAAGCCAGGCGGGTCCATCGCATGAATGCAGATGGTCCCGCTTTTTTCATTCGGGTTTTGGCTTTTCGTTCTTCATGTCAGACAACTCTTCCGGTGCCGCTCTTGCTCCCTCCCGCCCGCAGGCCGCGCGCGCGACCCTGGAGCTGCTGGCATCGATGCGCTTCGCGATCTCGCTGCTGACGGTCATCTGCATTGCCTCGGTGATCGGCACTGTGCTCAAGCAGCATGAGCCGGTGGGCAACTACGTCAACCAGTTCGGGCCTTTCTGGGCCCAGCTGTTCCTCGCGCTCAAGCTCAATGCGGTCTACAGCGCCTGGTGGTTCCTGCTGATCCTGGCCTTTCTGGTGATCAGTACCTCGCTGTGCGTGGCACGCCATGCGCCCAAGTACCTGGCCGATCTGCGCAGCTACAAGGAAAACGTTCGCGAACAAAGCCTCAAGGCCTTCGGCCACCGTGCGCAGAACGTGGTGCCCGGCAGCACGCAAGAGGCCGCCAGGCGCCTGGGCCAGCAGCTGGTATCGGGCGGCTGGAAGGTGCGGCTGCAGCAGCGCGATACGGCGGCCGGTCCCGGCACGGGCTGGATGCTGGCGGCCAAGGCGGGCGCGGCCCACAAGCTGGGCTATATCGCGGCCCACAGCGCCATCGTGCTGATCTGCCTGGGCGGGCTGTTCGATGGCGACCTCATCGTGCGCGCGCAGATGTGGCTGGGAGGCAAAACACCTTATACCGGCGGTGGCCTGATCTCCGAGGTGTCCGAGCAGCACCGGCTGAGCGAGCGCAACCCCACCTTCCGAGGCAACCTGCTGGTGACCGAAGGCGGCACGGCAGGCACGGCCATCCTGTCGCAGTCCGACGGCGTGCTGCTGCAGGAGCTGCCCTTTGCGGTGGAACTCAAGAAATTCATCGTGGAGTACTACTCCACGGGCATGCCCAAGCTGTTTGCCAGCGAGGTCGTCATCCACGACAAGGCCACGGGCGAGAAGCTGGAAAAGCGCATCGAGGTCAACCACCCGGCCAGCTACCGCGGCATCGAGATCTACCAGTCCAGCTTTGACGACGGCGGCTCGTCGGTGAAGCTGCGCGCCGTGCCGCTGGAGGCGGGAGCCAAGCCCTTTGATGTCGAGGGCGTGATCGGCGGATCGGACCAGTTCGTGCGCAAGCTCCCGGACGGCAAGGACGAGACAGTGACGCTGGAGTTTGCCGAACTGCGCACCATCAACGTGGAGAACTTCGGCGGTGGCGGCGGGGCCAATGGCAGCGGCACCGATGTGCGCAAGGTGGATCTGAAGCAGGCCATCGACGAGCGCCTGGGCGCGGCCCACAAGACCGTGACCAAGAAGGAGCTGCGCAACATCGGCCCCAGCATCCGCTACAAGCTGCGCGATGCCTCGGGCCAGGCGCGCGAGTTCCAGAACTACATGCTGCCCGTGGACACGGGCGACGGCCAGCGCGTGTTCCTGCTGGGCGTGCGCGACAACCAGGCCGATGCCATGCGCTATCTGCGCATTCCCGCCGATCCCGAAAGCGAGATGGACACCTTCCTGCGCCTGCGCAGCGCGCTGCAGGACCCCCGGCTGCGCGAGCAGGCTGCCAAGGCCTATGTGGCCAAGGCCATCGATTCCTCGCGTTCCGAACTCAGTGGCGCGCTGGCGCAGTCGGCCACCAAGGCGCTGGAATTGTTCGCGGGCCAGACCGACAAGAAGGGGCCGGACGGCAAGCCGCTGGGCGGGCTGCAGGCCATCTCGGACTTCATGGAAAGCAATGTGCCTGCGGCCGAGCGCGAACGCGCGGGCGAGGTGCTGGTGCGCATTCTCAACGGCGTGCTGTTCGAGCTGGCCCAGATCGTGCGCACGCAGGCGGGCCAGGCGCCCCTGGAGCCCAGCGAGCAGACGCAGTCCTTCATGACCCAGGCCGTGTTCTCGCTCAGCGATGCGCAGTTCTACCCCATGCCCATGGTCTTCATGCTGCAGGACTTCAAGCAGGTGCAGGCCAGCGTCTTCCAGGTGGCGCGCGCCCCGGGCAAGAACGTGGTGTATCTGGGCTGCCTGTTCCTGATCATCGGCGTGTTCTGCATGCTGTACGTGCGCGACCGCCGCCTCTGGATCTGGCTCACGCCCCGCGATGGGGAAAGCCATGCCGAAATGGCCTTGTCCACGAATCGCAAGACACTCGATGGTGATAGAGAATTCGCCATGCTGGCCGGCAAGCTGATAGGCGCCGAGCCCATCCACAAGAAATCCCCCGGAGGTTCCGCATGAACACCGCCACTACCACGACGACTTTGACGCTCAACGAGGGCTTCTTCGCCCGCCGCAACTGGTTCGACTGGGTGTTCGCGGCCCTGGTGGCGGCGGGACTGCTGTATGCGCTGCAGCGCTATGGCGAGTACATGGATGTCTACGAAAAGTGCATCCTGGTCGGCACCATTCCCTCGGCCATCTGGCTGGGCTGGTTCTGGCGCCCGCTGCGCGGGCTGATGCTGGTGGTGGCCGGGCTGTCGCTGCTGGCCATCGGGCTCTACCAGGGGCCTGAAGGGGCGCAACTGGCGCGCTCGGACACGGTGTTCGGCCTCAAGTACTTCCTGTCAAGCCAGTCGGCCATCCTCTGGATGAGCATGGTGTTCTTCATGAGCACCGTCTTCTACTGGATCGGCATGTTTGCGCGGGGCGAGGGCACGGCGCTGTCGCTGCTGGGCTCGCGCCTGGCCTGGCTGGCCGTGACGCTGGCGCTGGTGGGCACCATGGTGCGCTGGTACGAGAGCTATCTGATCGGCCCCGATGTGGGCCACATCCCGGTCAGCAATCTCTATGAAGTGTTCGTCATGTTCTGCTGGATGACGGCGCTTTTCTATCTCTATTACGAACAGCACTACGACACGCGCGCCCTGGGCGGCTTCGTGATGCTGGTGGTCAGCGCGGCCGTGGGCTTTTTGCTGTGGTACACGCTGGTGCGCGAGGCGCACGAGATCCAGCCGCTGGTGCCGGCGCTCAAGAGCTGGTGGATGAAGCTGCACGTGCCGGCCAACTTCATCGGCTATGGCACCTTTGCGCTGGCAGCCATGGTCTCCTTTGCCTACCTGATCAAGCAGCAGGCCACGGAGACCCGTTGGTACAAGCTCGCGCCGCTGTGGATGCTGGGTGTGGTGCTGTGCTTCGAGCCCATCGTCTTCCGCCAGGGCGCGACCCAGAACGGCGGCAGCTACTGGATGGTCTACTTTGGCATCTCGGCGCTGATCGTGGCCGGCATCCTGCTGGCGCGCAAGCGCATCGCCGAGCGCCTGCCCAGCTTCGAGCTGCTGGACGATGTGATGTACAAGTCCATCGCCGTGGGCTTTGCCTTCTTCACCATCGCCACCGTGCTGGGCGCGCTGTGGGCGGCCGAGGCCTGGGGCGGCTACTGGAGCTGGGACCCCAAGGAAACCTGGGCACTGATCGTCTGGCTCAACTACGCGGCCTGGCTGCACATGCGCCTGGTCAAGGGCCTGCGCGGCACGGTGTCCGCCTGGTGGGCGCTGGGTGGACTGGCCATCACCACCTTCGCCTTCCTGGGGGTGAACATGTTCCTGTCGGGGCTGCACAGCTACGGCGAGCTTTGAGCCACCGCAGTGGCAGTGGCAAGATAAGGGCAGCGGCATGCGTTCAGGCGCATGCCGCTTTTTCGTGCACCATCGCATCGGTGCCGCAGGGAACTTGCGCGCGCCCGCGAGGCTCCCAATCGCCATATCGCCAGCAATAGCGCCCCGTGCCCGCCGGCACACCAGGAGATTCCCATGCTGATCCGCTCCCACAACAACGGCTTCCAACACCCGCAAGGCAGCGAGATCACGCCCCGGGCAGGCTACCTCAAGCGCCGTGCCTGGCTGCAGTACCTGGCCGCAGGCTCGGCGGGCGCGGCATTGCCCGGCTGGGCGGCGGGCGTGCAGCGCCCCGGCAAGCTGGCGGCACTGGCCTCCGTGCCTTCCCAGGTAGTGGGCGCAAACACCATGGACCGTGTCACGGCCTATGCCGATGTGTCCCAGTACAACAACTTCTATGAATTCGGGCTGGACAAGGACGATCCCGCCAAGAACGCCCACACGCTCAAGACCCGCCCCTGGACGGTGAAGATCGAGGGCCTGGTCCAGCAGCCGCAGACGCTGGACCTGGATGCGCTGCTCAAGCTCGCGCCACAGGAAGAGCGCATCTACCGGCTGCGCTGCGTGGAGGGTTGGTCCATGGTGATTCCCTGGGTGGGCTATTCCCTGGCCGAGCTGCTGCGCAAGGTGCAGCCGCTGGGCAGTGCCAAGTATGTGGAATTCGTGACCCTGGCCGACAAGGCGCAGATGCCGGGCCTGCGCAGCGGCGTGCTGGACTGGCCTTACACCGAGGGGCTGCGCCTTGATGAAGCCATGCACCCGCTGACGCTGCTGGCCTTTGGCATGTATGGCGAGGTGCTGCCCAACCAGAATGGCGCGCCCGTGCGGCTGGTCGTGCCGTGGAAGTACGGCTTCAAGAGCGCCAAGAGCATCGTCGCCATCCGCCTGACCGACAAGGAGCCGGGCACGGCCTGGAACAAGGCGGCGCGCAACGAGTACGGCTTTTATTCCAATGTGAACCCCGACGTGCCGCACCCGCGCTGGAGCCAGGCCACGGAGCGGCGCATTGGCGAGGATGGCCTGTTCGCCAAGAAGCGCAAGACGCTGCTGTTCAACGGCTACGAAGCCCAGGTGGGCCAGCTCTACACGGGCATGGATCTGAAGAAGTTCTATTGATGCGGCCCATGCAATGACGGTGTTACAGCGCCTTTTGCTGCACCGGGCGGCCAAGCCGCTGGTGTTTCTTCTGTGCCTGCTGCCGTTTGCGTGGCTGCTGGCTGGAGCCATCCTGAACACGCTTGGCGCCAATCCGGCCGAGGCCTTGCTGCGCTCCACCGGCGACTGGACCTTGCGCTTTCTGTGCGTGGTGCTGGCCGTGACACCGCTGCGCCAGGCGCTGGGACTGACGGCACTGGCGCGCTTAAGGCGCATGCTGGGTCTGTATGTGTTCTTCTACGCGCTGCTGCACCTGCTGTGCTATGCATGGTTCGACATGGGGCTGGACTGGGGCGAGATCGTGCTCGACATCCCGAAGCGCCCATTCATCCTGGTGGGCTTTGCGGCGCTGCTCTTGCTGACTGCTCTGGCGGCGACTTCACCGCACCGTGTCATGCGCGCCATGGGCGGCAGGCGCTGGCAGTGGCTGCACCGCTGTATCTATGCGGTCGCGCCGCTGGCCCTGTTGCATTTCTTCTGGATGCGCGCAGGCAAGAACAACTTTGCGGAGGTCGGCGTGTACGCCGCCATTCTTGCGCTGCTGCTGGCCTGGCGCGTGGTCCATGCACTGCGCCGCCGGCGCGCCAGGCGCTAGCCGGCCACGGCGCGCAGGGCAGGGCGCAGCTGGCGGGTCACGGGGTCGATGTCCGCCATGGGCAGCTGGTAGTTGCGCTGGTCGAACAGGTCGATGCCGCACTGCAGGCCTTCGAGCCAGTTGAACAGGTCGGCAATCGCCTTGGCACCCATGATGGGCGCGCCGTGCTGGGGCACGATCATGTCGATGGGCAGCTGGCGCGCCATCTGCACCCACAGCCGCAGGATCTTGTTGGAGACCATGTATCGGCGGTGAAAACCTTCCATGCGGGCGATGTGCGGCACGAGGTCGGTCACGGGCACCTGCGCCTCGATGCCGTTCATCAGGGACACGCCGAGGTCACCCGTGAAGAGGATGCGGCTGACCGGGTCGTAGAAGTGGAAGTTGCCTTCGGCATGCAGGAAGTGGGCGGGCAGCAGGTGCAGTTCATGGCGGCCCAGCGGCAGCCGGCCACCGGCGTCCGGCACGCCGATCACGCGGTTTTCGGTCTTGCCGACCTTGGTGAAGTGGGGCGCGAAGCGCTCCCAGATGCGCGAGATCACCAGCTGTGCCTTGGTGCTGGTCATCCAGCGGTCCAGCGAGGCAATGATGTCGGGATCGGCGTGGGAAGCGATCAGATAGGACAGCTTGTGCGGCGCGAAATGCCGCGACATGCCCATGAACAGCTCGTTGAATGCGAGATTGCCGCCCGGGTCGATGATGGCGCCCGTGTCGTCATCGACGATGAGGAACTGATTGGCCTGTATGGCCTGTCCATCTTCCTCGATGAGGTCGGTGAACATCAGGCAGGCGTGGTTTTTGTCTCGGTAGAGCTCTACGGGCATGGCGGGTTGTCGAGGGACAAGAGAAAGTCACTCTAAGCGCCATGCCTGGCCGCGGTGTTGATGTGCATCAAGCCGCGGCGCGGCTGCCGACTCAGTCGGCCTGCTGCTTGCGGGAGTCCGTGGTGCCGGTGGGTGTCGAGCTTTCCTCTACAGCGGCACTTGACGGGCCTGCGGGCAAGGTGGTGGGTGCAGGCGCGGGCGTTGCACGCTCGGCCGGGCTGGAAATGCCCAGGGTCTGCGGCAGTGTGGCGCGGTGGCTGGCCGCAGGCGAGCTGGGCAGAAACAGCGGGCCTTTCTGGCCGCAGGCGGCCAGGGACGCCGCACAGGCGCCAAGGGCAATGCACCTGACTAGAATTTGCGAGGCTTTCAACATAAGCGAATTGTAATGACCGACCAAGAATTTCTGGATCTTGCCGAACGACTGCTGCTGGCGGTGGAGCAGGACTGCGATCGCATCAACGATGAAACCGATGCCGACCTCGATGCCCAGCGCGTGGGTGGCATGGTGACCCTGGTCTTTGCCAACCGCAGCCAGATCGTGATCAACCAGCAAAAACCGCTGCACGAGATCTGGCTGGCGGCCAAGGCCGGCGGCTTCCACTACCGCTACGACGCGGCGCAGGGCGCCTGGCTCGATACCAAGGGCGCGGGCGAGTTCTTCGCCAACCTGAGCCGCTACGCCACCGAGCAGTCGGGCCTGGCGCTGCAGTTCTCGGCACGCTGATCCGCCGTTATCGGCAGGCTCCATGAAGAAAGCCCGGCATGGCCGGGCTTTCTTGCGTGGTCAACCGCTTGTGTGGCGGTCAGTTGCGGAAGAGATCGAGGATGCGGTTGCGCTCCTCGGTGGCGGGCGGGGGCGTGGCGCCTGCAGCGCCGCCCGTGGAGGCGCTGTCCATGCCCAGGCTGCTGACGCCGCCGTTGCGCGCGTTTTCCTCGTAATACCACTCGCCGCCCATGTTCACGACGCCAGGGGGCACAGGCATCTCCGCCACCGGCACGCCCTTGAGGGCATGCTGCATGAAGCCGATCCAGATGGGCAGGCTCAGGCCGCCGCCCGTCTCGCGGCTGCCCAGGTTGCGCGGCGTGTCGTAGCCGATCCAGGACACGGCGGCCAGCGTGGGCTGGAAGCCTGCGAACCAGGCATCCACCGAATCGTTGGTCGTGCCCGTCTTGCCATACAGGTCGGGGCGCTTGAGCGTGGACTGCGCGCGCGCTGCCGTGCCCACGCGCGCCACGTCCTGCAGCAGGCTGTCCATGATGAAGGCGTTGCGCGCGTCGATGGCCTGGGGCAGTTCCTGCACCGGGGGCGGTGTGAATTCGGACAGGATGCGGCCCTTGTGATCGGTGACACGGGCAATCAGCCAGGGGTTGACGCGGTGGCCGCCATTGGCGAACACGGAGTAGCCGGCAGCCAACTGCAGCGGCGTGACCGCTCCGGCACCCAGCGCCATGGTCAGGTAGGCCGGATGCTTGGCTGCGTCAAAGCCGAAGCGCGTGACCCACTCCTGTCCCTGCTTGGGTCCCACGGCCTGCAGCAGGCGGATGGAGATCATGTTCTTGGACTTGTTCAAGCCCGTGCGCATGGTCATCGGCCCGTCGTAGCGGCTGTCGTAGTTCTTGGGCTCCCATGGCTGGCCACCCGTCACGCCGGCGCTGAAGAACAGCGGCGCGTCATTGATCATGGTGGAAGGCGAGAAGCCTTTTTCCAGTGCCGCAGAGTAGATGAAGGGCTTGAAGGCCGAGCCGGGCTGGCGCCAGGCCTGGGTCACGTGGTTGAACTTGTTCTTCTGAAAGTCGAAGCCGCCGATCAGGGCGCGCAAGGCGCCTGTCTGGGGGGCCAGGGCCACGAAGGCGCCTTCCACTTCGGGCAGCTGCGTGATTTCCCAGGTGTTCTTGGGCGTCTTGACCACGCGGATCACGGCGCCGGGACGGATCTTGATGTTGGGCGGTGCCTTGGGGTTCAGGCCCGATTCGGCGGGCTTGAGGCCTTCACCCGTGATCTCGATCTGTTCGCCGTCGGCGCGTGCTGCCAGGATCTTGCGCGGATTGGCATCCAGCACCACGGCGGCGAGCACATCACCGTTGTCCGGGTGGTTGGCCAGGGTGTCGTCAATGGCGTCTTCACGGTCCTCGGCGTCGGCCGGCAGGGCCACGAACTTTTCGGGACCGCGGTATTTCTGGCGGCGCTCGTAGTCCATGATGCCGCGGCGCAGCGAGGCGTAGGCGGCTTCCTGTTCGCCGGCATTGATGGTGGTGTAGACGTTCAGGCCGCGCGTATAGGCTTCGTTGCCGTACTGGGCAAAGATCAGCTGGCGTGCCATCTCTGCCACGTATTCGGCATGTACGCGGGTGTTGAAGGAGCCCGTGCGGATCTTCAGCGGCTCGGCCTTGGCTTCAGTGGCCTGGGCGGAGGTGATGAAGCCGTTTTCCTCCATGCGCTCGATGATGTAGAGCTGGCGCGAGCGGGCGCGCTTGGGGTTGCTGATCGGGTTGTAGGCCGATGGTGCCTTGGGCAGGCCTGCCAGCATGGCCGCCTCGGCCACCGTGATGTCCTTCAGTGGCTTGCCGAAATAGGCTTCACAGGCAGCAGCAAAGCCATAGGCCCGATTTCCCAGATAAATCTGGTTCATGTAGATCTCGAGAATCTGGTTTTTGCTCAACAGATGCTCTAGCTTAAAAGTCAGTAAGACTTCGTAAATTTTGCGTGTAAAGGTTTTCTCGGAAGACAGATAGACGTTGCGCGCCACCTGCATGGTGATAGTCGATGCGCCCTGGCTTTTCACGCGGCCCAGATTGGCCAGCGCGGCGCGGGCCATTCCCTTGTAGTCCACGCCGCCATGCTCGAAAAAGCGCGTGTCTTCAATGGCCAGCACGGCGTCGGTCATCACCTTGGGGATGTCCTGGATGGGGGTCAGCGTGCGTCGCTCCTCGCCGAATTCACCCAGCAGGGCGCCTTCGCTGGAGTACACGCGCAGCGGCAGCTTGGGCCGGTAGTCGGCCAGCTCGGACACGTCGGGCAGGTTGGGATAGGCCATGGCCAGTGCCACGGCCACGGTCAGCATCAAGGCCAGCGCGCCGGCGACGGCGATGCCCGCCAGCCATAGCAAAGCCTTGGGAAACCAGTGCATGGGCTTGGATGGGGCGGAGCGAGGCTTTGCAGCCTTGGGTTCTCGGGAGTCTGAAGACGGCATGTCGCAGGGAGTGCTGAGGAGTGCCGCATTATAAAAATGCGTGCCCCAGAAGGTCGGTAGGAGACGGCTGCACACGGTTGCCAGCATGGCCGCAAGCCACGCATCCTAAGCCAGGCGTGCAGGCCGACATGCAAGCAGGGGTGCATTCATGTCGCATTTGATGGCCCGCAATAATGTCTGTTTTTGGCCACTAGCGCCTAGCGTGCTCCGGCCGGCATGGTGAGCTGCGCGCAGTCTTGCTGATAGCATTCAACCTATATGTGAAGGTTTGTTGCGTTCTTTACATACACAAGAAGAGGGAGGGCAAGTTGATTGCTATGGGATCCTTATTCAGTCGCCAGCCCGCACCTTTGCTAGGCATCGACATCAGTTCTTCGAGCGCCAAGCTCGTTGAGCTGTCTCGTGCCAAGTCGGGCGAACTGTTGCTGGAGCGCTGTGCCATCGAACCGCTGGAGCGGGGATGGATCACGGACGGCAACATCGAAAAGTTCGATGAAGTGGCAGAGGCTGTACGGCGACTGGTCAAAAAAAGCGGCACGCGGACCAAGAACGTGGCCATGGCCTTGCCGGCCTCGGCCGTGATCACCAAGAAGATTTCGCTGCCGGACGGCATGAGCGAGCAGGAACTGGAGGTCCAGGTCGAATCCGAGGCCAATCAGTACATTCCTTTCTCGCTCGATGAAGTGAGTCTGGACTTCTGCGTGATAGGCCCGTCATCGAATTCACCCGGCGACGTGGACGTGCTCATTGCCGCATCGCGCCGCGAGAAGGTCCAGGACCGCCAGGGCCTGGCCGAGGCGGCTGGCCTCAAGCCGACGGTCATCGACATCGAGCCCCACGCCTCCCGCATGGCGGCTGCACGGCTGATCGAGCGCCTGCCCAATCAGGGCAACAACGCCCTTGTGGCCTTGTTCGAGTTGGGCGCCATGACGACCAGCATGCAGATCCTGCGCGACGACGAGGTGCTGTATGACCGGGACCAGGCTTTTGGCGGCGCACAGCTGACGCAACTGATCGCGCGCCAATATGGTTTCTCGCTCGAAGAGGCCGAGTCCAAGAAGCGCAGCGGTGAACTTCCGGAGGACTACGCGTCCGCCGTGCTCAAGCCCTTTGTGCAAAGCATGACGCAGGAAGTGTCTCGCGCACTGCAGTTCTTTTTCACCAGCACGCCCCACAACCGCATAGACCACATCCTGCTGGCAGGCGGCTCGGCCCCACTTTCCGGCCTGTCCGAGGCCATCACGCAGCAAACGGGGTTTGCCTGCAGCCTTGCCAATCCCTTTGATGGAATGGAAGTCGGCAGCGGCGTACGCCTCAAGCGCATGTCGCGCGAGGCCCCCGCCTACCTGACCGCCTGCGGACTGGCCATGCGGAGGTTTGTCTCGTGATTCTGATCAATCTGCTTCCGCACAGAGAAGCAACACGAAAGCGCCGCAAGGAAGCATTCCAGGCCACCATGGTCCTGTCGGCCCTGGTGGGGCTTTTGATCATTGGCGCGGTGTACTGGTGGTACCAGATGATGATCGAGGCCCAGCAGGCCAAAAACAGCATGCTGCGCGCCCAGATCACCGTGCTGGAGTCCCAGATCAAGGAGATCGCGGGGCTGGAGGATGAGATCACGGCCCTGCGTGCACGTCAGAAGGCCGTGGAAGATCTGCAGTCCGACCGCAATCTTCCGGTGCACATGCTCAACGAGCTGGTGGCGCAGTTGCCCGATGGCGTCTACATCACCAGCATCAGGCAGGAAGGTCTGTCTGTGACCATGCAGGGTACGGCGCAGTCCAATGAGCGGGTTTCCGAAATGCTGCGCAATCTGTCCGAAGGAACGCCCTGGATCTCCAAGCCGGATCTGGTGGAGATCGTGGCCAGGACGGTCAATGTCACGCCCAAGGACCAGCGCCGCGCTGCTGCGTTCAATCTGCGCTTTCAACTGACGCGCGCCAGTGTGGCGGAAAAGAGCCTTTCGACGCCGGCCAACCCAGGAAAGCCCCAGTGATGGCCAAGAAGAAAAAGAAAGACATCGACTTCTCCGCACTGCAGGAGAACATCCAGCGCCAGTTCCGTGGTCTGGATCCCAATGACCCGTCGCGGTGGCCTGTGTTGCCGCGGGCGCTTTTGTGTGTGGCCATCGCGCTGGCTGTGGCCGCCGTGCTCTGGTATGTGCTGATCAAGGACTACGAAGACACCTTGGAGCAGGAGCGCAATACCGAAGTCACGCTGCGCCAGGACTTCAGCCAGAAGCTGTCCAAGGCCGTCAGCCTGGATGGCCTGAAGAAGCAGCGTGAACAGGTCCAGCAGTATGTGACGCAACTGGAAAAGCAATTGCCCAGCAAGGCGGAAATGGCGGCGCTGCTCTCGGATATCAATCAAGCAGGGCTGGGCCGCAGCCTGCAGTTTGAAACCTTCCGGCCTGGTGCGATGGTGGTCAAGGAGTACTACGCCGAGTTGCCCATTGCGTTGAAGGTCACGGGCCGCTTCCATGACATTGGATCCTTTGCGTCCGATGTGGCCTACCTGTCACGCATCGTGACCTTGAACAATCTCTCGATCGTCCCCGTGGGCAAGGAAGGCAGCGAAGTCTTGAGCATGGAGGCGACGGCACGGACCTTCCGCTACCTGGATGCCGACGAGGTGCAGGCGCAACGCGCGGCTGCAGGGAAGGGCAAGAAATAATGAGACACATGCGTTTCAGCGGCTGGCTCACGCTGGCAGCCTGCTTGGCCGTCTCAGGCTGCTCTTCTTCTGATCAGGAGGAGCTGCAGAGCTGGATGGCCCAGGAAAGAGCCAATGCCAAGCCTCGTATCAAGCCTTTGGAAGAGCCCAAGACCTTCACACCCCAGGCCTATCTTGGTTCTGATGGCATGGATCCTTTCAATCCCATGAAGCTGATGCAGGTGCTGCGCAGGGAGTCTGCACAGACTAGCGCCAATACCACCCTGATTGCTTCCGAACTCAATCGCCGCAAGGAACCGCTGGAGGCCGAGCCTTTGGATGCGATGACCATGGTCGGCAGTCTGGACAAAAAAGGCGTGCCTACAGCGCTTGTCAGGGTGGGGGCTTTGCTGTACCAGGTTCGGGCAGGAAATTACCTGGGGCAGAACTACGGCAAGGTTACCCGGATCACCGAGACGTCCATCCAGTTGCGGGAAATCGTCCAGGACGGCAGCGGCGACTGGATAGAGAGAAATAGCACACTGGAGTTGCAGGAGGGAAGAAAATGATGGGCACACATCGAAGCATATTGCACAAGGCTCGCTGGGGAATCGCCGTAGGCGGTTGGCTGCTGGGCTCCTTGGCATGGGCGCAGTCCGCGATAGAGTCGGTCTCCGGCTCGATTCAAGGAGGCACTGAGGTGGTGCGCATCGAGCTTTCCGAAGCGCTGGCTGCGGACCCGACCGGATTTGCAATCCAGTCGCCTGCACGAATCGCACTGGATTTCCCTGGTGCAACCAATGCCACGGGTAAATCGATGGTCGAGCTCAACCAGGGCAACCTGCGCTCCATCAATATCGTGGAGGCATCGGGCCGCTCCCGTCTGGTGCTGAATCTGAAGTCTGCTACGTCCTACCGCACTGAACGCCAAGGCAAGGCGCTGCTGATCCTGTTGGATCCGGTGGCGACGTCTGCCACAGTAAAGCCTTCTACCCAGCAGGGCGTGTTTGAAGCCAAGACAGCTGTTGGCAGTGATGTCCAGCCCATTCGGGATGTTGATTTCCGCCGCGGTAGTGACGGCTCGGGCCGTATCGTCGTGGGTCTGAGCAATAGCCAGGTCGGCGTGGATCTACGCCGCGAAGGCAAGGAACTGGTAGTCGATTTCCTGCGTTCTTCTTTGCCTGAAGGGCTGCGGCGCAAGCTGGATGTTGGGGATTTCGGAACGCCGGTGCAGACAATCTCTTCGGTGCAGCAGGGTGAGTCGGTGCGCATGCGCATCGCTCCCGTCGGCGACTGGGAGCACAGCGCCTACCAAAGCGACAGCCAGTTTGTGATCGAGGTCCGCCAGAAAAAGGTGGATGTGAGCAAGCTCACGCAGGGACCCGGCTACAGCGGTGAAAAGCTATCCCTGAATTTCCAGAACATCGAAGTGCGGTCGCTGCTGCAGGTGATCGCCGACTTCACGAACTTCAATATCGTGACATCGGACACGGTTTCTGGGGCATTGACCCTGCGTCTCAAGGATGTTCCCTGGGATCAGGCGCTGCAGATCATTATGGACGCCAAGGGCCTGGGCATGCGCAAGTCCGGCTCGGTGCTTTGGATTGCACCCAAGGATGAGATTGATGCACGTACCAAGCGCGACTATGAAGCCGCAATGGAAATTCAGAAACTGGAGCCACTGCGGACTCAGGGCTTTCAGCTGAACTACGCGAAAGCGGCCGATATTTTGTTGCAAATCACAACCAACACCAGTGGTGGCGGGGTCAGTGGAACTTCCACGAGATTTCTGTCTGAACGTGGATCTGCAATCTCAGAGCCCCGGACCAATCAACTATTTGTGACTGACACCCCTTCCAAGCTCGAGGCGATGAAGTCATTACTGGCGACGTTGGATGTGCCAGTGCGTCAAGTGCTCATCGAAGCGCGTATTGTGGAAGCCCGTGACACGTTTGGGCGTGCACTCGGTGTTCGACTCGGCGGCGGGGACTTGCGCGCCCAGCGCGGCGGCGATGGCGGCTACAGTATTGGCGGTGACAATCGCGTTGCCTTTGGCACAGGATTTGATAACGCGAATGCCGCTGCAGGTGCAGGAGGTACTGTTAATACTTCTGGTAGCTTTGTGAATCTTCCTGCATCCGTTTCGGGTGTTTCGGGATCTGGTACGTTTGCTATGTCCATTTTCAATGCGGCAGCCAATCGTTTTCTTACGTTGGAACTCTCGGCAATGGAAGCGGATGGTCAAGGCAAGATAATTTCAAGCCCTCGTCTCATGACGGCCGATCAGACCAAGGCGCTCATCGAGCAAGGTACCGAATATCCGTATTCAGTCACGGCGCCAAACGGCGCAACCACTATAGCTTTCAAAAAGGCTGTATTGAAGCTAGA
Source organism: Delftia sp. SD018 (assembly GCF_017355445.1). Lineage (NCBI taxonomy): Bacteria > Pseudomonadati > Pseudomonadota > Betaproteobacteria > Burkholderiales > Comamonadaceae > Delftia > Delftia sp. SD018. The sequence continues at coordinate 390,174 of NZ_JADDRN010000001.1, forward strand.
AGTGACGCCGCAAATCACCCCTGAAGGTGATATTATTCTGGATTTGGATATCAACAAGGATTCTCGTGGTGAAACCACGACCCAGGGTGTGGCTATTGACACCAAGCATATCAAAACGCAAATTTTGGTGCAAAACGGTGGCACGGTGGTGATTGGCGGTATTTTTGAGTTGGAAGAAACTAATCAGGAAAACAAGATTCCATTGCTTGGTGATGTGCCTGTGCTGGGTAATCTTTTCAAGAGTCGCAGCAAAGCGTCATCTAAGAGGGAAATGTTGGTTTTCATTACGCCGAAGATGGTGTCTGACATTAGAAATAATCGTTGAATAATAGTGGAAGGTAGGTAATCATGCAAAAAATCATATTCGGTGCCATGCTGGCACTCGGTCTAGTCGGGTGTGGTGGTGGTGGTGGGAGTGCTGGAGAGACAAGTCAGCCTTACACCATTTCGTTGCGTGCGGATAAAACGCAGCTTCCGGTGAATCTGGGAAATACGGGCCCTGACATTGGTGCGAATGCGGCATATACAACAACGATGTATGTTGAGGCTCGACAAGGGAGCATGCCTATTCCTGGTGGAGACGGTATTTTTCAATGTGCGATGACTGCAGGCCTTGATTCGGCAGTCCTGTATTATCTGGATGGAACGGATAAAAAGGACGATAAAGGAAATATATCGGCCAGCCGTTCCATTGTGTTGGGCTCCAATTCTGGCAGTGCCACTTTCCATTTGCACGCAATCGACAAAGCTGGTGTGGCGAGTGTGACTTGCACGGTAACCGATCCTCGCGATAAGCGTCAGGTGAGCGCTGTTGCCAGTGTCAATGTCGGCGGTGCAGCGCAGGGGATTCCCGCCAGCACGCTGGCCGTGACCCAGACGCCTGGCTATCTGGGCTCCCGCGACAACCTCTCCAATCTGCGAAACAACGTCGCACTGGAAGTGAAGGTGGTCGACGACCGCAATCAGCCGGTCACTGGCACCAGTCCCAATGTGCAGGTTCGGATTTTGCCCAGCTCGGCTTATGAAGGTGCGCGCTTGATCTCTGGATCCAAGGCTGGCTCTTCGTTGCAAGTCAATTCGCTCAATGGCATTGCACAGCTGTCGCTTTCCAGTGGCCCCGATAGCGGCGCCATCGTGCTGGAAACGACCGTGGACCGCCGGGACAATGATGTCAGCAATGGCATTCAGGATCCCATCAGGGCCTATACCGTTGTGGGTGTCTACCATGAGATCGCCAAGACGCCTCTGGCCCTGCCTGATGGCTTGAGCATCACGGGTGTCAAGGACCAGCCTCTGGTGTACGGCTTTGCAGCAACAGGCGGCATTCCTCCTTACCGCTGGTCGACACTGGGCGGTGTTCCAGACGGTATGCGCCTGAGCAGCGACGGCGTGCTTTCCGGTACGCCGACTGTGGTCGGAACCTTCAACATGCTGGTACGTGTGCAGGACGCACAGGGCACCGTGGTCGACAAGACCGTGACCGTGACCATTGCGGCCAAGGCACCTCTGGCCTTCACTGCACCGACCATCTCTGGCGTCCGTGGTGTGGCCCTGGCGTACGCACTGTCGGCAACCGGTGGTACCGCTCCCTACACGTGGGTGAGTCTGGGTGGCACTCCCGAAGGGCTGGCGTTGTCCAGCGACGGCATCTTGTCGGGTACTCCGACGGCGGATGGCGCCTTCAACATGATCGTGCGCGTCACGGATGCCGACAACACGGTGATCACGAGGAACGTGACCATCACGGTGGCCAAGCCGGCAACCACGACGCCGTAAAGGCGATGCCGTTCGCGGCCATGGGAGATAATTTTGATTTCCCATGGCCCGTGCGGTAACAGCAAATGGATGTATCAGGCTTGGTAACCCGGGTGGCCCTGATCGGCCTGCCCGGCTCCGGCAAATCGACCATAGGGCGCCAGCTGGCGCGCCTGTGGTCGATGCGTTTTGTGGATGCGGATCATGTGGTCGAGCAGCGCATAGGCTGCAGCATCCGGGAGTTTTTCGAGCGCGAGGGCGAGCAGGCTTTTCGAGACATGGAGTCGCAGGTCATTGATGAGCTGTCGGCCTCCACATCCAGCCTGCTGCTGTCCACGGGCGGCGGTGTGGTGCTGCGCGAGCAAAACCGACGCCATCTGCATGCGCGCACCCAGGTCTTCTATCTGGATTGCACGCCAGAGGCCATCGCCGCGCGGCTGCGCAACGATGTGACGCGGCCCTTGCTGCAGGTGGAAGATCCGGCACTGCGCCTGCGGGAGCTGCTGCTGCAACGCGAGCCGCTTTATCTGGAGACGGCTCACTTCGTGATCCAGACATCGGGTCTGTCTGTGGCGCAGGCCGCCCAGCGCATCCGCATGCAGGCGGAACTGGCCTGAGCACAGTCAGGTGGAACACCAAAGGCCTCGGCACTTGCCGGGGCCTTTTTCTTTAAGATCGGCGGTTGCCGGGCGCGCTGCCGTGTCGCGCAATTCCTTTCACTCTTTCTGCCTTGGAGCGACACCATCTTGCCCACCGCTTCCTCCTTGCCTGCCGCCCAGGTCGTGACCATCGACCTGGGTGACCGTTCCTATCCGATCACCATCGGCACCGGCCTGCTGGACCAGGCCGCGACCTATGCCGCCCTGCCTTCTGCGGCCCAGGCCGTGATCGTCAGCAATGATGTGGTCGCGCCGCTCTACGAGCCCGCACTGCGTCGCGTGCTGGAACAACGCTACCGCAGCGTGCGTACCGTGGTGCTGCCCGATGGCGAGGCCCACAAGGACTGGCAGACGCTGAACCTGATCTTTGACGACCTGCTGTCCGGCGGCTGCGACCGCAAGACCGTGCTGTTCGCGCTGGGCGGTGGCGTCATTGGCGACATGACCGGCTTTGCCGCCGCCAGCTACATGCGTGGCGTGCCGTTCGTGCAGGTGCCCACCACGCTGCTGTCGCAGGTGGATTCGTCGGTGGGCGGCAAGACCGCCATCAACCATCCGCTGGGCAAGAACATGATCGGCGCCTTCTACCAGCCGCAGCTGGTGGTTTGCGACCTGGCTTCGCTGGACACGCTGCCCGTGCGCGAGCTGAGCGCCGGCCTGGCCGAGGTCATCAAGTACGGGCCGATCGCCGACATGGACTTCCTGGCCTGGCTGGAAGAGAACATGGATGCCTTGCTCGCCCGCGACCGCAGTGCGCTGGCGCACGCGATCAAGCGCAGCGTGGAGATCAAGGCCTGGGTCGTGGGGCAGGACGAGAAAGAGGCTGGATTGCGCGCCATTCTCAATTTTGGCCACACCTTCGGGCACGCGATCGAGGCCGGCATGGGCTATGGCAACTGGCTGCACGGCGAAGGCGTGGGCGCCGGCATGGTCATGGCGGCCGAGCTGTCGCAGCGCCTTGGCCTGGTGGATGCCGCCTTTGTGCAAAGGCTGCGCGTGCTGATCGAACGTGCGGGCCTGCCGGTGCGCGGCGCCGTGCTGGATGCGCGTGACAACGCTGGCCGCTATCTAGAACTGATGCGCGTGGACAAGAAGTCCGAGGCGGGCGAGATCCGCTTCGTGCTCATCGACGGCCCCGGCAAGGCCATCATGCGTTCGGCCCCTGACGCACTGGTGCGCGAGGTCATCAACGCCTGCTGCGCCTGATCCGCAGCGCAGGGGGCAAGCAGGAACTGCTAGAGTGGCCTCGTCAGCATGATGAGGCGATCGAATGCAGAAACAGGCCCTGGCCCCTTATGCCTGCAACCCGGCGTTCAGCCGGGGGCGGCGTTTCCCGGAGGCGCCTGCGCCCACGCGCAGCGACTTCCAGCGCGACCGGGACCGCATCGTCCATTCCTCGGCCTTCCGGCGGCTGGTCTACAAGACCCAGGTCTTCGTCAACCATGAAGGCGATCTGTTCCGCACACGGCTGACGCATTCGCTGGAGGTGGCCCAACTGGGCCGCTCGGTCGCGCGGTCCCTGCAGCTCGACGAGGATCTGGTCGAAGCCATCTGCCTGGCCCACGACCTGGGCCACACCCCCTTCGGCCATGCGGGCCAGGACGCGCTCAATGCCTGCATGCAGCCGCACGGCGGCTTTGAGCACAACCTGCAAAGCCTGCGCGTGGTGGACCGGCTGGAGGAGCGCTATCCGGCCTTTGACGGGCTCAACCTGAGCTTCGAGACGCGCGAGGGCATTCTCAAGCACTGTTCGCGCACCAATGCCGAGCACCTGGAAGCGCGGGAGCCCGGTGGCGTGGCCCAGCGCTTTTTGCTGGGCCGGCAGCCTTCGCTGGAGGCCCAGCTGTGCAATCTGGCCGATGCCATTGCCTACAACGCCCATGACGTGGACGATGGCGTGCGCTCCGGCCTGATCACCATGGCCCAGCTGCGCGAGGCCGTTCCCTTGTTCGCGCGCTATCACGATGCAACGCTGGCCGAGCACCCCCAGCTGGGCATGCCTTTGGCCGAGCGGCGCCTGCTGTACGAAAGCATCCGCCGCATGCTCAGCGACCAGGTCTATGACGTGATCGCCGCCACGCAGCAACGCATTGCACAGGCACGACCCTGTTCGGTCGATGAGGTGCGCGCACAGGCTGGCCCCCTGGTGGGCTTCAGCGATACCATGAGGCAGCAGTCGCTGCAGCTCAAGCAGTTCCTGTTCCGCAATCTCTATCGCCATGAACAGGTGATGAAGACCATGGACGGCGCGCAGCAGGTGGTGGCCGAGCTGTTTGCGGCCTACATGGTGGAGCCCGATCGCATGAAGCCGCGCTTTGTGCAGCGGGCCATGCTGGCCGAGGACGTATCGGCGCGTGCGCGGGTGGTGGCCGACTTCATCGCCGGGATGACGGATCGCTACGCGGCCCGGGAACATGAGCTGCTGACAGGCCTGCGCCTGCTGGGCTGAGAAATCCGAGCACCGGCATCGCCCGGGCGGCGCGGCTAGAATGCGGACCCTGCGTGACAGGGCAGGGAAGGGTTCCTGGACGGTTTCGCAATGTCTGGGGGCGCAGTGCCCCCGTTCGCATTTTTGAAGGGCACAGCCATGACCGATACCAACCACGAGATTCGCGCGGCCGAGTTTCCGCCTGTCACCGTGATCGAGGATACGGTGCACTGGCTCGAAAAGGCCGTGATCGGCCTGAACCTGTGCCCCTTCGCCAAGGGCGTGCACATCAAGGGCCAGATCCACTACACGGTCAGCCAGGCCACCGACGCCGAGGGCGTGGCGGCGGACCTGCACCGCGAGCTGGAGGCGCTGGCCGAGGCCTCGCCTGAGAAGCGCGACACCACGCTGCTGATCCTGCCCCATGCGCTGCAGGAGTTCCTGGACTTCAACGACTTCCTCGAAGTGGCCGACGCCATGGTCGAGGAACTGGACCTGGGAGGCATCCTGCAGGTGGCCTCGTTCCATCCGCAGTTCCAGTTCGAGGGCACCGAAGCCGACGACGTCACCAACTGCACCAACCGCTCGCCCTATCCCACGCTGCACCTGCTGCGCGAGGACAGCATAGACAAGGCGGTCGAAGCATTCCCCGAGGCGGAGTCCATCTACGAGCGCAACATGGAGACGCTGGAGAAGATCGGCATCGAAGGTTGGCTGGACATGGGCGTGGGCGCGCGCTGCCCCGTGGCGCATGCAGCCAAGCCGGGTGCAGCCGAATGAAGGCGCGCCAAGGCAAGCCTGCCGCGAAACCCGAGCAGGATGTGACCGAGCAGCTGGGCCTCAAGCCCGGCCAGTCCATCGAACTGCTCAAGGCGCTGCACATCCTCACGCGCGAAGGCAAGATCAACCAGGACTCGCGGCGCAAGCTCAAGCAGGTCTACCACCTGTACCAGTTCATCGCCCCCATCCTCGAAGAACTGTCGGCCGACGACCATGCGGTCACCCTGGCCGACCACGGCGCCGGCAAGTCCTACCTGGGCTTCATCCTCTACGACCTGTATTTCAAGCCGCTGGGGCGCGGCCACATCTACGGCATAGAAACGCGCGCGCCGCTGGTGGAGGCTTCGCAGAAGCTGGCCGCCGAGCTGGGCTTCGACCGCATGGGCTTCCTCAACATGTCGGTGGCCGAATCCACGCATGCCGACTTCATGCCTGCGCAATTCGACGTGGTCACGGCCCTGCATGCCTGCGACACCGCCACCGACGACGCCATCGCCTTCGGCCTGGAGAAGAAAGCCAAGGCCATGGTGCTGGTGCCCTGCTGCCAGGCCGAGGTCGCTGCCTGCCTGCGCCAGACCAAGGCGCTGAGCCTGACGCGCACGCCGCTGGCAGAACTGTGGCGCCATCCCATACACACGCGCGAAATGGGCAGCCAGCTCACCAACGTGCTGCGCTGCCTGTACCTGGAAGCCTGCGGCTACCAGGTCACCGTGACCGAACTGGTGGGCTGGGAGCACAGCATGAAGAACGAGCTGATCATTGCGCGTTACACGGGGCAGAAAAAGCGCAGTGCGGTCGAGCGCATGCGCGCCATCCTGGCGGAGTTCGGCCTGCAGGATGCGATGGCACAACGCTATCCGCTGCTGCAGGCGGCCTGAGCCGGCTGCCTGCAGCAGTCTCAGGCCCCCGCCACGGCGTGGTACCAGGCGATGCCATCGGCATCGATGCTGCGCTCCACCTGCCCTGCATGCATCAGGTGGTTGAGGCAGGCCAGGCTTTCGCCCGTGGCCATGCCCAGCAGGGCTGGGCTGGATTCGCTGATGGGGCGTGAGAACAGGGCGCCGAAGACATCGACGGCGCGACGCGGTTCGGCCAGTGCGGCCAGCAAGCGGGCGTTGGCGCGTTCCTGGCCTGCGGCCAGCGAATCGATGCGCGCATGCAGGCCGCGAAAGCAATCGCCATGCGCGGGCAGGACGAGCACATCGTCGGGCACTTCGCGCCTGACCTTTTCCAGAGAATCCATCCAGTCGGCCATGGGGTTGGCGTCTGGCTCCATGGCATGGACCGAGACGTTGGACGAGATGCGCGGCAGCACCTGGTCGCCCGAGATCAGCAGCTTGAGATCGGGACAGTAGAGGCTGGCGTGCTCGGGCGAGTGGCCGCTGCCGACCACCACGCGCCACAGGTGCTTTCCTATGCGCAGTTCCTCGCCGTCGTGCAGGCGGCGGTAGCTGTCGGGCAGGGCGTGGATGTGCTTGCCGAAGTTGCCGAAGCGGGCGCGGTAGGACTCCAGCGCGCTGTCACTCCAGCCTGCGCGGCGGTAGAAGGCGATGGCGTCGGGTGGCGCCTCGCGGCTGCAGTCCGAGACCACGACGCGGCAGTTGAGGTACTCCAGGCGCGTCATGTACAGCGGCACATGGAACTTGCGCGTCAGCCAGCCGGCCAGGCCCACATGGTCGGGGTGCATGTGGGTGACCAGCACGCGCGTCAGCGAGCGGCCGTCGGTGGATTGGGAGAACAGCGCGCGCCAGGTGGCCACGCCTTCGTCGGTGCGCGCGCCGGTATCGACGATGGCCCAGCCCTGGCCGTCATCGATGGCCCAGAGATTGATGTGATCCAGCGCATAGGGCAGGGGCATGCGTATCCAGAGCACGCCGGGTGCGACCTCCAGCGTCTGTCCGCGCTGCGGTGGCGCCTCGAACGGGTAGTCGAGCACCGGCTTGGGCGGCGCATCCGTGGCGTGCGAGGCGATCGGGGCTTGGGCTTTCTGGTCCATGGGGTTCCTTGTTCAGTCGCGGGGGTGGCCGGGTACTCCCCGGCTGGCCGTGCATCCCCGCAACGATACGCCTGCCGCTCCTGCCTTGCTGTCACGGGCTCGTCACAGGCCGCTCCTACAGTGCACGGGTCAATCAACAGGGGGAGGGCGCGGCCGTGCTGCGGGGTCCCCTGCCTACAGAGGGATATCCGCATGAAATTGAAGATGTTGTGCAGCGCGCTGGCTGGTGCCTCGCTGCTGTTGAGCGCCTGTGGCGGCAGCGACGGTTCGTCCGCAGCCGCTCCGACCAAGAACGTGCTGTTCTTCCTGGGCGATGGCATGGGCATCACCACCATGACCGCCGCACGCATCTACAGCGTGGGTGAAGACGGTGAGCTGACCATGGACAAGCTGCCCGAGACGGCCTTCGTCCACACCTTCTCGAACGACGCCCAGGTGACGGACAGCGCGCCCTCGATGGCCGCCTACATGACCGGCGTGAAGATGAACAACGAAGTCATCTCCATGACGCCCGACACCAAGGCCACGGACGCTGCGGGCAAGGCCTATCACACCAACTACGACAGCACCTGCCCCAGCGGCAACGGCCAGGCCGTTCCCACGCTGCTCGAGCAGATGAAGTCCGCCGGCTACGGCACGGGCGTGGTCTCCACCGCGCGCATCACGCATGCCACGCCGGCAACCACCTACTCGCACGTCTGCCACCGCGATGCGGAGAACACCATCGCCGCGGCCCTGGTGCCCGGAGGCTCCGGCTACAACAGCAAGCTCGGTGACGGCGTGGACGTGATCCTGGGTGGCGGCTCCTACTACTTCACGCCCAAGGCCGACGGCGGCCGCCGCAACGACAGCCGCAACCTGATCGCCGAGTTCAAGACGCAGAAGTACAGCTACGCCGCCAACAAGAGCGAGTTCGACAAGCTGCCCGTGGATGGCAGCAAGATTGCCGGCCTGTTCACCAAGGACCACATGGCCTATGACCTGGACCGCGATGCGACCAAGGAACCGAGCCTGGCCGAGATGACCGGCAAGGCCATCGACGCACTGTCGGCTAAGAAGAAGGGCTTTTTCCTGATGGTGGAAGGCGGCCGCATCGACCATGCGCTGCACGCCACCAACGCGCGCCGTGCGCTGCAGGACACGGTGGCCTTCGACAACGCCATTCAGACCGCGCTGGACAAGATGGCCAAGCTCGATCCGGGCCTGAAGAACACGCTGATCGTCGTCACCGCCGACCATGACCACACGCTGCACCTGAACGGCTATGCCGCGCGCACCGGCAAGACCGAGGCCGGCAAGCCCGGCGTGCTGGGCCTGGTCAAGAACTACGTGGACGGCAAGGCCTCCACCGATGTGGATGGCAATCCCTACACCATCCTGGGCTTCGGCAACGGTCCCAAGCGCCTGGCCACGCGGGGTCCCATCGACGCGGCCTCGCTGGAGAGCCCCGACTACCTGCAGGAGGCCGTGGTGCCCCTGGCCTCCGAAACCCACGGCGGCGGCGACGTGTTCCTGGGCGCGCAAGGCATGGGTGCCGATACGTTCTCGGGCGTGATCGACAACACGGCCGTGTTCAACCTGATCAAGAAGAGCATCGGCTTGTGATGCCGCACGCTGCATTCAAGGCACTCAAGGAATTCCACATGCATCCGATCCTCCAAAAGACCTCCCTCGCCCTGGCTGCGGCCGGCGCGCTGGCGCTGCTGGCACCCGCCGCCCATGCGGCTGGCGAGGCCAAGAACGTCATCTTCTTCCTCGGCGACGGCATGGGTCCGGTCACCGTGACCGCCGCGCGCATCTACAAGGGTGAGAAGCAGCTGGCTGCCAATCCCACGGCACTGACCAGCAGCGAGCGCGCCACGCTGACCATGCAGTCCCTGCCTTACGCCAGCCGCGTCAAGACCTTCTCGCGCGATGGCCAGACCACGGACAGCGCGCCTTCGATGGCGGCCTACATGACCGGCGTGAAGATGAACAACGAAGTCATCTCCATGTCGGCCGAGACCCTGGCCTATGCGGCCAACGGCCAGCAGTACATCAACGGCGAGGACACCACCTGCCCGGCCGGCAACGGCCAGCCCGCGCAGACCCTGCTGGAACTGTCCAAGGCCAAGGGCCGCGCCGTGGGAGCCATCTCCACCACGCGCGTGGGCCATGCGACGCCTGCGGCCACCTACGCCCACATCTGCAACCGCAATGGCTACAACAGCATTGCCGAGCAGTCCGTGCCCGGCCATGCCAACTACAACGCCAAGCTGGGCGACGGCATCGACGTGCTCATGGGCGGCGGCCAGCGCAACTACCTGCCCAAGTCGGTCAACCCCAGCAGCAAGCGCACGGACACGGCCAACCTCGTGGACATGATGAAGGCCAAGGGCTACGCCTATGTCGCCAAGGGCAGCGAGCTGTCGGCCCTGGACGCGACCAAGGCCCCCAAGCTGCTGGGCCTGTTCACGCAAAGCGAAATGGCCTACGAGCTGGACCGCGTCAAGCAAAAGCTGGACGAGCCCAGCCTGGCCGACATGACCGGCAAGGCGCTGGACGTGCTCAGCCGCAATGACAAGGGCTTCTTCCTGATGGTGGAAGGCGGCCGCATCGACCACGCACTGCACGGCACCAATGCCAAGCGCGCGCTGGAAGACACGCTGGCCTTCGACCGCGCCATCGAGACCGCCATGGCCTACATGGAAAAGAAGGACCCGGGCCTGAAGAACACGCTGATCGTGGTCACGGCCGATCACGACCACAACATGGTGTTCAACGGCTACTCCAAGATCGGCAATCCCATCCTGGGCAAGGTGCAGGACTACCAGACCGGCCAGATGGCCAAGGCCCAGGACGGCAAGCCCTACACCACGCTGGCCTTCGGCAACGGCGGACGTCCCAACGCCACGGCCTCCAGCCAGGTCAATGCCGAAGATGGCAACAAGCCCTGGATCGCTCCCACGCGCGGCGCCTCGCGCGACGACGTGACGGCCGTGGACACCACGGACGACAACTACCTGCAGGAAGTCGGCCTGAACCTGGGCACGCCGGGCTCCGAGACCCATGGCGGCGGCGACGTGATGCTGTTCGCCGGCGGCGCGGGCGCCAAGATCTTCAAGGGCACGATGGACAACACCAAGGTGTTCTCCAAGGTCCGCGAAGCCGCTGGCCTGTAATTGTTTCTTCCTTCGTTGGCTGCTTGCCAACCCCTGGCCGGAGCCGTGGCACATGCGTGTGCCCGGCCCCGGTTTTTTCGCATTGGCTGGATTCCATGACGCTTTCCCTTCCGGCGCCGCGCGCGGCGCGCCACATCTACGCGGCCGCGCTGCTGGCCTGTTCCGTCTCCGCAGCATGGGCCGCCGAGCCGGCCAAGGCGGCGGCACCCGTACCCACGGCCGCAGTCCCCGCTGATTCCGTGGCGCGCACCACGGCCGCCGTACAGGCCACGCCCGAAGCCGACCTGCGCATCACCTACGAAGCCATGAGCGTGGGCAGCGACGGCGTGCAGCGCAGCAGCGTCTATACCAACCGCGTCTACCGCCGCAAGGCCCTGCTGTGGATAGAGCGCGAAATGCCCGCCGCCCTGCGCCAGAGCCAGGACCACGGCCATGACCACGCCCATGGCCCGCACGCCGGCCACGCCCATGACGAAGCCCGCGCCGCACCCCTGTCCATCCGCCGCGCCGATGACGGCAAGGTGGGCGTGGAAGTCATCCTGGCCAAGCTGCGCCGCGTCATCAGCGTGGACCTGGCCCACCACGGCAACGTCGGCTACGGCGGCTCCTTCGACAACGTGTACTGGATCGTGCCTCCCACCGCGCTGCAGGGCATGGAGCGCGTGGGCAAGCCGCACAACGGCGTGCAGCGCTACCGCGGCACGGCAGGCGAGCAGACCACCGTCATCGACTGGGACGTGGCCAACCAGTTCGCCCGCCGCGTGGAGCGCAGCGACTCCCACGGCACCGAGCGCATCGTGGTCACCGCCAGCAAGCTGCCCGCACCGCTGGCCCAGCCCTGGAAGGCCATCGAAGGCTATGACAAGGGCGACTACTCCGACTTGCTGGATTGAGCACCTGACACCCCAATGCAAAGAGCTGCCCGGAGGCAGCTCTTTTTTATTCCCCATTTCAATGCTCAAACGCATGGCGCTGGAAACCGGCGCAGCCTAACACCAGGGGCGCCGAGCAAGAGCCGCCTCGCGGCGATGGCGCCGTCCCCCCTTCAGGGGGAAGCCGCGCAGCGGCTCAGGGGGAGGCCAGTTACACCTGCGCTCCAGAGTCTTTTACGACCTTGCTCCACTTCGTCGATTCGGCCTTGATGTAGGCGAGGAATTCGGCCGGCGTGTCGATCACGACATCACCGCCCTGGTCGTTGATCTTCTTGACCACGGCCGGGTCCTTGAGCACCTTGGCAATGGCCGTGTACAGGCGCTGCTGCACGGCGGCGGGTGTCTTGGCCTGGGTCCAGAGGCCGAACCACGAAGTGGCCTCGTAGCCGGGCACGCCGGCTTCGGCCACGGTGGGCACGTCGGGCAGTTCGGGCGAGCGCTTGGCCGTGGTCACGGCGATGGGACGCAGCTTGCCCGAGCGCACATGCTGGATGGCCGAGGGCATGTTGTCGAACATGATGGCGATCTGGTTGCCCAGCAGGTCGGTGATGGCCGGGGCGCTGCCCTTGTAGGGCACGTGCACCATGTCCAGGCCCGTCATGGAGCGGAACAGCTCGCCCGACAGGTGGATGGAGCTGCCGCTGCCCGAGGAGCCGTAGTTCAGCTTGCCGGGATTGGCGCGCGCGTAGGCGATCATTTCCTTGACGGTCTTGAACGGCTGGCTGGGGTGGGCCACCAGCAGGTTGGGCACGTTGGCCACGCGCGTCAGGGGCGAGAAGTCCTTGATGGGGTCGAAGCCGGGCTTGGCGTAGAGCGCGGCATTGATGGCATGCGTGCCCACGGTGCCCATGAACAGCGTGTAGCCGTCGGCCGGTGCACGTGCGGCGGCCACGGCGCCGATGTTGCCGCCAGCGCCGGGCTTGTTGTCCACGATCACGGTCTGGCCCAGTTCCTGCTGCAGCGCCTGGGCGACGATGCGCGCCAGGATGTCGGTGGTGCCGCCAGCGGCGAAGGGCACGAGGATGGTGATGGGCTTGCTGGGGAAGCCGTCCTGGGCCAGGGCGGCGGTGCCGGACAGGGCGCCGAGCGCGGTCAGGGATGCGGCGGCCAGCGCCTGCAGGCCACGGCGGCGGGTGAAGTGGGTGGTTTGATCGGACATCGAGAGGTCTCCTGATTCGGCAATAAGGTGGATGGCCGGGCCCGGCAAGGTCGGGCTGGGCCAGGGCAGGGCCCTGTGTGGCGCCCGCCTGTGCAGGCGGGCGCTTCCAGTGGTTCTTCTTGAAGGGGGTTGTGCCTGGGAAGGCGTTCGGTCAGACGGTCGGTCCGACGTTCGGTCAGACGGGCGCCACGCCCAGCGTGGTGCCGCCGCAGATGTAGAGCACCTGGCCGGTGATGAAGCCGTTGTCGGGCGACAGGAAGAACAGCGCGGCGCGGGCCACGTCCTCCGGTGTGCCCATGCGGCCCACGGCAATGCTGTTGAGGATGCGCTGGGTCTGCGGCGCGCCCTCGGGGTTGCTCTTGGTGAACAGCTCGGTGGCGATAGGGCCGGGGCCCAGGGCGTTGACCGTGATGCGGTCGCGGCCCAGTTCCATGGCCAGGGTGCGCGTCAGGCCGATCAGGCCCGCCTTGGTCGCCGAGTAGACGATGCGGTCGGGCTTGCCCAGCGCGGCGCGCGAGGACATGTTCACGATGCGCCCCTCGCCGCAGGCACGCAGTGTGGGCAGGAAGGCCTGGACCAGCAGCATGGGCGCGCGCAGGTGCAGTCCCACCACGTCGTCGAGATGCTGGGTGCTGGCGTTGTCGATGGTGCCGGGGCGCGTGGCGCCCGCGTTGTTGACCAGGGCCACCACGTTGTGCGCGGCGGCAATGCGTGCCGCCGCCTCGGCCGTGGCCTGCTCGCTGGTCAGGTCGGCCTGGTAGCTCACCAGCAGCGGATGGCTCCAGTCGGGCAGCACATAGTCGAGGTTGACCACGGCGCGGCCCTGGGCCAGCAGGGCCTCGGCGATGGCGCGGCCGATGCCGTTGCTGGCGCCGCTGACCACGGTGACGGGTGTCTTGTTATCCACGGTGCTCATCGCTGTCTCAGACCTTTTCCAGGATCACGGCAATGCCCTGGCCCACGCCGATGCACATGGTGCACAGCGCGTAGCGGCCGCCCAGCGTGTGCAGCTGGTTCACGGCGGTGGTGGCCAGGCGCGCGCCGGAGGCGCCCAGCGGATGGCCCAGCGCAATGGCGCCGCCCCATTGGTTGACGCGGCGGTCGTCGTCGGCAATGCCCAGATCGCGCAGCACGGCCAGGCCCTGCGCGGCAAAGGCTTCGTTCAGCTCGATCACGTCCATCTGCTCCAGCGTCAGGCCGGTCAGGGCCAGCACCTTGCGCACGGCGGGCGCGGGGCCGAAGCCCATGATGCGCGGCGCCACGCCGGCCACGGCCATGCCGACCACGCGGGCGCGCGGCACCAGGTTGTATTGCCTGGCGGCTTCCTCGTTGGCCAGCAGCAGGGCGCAGGCGCCGTCGTTCACGCCGCTGGCATTGCCGGCCGTCACCGTGCCATCCGGGCGCACCACGCCCTTGAGCTTGGCCAGCGCCTCGATGGTGGTGGCGCGCGGATGCTCGTCCTGGCTCACCACGATGGCGTCGCCCTTTTTCTGGGCAATGGACACGGACACGATTTCCTTGGCCAGGTAGCCGGCCGCGATGGCGGCGGCGGCCTTTTGCTGGCTGGCCAGGGCCATGCGGTCCTGGGCTTCGCGCTCGATCTTGAAGTCGTCGGCCACGTTCTCTGCCGTCTCGGGCATGGAGTCCACGCCGTACTGCTGCTTCATCAGCTTGTTGACGAAGCGCCAGCCGATGGTGGTGTCATAGACGGCGTTGCTGCGGCTGAAGGCGCTTTCTGCCTTGGGCATGACGAAGGGCGCACGGCTCATGCTTTCCACGCCGCCCGCGATCATCAGGCGGGCCTCGCCCGCCTTGATGGCGCGCGCGGCCGTGCCCACGGCGTCCAGGCCCGAGCCGCACAGGCGGTTGATGGTGGCGCCCGGCACATCGATGGGCAGGCCGGCCAGCAGGGCGGACATGCGTGCCACGTTGCGGTTGTCTTCGCCGGCCTGGTTGGCGCAGCCGTAGAGCACGTCGGCCACGGCCGTCCAGTCCACGCCGGGGTTGCGCTCCATCAGCGCCTTGATCGGCACGGCGCCGAGGTCATCGGCACGCACCGGGGACAGGGCGCCGCCGTAGCGGCCGAAGGGGGTGCGGATGGCGTCGCAGATGAAGGCCTGGTTGGACTGGCTCATGGTGTCTCCTGGGAAAAGAATGAAGAGGTGCCGGGGTGCGCCGCCGCGCACCCACTGGGTGGGGAGCTGAGGGATCAGGCCGTGGCCGTCGCGTCCTTGATGGGCAGGCCCACGATGGACTGCAGCTCGGCGTGCGAGAGGCCGGGCACGGTGTCGATCAGGCGCAGGCCCTCGGGCGTGCATTCCAGCGTGCACAGGTCGGTGTAGATACGCTTGACGCAGGACAGGCCCGTGAGCGGATAGCTGCAGGCCTCGACGACCTTGCATTCGCCGGTCTTGGTCAGCAGGTCCATCATCACCCAGGTCTGGCGTGCACCCACGGCCAGGTCCATGGCGCCGCCCACGGCGGGAATGGCACCGGCCTCGCCTGTGCTCCAGTTGGCCAGGTCGCCCGTGGCCGAGACCTGGAAGGCGCCCAGCACGCAGATGTCCAGGTGGCCGCCGCGCATCATGGCGAAGCTGTCGGCATGGTGGAAGTAGCAGCCGCCCGGCAGCAGGGTGACGGGCTGCTTGCCGGCATTGGTCAGGTCATAGTCCTCCTGGCCTTCGGCGGGCGCCGGGCCCATGCCCAGGATGCCGTTCTCGCTTTGCAGGATGACCTCGCGGCCGGCCGGGATGTGGTTGGCCACCTGGGTGGGCATGCCGATGCCCAGGTTGACATAGGCGCCGTCGAAGATGTCTTCGGCCACGCGCCGGGCCAGCTCTTGCTTGCTGCGTTTCTGGTAGCTGCTCATGCTCTTGCTTTCGGCGGTTGGGGCGCTCATGCGGTTTTCTTGAAGCCGCCGGCCTGGGTGGCCACGCGGTCGATCTTCACGATCTGGCTCACGTAGATGCCGGGCGTGACCACGGCCTCGGGGTTCAGCGCGCCCAGCTCCACGATCTCGTGCACGGTGGCAATCGTGTGCTTGGCCGCCGTGGCCATCACGGGCCCGAAGTTGCGGGCCGACATGCGGTAGGTCAGGTTGCCCCAGCGGTCGCCCTTCTCGGCCTTGACCAGCGCCACGTCGCCGTGGATGGGATGCTCCAGCACATAGTGCTTGCCGTTGATCTCGCGCGTTTCCTTGCCGTTGGCCAGCTCCGTGCCATAGGCCGTGGGGCAGAAGAAGCCGCCGATGCCGGCGCCGGCGGCGCGCAGGCGCTCGGCCAGGTTGCCCTGGGGCACGAGTTCCAGCTCGATCTTGCCGCTGCGGTACAGGTCGTCGAACACCCAGCTGTCCACCTGGCGGGGGAAGCTGCAGATGATCTTGCGCACCTGGCCGCTCTTGAGCAGGGCGGCCAGCCCCTGGTCTCCGTTGCCCGCGTTGTTGTTGACCACGGTCAGCTCGCGTGCGCCCTGGGCGATCAGGCCGTCGATGAGTTCGGTGGGATTGCCCGAGGTGCCGAAGCCCCCGATCAGCACGGTGGAGCCGTCCTGGACGCCCGACAACGCCTCGGCGATGGTGTCGGTGATTTTGTTGATCACTTGCTTGTCTCCGGTATGCAGGCCGCTGGCGCTGCGCTAAAATGTTCGTATGTAGAACAAAAGTTCGCAGAAAGAATTATAGAGCCATGGAAAAAAATGCCGCTTCCGTAATTTCCACAGGTGGGGCAGAAGAAGAGAGCGGCACGCCGCGCCCCGGCGACAGCTATGTGCAGTCCTTTGCGCGCGGCCTGGGCGTGATCCGCTCGTTCAGCGCCGAGGCGCCTGCGCAGACGCTCAGCGAGGTGGCGGCGCGCACGGGGCTCACGCGTGCCGGGGCCCGGCGCATCCTGCTGACGCTGCAGACGCTGGGCTATGTGAAGAGCGACGGCAAGCTGTTCCAGCTCACGCCGCGCATCATGGAACTGGGCTTTGCCTACCTCAGCTCCACCCCGGTCTGGAACCTGGCCGAGCCCGTGATGGAAAACCTGGTCGACGAGGTCAAGGAGTCCTGCTCGGCCGCCGTGCTCGATGGCGGCGACATCGTCTATGTGCTGCGCGTGCACACCCACAAGATCATGAGCACCAACCTCGGCGTTGGCTCGCGCCTGCCGGCCTGCTGGACCTCGATGGGGCGCGTGCTGCTGGCCGGCGAGAGCGATGAATCCCTGCAGGCCCTGCTGGATGCGCGCGAGCGCCGGCAGTTCACGGCCCTGACCGAGCAGGATGATGACCGCCTGCGCCAGCGCATTCTGGAGGTGCGCGCCCAGGGCTGGGCACTGGTGGACCAGGAACTGGCCGAAGGCCTGATCTCCATCGCGGCGCCCGTGAAGAACGCGGCCGGGCGCACCGTGGCTGCGCTCAACATCAGCGGCCAGGCCAACCGCAACAGCGCCGAGATGATGCGCGGGCAACTGCTGCCCCGGCTGCTGGCCGCCACGCAGCTGGTGAGCCAGCTGCTGCGGGCCTCATCGCGGCTTTCCCTGTAGGGCGGCGGGCGGCGCGGCGCGGCGCTCCATAATTGCCGATCCACGCCCCGCACTCGCACCATGGCCCGCCTGCCCCGACTCACCCTTGCGGATCTGCCGCACCACATCATCCAGCTCGGCAACAACGGCGGGGACATCTTCATCGATGCCCAGGACCGGGAAACCATGCTGGGGCTGCTGCGCGAGATGGCGCGCAGCTGCGAGCTGGCCGTGCATGCCTACGTGCTGCTGCCCAGCCAGTTCCACCTGCTGGCCACGCCCCGCACCGGCGATGGCCTGCCCAAGTTCATGCAGGCCGTGGGCCGGCGCTATGTGCGCTACTTCAACGACCGTCACGGCCGCAGCGGCACGCTGTGGGAAGGCCGCTATCGCGGCACGGTGCTGCAGCCCAGCTGGCTGCTGCCCACCATGGTCTTCATGGACGACAGCCCCGTGCGCGCCGGCCTGGTCCAGCGGCCGG
The DNA here is from genome assembly GCF_017355445.1 of Delftia sp. SD018. NCBI lineage: Bacteria > Pseudomonadati > Pseudomonadota > Betaproteobacteria > Burkholderiales > Comamonadaceae > Delftia > Delftia sp. SD018. The sequence goes on from NZ_JADDRN010000001.1 coordinate 408,027, forward strand.
CCGACTGGCCCTGGTCCAGCTACGCGCACAACGCCGGCCTGCGCAGCGACGCGCTGATCCAGCCGCATGCCGTGTTCTGGGAGCTGGGCAACACCCCGTTTGCGCGGGATGCAGCCTATGTGGAAGCCGTGGAAGAGGGGGTCGGCGCCGACGACGCCGAGCGCATCAGCCAGTCGGCGCTGCGGGGCTGGGCGCTGGGCGATGAGCAATTCATTGCCGATTTACAACAGCGCACCGAGCGCCGTGTGACCCGCCAACGTGCCGGTCGTCCGCCCGGACGGACCAATGAGCGCACCACAACAGTGCGTTAGTACCCACTGATGGCTTGCAAGTGCTTGATTCCTCACTGCAGGTCTTTGTGAAATAAATGTGTCCCTTATTAATTTCCGATTTTTTTGTTCTGGAATTAATTGGGATCTGACCCTTATATAAATTTATTGCATGAGGTGATGCCTTGCCTTAATCTTGCGTTCCCTGCGAAAAATTTGAGGATTCCGCCATGACGACGGCTGCCGAGATCAAGCATCTCCAAGACCACGGTCTGTACTCCAAGAGCAACGAGCACGACGCCTGCGGCCTCGGCTTTGTTGCACATATCAAGGGCGTCAAGCGCCATGACATCGTCACCGGCGCGCTCAAGATCCTCGAAAACATCGACCATCGCGGCGCCGTGGGTGCCGACAAGCTCATGGGCGATGGCGCGGGCATTCTGATCCAGATTCCCGACCAGCTCTACCGCGAAGAGATGGCAAAGCAGGGCGTGGCCCTGCCGCCCGCGGGCGAGTACGGCGTGGGCATGATCTTCCTGCCCAAGGAGCATGCCTCGCGCCTGGCCTGCGAGCAGGAGATGGAACGCGCCATCAAGGCCGAAGGCCAGGTCCTGCTGGGCTGGCGCGATGTGCCCGTGAACCGCGACATGCCCATGTCGCCCACGGTCCAGGAAAAGGAACCCATCCTGCGCCAGGTCTTCATCGGCCGCGGCGCCGACGTGATCGTGCAGGACGCGCTCGAGCGCAAGCTGTACGTGATCCGCAAGACGGCCAGCGCCGCCATTCAGAACCTCAAGCTCAAGCACAGCAAGGAATACTACGTTCCCAGCATGAGCAGCCGCACCGTGGTCTACAAGGGCCTGCTGCTGGCCGACCAGGTGGGCGTGTACTACAACGACCTGTCCGACGAGCGCTGCGTCTCGGCCATCGGCCTGGTGCACCAGCGCTTTTCCACCAACACCTTCCCCGAGTGGCCGCTGGCCCACCCCTACCGCTACGTGGCCCACAACGGTGAAATCAACACCGTGCGCGGCAACTACAACTGGATGCTGGCGCGCGAAGGCGTGATGGCCTCGCCCGTGCTGGCCGAGGACCTCAAGAAGCTCTATCCCATCAGCTTCGCTGGCCAGTCCGACACGGCAACGTTCGACAACTGCCTGGAACTGCTGACCATGGCCGGCTACCCCATCAGCCAGGCCGTGATGATGATGATTCCCGAGCCCTGGGAGCAGCACGAGTCCATGGACGAGCGCCGCCGCGCCTTCTATGAATACCACGCCGCCATGATGGAGCCCTGGGACGGCCCGGCCTCCATCGTGTTCACCGACGGCCGCCAGATCGGCGCCACGCTGGACCGCAACGGCCTGCGCCCCTCGCGCTACGTGATCACCGATGACGACCTGGTCATCCTGGCTTCCGAGGCCGGCGTGCTGCCCGTGCCCGACAGCTCCATCGTGCGCAAGTGGCGCCTGCAGCCCGGCAAGATGCTGCTGATCGACCTGGAGCAGGGCCGCCTGATCGAGGACGACGAGCTCAAGGCCAACATCGTCAACACCAAGCCCTACAAGCAGTGGATCGAGAACCTGCGCATCAAGCTGGGCAGCGTGGGCGGTGACACCCATGCCGGCCCCGAGGCCGCCAGCCTGCCGCTGCTCGAGCGCCAGCAGGCCTTCGGCTTCACGCAGGAAGACATCAAGTTCCTGCTGGCTCCCATGGCCAAGAACGGCGAGGAAGGCATCGGCTCCATGGGCAACGACAGCCCGCTGGCCGTGCTGTCGGACAAGAACAAGCCGCTGTACAACTACTTCCGCCAGATGTTCGCGCAGGTGACCAACCCGCCGATCGACCCCATCCGCGAAGCCATCGTGATGTCGCTGGTGTCCTTCATCGGACCCAAGCCCAACCTGCTGGACATCAACCAGGTCAACCCGCCCATGCGCCTCGAAGTGCACCAGCCGGTGCTGGACTTCGCCGACATGGCCAAGCTGCGCGACATCGAACGCCACACGCAGGGCAAGTTCAAGAGCGCAACGATCGACATCACCTACCCGCTGTCCTGGGGCAAGCAGGGCGTGGAAGCCAAGCTGGCATCGCTGTGCGCGCAGGCCGTGGACGCCATCAAGGGCGGTGCCAACATCCTGATCATCAGCGACCGCCATGTGAGCGCCACCCAGGTGGCCATCCCCGCGCTGCTGGCGCTGTCGGCCATCCACCAGCACCTGGTGCGCGAGGGCCTGCGCACCACGGCCGGCCTGGTCGTGGAAACGGGCACGGCGCGCGAAGTGCACCACTTCGCCGTGCTGGCAGGCTACGGCGCCGAGGCCGTGCATCCCTACCTGGCCATGGAAACCCTGGCCGACATGCACAAGGAGCTGGGCGGCGACCTGTCGGCCGACAAGGCCATCTACAACTACGTCAAGGCCATCGGCAAGGGCCTGTCCAAGATCATGTCCAAGATGGGCGTGTCCACCTACATGTCCTATTGCGGCGCCCAGCTGTTCGAGGTGATCGGCCTGAATAGCGACACCGTGGACAAGTACTTCACCGGCACGGCCAGCCGCGTCGAGGGCATCGGCGTCTTCGAGATCGCCGAGGAAACCATCCGCAACCACCGTGCGGCCTTCGGTGACGATCCCGTGCTGGAGACCATGCTGGACGCCGGCGGCGAATACGCCTGGCGCGCCCGTGGCGAAGAGCACATGTGGTCGCCCGACGCCATCGCCAAGCTGCAGCATTCCACGCGCTCCAACAACTGGAGCACGTACAAGGAATACGCCCAGCTGATCAACGACCAGAGCAAGCGCCACATGACGCTGCGCGGCCTGTTCGAGTTCAAGTTCGACCCGGCCAAGGCCATTGCGCTGGACCAGGTCGAATTGGCCAAGGACATCGTCAAGCGCTTTGCCACGGGCGCCATGTCGCTGGGCTCGATCAGCACCGAGGCCCATGCCACGCTGGCCGTGGCCATGAACCGCATCGGCGGCAAGAGCAACACCGGCGAAGGCGGGGAAGATCCCCAGCGCTACCGCAACGAGCTCAAGGGCATCCCGATCAAGAAGGGCGAGACCCTGGGCTCCATCATCGGCGCCGACAAGGTCGAGGCCGACATCGAGCTGCAGGACGGCGACTCGCTGCGCTCCAGGATCAAACAGGTGGCATCGGGCCGCTTCGGCGTCACGGCCGAGTACCTGTCGTCCTCGGACCAGGTGCAGATCAAGATGGCCCAGGGCGCCAAGCCCGGCGAAGGCGGCCAGCTGCCCGGCGGCAAGGTGTCCGACTACATCGGCAAGCTGCGCCACTCCGTGCCCGGCGTCGGCCTGATCTCGCCCCCGCCCCACCACGACATCTACTCCATCGAGGATCTGGCCCAGCTGATCCACGACCTGAAGAACGTGGCGCCGCATGCCGACATCTCGGTCAAGCTCGTGTCCGAAGTGGGCGTGGGCACCATCGCGGCCGGCGTGGCCAAGTGCAAGAGCGACCACGTGGTGATCGCGGGGCACGACGGCGGCACGGGCGCATCGCCCTGGTCGTCCATCAAGCATGCGGGCTCGCCCTGGGAAATCGGCCTGGCCGAGACCCAGCAGACCCTGGTGCTCAACCGCCTGCGCGGCCGTATCCGCGTGCAGGCCGACGGCCAGATGAAGACCGGCCGCGACGTCGTCATCGGCGCGCTGCTGGGTGCCGACGAGTTCGGCTTCGCCACGGCGCCCCTGGTCGTCGAGGGCTGCATCATGATGCGCAAGTGCCACCTGAACACCTGCCCCGTGGGCGTGGCCACGCAGGACCCGGTGCTGCGCGCCAAGTTCTCGGGCAAGCCCGAGCATGTGGTGAACTACTTCTTCTTCATCGCCGAGGAAGTGCGCCAGATCATGGCCCAGCTGGGCGTGGCCAAGTTCGACGACCTGATCGGCCGTGCCGACCTGCTGGACACCCGCAAGGGCCTGCAGCACTGGAAGGCCCAGGGCCTGGACTTCTCGCGCCTGTTCGCCCAGCCCGAAGTGCCCGCAGACGTGGCGCGCTTCCATGTCGAAAAGCAGGACCACCTGCTGGACAAGGCGCTGGACGTGAAGCTCATCGAGCGTTGCAAGCCCGCCATCGAGAACGGCGAGCGCGTGCGCATCATGGAAGTGGCGCGCAACGTGAACCGCTCCGTGGGCGCCATGCTCTCCGGTGCCGTGACGCGCGTGCATCCCGAAGGCCTGCCGGATGACACCATCCGCATCCACTTCGAGGGAACCGGCGGCCAGTCCTTCGGCGCCTTCCTGTGCAACGGCATCACGCTGAACCTGCGCGGCGATGCCAACGACTACACGGGCAAGGGCCTGTCCGGCGGCCGCGTGGTGGTGCATGCCAGCCATGAATTCCGTGGCGACACGACGACCAACACCATCGTCGGCAACACCGTGATGTTCGGTGCCACCAGCGGCGAGGCCTTCTTCGGCGGCGTGGCCGGCGAGCGTTTCGCGGTGCGCCTGTCGGGCGCCACGGCCGTGGTCGAAGGCGTGGGCGACCACGGCTGCGAATACATGACCGGCGGCACCGTGGTGGTGCTGGGCAAGACGGGCCGCAACTTCGCGGCCGGCATGAGCGGCGGCGTGGCCTATGTGTATGACGAGGATGGTCGTTTCGCCGAGCGCTGCAACAAGGCGTCCGTCTCGCTGGACCAGGTGCTGCCCCACGACGAGCACCTGGCCCAGGTCTCGCCCGCCGTCTGGCACCGCCGCGAAACCGACGAACGCCAGCTGCGCGCGCTGATCGAGGCGCACAGCCGCTGGACCGGCTCCAAGCGTGCACGCGACCTGCTGGACAACTGGGCGGCGGCCCGCTCCAAGTTCGTCAAGGTCTTCCCCAGCGAGTACAAGCGTGCCCTGTCCGAGATGTACGAGCGCCAGGTGATGGAAGAGCCCGCCACGCCCGAGGTCGAGGAACACGCCAAGGAAGCCGTGGCCGCCAAATAACAAGGAAGCGAAGGATGCGGGCAGCAGCCCGCATCCATCCCTGCACCCCACACATCAGGACAACGAATCATGGGAAAGACCACCGGCTTCATGGAATATGAACGCCTCGAGGAGGGCTATGCGCCCGTCGTCGAGCGCGTGAAGCACTACAAGGAATTCGTCATCGGCCTCGATGACAGCCAGGCCAAGATCCAGGGCGCGCGCTGCATGGACTGCGGCACGCCGTTCTGCAACAGCGGCTGCCCGGTCAACAACATCATTCCGGACTTCAACGACCTGGTCTTCCACGGCGGCTGGAAGAGCGCCAGCGCCGTGCTGCACAGCACCAACAACTTCCCCGAGTTCACCGGCCGCATCTGCCCCGCGCCCTGCGAGGCCGCCTGCACCCTGAACATCAACGACGACGCCGTGGGCATCAAGTCCATCGAGCACGCCATCATCGACCGTGCCTGGGCCGAAGGCTGGGTCAAGCCTCTGCCCAGCAGCCGCAAGACCGGCAAGAAGGTCGCCGTGGTCGGCGCAGGCCCCGCAGGCCTGGCCGCATCGCAGCAACTGGCGCGCGCCGGCCACGATGTCACGCTGTTCGAGAAGAACGACCGCGTGGGCGGCCTGCTGCGCTACGGCATCCCCGACTTCAAGATGGAGAAGTCGCACATCGACCGCCGCGTCGAGCAGCTCGTGGCCGAAGGCGTCAAGATCCGTACCGGCGTGCTGGTGGCGGGCAAGGACGGCCTGGGCGAAGACTCCAAGGTCACCAACTGGGCCAAGGAAACCGTCAGCCCCGAGCAGCTCATGGCCGAGTTCGACGCCGTGCTGCTGACAGGCGGTGCCGAGCAGTCGCGCGACCTGCCCGTGCCGGGGCGCGAACTCAAGGGCATCCATTTCGCCATGGAGTTCCTGCCGCAGCAAAACAAGGTCAACGCCGGCGACAAGCTCAAGGGCCAGCTGCGGGCCGATGGCAAGCACGTCATCGTCATCGGTGGCGGCGACACCGGCTCCGACTGCGTGGGCACCAGCAACCGCCACGGCGCTGTCAGCGTGACCCAGTTCGAGCTGATGCCCATGCCGCCCGAGCAGGAAAACAAGCCCCTGGTCTGGCCCTACTGGCCGATCAAGCTGCGCACCAGCTCCAGCCACGAGGAAGGCTGCGAGCGCGAGTTCGCCATCGCCACCAAGGAGTTCATCGGCGAGAAGGGCCAGGTCACGGCCGTCAAGACCGTGCGCATCGAAATGAAGGACGGCAAGATGGTCGAAGTACCCGGCAGCGAGCAGGTGCTCAAGGCCGACCTGGTGCTGCTGGCCATGGGCTTCGTCAGCCCCGTGCAGGCCGTGCTCGACGCCTTTGGCGTGGACAAGGACGCACGCGGCAACGCCAAGGCCACCACCGACTTCACGGGCGGCTACGCCACCAGCGTGCCCAAGCTCTTCGCCGCCGGCGACGTGCGCCGCGGCCAGTCCCTGGTGGTCTGGGCCATCCGCGAAGGCCGCCAGGCCGCTCGCTCCATCGATGAATTCTTGATGGGCGCGTCCGACCTGCCTCGGTGAGATGCCAACCCCGGAAGGGGCTTGGCCATAGACAAAGAAAAAGCCCTTGGTGATGAACCAAGGGCTTTTTATTACAGATTCCTCGTGTTTCAGCATAGGCCCTTGAAACTGGCGCGCCCTAAAGCGAGGGACACCGAGGAAGGGCCTGGGCCGGCCGCGCCGCCCTGCACCGAGGGTGTCGTCCCCCTCTGGGGGAAGGCGCGAAGCGACTCAGGGGGAGGGCTTATCCTCTGCGGGCTTGTCCACTGCGGTGCCGGGTTCGGCTTCTTCTTCCGGCGCCTTGGAGACGCGGCTGAACCAGCCGGCGCCCAGGATGCCGATCTCGTAAAGAATGCACATCGGAATGGCCAGGGCCAGTTGGGAGATCACGTCGGGCGGCGTGACCACGGCGGCGATGATGAAGGCCACCACGATGAAATAGCCGCGGAAGGACTTGAGCTTGGCGATGTCCACCAGGCCGAAGCGCACCAGCAGCATGACCACGATGGGCACCTGGAAGGCCAGGCCAAAGGCCAGGTACAGCGACAGGATGGCCTCCACATAGGAGGCGATGTCCGGCGTGGCCGCCACGCTGTCCGGGGTGAAGCCCTGGATGAAGGCGAACATCTTGTCGAGCACGAAGAACTGCACGAAGGCGATGCCGATATAGGCCAGCAGGCTGCCGAAGATGATCAGCGGCAGCGCAAAGCGCTTTTCATGGCTGTACAGGCCGGGCGCCACGAAGGCCCACATCTGGTACATGATCCAGGGCAGCACGGCCAGCACGCCCACCATCATCAGCACCTTGAGCGGTACGAAGAAGGGCGTGAACACGCCGACCGCGATGAGCTTGGCATCGGGCGGCATGTGGGCCTTGATCGGGTGGGCGATGAAGTCGATCAGCCCGTTGGGACCGGGCCACACGGCCAGCACGGCGATCGCCAGACCGATGCCGTAGATGCAATAGAGCAGGCGGTCGCGCAGCTCCATCAGGTGCTGGACGAAAGGCTGCTCGGTGCCTGCCAGCTCGTCGTCTTTAGGTGGAATGTCGGACATGGTGCGAAACCGCGGCGGGCCGCAAGGGCATCCACGGACCTGGGGTGAAAAGCAGAAAGCCCGACGGATCGGGCAGGATTCGGCAATGGCGGGTGCCCGGGTGGCAGAGGCTGGGCTGGTTGCCTCGTGGCCCGCGGCGCGCCGGCATCTTCAGCGGGACTTCTGGGGGCGAAAGCGCGCCACGCGCGCCGCGCCCGACTGCGCCTTGGTGCGCACGCCGGCGCGGGCCTTGTACCACTGGGGCACGGCGGCACGCTTGAGGCGCCAGTTCTTGCCCGGGTGACGGTAGGCCGGCGCCACGGCGCTGTACGTATCGCTGTCGGAGCCGTAAGAAGAGGAGTCGTACGAGGAAGACGTGCCGTTGAGCGATGCCGTGGACTCGTTCCAGTCCTTCTCGAAGTTGGCGGCCGAAGTGTGGATGGACTGCTCGACGTCACGCGCCGCGCCTTCCACCGTATCCTTCATCTTGCGCAACTCGTCGAGTTCCATCGAACGGTTGACCTCGGCCTTCACATCGGAGACATATCGCTGGGCCTTGCCCAGCAGGGTGCCCACGGTACGCGCCACGCGCGGCAGCTTCTCGGGACCGATGACCACGAGGGCCACGGCACCGATGAGCGCCATCTTGGAAAGGCCAATATCAAACATGGAAGCTTGGCGTGCGGGCCATCAGCTCTTTTGCTTGGCTTCGACGTCGATGGTGGTCTTGTCGGCAGCCGTCTGGCCGGCGACCTGGCCGGGAGCGGCTGCGGGAGTGTCGGTGGAGGTCGAACCGTCCTTCACGCCGTCCTTGAAGCCCTTGACGGCGCCGCCGAGGTCGGAACCGATGTTCTTCAGCTTCTTGGTGCCGAACACCAGAACCACGATGGCCAGGACGATCAGCCAATGCCAGATGGAAAACGAGCCCATGAGAATCTCTCCTAAGAATTGCAGGTCATTTTAGACGCCGGGCCATGGCGGCAGTTCGCAAGGCCCCACAAAAGCCGTTTGGCCGACGCAAGAAACAGAGGGTGCCCAAGCAAGAGACGGGCCACCTTGTGCCGGGCGGCAGCCGTCTGCCGCAGGCAGCATGGCCGCTGCGGCGTTTTCAGCCCTTGAGTTTCAGCCCTTGAGCCAGGGGCGGGGGCCGCCCATGACGTGGATGTGCAGGTGGTGGACTTCCTGGCCGCCTTCGGTGCCCGTGTTGACCACCAGGCGAAAGCCGCCGTCGGGATACGGGTTGCAGCCTTGCTCGGCGGCCAGGCGGGGTGCCAGCGCCATCAGGCGGCCCAGCAGCGGGGCGTCCTCAGCCTGGATCTGGGCCATGGAGGGGATGTGCTTCTTGGGCACCATCAGGAAGTGGATGGGCGCGCCGGGATGGATGTCGTGGAAGGCGAAGACTTCTTCGTCCTCATAGACCTTGCGGGAAGGGATCTCGCCTTTGGTGATGCGGCAAAACAGGCAGTTCGGGTCGTGGTCGTGCATGGCGCTACAGGAATCCTGGGAAGCTGGCGGTAGGTTGGAAATCAGGCCGGATTGTCGTTGATGCGCAGCGTCTGGCGCACGCCGATGTCGCTGCGGTGCTGCTGGAGCCACTGCTGGCCCTGCTCGCGTCCGAGCTCGAACAGCTCGCGCACGAAGCGCATGTCGGAGCGCGTCTTGGTCGAGGCGCCATAGCCCTTGAGCACGGAGCCGCCGTCCACTCGGTGCAGCAGCACCTTTTTGTAGCGTGTCGGGTCCAGCTTGCCCTGCTCGAGCAGGCGCTTGACGAACTCGATGGCGCGCAGCTCGGCCAGCAGGCCGGCGTTGAAGGTGACCTCGTTCATGCGGTCCATGATGTCGGCCGCCGTGTTGGGCAGATCGGTGTGCTCGATGGGGTTGATCTGCACCAGCAGGATGTCGCTGGACGCCGTGCCGTAGATCAGCGGGTACAGCGCCGGGTTGCCCGAAAAGCCGCCATCCCAGTAGGGCTCGCCGTCGATTTCCACGGCCTTGAACAGCTGAGGCAGGCAGGCCGAGGCCATGACCGCGTCGGCACTGAGTTTTCTGCCCGAAAAGATGCTTCCCCGGCCTGTGCGCACATTGGTGGCGCAGACAAAGACCTTGGGCACCACGCCTTCCACGGGCGGATGCGTCAGCGCCTCGAAATCCACGACCCGTTCGAGCAGCTTGCGCAGCGGGTTGATGTCCAGCGGGTTGGTCTGGTAGGGCGAGAAGAACTGGTTGAGCACGCCCATGAAGGGGCTGCCCGGCAGGGGCGCGCCCCACATCAGGCTGCCCATGGTGCCCACGCCTTCCCACAGTTCGGTCAGCGTGGCGCGGGCCAGCTCGGCCCCCAGCGCCTGGGCGGCCGCCGGATCGCTTTCCTGGCGTGCAGCCTTGGCAAAGCCCTGGGCCAGGGCCACTGCATTCATGGCACCGGCGCTGGTGCCGCTGATGCCGTCGAAGACAAAGCTGCCGTCTTCCAGCAGCGCATCGAGCACGCCCCAGGTCAAGGCGCCGTGCGAGCCCCCGCCCTGCAGGGCGAGGTTGATCTTGCAGGTCGGGGTCGGAGTCATGGCGGTGTGCCCGGGACCTTCAGCGGTCCACGGCCTGGTTGCGGTTCATGGCGACCATGCCGCGCACGATGCGGTAGAGGAACCAGATGGAGATGACGGTCCAGGCGATCCAGCCGGGCACGAAGAACAGCAGCCACAGCGGCGCCGTGACCAGGTACAGGATGCCGGCCCAGATCACGCTGCGGATGCGCCACGAGAAGTGATTGGCCATCCAGCTGCCTTCGGCGTCGCCGCGCTTGACCAGATCGATGATCAGGGCGATCACCAGCAGCGCAATGCTGGGCTGGGCGCCCGGCACGACGGCGGCCACGGCCACCACCAGGTGCAGCAGGTAGCTGACCCAGCCCCAGGCCTTGAGGCCTTCGATGCGGGACTGGTCCAGGGCACGGACTTCGATGTAATCGTCATTCATGGCAGCGGTCCTTTCTCGTTCACATCACGTTCCTGGGCCTTGCGCAGCGCTTTTTCCTCGATGCCGCTGGTGCCTTCGCGGCGTTCCAGCTCGGCAACGACCTGGGCGGGCGTCAGGCCATAGTGGGCCAGGGCGATCATGCTATGGAACCACAGATCGGCCACTTCGTAGAGGATTTTGCCGGCGTCTCCGCCATGGTCTGCGTCCTTGGCTGCCATGACCACTTCGGTGGCCTCTTCGCCGATCTTCTTCAAAAAGGCATCCGGGCCCTTGTGCAGCAGGCGGGCGACATAGCTCTTGTCGGGGTCGCCGCCGTTGGCGGGCTTGCGGCTTTCGATGACGGCGGCCAGGCGCGCCAGGGCGTCCAGCGAGGAAGTGCTTGCGGTGTCGTTCATGGTCGTGGAATTCATTTGTAGATCGATTCGGGGTCTTTCAAGACCGGATCGACGGCCTGCCACTGGCCGTTCTGCAGCACGCTGTAGAAGCAGCTGTGGCGCCCCGTGTGGCAGGCAATGCCGGGCTCGTGGCCGGTCTGGGTGATCTTGAGCAGGACCACGTCGTTGTCGCAGTCGATGCGCACCTCGTGCACGGTCTGCACGTGGCCCGATTCCTCGCCCTTGAACCACAGCTTGTTGCGCGAGCGGCTGAAGTAGACGGCGCGGCCAAGCTCGGCCGTCTTGGCCAGGGCCTCGCGGTTCATCCAGGCGAACATCATCACGTCGCCCGTGTCCTTTTCCTGCGCAATCACGGGCACCAGGCCCTGCGCATCCCATTTGACTTGATCTAGCCAGTTCATTGCCTGCATTGTGAATATCCTGGGTGGGCATCCCTGTGACAGGATTGTCAGGAATTGCCTGGATTGAAAATACACCCCCCTGAGTCGCTTCGCGCCTTCCCCCTCTCTCGCTGCGCGGGAGGGAGACGACAGCCTTGCTGCGGGGCGGCCCTTGCTCGCTGTCCCTGGTCCCTTGGGCCGCGCCGGTTTCATGGGTTGTGGGCGGCGCGAGCGCCATGGAAAACTGAAATGAAGGAGTCCGCCGACGCGCCGTATCAGAGGCGCACGGGCACGCCGCGCTCGGCCATGCGCTGCTTGGCCTGGCCCACGGTGAATTCGCCGTAGTGGAAGATGCTGGCGGCCAGCACGGCGTCGGCGCCGCCCAGGGTCACGCCATCGGCCAGGTCGTCCAGCGAGCCCACGCCGCCCGAGGCGATCACGGGCACGGGCACGGCGTCGCTGACGGCGCGCGTGAGCTTCAGATCGAACCCGGACTTGGTGCCGTCGCGGTCCATGCTGGTCAGCAGGATCTCGCCCGCGCCGCGGCGCGCCATTTCGGCGGCCCACTGCACGGCATCCAGGCCGGTGTTCTTGCGTCCGCCGTGGCTGTACACGTCCCAGCCGGGGCCGGCAGCGCGGCCATCGGCGCCCATGCGCTGCTCGTCCTCGGCGGTGCGCCGCTTGGCATCGATGGCCACGACGATGCATTGCGCGCCGTACTTGTCCGAGGCCGCATTGATCACGTCGGGATTGGCGATGGCGGCCGAGTTGAAGCTGGTCTTGTCGGCGCCCGCGTTGAGCAGGCGGCGCACGTCCTCGACGGTGCGCACACCGCCGCCGACGGTCAGGGGAATGAAGACCTGGCTGGCCACGGACTCGATGATGGGCAGGATCAGGTCGCGCCCGTCGCTGGTGGCCGTGATGTCCAGGAAGGTCAGCTCGTCTGCGCCCTGGGCGTTGTAGCGCGCGGCGATCTCCACCGGGTCGCCCGCATCGCGCAGTTCCACGAAGTTCACGCCTTTGACGACGCGCCCTCCCGTGACGTCAAGACAGGGGATGATGCGTTTGGCAAGCATGGGCAGACTCGTGGCTAGGGCGTGAAACAAGGGCGAAAAGATACCACGCCCTCGGCGCCCGCAGGCGCTGCGGGGTTCAGCGCTTGAGGCCTGCGGCCTGGCTTTGCCAACGCCATGCGTCTTCGCACATGCGATCGATATCCAGCGCAGCCTTCCAGCCCAGCAGGCGCTCGGCCTCGGCGGGGTCCGCCCAGCACTGGGCCACGTCGCCGGGGCGGCGCGCCACGATCTGGTAGGGCACGGGGCGGCCGCTGGCGCGCTCGAAGGCCTTGACCATCTCCAGCACCGAGACCGGGCGCCCCGTGCCCAGGTTCACGGTCAGCAGGCCCTGCTGCTCGCGCAGATAGCGCAGCGCCGCCAGGTGGCCGCGCGCCAGGTCGGTGACGTGGATGTAGTCGCGCACGCCCGTGCCGTCCGGCGTCGCATAGTCATCGCCATAGACACTGAGCTGCTGGCGCTGGCCGATGGCGACCTGCGACACATAGGGCATGAGGTTGTTGGGGATGTCGCGCGGGTCCTCGCCGATCAGGCCGCTTTCATGGGCGCCCACGGGGTTGAAGTAGCGCAGCCGTGCCAGGCTCCACTGGCCGGGCTCGGCGCGGTCCAGGTCGGCCAGCATTTCCTCGATCCACAGCTTGCTGCGGCCGTAGGGGTTGGTGGCGGACAGCGGAAAGTCTTCGCGGATCGGCAGGCTGGCCGGATCGCCGTAGACCGTGGCCGAGGAGGAGAACACCAGGCTGCGCACGCCCGCCGTCCGCATGGCCTGCAGCAGGGCCACCGTGCCGCCCACGTTGTGTTCGTAGTAGCGCAGCGGCTGGGCCACGGACTCGCCCACGGCCTTGAGCGCGGCGAAGTGGATCACCTCGCGGATGGAGTGCTCGGCAAACAGCCGCTCCAGCGCGGCGCGGTCGCGCACGTCGCCCTCGACGCACAGCGGGCGCCGGCCCGTGATGCGTTCCATGCGGTCGAGCACATCGGGGCTGCTGTTGCTGAAGTTGTCGTAGATCAGGTAGGGCTCGCCCGCAGCGGCGAGTTCCACGCAGGTATGCGAGCCGATGAAGCCGGCGCCGCCTGTGACCAGAATCATGAATACCTTTCATTGGTGATTTTTCTGCCTGCCTAGTATCGCCATAACCCAGCTTCCCCCAGGCTTCAAGGGCGCCGAGCACAAAAGTAGGGAGAAGACACGTTTGCAGACAAAAACCGGTATGCTCGCGCCCGCATTTCGTCGGACTGACGATAGCTTTTATCAAATCGACTAGAAATTTGATGTACAAAAACTATGAATTGACCGTGCGTGGCCGCACCCCGAGGAGAAGGCCGTGAACGCTTTCCTGCGAACCTGCCTGTTTTGCTGGGGGCTGTTGTGCGGCTGGGCGGTGCAGGCCGCCGAGCCAGCGGTTGCCGTCTATTACGGGAACAAGGCCTCGCTCAGTGAACTGAGCCTCTACGACATTGCCGTCGTGGAGCCGGGCCACGGCTACGACCCCGTTCAATTCCGCAAGCAGGCTCCGGGTAGCGAGCTCTACGCATATGCCTCCGTGGCCGAGGTGCTGCCCGAGCGCGCCTACTTCAGCAAGATTCCCGAGGCCTGGAAGATGGCGCGCAACGGCGCCTGGCAGTCCATCGTCCTGGACCAGACGCCTGCGCAGTGGCCCGCCTTCTTTGCCGACGAGGTGATCGCACCGCTGTGGAAGCAGGGTTTTCGGGGCTTCTTCCTGGACACGCTGGACTCCTACCGCCTGGCCGCGAATTTCGACGAAAAGGCCCAGCAGGACGGCCTGGTGCGCGTCATCGAGACGCTGCACCAGCGCTATCCCGGCATCCGCCTGATCCTGAACCGGGGCTTCGAGATCGTGCCGCGCGTGAGGGACAAGGTACAGATGGTGGCGGCCGAGTCGCTGTTGCGGGGCTGGGATGCCAGCCTCAAGCGCTATGTGAACGTGCCCGAGAAAGACCGCGAATGGCTGCTGCAGCAACTGCAGACCATCCGCGAGCGTGACCGCCTGCCGGTGCTGTCCATCGACTACGTGGCCCCGCATGACCGCGACGCCACGCGCGAGACGGCCCGCCGCATTGCGCAGCTGGGCGTCATTCCGTGGGTGTCGGATGCAGGCCTGCAGACCCTGGGCATAGGCCAGGTGGAGGCGGTGGCGCGCAGGGTGTTGATTCTCTACAACGGTGCCGACTATCCGTCCATCAACGGCGCATCGGCGCACCGCTTTCTGGAAATGCCCATCAACTACATGGGCTACGTTGCCGACTACGCCGATGTGCGCGAGCCCCTGCCCGAAGGCGTGGCGCGCGACCGCTATGCCGGCGTGGTGAGCTGGTTCGGCGGCGCGGTGCCCGAGATGCGGGCCAAAAGCGTGCGGCAGTGGTTGGCCAACCAGGTGCAGCAGGGCATGCCGCTGCTGGTGCTCAATACGCTGGGCCTGTCCCAAGACCGCACCATGTCGGCCGCCCTGGGCACGCGCAGCACGGAAGCGGCACCCGTGTTCCCGCTGCGGCGCGCCGAGCAGGCGCCGCTCATGGGTTTCGAGATACCCCCGGCCGAGCCAGCGCACGATTACGAAGGCTGGGAGTTCACGCCGCAGATGGCCAAGGGCAGCCGTGAGCTGCTGTCCTTCGACGACAAGCGGGGGCGCCGTTTCGTCTCTGCCGCCATCACGCCCTGGGGCGGCTTTGCGCTCATGCCCTATGTGGTGGTGAGCATGCCGGGCACCGATCAGTCGCGCTGGGTGATCGATCCCTTCGCGCTGTTGCGCGAGGCGCTGCGCCTCCAGGACTTTCCGGCGCCCGACGTCACCACCGAGAACGGCCGCCGCCTGCTGCTGGCCCATGTGGACGGGGACGGCTTTCCCTCCAAGGCCGAGCTGCCGGGCACGCCCTTCGCGGGCGAAGTGCTGCGCCGCGAGATTCTGGAGCGCTACAGGATCCCGCACACCATCTCGGTCATCGAGGCCGAGGTCTCCCCGCAGGGCCTGTATCCGCAGTGGGCCGAGCAGCTGGAGGGCATTGCCAAGCGCATCTTCGCCATGCCCCATGTCGAGATTGCCAGCCATTCCTACTCGCACCCCTTCTTCTGGGAGCCCGGGGCAGCGCCCGACGGGGATGACAGCAAGGAGGTGAATCTCAACCTCCACATCCCCGGCTACCAGATGGACATGAACCGGGAGATCAATGGCTCGGTCGACTACATCCGCAAGCGCCTGGCGCCGCCCGGCAAGCCGGTGGACGTGTTCCTGTGGACCGGCAACACGGCGCCCAGCGCCGAGGCCCTGGCCATCTCCGATGCCGCCGGCCTGCTCAACATGAATGGTGGCGACACGGCCATCACGCGCAGCAATCCCTCGCTGACCGAGGTGCGCAGCTGGGGTCTGCGCAAGGGCGGCCACCTGCAGATCTATGCACCCGTCACCAACGAGAACATCTACACCAACCTCTGGCACGGGCCGTTCTACGGCTTCGAGCGCGTCATCGAGACCTTCGAGATGACCGAGGCTCCCCGGCGCCTGAAGGCCGTGGACATCTACTACCACTCCTACTCCGCCAGCAAGCAGGCCAGCATCAAGGCGTTGCACAGGATCTACCAGTGGGCGCTGGCGCAGCGGCTGAACCCGGTCTACAGCTCCGAGTACATCCGCAAGGTGCAGGATTTCTACGAATTCGCCATCGGCCGCGACGCGCAGGGCTGGCGCCTGCGGGGTCCGGGCCAGCTGCGCACGCTGCGCATGCCGCCCGGCATGGCCCTGCCTTCCATGGCTGCCAGCAGCGGCATTGCCGGCTATGCCAAGGGGGCAGACGGCAGCTACCTGCACCTGGCCGGCAGCGCCGGATACCTGGTGCAACAGACGCAACAGGACGCCGCAGGCGCGGCCGCCCACGCGGCGCGCCCCTATCTGGTGGATGCCAATGCCCGGCTCACGCAATGGCAGCCCCAGGCCGACGGCGGCGTGCGCTTCGCCCTGCAGGGCCATGTGCCGCTGGAGCTGCGCATGTACCTGCCTGCCGGCTGTTCGCTGAGTTCCGCGAACGCCGCCACGCCCCTCCTTGCCGTGGCGGGTGCCGATACCGGCAACGCCAACCTCCGTTCCTTCAGAAGTACCCAAAACAGTGTCGAACTCCAAGCGCAATGCCGGGGGCTCTGAGCGCCCCATCACGGTTCCCTTCTGGCTGATCGCGCTGCTGGCGGTACTGATCGGTGGCGCCCTGTGGATGCTGTTTCCCAAGCAGGATCTGGAGCGCCGGCTCTCCGTCACCGGAGATGACTCCGAGCTGTCCTACAACTACCTGAGCAACCTGCTCAAGAGCGATCCCGGCAACGAGAACCTGCGCGCCCTGCTCAAGGCCAAGGAAGAGCGCCTGCAGGCCATCAAGCTGGCGCGGGAAGAGGCGGCCAAGCAGGCACTGCCCAGCGCAGCCGTCCAGGCCTGGGACCACTGGCAGGCCGCCTACCAGGGCTATCTGGAGGCGCAAAAGCAGGACCACCGCGCGGGCGGCCAGGCCGAGGCGCTGGCGCCGCAGGTGATGCAGGCGTTGAAGGACGTGCCGCTGCAGGGGCTGACCCAGGAGCAGGCGCTGTACCTGGCCTCGTCGGCGCTGGTGCTCAAGGACGCACCGCTGGCCCTGGGCATCTACGACGATGTGGCAGGCCGCCAGGCCGATCCCGCGCGCAAGGCGCAGGTCTATGAATCCGCAGCGCGGCAGGCGCTGGGCATGTCCCTGTACGAGGAATCGGCCCGGCTGCTGCGCCAGGCCAGCGCCACGACCGAGGACGTCCAGCAGTCGCGCGCCTACCTCTGGCAGGCCCTGCAGGTGCTGCAGTCCGGCAACCGTGCCAACGAAGCGCTGGCGCTGGCGCGCCAACAGGAAGAACTGCTGGGCAGTGACCCCGAGACGCTGCGAAAGCTCATCGGCCTGGCGCGCGCGGCCGGCAACCGGGCCGAGGCCGAGCGCTATGCCAAGCGGCTGCTGCAGCTGTCGCTGCTGCAGCAATGGCAGACGCAGGTGGCCGGGGCTTCGGGTGTCGGTCCGGACCCGGTTGCCGACGACGGCGCCTGGGCGCTGCAGCCCGTGGCCTGGACCGCGCCGGGCTGGCGCATGCTGCGCACGGCCGATCCCGTGCGCAAGCCGCCGCCGGGCCTGCCCTTTGACGACAAGACCTACCTGCTGGGCTACGAGGTATTCCTCGAAAACCGCAACCTGGAAGATGCCTGGCGCGTGGCCACGGCCGCCGTACGCCAGGCGCCGCAGGACATGGCCTGGCGCGAACGCCTGGCCCAGGTGTCCGAATGGATGGGGCAGCAGCAGCAGGCCCTGGACAACTGGCTGGTCATTGCGCAGAACACGGGGCGCGAGGATGCCTGGAAGACGGTGATGCGCCTAGCGCCGGGCCTGTTCGACGACCGCGCCCTGATTGCCGGCCTGCGCCACCAGTTGAGCCGCCGTCCCCAGGATGCCGCGCTGCAGCAGGCGCTGGTCCAGGCCTACGAGCGCCAGGCCGAGCCCGGCGAGGCCATCGACTATCTGCAAAAGCACGGCAGCACGCCGCAGTCGCAGATCCTGCTGGCCCAGCTGGCCGAACGCGCAGGCCGGTCGCAACTGGCGCTGCAGGCCTGGAAGCGTGTGCTTGCCGATCCCGAGCAGCGCACGCCGGCCCACGCCATGCCCGCCGCCGTGCTCGCGCTGCTGCAGGGCGAGCCGGCGCTGGGCCTGCGCTGGCTGGAGGATGCGCAGACGCGCATTCCCGCCGGCATGCAGGACGAGGGCGAGTACTGGCGCCTGCTGGGCGACCTGGCCCAGGACCAGCGCCAGGAAGCACTGACGCTGAAGGCCTACCGCCGCCTGCTGCAGACGCCGCACGCCGGCATCAGCGACTACGACGAGGTGATACGCCTGCTGCAGCGCGCCGACCGGCGCGAGGCGGCCCGGATGTCCCTGCACGCCTGGGAGCAGTTCCATGACGTGCGCCATCTGACGCAGGCCTTCTATCTGCTGGAGGACCTGGAGGACTGGACGCAGATCGGCAGCCAGGTCGAACGCATCTTGGCCGACCCAGCCCTGGTCAAGCGCCTGCAGGGCCAGCCCACCTTCTTCCAGATACTGGGCGCCTACTACCAGCGCACGGCGCAATCGAAAAAGGCCATGGAGGCCTTCGAGAAGGGCCTGGCCCTGGACCCCGGCTCCACGCCGCTGCGCCAGGGCCTGATGTGGCTGCTGATCGACACGCAGAATGCGGCGGCCCTCAAGCTGCTGCTGGCGGCGGCCGAGCCTGTCTGGGCGCGCGATGCCGACATGCACGGCGCCCTGGCGGCGGCCTACATGACGCTGTCGCGCCCGGCCGTTGCGCTGGAACGCTATCTGAAGCCGCACCGCGCCGAGCATGCCGACGACTTCCTGTGGATGATGCAGTACGCCGACGCGCTGGAGCAGAACCAGCAGGCCGATCGGGCCTGGAGCCTGAGGCAGCAGCTGTGGACGCGCGAGAAGGTGCGGGCACGCGCCCAGGACGGCGCAGCGGCCCTGGCCGCCCGCAAATGGCTGACGGCCGAGGGGCTGGACGAGGTTCAGCGCCAGGCCCGCAGCCGGCTCATGCTCTTTCACACGCAGGGCGATGCCGAATTCGCCCTGATGCGCGAGCTGCTGCGCATGGACCTGGAAGGCGGGCGCCGCGAGCATTCCGCCGCTGCGGCCGAACTGGCCATTGCCTGGCTGCAGGAGCGCGGCGAGTACCAGGCCGAGCGTGGCTACCTGTGGCAGCAGTACGCGCGCAGCCGCAGCAAGAGCGCCAGCGCGCCTTTGTGGGCCGAGATCACGGTGGCGCTGGCGGAAAAGGATGTGGCCCAGGCCGGGCAATTGCTGCAGCGCCATGACGAGGCGCTGCCGCGCTATGACCGCGTCAACGCGGCAGCCATGGTCGGCGATGTGCGGCTGGCGCAGACGGCGGCTTTCGAGAACATGGCCGACCAACCCGACGACGATCCCCTGCACCTGGCGCTGACCGAGCAGCTGCTGGCCTTCAGCGACTACGGGGGCCTGCAACTGCGCAACCGCCGCATGGACGCCATCGACGAACAGGTCTCCCGGCTGCGCTGGCATGTGGGCCTGAACCCCCGCTGGGCGCTGGACCTGGATGCCGAGGACGTGCGCCGCACGGTCAACAAAAACACCCTGGTGCGCGGCCCCTCGCAGGAGCGGGGCATCGGCCTGCGCCTGACGCGCAAGACGCAGTCGGCCTCCAGCGAATTCATGCTGGGCCGGCGCGAAAGCCTGGAGAGCTACACGCCCATGCAGTTCACGCAGACCTACAACGTGGACAGCCGCTGGAGCCTGCAGGCATCACTGGGCCGGCACTTGGCCACGCAGGAAACGCTGGCCATGCGCATGGGCGGCATGAAGGACCGCGTGTCGCTGGGCAGCAGCTACCAGCTCTCGCGCCTGGACCAGATCACGCTGGAGCTGGCATCGGAGCGCTACCGCGTGCAAAGCGGCGCACGCGTGGGCTCCGGCAACCATGCGACGCTGCAATACCTGCACACCTACCGCAGCGAGGCGCCCACCCTGCAGTTCGGCGCCTTCACCTCCTGGCACCGCTACAGCCGCAACGACCCGGCGCTGCTGCAGGGCCGGGATGCGGCCATCCTGGGTTACCTGCCGCCGTTCAACGATCCCACCATCGACTATCTGCTGCCGCGCAGTTTCCGCTTCTCGGGCCTGCAGATGATGTTCAACACGGGCTACGAGCAGCAGTACACGCGCGCGCTGCGGCCCTACGCCAGCCTGGCCCTGACGCACCACAGCGTCAACGGCGCGGGCTACGAGCTGGGCATGGGCCTGGCCACCCGCCTGTTCGGCGCGGACCACCTCGCGCTGGGCCTGAATCTGTCCAAGTCGGGCATCAACACCGTGGGCAATACCCGCGAGCTGTTGCTGACCTACCGCCTCCACTACTGATCCGAAGACTTCAAGGAGCCTCTCCATGACACACCGCACCACTTTCGCCTCCCGCCTTCGCGTGCTCACGGGTATTGCCCTTGTCGGCCTGCTGTCTGCCTGCTCGACCATCGACCGGGGCACGGCGCCCGCGCTGGAGACGAACGCCAGCTGGGCGGTGCTGCCCTTCGAGAACCACACCGAAACGCCCATGGCCGGCAACCGCGCCGCCGCCATTGCCACGGCGCTGATCAATGCGCGTGGCGTGGGCCAGGTCAAGCGCTACACGGGCGATGCACTGCAGGAAACCCTGTTCGACGGCCGCGAAGCCAAGCGCCGCGACGACGCCCTGGCCTGGGCGCGCGGCGAAGGCGTGCGCTATGCGCTGACGGGCGCGGTGGACGAATGGCGCTACAAGGTGGGCGTGGATGGCGAGCCGGCCGTGGGCGTGACCTTGGAGATCGTGGACGTGGGCACCGGCGCCACCGTGTGGAGCGGCGCGGGCGCGCAAAGCGGCTGGAGCCGCGAGGCCCTGGCCGCCGTGGGCCAGAAGCTGATCCGCAACCTGCTGGGCACAGGCCTGGCCAACGCCCGATAAGCGCATCCAGGGAACGACTCTTCATGCCAGACCAAGCCAGCACGCCCAAGGCGGCACCGCATTCCGCCGCACCGCGCCGCGCCGGCATTGCCGCGGAATTCAGAGGCTCGCCGCTGGGCCTGCTCGTGCAGACGAGCGCCAAACCCTGGGTGGTGGTGGGCGAGACGCTGCTGCTGCCGGTGCTGGCCGTTTTGATCGGCATGTGGGCCAACCCGGACAACCCCCTGTGGGTGGAGTCCGAGTTCCCCTGGGCCTGGCTGGCGCCCGTGGTGGTGGCCCTGCGCTACGGGCCGGTGGCCGGCCTGTCGGCGGCCGGCGTGCTGCTGCTGGCCTGGCTGGGCGTCAACCAGCGCGATCTGTCGCTGTTCCCGGAACAGTACTTTCTGGGCGGCCTGATCCTGGTCATGGTCGTGGGCGAGATCTCCAGCCTCTGGCGCGCACGCATACGCCGCGCGCGCACGGCGCAGAACTACATGGACCAGCGCACCGAGCAGCTGATCCGCCAGCATTACCTGCTGCGCCTGTCGCATGACCGGCTGGAGCAGGAGCTCATAGGCCGTCCCGTGTCCATGCGCGATGCCATCAACGTGCTCAGCGGCCTCAGTGGCGCCGAGGGCGATGCGCAAAGTCTGCTCAACCTGCTGTCGCGCTTCAGCCAGATCAGCGTGGCCAGCCTGGTGCCCGTGCGCAATGAGGTGCTGGACCCCACGCCCATTGCCCAGCTGGGGGGCGAGCGGCCCATCCATGTCCACGATCCGCTGGTGCGCCAGGCGCTGGACAGCCATGTGCTGTGCCATGTCTCGCAAAGCATGGCGGAGGGCCAGCAGACGCAGTACATCGTCGTGGCGCCCATGCTGGACCTGGAGGGCGAGATCTACGGCCTGCTGCTGGTCGAGGAAATGCCTTTCTTCGCACTGCAGGAAGAGGCGCTGCAGACCATCAACCTGCTGCTGGGCTACTACACGGACAGCGTGGCCGCCAACAGCCTGGCTGCGCCGCTGCTGCAGGCCTATCCCGATTGCCCGCCGCATTTCGCGTTCGAGCTGCAGCGCATGGAGCATGTGAACCGCAGCGCGCGCCTGAGCAGCGTGGTGGTGGCGCTGGAGCTGTCGCCCTCGGCTGTGCAGGCCCAGATGGCCCAGCAGATCATGCGGCTGGAGCGCATGCTGGACCGCTCCTGGCTGCAGGAAAGCGATGGCCGGCAGCTGCTGGCCATCTTCATGCCGCTGGGCACCAACGCCACGGCCGAGGGCTACCTGAACCGCATCGAGGGCTGGCTGGCCCAGCGCGGCGTGGCCTCGCTGGCCGATGCGGGCATCTTCCCGCGCACCATCTTGCTGGACCGCTGCTCGGCCAGCAGCGTGCTGGAGCGGCTCCATCAGATGGGGCAGGGCCATGCTTAACCTCAAGCTGGCCCTGGGCGCGCTGGCCGCGGAGATCGCTTCCTGGAGCAGCCTGTGGCTGCTGCGCAGCCAGTCGGACGCGGCCCTGCTGGGCTATCTCACGGCCCACGGGCTGGCCAGCGGCCTGCTGGCGCTGTGCCTGGCGCCCTTCCTGGCCACCTCGGCCAAGTCGGTGCGCCAGCGCCTGGCCCTGGTGGCGCTGATGGGGCTGTTTGCCTATGCCGTGCCGGTGGCCGGCATCCTGGGCGCCGTGGTCGCCACCATTGCGCTGCACACCCAGCGCGGCCCGCGTGGCGGCCCGCGTTTCCCGGTGATGCCGCTGCCTGATTTCGACCCGCACCAGCAGGCCAGCACCAGCCGCCGCCAGGCGGGCCTGCAGTCCTTCCTGGCCAATCCCAATGTGCCGGTCGCCTCGCGCATGCGGGCCATGGTGGCGCTGGGCAGCGTGCCGGGGCGCATTGCCTCGCCCATGCTGCGCACGGCGCTGGGCGATTCCAGCGAAGACCTGCGCCTGCTGGCCTACAGCATGCTGGACGCCAAGGAGCGCGAGATCAGCAAGACCATCCACCAGGAGCTGCAGCTGTTCGAGCATGCCCGCCAGTCCGAGGGCGATGCGCCCTACGGGCCGCGTGGCCTGCAAGCGGCTCGGGCGCTCACCGACCTGTACGCGGAGCTGGTCTACCAGGGCGTGGCGCAGGGCGATGTGCGCGACCACGCCATCAAGCAATCCCTGCACTACTGCGACCTGGTGCTCGCTCAGCGGCCCGACAACGCCTTGCTGCTGCTGCGCCGTGGCCGGCTGCTGCACATGCAGGGCAGGGCGGTGGAGTCGCTGGCCTGCTATGAGCGCTCGCTGGCGCTGGGCATGGAGCCGGCGCGCGTCGTGCCCTACCAGGCCGAGCTGCTGTTCGATCGGCGCGAATTCTCCAAGGCGCAGGCCCTGATGCGTTCGCTGGACATCGAGCAAGCCCTGCCGCGCCTGAAGCCCAGCATCCGCTACTGGAGTGCCTCATGAGCCGTGCGAGCCAGTTCCCCACGGCGGCCAATGCAGACATCGCGCTGCTGCTGGAAGGCACTTTTCCCTATGTCAGCGGTGGTGTGTCCAGCTGGGTCAACCAGATCCTGCAGGCCTATCCCGAGCACCGCTTTGCCATCGTCTTCCTGGGCAGCCGGCGCGAGGACTATGGCGATTTCCGCTACGCACTGCCGCCCAACGTGGTGCACTTCGAGCAGCACTACCTGTTTGACGCGCTGCACTCCAATATCCAGCCCGCCCCTTCGCGCGGCCATCCCGAAGCCTTGGCCAAGGCCCAGGAATTCCTGGGCGCGCTGGAGGCGCACGACGGCAGTGCCGAAAGCCGGGCCAAGGTGCTGGCGGCCATGCGCTCCATTGCGCTGGAGCTGCAGCCCGGCGGCAGCCTGCCGCTGGAGGATTTCCTGCACAGCGAATTCGCCTGGGACCTGATCCGCGACAGCTACCGGCGCCACTGCACCGACCCGTCGTTCGTGGACTTCTTCTGGACCGTGCGCATCATGCTGCAGCCGCTGTGGCTGATGGCGCGCATCGCCCATGGGCTGATCCCGGTGCGCGTGCTGCATACCGTCTCGACCGGCTATGCGGGATTTCTGGGCGGCCTGCTGCACCATGCGCGCGGCCTGCCGCTGGTGCTGTCCGAGCATGGCATCTACACCAAAGAGCGCCAGATCGACCTGCTGCAAAGCTCCTGGATCCGCGACAACCGCAACATCTTCCAGCGCGACCCCATGGAGGTGTCGTTCTTCCGGCAGATGTGGATACGGTTTTTCGACTGGATGGGGCGCTTTTGCTATGGCGCGGCCGATCCCATCATTGCGCTGTACGAGAACAACCGCCTGCGCCAGGTGGCCGATGGCGCGGCCGCCGAGCGTACGGTCAGCATCCCCAACGGCATCCGCATAGAACGCTTTGCGCCGCTGCGCACCCAGCGGCCCGCCGAGACGCCGCCCGTGCTGTGCCTGATCGGCCGCGTGGTGCCCATCAAGGACATCAAGACCTTCATCCGCGCCATGCGCCGCGTGGTCAACCGGATGCCCCAGGCCCAGGCCTGGGTGGCCGGCCCCACGGCCGAGGACCCGGCCTATGCCGAGGAATGCCAGAACCTCGTGGACAGCCTGGGCCTGCAGGCCAACGTCCGATTTCTGGGCATGCAGAAGGTGGAGGAGCTGCTGCCCAAGGTGGGCGTGGTCGTGCTGTCTTCCATCAGCGAGGCGCTGCCCCTGGTGATTCTCGAAGCCCAGGCCGCAGGCGTGCCCGTGGTCAGCACCGACGTGGGCTCCTGCCGCCAGCTCATCGACGGGCTGGAGCCGCAAGACCAGGCCCTGGGCTCGTGCGGGCGCGTGGTCGGCATTGCCAACCCCGAGGCGCTGGCCGACGCCTGCCTGGAGCTGCTGAGCTCGCCCGCGCAGTGGCAGGCCGCCAGCGCGGCCGGGATTGCGCGCGTGGAGCGCTACTACTCCGACCGGCTGCTGTTCGAGCGCTACAGGCAGGTCTACGACAGGGCGCTGCAACAGTCCGAGGAAAAACACTGATGGCCGGCATTGGATTCGAACTGCGCCACCTGCTGCGCAAGAACACGCTGACCAGCGTGCTCCAGGCCTACGCCTATGCGGGTGTCATCGGCTCGGGGCCGTGGGTGTTCTCCATCATCGGCATCCTGCTGGTGGGGGTGTTCAGCGTCAGCGTGGTGGCGCCGCCGCTGCTGGTCACGCAGTTCCAGACCTCGGTGACCTACCTGGTGGCCAGCAGCCTGATCCTGACCGGGGCGGCGCAGCTGGCCTTCACGCGCTTTGTGTCGGACCAGCTGTTCCTCAAGAAGGACGAGAGCATCCTGCCCAACCTGCATGGCCTGCTGCTGGTGGTCGTGGCCACTGCCAGCGCGCTGGGCACGCTGGCGCTGTTCGTGGTGCTGCCGGGCCAGGGCCTGCTGTACCGCGTGCTGATGCTGGCCGGCTTCACGCTGATGTGCGTGGTCTGGGTCATGACCGTGCTGCTGTCGGGCCTCAAGCACTACCGGGCCATTGCCGGGCTGTTCGGCGCCACCTACCTGCTCATCGTGCTGCTGGCGCTGCCGCTGCGCTACTGGGGGCTGGAAGGGCTGTTGGCCAGCTTCGTGATCGGCCACGTGCTGCTGCTGGCCGGCATGTGGATGATCGTGCTGCGCAGCTTTCCGCTGCAGCAGCGCTGGATCGCCTTTGACTTCACGCAGCGCTCGCTGATCTTTCCGGCGCTGATCGGCATCGGCGTGCTCTACAACCTGGGCATCTGGATCGACAAGTTCATGTTCTGGTACTACCCGCCGACCTCGCAGCAGATCATCGGCGGACTCAGGGCCTCGCTGATCTACGACCTGCCGGTGTTCCTGTCCTACCTGTCCATCATTCCGGGCATGGCGGTGTTCCTGGTGCGCATCGAGACCGACTTCGTCGAGTACTACGACAAGTTCTTCGACGCCGTGCGCGGCGGCGGATCGCTGGAATACATCGAGTCCATGCGCAACGAGATGGTCTACGCCATCCAGGCGGGCCTGGGCGAGATCGCCAAGGTGCAGACGCTGGCCGTCCTCGTCACCCTGGTGGCCGGGCCGGCCATCCTGCAGTTGCTGGGCATCTCCCAGCTGTACCTGCCGCTGCTGCACGTGCAGGTGGTGGGCGCCGGCTTGCAGGTGGGTGTGATGGCCGTGCTCAACGTGTTCTTCTACCTGGACGAGCGGCGCATCGTGTTCATGCTCTGCCTGCTGCTGGTGGCGCTGAACATTGCCTTCACGGGCATCTCGCTGGCGCTGGGCGCCGCGTTCTATGGCTACGGCTTTTGCCTGGCCATGCTGGTGACGCTGTGCGTGGGGCTGTACCTGCTCTCGCGCGAGCTCAACCGGCTCGAATACAAGACCTTCATGCTGCAGTGACCGGCAGGCATCTCTCGCCATTTGCCGATTTGCACGGTCTTGATCCAGCGTGTTGGCGGGGGGCGCCGGTCTGCGCGACAATACGGGATTCGGCGCCGGTACCCAACCGAGACAAAGGTTCCGCCGAGGAACCATTCATTACAACGATTGCGCACCTTGCGTGCAGCGGCCGCCGCCTTTCGCTTTTTCCACTCCAAAGCTTTAAGCCATGAAAAAACGCACCCTCTTGGCCATGGTGGCCCTGTCTGCACTGCTGGCAGCCTGCGGCAAGAACGAGTCCGCATCGACCGCCGCCGCGCCGGTTGCCGCCCCCGTGCCGGCAGCCATGACCAAGTTGGTGATCGGCCTGGACGACAACTTCCCCCCCATGGGCTTTCGTGACGACAAGAACGAGATCGTCGGCTTCGACATCGACATGGCGCGTGAAGCCGCCAAGCGCATGAACGTGGAAGTGGACTTCAAGCCCATCGACTGGAGCGCCAAGGAGGCCGAGCTGGTCGGCAAGCGCGTCGACGCGCTGTGGAACGGCCTGACCATCACCGAAGAGCGCAAGAAGAACATCGCCTTCACCGCGCCCTACATGGAGAACCACCAGATCATCATCGTGCGCGCCAACTCCGACATCAAGGACAAGGCCGGCTTGGCAGGCAAGGTCGTGGGCGCGCAGGATGGCAGCTCGGCCGTGGACGCCATCAAGAAGGACGCCGCCGTGGCCGCCAGCTTCAAGGACCTGAAGACCTTCGGCGACAACATCACCGCGCTGATGGACCTGTCGGCCGGCCGCCTGGACGCCGTCGTGGTCGACGAGGTCGTGGGGCGCTTCCACGTGGCCAAGAAGGCTGGCGAGTACCTGGTGCTCGAGGACAACTTCGGCACCGAGGACTACGGCGTGGGCCTGCGCAAGGAAGACACCGAAGTTCTGGGCAAGCTCGAAGCCGCGCTGGCCGAGATGAAGAAGGACGGCAAGGCCGCCGAAATCGCCTCCAAGTGGTTCGGCAAGGACATCATCAAGTAAATCCGGCACACCATGCGACCGGCAAGGCCAGCCTGGCATTGCCGGTCTTTTGCGTTCTGGGACGCACGCGCCCGTGGCTGCCCGGATCCTGCCGATGCCGGCGGGGCCGCGCACCGCACTGAGGCCATTCGATGGAATATGTAATCTCGCTCATGGGGCCGCTGTCCGCCGGCGCCCTGGTCACCCTCAAGCTCTTCGTCATCACCCTGGCGCTGTCCATCCCCCTGGGACTGTCGCTGGCGCTGATGCGCATCTCCCGCTTTCCCGCCCTGAGCCGGCTGGTAGGCGGCTACATCTGGCTGATGCGCGGCACGCCGCTGATGCTGCAGATGCTGTTCATCTACTTCGCGCTGCCCTTCGTGCCCGTGATCGGCGTGCGCCTGCCCGATTTCCCTGCCGCCGTCGTCGCCTTCGCGCTGAACTACGCCGCCTACTTCGCCGAAATCTTCCGCGCGGGCATCCAGTCCGTGGACCGCGGCCAGTACGAGGGTGCCAAGGTGCTGGGCATGAGCTACGGCCAGACCATGCGCCGCATCATCCTGCCGCAGATGTGGGCGCGCATCATCCCGCCTGTGAGCAACGAGACCATCACCCTGGTCAAGGACACCTCGCTGATCTACGTGCTGGCCCTGAATGACCTGTTGCGCGCCGCGCGCGGCATCGTGCAGCGCGACTTCACCATCACGCCCTTCGTGGTGGCCGCAGGCTTCTATCTGGTCATGACGCTGGTGCTGACCTGGATCTTCCAATACCTAGAAAAACGCCATGCCAAATACGACGCGTGATAACGCGCCCGAGACCATGATCTCGGCGCAGAACATCTGCAAGGGCTTTGGCGGTGTGCCGGTGCTGCGCGGCGTTTCGCTGGAGCTGGCGCGCGGCGAGGTGGTGGCCGTCATCGGTCCTTCGGGATCGGGCAAAAGCACGTTCCTGCGCTGCCTCAACCACCTGGAAACCATTGACAGCGGCCGTGTCGCCGTCGAGGGCGAGGTGCTGGTGGACAGCGGCGCGGACGGCCGTGCCCACTACGTGCCCGAGGCGCAGATCCGCCAGATCGGCCGCAAGATGGGCATGGTGTTCCAGTCCTTCAACCTGTTCCCGCACCTCACGGTGCTGGAGAACATCATCGAGGCGCCGATCGTCGTCAAGGGCCTCAAGCGCGAACAGATCGTGCCCAAGGCCGAGGCGCTGCTCCACAAGGTGGGCCTGCTGGAAAAGCGCGATGCCTATCCCAACCGCCTGTCGGGCGGGCAAAAGCAGCGCGTGGCCATCGCCCGGGCACTGGCCATGGAGCCGGACATCCTGCTGTTCGACGAGCCCACCTCCGCGCTGGACCCGGAGCTGACCGGTGAAGTGCTGCGCACCATGCGCGAGCTGGCCCAGGAGCACATGACCATGCTGGTCGTGACCCACGAGATGGGCTTTGCCCGCGAGGTGGCCAATCGCGTGATCTTCATGGACAAGGGCGAGATCGTCGAGCAAGGCCCGGCGGAAGCCTTTTTTGCAGCGCCGCAGCACGCCCGGACCCAGGCATTTCTGCAGAACATGTTGTAAAAAAACATCTGTCCAGTCCGGACTTTCCCCAGGTCCAGAGAGCGTGCAACGCTTGTGTAGCAAGCGAAGCATGCTCTTTTTTTTATGGCGTTTTCTGCCATGACTTTTTGAGAAACATACACGGATGTATGTTTATCTCGGGGGGTGATGAGCAGGCATCGGCACCTGTCTGCACAATAGCGGGCTTGCCTGCGAACATTTATCGACCGCACCACAGCATGATCCCAACCGCCTCTTTCGTGGAGTTGCGCAACGTCACCTTCGGCTATGGCGAACGTGTGATCCTGCGCGACCTGTCGCTGCAGGTGCCGCGCGGCAAGGTCACGGCCCTGATGGGGGCGTCGGGCGGCGGCAAGACCACGGTGCTTCGCCTGATCGGCGGCCAGCAGCATGCCCAGCAGGGGCAGGTATTGTTCGATGGCAAGGACGTCACCACCATGGACGCCGCAGGCCTGTACGCCGCGCGCCGGCGCATGGGCATGCTGTTCCAGTTCGGCGCGCTGTTCACCGACATGAGCGTGTTTGACAACGTGGCCTTCCCGCTGCGCGAGCACACCGATCTCCCCGACGAATTGGTCCGCGACATCGTGCTCATGAAGCTGCATGCCGTGGGCCTGCGCGGTGCGCGCGACCTCATGCCCAGCGAGATCTCGGGCGGCATGGCCCGCCGCGTGGCGCTGGCGCGGGCCATTGCGCTGGACCCCGAACTGATCATGTACGACGAGCCCTTCGCCGGGCTGGACCCCATCTCCCTGGGCACGGCCGCCCAGCTGATCCGCGAACTCAACGACGCCATGGGACTGACCTCCATCCTGGTGTCCCATGACGTGGAGGAAACCTTCCACGTGGCCGACCATGTGGTCATCCTGGGCAACGGCGGCGTCGCCGCCCAGGGCTCGCCAGATGAGGTGCGGGCCAATCCCGACCCGCTGGTGCAGCAGTTCATCCACGCACGGGCCACCGGTCCCGTGCCTTTCCACTACCCCGGCGTGAGCGCCGAGGAAGATTTCGGCAACCCCGCAAGCTCCGGCAAGAGCAACGGCAGGAGGCACGCATGAACCGGCTGCATCCCGCACGCATCGGCGCGGCGGTACGCCAACAGCTGACGCAGCTGGGCATGGGCACGCGCCTGTTCGGCCGCCTGCTCGCCCTCATGGGGCCTGCGCTGGGCCGCCCGCGGCTGATCGGCGACCAGATCCATTTCCTGGGCAACTATTCGCTGGCCATCATCGGCGTATCCGGCCTGTTCGTCGGTTTCGTGCTGGGCCTGCAGGGCTACTACACCCTGCAGCGCTACGGCTCGGCCGAGGCGCTGGGCCTGCTGGTGGCGCTGTCGCTGGTGCGCGAACTCGGCCCCGTCGTCACGGCGCTGCTGTTTGCCGGGCGTGCCGGCACGGCGCTGACGGCCGAGATCGGCCTGATGAAGGCCGGCGAGCAGTTGTCGGCCATGGAGATGATGGCCGTGGACCCGGTGCGCCGCATCCTGGCGCCGCGCTTCGTGGCCGGCCTGATCGCCATGCCGCTGCTGGCGGCCGTTTTCAGTGCCGTCGGCGTGCTCGGCGGCTGGCTGGTGGGCGTGGTCATGATCGGCGTCGATGGCGGCGCCTTCTGGGGCCAGATGCAAAACGGCGTGGACTGGTGGTATGACCTGGGCAACGGCGTTCTCAAGAGCCTGGTGTTCGGCGTGGCGGTGACGTTCATTGCGCTGCTGCAAGGCTATGCAGCCAAGCCCACGCCCGAAGGCGTGTCCCGCGCGACCACGCGCACGGTGGTGATGGCCTCGCTGGCCGTGCTGGGGCTGGACTTCCTGCTCACGGCAACGATGTTCAGCCTTTGACCCGGCACCGGTGCCACCTCTCGCAAATCAAGGAAAAACAAACCATGCAGCAATCCAAGAGTGATGTCTGGGTCGGACTGTTCGTGCTGATCGGCGCTGCGGCGCTGGTGTTCCTGGCGCTGCAGTCGGCCAACCTGCTGAGCCTGAACTTCCAGAAGACCTATACGCTGACCGCGCGCTTCGACAACATCGGCGGACTCAAGCCCAAGGCAGCCGTGCGCAGCGCGGGCGTTGTCGTGGGCCGCGTGGAATCCATCACCTTCGACGACAAGGTCTTTCAGGCCAGCGTGACCATGGCCCTGGAAAACCGCTATGCGTTTCCCAAGGACAGCTCCCTGAAGATCCTGACCAGCGGCCTGCTCGGCGACCAGTACATCGGCATCGAAGCCGGTGCAGATGACCACAATCTCAAGGATGGCGACCGCGTCGTCGCAACCCAGTCGGCCGTTGTGCTGGAAAATCTGATCGGACAGTTCCTCTACGGCAAGGCCGAGCAGGGTGGCAGCTCCGGTGCAGGAGGCAAAGAATGACAACCAACCACCATGAACAGGCGACCGCGGGTCGCCCTGCCGCCCAGGCAGCCTCCTGGCAGCGCGCAGCCATGCTCGGCACGCTTGCCGCCGCTTCGCTGCTCGCCGGCTGCGCCACCGCCCCGGGCGAGGCACGCAACCCCCAGGATCCGTTCGAGCCGTTCAACCGCAGCATGTACTCGTTCAATGACGGGCTGGACCGCGCCGTCCTGAAGCCGGTGGCCACGGCCTACCGCGATGTCACGCCGCGCCTGGCGCGCGATGGGGTGAGCAACTTCTTCTCCAACCTGAGCGATGCCTGGTCGTTCGTGAACAACGCGCTGCAGGGCCAGGCCGAGGGTGCCTACAACTCCATGGTGCGCTTCTCGGTGAACACGGTCTTCGGCCTGGGTGGCCTGCTCGACATCGCCAGCGAGGCCGGCATCGAGCGCCAAAAGCAGGACTTCGGCCAGACGCTGGGCCGCTGGGGCGTGCCCACGGGACCGTACCTGGTGCTGCCGCTGCTCGGCCCGTCCACGGTGCGTGACACGGCGGCTCTGCCTGTGGATGCCTGGGGCAACCCCCTGACGGCGATCAACGACATCCCGGTGCGCAACAGCCTGTATGTGCTGCGACTGGTGGATACGCGTGCACGCCTGCTCAATGCCTCGGACACGCTGGACTCCGTCGCCCTTGACCGCTATAGCCTGACGCGTGACGTCTACCTGAACCTGCGGCGTGGCAAGTCCGGCGATGACGGCCGCATCGAGGACTACGACGAAGATGCCGGCAAACTGCCGCCCGAAGACGGCGCAAAGTAAGCAGTTCGTAACATCCCGAGATGAAAAACGGTCCGCGCCTGACACGGCGCGGCCGGAAAAATGTGCAATATCAACCCGGTCCGGGGCATTGAGGCCCTGCTGGGAAAGGAAGAGTGATGATCAATCGACGTGCCTGGAGCGCTGCCGCGGCAGCCGTGCTGGCCATGGGAACCTGGGGCGCTGCGCTGCCCGTCCACGCGGCCGACGAAACCCCTGATGCGCTGATCAAGCGTGTCTCCACCGACGTGCTGGAAACCATCAAGAAGGACCCCTCGCTGCGCGAGGGCGATGTCTCCAAGGTCAATGCGCTGGTCAATGACAAGGTCATGCCCTATGTGAATTTCCGCCGCATGACCTCGGCTTCGGTGGGCCCGGCCTGGCGCCAGGCCACGCCTGCACAGCGCGAGAAGCTGGAGACCGAGTTCAAGGCCCTGCTGATCCGCACCTATTCGGGCGCGCTGACCCAGGTCAGCAACCAGACCATCAATGTCAAGCCGGTGCGTGCTGCGCCCGGCGACATCGATGTGCTGGTACGCACCGAAGTGCTGGGCCGCGGCGAGCCCGTGCAGCTGGACTACCGCCTTGAAAAGTCCGGCGACGGCTGGAAGATCTACAACCTGAACGTGCTGGGCGTGTGGCTGGTGGAAACCTACCGCAACCAGTTCAGCCAGGAAATCAATGCCCGCGGCATCGACGGCCTGATCGAGACCCTGGCCACGCGCAGCAAGATGCCGGCCACGCCGCCCTCCAAGGGCTGACAGCCGCTGACGCACGCGCCATGTTGCAGCTCCCCCGTGAACTGACCTACCGCCAGGCGCGCAGCTGCCTTGTGCAGCTGCAGCCCCAGGTGCAGGCCTTCAATGGCGCCCAGGTGCGCGTCGATGCCAGCGGCGTCGAGGTCTTCGACTCGGCCGCCCTGGCCGTGCTGCTGGCCTGCCGCCGCACCGCGAAGGCGGCAGACAAGCAATTGGTGGTCGTGGGCCTGCCGCAGGGCCTGCAGTCCATGGCGGCGCTGTACGGCGTCGACGGGCTGCTGACAGACGCATCCTCCCCCTCCTGAGCCGGCGCAGCGCGCCGCTGCAAAGAGCCCTGCAAGGCAGGTTTGGCTGCAAGGGCCTAGAATCGCGCCTCGCATGTCTGCCGTCTCATTCCAATCCATCTCCAAGACCTACCAGACCCCCAAGGGGGCCTTCCAGGCGCTCAACCACGTGAGTCTGGACATCGAGGAGGGCGAGTTCTTCGGCCTGCTCGGTCCCAATGGCGCTGGCAAGACCACGATGATCAGCATCCTGGCCGGCCTGTCGCGCGCCACCAGCGGCCGCGTGCTGGTCCAGGGCAGCGACGTGCATGCCGACTACTCGGCTGCCCGGCGCAAGCTGGGCATCGTGCCGCAGGAGCTGGTCTTCGATCCCTTCTTCAATGTGCGCGAGGCGCTGCGCTTTCAGTCCGGCTATTTCGGCGTCAAGAACAATGACGACTGGATCGACGAGCTGCTGCACAGCCTGGGGCTGACCGACAAGGCCAACTCCAACATGCGCCAGCTGTCCGGCGGCATGAAGCGCCGCGTGCTGGTGGCCCAGGCCCTGGTGCACAAGCCGCCCATCATCGTGCTGGACGAGCCCACGGCCGGCGTGGACGTGGAGCTGCGCCAGACGCTGTGGCATTTCATCGCGCGTCTGAACCGCGAAGGCCATACCGTGCTGCTCACCACCCATTACCTGGAAGAGGCTGAGGCGCTGTGCAGCCGCGTGGCCATGCTCAAGCAGGGCAACATCGTCAAGCTCTCGACCATGTCGGATCTGCTCAAGTCCGCCTCCTCCAACGTGCTGCAGTTCAAGACCGATACCGCCTTGCCGCCGGCCCTGGCCGCGCGGGCACGTGTGACCGGCCGCATCGTGCAGATACCTGCCAACGACGCCAGCGATGTGGAGCGCCTGCTCGCCGCACTGCGCGAGGGCTTCGTCGTCCCCGAGGACGTGGAAATCCGCCGTGCCGATCTGGAGGATGTCTTCATCCACGTGATGAACGAGCAAGGCCAGACCTCGCAGGGAGCCTCGGCATGAACGGCTGGCAGACCCTGCTCAAGAAGGAAGTGCTGCGTTTCTGGAAGGTCAGCTTCCAGACCGTGGCCGCACCCGTGCTCACGGCCGTGCTCTATCTGCTGATCTTCGGCCATGTGCTCGAAGGCCGGGTGCTGGTCTACGACCGCATCAGCTACACGGCCTTCCTGATCCCCGGCCTGGTGATGATGAGCGTGTTGCAGAACGCCTTCGCCAACAGCTCCTCCAGCCTGGTGCAGAGCAAGATCATGGGCTCCATGGTCTTCGTGCTGCTCACGCCGCTGTCGCACTGGGCGTGGTTTGGCGCCTACGTGGGCGCTTCGGTGCTGCGTGGGCTGCTGGTGGGCGTGGGCGTTTTCATCGTCACGCTGTACTTCGCCATTCCCGAATTCACGGCGCCGCTGTGGATTCTGGTCTTCGGCCTGCTGGGCGCGGCGCTGCTGGGCACGCTGGGCGTGATCGCCGGCCTGTGGGCGGACAAGTTCGACCAGATGGCGGCCTTCCAGAACTTCCTGATCATGCCCATGACGTTCCTGTCGGGCGTCTTCTATTCCATCCAGTCGCTGCCGCCTTTTTGGCAAAAAGTCAGCCATCTGAACCCGTTTTTCTACATGATCGACGGTTTCCGCTACGGCTTCTTCGGCCAGAGCGACGTGTCGCCCTGGGTCAGCCTGGCCATCGTAGGCTCGGCCTGGCTGGCGGTGAGCGCCCTGGCCGTGCACCTGCTGCGCATCGGCTACAAGATCCGCGGCTGAGGTTTTTCCACAGGCTGCGGCGGGCGCTGTGCCCGCATTGTTGAATCCACCCATGAACAGGCGGCCGGTGCCCGGCGCCGCCGCCAACCAAGGCCATGCCACGATGCATGGCAGGAAAGCTTCCCCCATGACTGCAGACCAACTCAAGGAACTGATCGCCACCGGCCTGCCTTGCGAACACATTGCGCTGGAAGGTGATGGACGGCACTGGTTTGCCACCATCGTCTCGGCCCAATTCGAGGGCCAGCGACTGCTGCAGCGCCAGCGCCTGATCTACGCCACGCTGGGCCAGCGCATGCACACCGACGAGGTCCATGCCCTGTCCATGAAGACCTATACGCCCGCCGAGTGGGCTGCCCAGGCCGGCGGCCAGGCCTGAGCCAGCGGTCAGGTACTTCAGACTCCTGCTGCACCGGTCGCCACGGCCCGTGCGGCATCTTCTTTTCCCCGATTTCCAGATTCAAGGCTGTCAGCCATGGACAAACTCCTGATTCGCGGTGGCCGAGCGCTGCATGGCGAGGTGACGGTCTCCGGCGCCAAGAATGCCGCCTTGCCCGAGCTGTGCGCCGCGCTGCTGTCGTCCGAGCCCGTCATCCTGCGCAACGTGCCGCGCCTGCAGGACGTGGCCACCATGCTCAAGCTCATCCGCAACATGGGTGTCAGTGCCGAGCACGATGACAGCGGCACCGTGCGCATCAACGCCGGCTCTCTGTCCAACCCCGAGGCACCCTACGAACTGGTCAAGACCATGCGCGCCTCGGTCCTGGCCCTGGGCCCGCTGCTGGCCCGATTCGGCCAGGCCCGCGTGTCGCTGCCCGGCGGCTGCGCCATCGGCTCGCGCCCCGTGGACCAGCACATCAAGGGCCTGCAGGCCATGGGCGCCGAGATCGTGGTCGAGAACGGCTACATGCACGCGTGCCTGCCCGGGCATCTCAAGCGCCTGCAGGGCGCCCGCATCACCACCGACATGGTGACCGTCACGGGCACCGAGAACTTCCTGATGGCCGCCGTGCTGGCCGAAGGCGAGACCGTGCTGGAAAACGCCGCCATGGAGCCCGAGATCGGCGACCTGGCCGAAATGCTCATCAAGATGGGCGCAAGAATCGAAGGCCATGGCACCGGCCGCATCGTCATCCAGGGCGTGGAGCGCCTGAGCGGCTGCGAGCACCAGGTGGTGGCCGACCGCATCGAGGCCGGCACCTTTCTGTGCGCCGTGGCCGCCACGGGCGGCAATGCGCTGCTGCGCAATGGCCGCGCCGACCATCTGGGCGCCGTCATCGACAAGCTCAAGGATGCGGGCGCCGAGGTGTCCGCCGAGGACGGCGGCATTCGCGTGCGCGCGGCCGGCAAGCTCAAGGCCCAGAGCTTTCGCACCACCGAATACCCGGGCTTTCCCACCGACATGCAGGCGCAGTTCATGGCGCTGAACCTGGTGGCCGAAGGCTGCAGCATGGTCACCGAGACCATCTTCGAGAACCGCTTCATGCACGTGGATGAAATGCTGCGCCTGGGCGCGCAGATCACCACCGACGGGCGCGTTGCCACCATCACCGGCAGCCAGTCGCTGTCGGGCGCGGCCGTCATGGCCACCGACCTGCGCGCTTCGGCCAGCCTGGTCATCGCCGGCCTCGTGGCCAAGGGCGAGACCCTGGTCGATCGCATCTATCATCTGGACCGCGGCTACGATCGCATGGAAGACAAGCTGCGCGGCCTGGGTGCCGACATCGAAAGAGTTTCCCAATGACCATCACGATTGCCCTGTCCAAGGGCCGCATCTACGACGAAACCGTGCCGCTGCTGGCCGCTGCCGGCATCTCGGTCAGCGAAGACATTGAAAAGTCGCGCAAGCTGATCTTCGAGACCAACAAGAGCGACGTGCGCGTGGTGCTGGTGCGCGCCTCCGACGTGCCGGTCTATGTGCAGTACGGCGGCGCCGATCTCGGCGTGGCCGGCCTGGACTCGCTGATCGAGCATGGTGCCCAGGGCCTGTACCAGCCCCTGGACCTGAAGATCGCGCGCTGCCGCGTCAGCGTGGCCGTGCGCAACGGCTTCGACTATGCGCTGGCCGTCAAGCAGGGCGCCCGCCTGCGCATCGCCACCAAGTACCCCGAAATCGCGCGCAACTTCTTTGCCACCAAGGGCGTGCACGTGGACATGGTCAAGCTCTACGGCTCCATGGAGCTGGCCCCGCTGACCGGCATGGCCGACGCCATCGTCGACTTGGTGTCCACCGGCAACACGCTCAAGGCCAATGACCTGGTCGAGGTCGAGCCCATCATGGAGATCAGCTCGCGCCTGGTGGTCAACCAGGCGGCGCTCAAGCTCAAGCGCGAGCCGCTGCGCCACATCATCGATGCCTTCGCCGAGGCGGTAAATGGCCCCAGGGGCTGAGCCCGGCGATCCGGCGAAGGAGGCGCTTGCGCTGTGTTTCGCCGCGCATGGCCTGCCCTGCGAGGAATACAACGGCTGGCTGCTGCCTGGCGGCCAGGCACCAGGCGTGCTGGCTGATTGGCGCGGTGCCTACCCCAGCCATCCCCTGGTCGGTTCCCTGGCCGTGGTGGCCCGCCTGCCGGACCGGCGCGAGATCATCGAGAATTTCACGGGCCTGGGTGAAGGCCTGCAGGGAATGCACGACGCATTCGGCCACTTCGCTGTCAGCGACCTGCATGTGATGCTCTCCGCCCTGTGGACGGCTCGCGATGAGGATGCCGTGCCAGCCGAGGCCTGGCAGGCCCATGGCCGACAATGGCAGGCCTATCCGGGCCCCTGGCATCTTCGCAACGATGCCCCGCTGCCCGAAGGCATCACTGAGCGCCTGCGCGCCTTGATCGAGGCCGAGGCGCTGGACAAGGACGAGGACCTGCACTGGTTTCGCTTCTTTGTCGGGCAGAACAATGGTGATTTCACCATTGAAGCGCTCAAGGACAATCAGAAGTGGCCCAGCGCTGAGGCCCTGCTGCGCGACCAGGACTGGCCCCTGCGCGACGGCTACTACGGCGCGCGCCTGTTCTTGATACTGAAGCACGGCTGCGAGACGGCCTGCTAGACCCCAAGGAAACCACAATGGAATATGTAGCTGCCCCTGCCCGCCTGTCGACTGCGGACGCCAACTTCGAACACGATTTTGCGCAGCGCCTGCATTGGTCGGCAGACACGGACGCGGCCATCGAGCAGCGCGTGGCCGACATCCTGGCCGATGTGCAAAAGCGTGGCGATGCGGCCGTGCTGGAGTACACGGCGCGCTTCGACGGATTGCAGGTGGACGGCATGGCAGCGCTGGAGCTGACGCAGGCCGAGCTCAAGGCCGCCTTCGACAGCCTGGGCGACGAGCAGCGCGATGCGCTGACGGCCGCCGCCCAGCGCGTGCGCACCTACCACGAGGCACAAAAGCGCGCCAGCGGCGAAAGCTGGAGCTACCGTGACGCCGATGGCACCTTGCTGGGCCAGAAGGTCACGCCGCTGGACCGCGTGGGCATCTATGTGCCCGGCGGCAAGGCGGCCTATCCGTCCAGCGTGCTGATGAATGCCATTCCCGCCCACGTGGCTGGCGTGCAGGAAATCATCATGGTCGTGCCCACGCCACGCGGCGAGAAGAATGCCCTGGTGCTGGCCGCCGCCTATGTGGCCGGCGTCACGCGCGGCTTCACCATCGGCGGTGCCCAGGCCGTGGCGGCCCTGGCCTACGGCACGGCCACCATCCCGAAGGTGGACAAGATCACCGGCCCCGGCAACGCCTATGTGGCCAGCGCCAAGAAGCGGGTGTTCGGCACCGTGGGCATCGACATGATTGCCGGCCCCAGCGAAATCCTGGTGCTGGCCGACGGCAGCACGCCGCCCGACTGGGTGGCCATGGACCTGTTCAGCCAGGCCGAGCATGACGAGCTGGCGCAAAGCATCCTGCTGTGCCCCGATGCCGACTACATCGCCGCTGTCCAGCGCGAGATCGACCGCCTGCTGCCCGAGATGCCGCGGCGCGCCATCATCGCCAAGAGCCTGAGCGACCGGGGTGCCCTCATCCTCACGCGCGACATGCAGGAGGCCTGCGCCATCAGCAACCGCATCGCGCCCGAGCACCTGGAAGTCTCCAGCAACGATCCCCACCAGTGGGAGCCGCTGCTGCGCCACGCAGGCGCCATCTTCCTGGGGGCCTACACCAGCGAGAGCCTGGGCGACTACTGCGCCGGCCCCAACCACGTGCTGCCCACCAGCGGTACGGCGCGCTTTTCCTCGCCGCTGGGGGTCTATGACTTCCAGAAGCGGTCCAGCCTCATCGAGGTCAGCGAGCAGGGCGCCCAGACCCTGGGTCGCATCGCCTCGGTGCTGGCGCATGGCGAAGGCCTGCAAGGCCATGCGCGTGCGGCCGAAATGCGTTTGAAGTAGACGCTCGCTTCCTGTTGGACGAAGGCGCCGTCACCGAAAGGGGCGGCGCTTTTTGCTGCCTGAACGCTGGATCAGGAGTGTCAAAGATAAACACGAAATCAGTGGAGCACGAATTTCGTGTAGACTTGCGCCCTGTGAAGAACCTCACCATCACCGTCGAAGACAGCGTGCTCGAATGGGCACGCATCGAGGCCGCGCGCCGCGGCACCAGCGTCTCGCGCATGGTGGGCGACTTCATGGCAGAGATGCAGCGCCGCGAGGACGCCTACGAGCGCGCCTACCTGGCCTGGCGCACCGACGAGCGCGGCTGGGACGGCGGCCAGCCGTCATCCGCACAGCCCGCCCAGCGCAGTGCCGCGCTGCGCCGCGAGGGCCAGGCATGAACACCGTCTTCGTCGATACCTCCGTGCTGGTCGCTGCCGAAGACACGGGGCAGGGCGCCTTGCATGCCGCCGTGCTGCAGTGGCTGGACCTGCTGTGGCGCACGCGTAGCGGGCGCACCGGCAGCCAGTCGCTGTGCGAGTTCTATGAACAGGTCACCACGGCCGCCCAGCCTTTGCCGCAGGGCGATGCGCGCGCCGCCATCCGCCGCTACCAGACCTGGACGCCCTGGAAGACCGATGCCGCCACGCTGGAAACCGCCTGGGCGGTGCAATCGCGCCACCAGCTGGCCTTTGGCGATTGCCTGGCCGTGGCCTGCGCCCAGCACAGCGGCTGCGAGCAGATGCTGACCCTGCACCTGCCGCACGGCACCCAGTTTGGCGGCGTCGCCATGGTGCACCCGCTGCACCAGGCGCCGCCGCAGCAGCAGGCCTGAGCGGCTTCGCTGATGGATTTCTTCCCCCACTGACTCGTGAAAGTGTGCATGCCATGACAGCTTCCATTCCGCAGGTTCAGGCCCTGGCCCTGGAGCGCATCCGCGCCGATGTCCGCTCCATGCATGCCTACCATGTGCAGCCCTCGCAAGGCCTGCTCAAGATGGACACGATGGAGAACCCCTTCCGCCTGCCGCCCGAGCTGCAGGCCGCGCTGGGCGAGCGCCTGGGCCGGCTGGAGATCAACCGCTACCCTGGCGAGCGCCAGGAAGTGCTCAAGGACATGCTGGCCCGCTACGCGCAGGCGCCGGCCGGCAGCGCCGTGCTGCTGGGCAATGGCTCGGACGAGATCATCACGCTGCTGGCCCTGGCCTGTGCCCAGCCCCACGCCGAGGGCCGCGCCACCATGCTGGCGCCCATGCCGGGCTTCGTCATGTACCCCATGAGCGCCAGGCTGCAGGGCCTGGACTTTGTGGGCGTCAACCTGACGGCCGACTTCGAGCTGGACGTGCCCGCCATGCGCGCCGCCATTGCCGAGCACCGCCCCGCCATCACCTATATCGCCTATCCCAACAATCCCACGGCCACGCTCTGGGCCGAGGCCGATGTGCAGGCCGTGATCGACGCGGTCGGCGCCATCGGCGGCCTGGTCGTCATGGACGAGGCCTACCAGCCCTTCGCCCGCCGCAGCTGGGCAGAGAACATGCGCGCCGACCCGGCCCGCAACGCCCATGTGCTGCTGATGCGCACGCTCAGCAAGTTCGGCCTGGCTGGCGCGCGCCTGGGCTACCTGATCGGCCCGGCCGCCATCGTCGGCGAGATCGACAAGGTGCGCCCGCCCTACAACATCAGCGTGCTCAACTGCGAGACGGCCATCTTCGCGCTGGAGCACGAGGCGCTGTATGCGCAGCAGGCCGTGGCCATCCGCGCCGAGCGCCAGCCGCTGATCGATGCGCTGGCCACGCTGCCGGGTGTGGAAAAGATCTGGCCATCCGAGGCCAACATGGTCTTGCTGCGCGTGCGCGATGCCGCGCATGCCCAGGCCGAGATGAAGGCCCGGGGCGTGCTGGTGAAGAATGTCTCTGCCATGCACCCGCTGCTGGCCAACTGCCTGCGACTGACCGTGGGCACCCACGAAGAAAACGCCCAGATGCTGGCGGCCCTGAAGGAATCCCTATGAGCAATGCAGCTCCCGCACGCACCGCCGAAGTGCAGCGCAACACCGCCGAGACCCGGATCAAGGTCGCCATCAACCTGGACGGCACGGGCAAGGCCAGCCTGCGCTCGGGCATCGGTTTTCTGGACCACATGCTCGACCAGATCGCGCGCCATGGCCTGATCGACCTCGATATCGACTGCGAGGGCGACCTGCACATCGACGGCCACCACACGGTGGAGGACATCGGCATCACCCTGGGCCAGGCCTTTGCCAAGGCCGTGGGCGACAAGAAGGGCATCCGCCGCTACGGCCATGCCTATGTGCCGCTGGACGAGGCCCTGAGCCGCGTGGTCATCGATTTCTCGGGCCGCCCGGGCCTGCACATGGACGTGAAATTCACGGCCGGCAGCATCGGCCAACTTGACACCCAGCTGGTCTACGAATTCTTCCAGGGCTTCGTCAACCACGCGGGCGTGACCATGCACATCGACAATCTCAAGGGCTTCAACGCCCACCACCAGTGCGAGACCATCTTCAAGGCCTTTGCACGCGCCCTGCGCTTTGCGCTGGAGCATGACGAGCGCATGGCTGGCGTCATCCCCTCGACCAAGGGCGCTCTGTAAAGAGAAGCGATTGACTCCGGTCAGAGCTTGATCTGACCGGGCAATCCAGCCGAAAATCCGACCGAACACGCGCCACACGCTATGAGTTTGACTGACAACACCGTCGCCGTCGTCGATTACGGCATGGGCAATCTGCGCTCGGTTTCACAGGCCGTGCGCACGGCCGCCGCCGACTCCGGCTGGCAGGTCGTGGTCACCGCCGATCCCGAGGTGGTGCTGGCCGCCAACCGGGTCGTGCTGCCGGGCCAGGGCGCCATGCCCGACTGCATGCGCGAACTGCGCGAATCCGGCCTGCAGGACGCCGTGCTGCATGCCGCTGCCAACAAGCCCCTGTTCGGCGTCTGCGTGGGCATGCAGATGCTGCTGGACCACAGCGACGAGGGCGATGTGCCTGGTCTGGGCCTGATCCCCGGCAATGTGCGCAAGTTCGATCTGGCGGGCCGCGTCCAGGCCGACGGCAGCCGCTTCAAGGTGCCGCAAATGGGCTGGAACCGCGTGCATCAGAAGCACAATGCCGGGCAGTCCCACCCGCTGTGGCGTGGAATTCCCGAAGACAGCTTCTACTACTTCGTGCACAGTTTCTACGCCGTGGTGCAGCAGCCCCAGCATTGCGCTGCAGAGGCCGACTACGGCGGGCGCTTTGCCTGCGCCATCGCACGCGATAATATTTTCGCCACCCAGTTTCACCCCGAAAAGAGCGCGGACCAGGGCCTGGCCCTGTTCCGCAACTTTCTGGGCTGGAAGCCCTGAACCCTCTTTCCCTCCCCGCACCGGCCGCTGCATCCCAGGCCTTCATTGCTCGCAAACCATCATGCTGCTCATTCCTGCCATCGACCTCAAGGACGGCCACTGCGTACGCCTCATCCAGGGTGATATGGACCAGTCGACCACGTTCGGCGAAGACCCGGCCATCATCGCCCGCCGCTGGCTCGACGCCGGCGCACGCCGCCTGCATCTGGTGGACCTCAATGGCGCGTTTGCGGGCCAGCCCAAGAATCTGGTGGCCATCAAGGCCATCCTCAAAGAGGTGGACGGCCGGATTCCGGTGCAGCTCGGCGGCGGCATCCGTGACCTGGACACCATCGAGAAATACATAGACGCCGGCATCAGCTACGTGATCATCGGCACCGCTGCCGTGAAGAACCCCGGCTTTCTGCAGGACGCCTGCAGCGCCTTCGGCGGCCATGTGATCGTTGGGCTCGATGCCAAGGACGGCAAGGTGGCCATCGACGGCTGGAGCAAGCTCACGGGCCAGGACGTGCACTCGGTGGCCAAGCGCTTCGAGGACTGGGGCGTGGAGTCCATCATCTACACCGACATCGGCCGCGACGGCATGCTCACGGGCATCAACATCGACGCCACCGTCAATCTCGCCCAATCGCTGAAGATTCCCGTCATCGCCTCGGGCGGCCTGGCGGGCATGGCCGACATCGAAGCGCTGTGCAAGGTCGAGGACGAAGGCATCGAAGGCGTGATCTGCGGCCGCGCCATCTACTCGGGCGACCTTGACTTCGCCGCGGCGCAGGCCCGCGCCGACGAGCTCAGGGCCTGAACGGCCTGCGCCTTCCCTGTATCCGCGGGCGCCTGTGCTTCACAGGCGCCCGCGCTGCATTCAGCGCCAGGGATTCAGGCTTTCTTTACGAGCAGGCGGGCATGGCCTGCCCGGCATTGGCGGCGCGCACGGTCTGCACAAAGGCATCCCAGTAGTTCGGCAGCCCGGCCCAGGGGTTGCCAACGCCGGTGCTGGGCTCGAACTCCAGCTGGGTCACATAGATCCATCCCGCCTGGTAGCGGGCCGAGGCGGCCGACTGCACGGCCGTCTGCATGGCCGCGCAGCCCGACACGTTGTGCACCAGCGAGGCCTGGTGGCTGTTGGGCAACCCGTACAGCCAGTCAAAACTCGTCGTGCGCGGA
Source organism: Delftia sp. SD018 (assembly GCF_017355445.1). Classification (NCBI taxonomy): domain Bacteria; kingdom Pseudomonadati; phylum Pseudomonadota; class Betaproteobacteria; order Burkholderiales; family Comamonadaceae; genus Delftia; species Delftia sp. SD018. The sequence continues at coordinate 451,956 of NZ_JADDRN010000001.1, forward strand.
TCATAGGTGGCGTAGGTGGAGCCCTTGCCCTCGAACGTGGTCAGCACATCGGCCACATCGGCATAACCGGCCACGGGCACGAGGCCCGGGTTGCCGATCACGATCAGGTTGGGATTCTTGGCCTTGATGTACTGGTAGATGCTGCGGTAGAAGTCCAGCCGGTTGGTGGTGGCCGCCATCTCGTCAATGAAGAAGCCCTTGACCAGGCCTGCGCCGTAGTGCGTGAAATAGTTGTCGATATTGGCCTGGATGTTGGCCAGCGATCGCGTGCCCGTGCCATAGCTGGAGCTCACATAGCCCACCAGCTGCCCGCCCGCGTTGGCAAAAGCGGTGGCGGCGCGCGTGATGTTCGCGTCCGGGCCACTGAAAATGCCGTTGGCCGGATTCAGGATGGCCGTCATCTGCACGGTCGGATTTGCCTGTGCGCTGGCCGTCAGCGCATTCCAGGCCGTGGCGCCCGAGCCGGTGGGATAGAAATACGTGGGCACCAGCACCCGCAGCGGTGCAGGGGCAGGACGCAGATAGAAGGTCTGGGAAGCGCTGCCCGTGCGGCCTGCCACGGTGGCGCTGGCCTGTACCTGCTGGCGGCCCGGCGTGGCGCCGGTCAGCGAAGCCGTTGCCACGCCGGAGCTGGTCAGCGCCGAGGTGCTGACGCCTGTGGCTGCGCTGAAGCTCACCACGGTTCCATCGGCGGCATTCACGCCATCGGCCAGAACACCTGCGCGCAGGGTCAGTGCCGAGCCTGCAGTCACCACATCCCTGGCGGCAGGGGCCGTCCATTGCACGGTGACCGAGGTCACTCCGGGCTGGCCGGTGCCGCCATCACCCCCATTACCGCCATTGCCGCCGCCAGCGTTGCTGTCACCACCGCCGCCTCCGCCGCAGGAGGCCACCGAGGCGGCCAGGGCGAGCATGCCGAGTCGCAGGACAAGAGGAGAGGGAGCGGGGGAGCGTTGCATGACAGAGGAGGGCTGAGCGGGGGAAAGGCTATATTCAAGCATGAAAGTTACATCTTCCTTTCCCGCAGTAACAGCTTTACCTGCGGCCGCGCAAGCTCCCGGCGCCTGCGCTGATGCATGGCAGGGCCTGCCCGCCATCCGCCTGCGCCTGGCCTGCGGCGATACCGCCCTGGTGGCCTTGCAGGGCGCGCAACTGCTGTCCTGGCAGGCCGGTGGCGAGGAGCAACTGTTCCTGAGCCCTCATGCCGCCCATGACGGCCACACACCCATACGCGGCGGCATTCCGGTCTGCTTTCCCCAATTCAACCAACGCGGCCCACTGGTCAAGCACGGCTTTGCGCGCACCCTGCCGTGGCAGGCTGATGCAGCACAGGCCGAGGTTCTTGCCGGCGATGGCTTGTTCCTGCGGCTCAAGCTCGCCGACACGCCGCAGACGCGCGCCGTCTGGCCGCACTCCTTCGAGACCTGGCTGGAGGTCACGCTGTTGCCCGGCCGGCTTGACGTGGAGCTGGTGGTGCACAACCGGGGAGACACGCCTTTGGCCTTCACTGCCGCCTTGCACAGCTACCTGCGCGTGGCGGACGTGGAGCAATGCCGGCTGCAAGGCCTTGACGGCCTGTCCTACTGGGATGCCGTGGCCGACACCCATCCCACGCAGCAAGGCGACGTGCGCTTTGGCGAAGAGCTCGATCGCGTCTACTCCCGGCCCGGGAAGACCATGGAACTGGCCGTTCCTGCCGGAGGCTTGCGCATCTCGCAGGATGCCGCCTGGAGCGAGACCGTGGTCTGGAACCCCGGCCCTGCGCTGTGTGCCCGCCTGGCCGACATGCCGCCACAAGGGTGGCGGCAGATGCTGTGCGTGGAGGCCGCCGCCATCGATGCGCCCGTGCATGTGGCGCCCGGCGCGCATTGGCGCGCGGCGCAGCGCTTGAACAAGCGGTAGTCCGGCACCCGCTCTTGAACGAAAAAAGCGCCTGTGAACAGGCGCTTTTTTCATGGGTTCGTGAGCCGGGTCAGCGGCGCTGCATGCGTTGTGCCGACTGCGCTGGGCGCAGGCCCGGGGTGATCTGCAGTTCCACTGGGCCTTCGCCCCGGCGCACATCGAATTTCGCGGCCTCGCCGGGTTTGAGCGCGGCCACCGCGGTCAGCAGCTCGGACACATTGCGGATGGGCTTGTCGCCCACTTGCACGATCACATCGCCCGGGCGCATGCCGGCCTGGGCAGCGGGGCCTGCCTGCAGCACGCCGGTGATGATCACGCCGGAGTCGGCCTTCACGCCAAAGGTCTCTGCCAACTCTGGCGACAGTTCATTGGGTTCCACGCCGATCCAGCCGCGCACCACGCGGCCGTCCTTGACGATGCCGTCCAGCACCAGCTTGGCCGTGGATACGGGAATCGCAAAGCCAATGCCCATGCTGCCACCCGAGCGTGAATAGATGGCGGTATTGATGCCCAGCAGATTGCCGCTGGCGTCCACCAGTGCGCCGCCCGAATTGCCGGGGTTGATGGCGGCATCGGTCTGGATGAAGTTCTCGAAGGTGTTGATGCCCAGCTGACTGCGGCCCAGTGCGCTGACGATGCCGCTGGTCACCGTCTGGCCCACGCCGAAGGGGTTGCCGATGGCCAGCACGCGGTCGCCTACGTCGATCTGGTCGGAATTGCCCAGAACGATGACGGGCAGCTTGTCCAGGGCGATCTTGAGCACGGCCAGATCGGTCTCGGGATCGGTGCCGATCACCTGGGCCTTGGCCTGGCGGCTGTCTGTCAGCGTGACCTCGATGTCGTCCGCACCCTCGACCACGTGGTTGTTGGTCAGGATGTAGCCGTCGGTGCTGATGATCACGCCGCTGCCCAGGCCTGCCTGCTCCTGCGTGCCCTGGTCGCCGAAGAAGAACTGAAACCACGGATCGTTGCTGCGCGGATGGCGCACCGCCTTGCTGGTGTTGATGCTCACCACGGCCGGCGCTGCCTTCTTGGCGGCAGGAGCAAAGCTGCCGGGGCTGACTTCTCCGACGGGCGTGGCCGGCGCCTCCAGCAACGCAATGCCGGCATTGCTGCGCACGGCTCCACGGCGCAGCCAGTCCGGCTGCAGGGTGGCGACGACAAAGTAGGCAGCCACCAGGATGGTGACCACCTGCGAAAACAGCAGCCAGGTGCGTTTCATGAAGTGTGGTGTTCTGTGCGGGAGTACAAGGCCTCATTGTGAGGCATGTCGTGTAAGGGCTAGCACCGACACACCGGCCCCCAAAGCCGCGCTCCCCACACAGCTACAGTACAAACCCTAGAATCCCCCGACGACTGCGCCACGCCGCGTTCGCTGTTGCGCCGGCCCACAAGCCGGCCCCAAGAGAGAGCCAAGTCCTCCGATCCCGAAGTCTTGCAGAACGATCTGCCGCTGCACGCTCATCCGTTGCCGTGGTATCCACCGCGCCGTCCTGCTGTTCGATCCCTGGAAAAAAACCATGACTACGCTTGACCAAGCGCAGCCGGGCATGGCCCCTGCTGTTGCGACCGCACGTCCTCTCAACCGACAGGACTACAAGACCCTGGGCCTGTCGGCCCTGGGCGGCACCCTGGAGTTCTACGACTTCGTCGTTTTCGTTTTCTTCGCCAATGTCATCGGCAAGCTGTTCTTCCCGGCCGAGATGCCGGACTGGCTGCGCCAGCTGCAGACGCTGGGCATTTTTGCCGCGGGCTACCTGGCCCGGCCCATCGGCGGCATTCTGATTGCACACTTTGGCGACATCCTGGGCCGCAAGAAGATGTTCACGCTGTCCATCTTCCTGATGGCCGTGCCCACGCTGGTGATCGGCCTGCTTCCCACCTATGCATCCATCGGCATTGCCGCGCCGATTTTGCTGCTGGCCATGCGCGTGCTGCAGGGCGCGGCCATTGGTGGCGAGATGCCGGGCGCCTGGGTCTTCGTGGCCGAGCATGCGCCGGCGCGCCACTATGGCTTTGCCATCGGCTCGCTGACTTCGGGCATCACGGGCGGCATTTTCCTGGGCTCCATCATCGGCGTCTGGCTCAACAGCACCTACAGCGCCGAAGAGATCCACGACTGGGCCTGGCGCATGCCCTTCATCCTGGGCGGCGTGTTCGGCCTGGTGTCGGTCTACCTGCGCAAGTTCCTGCATGAGACCCCCATCTTCCAGGAGCTGATGGCTCGCAAGCAGGCCGACCGCGAACTACCGCTCAAGACCATCGTGCGCGACCACCGCCAGGCCTGCGTGCTGGTGGCGCTGATGACCTGGGTGCTGTCCACGGCCATCGTGGTGGTGGTGCTGTTCACGCCTGCCTATCTGCAGAAGGTCTTCCACATCGACGCGGCCCTGGCCATGAAGGCCAACGCCGTGGCCACGGTGACGCTGACGCTGGGCTGCGTGTTCTGGGGCTGGCTGTCCGACAAGATGGGCACGCGTGTGGCCATGGTCACGGGCTGGCTGGGCATGACGGTGACGGCCTATGTGTTCTATCTGAACCTGCCGGGCACGGCGTCTTCGCTGGTGTGGAGCTATGCGCTGGTGGGCTTTTTCGTGGGCAGCATTGCGCTGCTGCCGGTGGTGGGCGTGCGCGCCTTCCCGGCCGAGGTGCGTTTCACAGGCCTGTCTTTTGCCTACAACATGGCCTATGCGGTGTTCGGCGGCATGACGCCCATGCTGGTGTCCGTGTGGCAGCAGGTGGATGTGATGGCGCCTGCGCACTATGTGGCGGCCATGGGCATCCTGGGCGCGGCCATCGGCTTCTGGCCCCTGGCCTGCCGTGGTTGGCAACCCAAGCGCGGCTGAGCTGGGCAGTGGAATGAAGGGCAGCATGGCTGCCCTTTTTCTTGGGCGCCGCATGGATCGCTGACAATCCTTTCATGAGCACCACGCGACAAGAACTCCTGGCCCACTTCGACGGTTTGCTGCAGCCCGAGCGCTTCAAGGACTACGGTCCCAACGGCCTGCAGGTGGAGGGGCGCGGCGAGATCCGTCGCATCGTCAGCGGGGTGACGGCCAGCCGCGCGCTGATCGAGGCGGCCATCGAGGCGCAGGCCGATGCCATCTTCGTGCACCACGGCCTGTTCTGGCGCGGCATGGATGGCCGCATCACGGGCTGGCTCAAGGAGCGCATCCGCCTGCTGCTGGCCCACGACATCAATCTCTTTGCCTACCACCTGCCGCTGGATGCCCATCCGCAATGGGGCAACAACGCGCAGCTGGGTGTGCAGCTGGGGCTTGAGGGCCAGGCAACGTTTGGCGAGCAGAACCTGGGCTGGATGGCCGCGGCGGAGTTTGCCGACGCGGCGGCGCTGGGCAGGCATGTGGAGCAGGCGCTGGGGCGCACTCCTGTCTGCGTGGGGGGAGAGCGCCCCATTCACCCCATTCGCCGCATTGCATGGTGCACGGGCGGCGCGCAAGGTTTCTTCGAGGCCGCGATTGCCGCTGGGGCGGATGCCTTCATCACGGGCGAGATTTCCGAGCCGCAGGCGCACCTGGCCCGGGAAACGGGCGTGGCCTTTCTGGCGGCAGGCCACCATGCCACGGAGCGCTATGGTGCGCCGGCCCTGGCAGGGCAGGTGGCATTGGAGCTGGGGCTGGAGCACCGTTTCATCGAGATCGACAATCCGGCCTGATGCTGGCCTGTTAGTGGCCCACTATTGGCCCGCCCAGGGGGCGAGGCCTTTTGCTGCAAGCGCGGCGCGAATGACCGGCTTGCTTGATCCGGATACTGAAAATGCCTGATTCCACACAGTCCACGACCTTGATGGCCATCACCCAGGGCGACTCTGCCGGGGTGGGGCCCGAGACCATCGCCAAGGCGTTCATGGACGCGCCCGAGCAGATGCGCGGCTGCTTCGTCGTCGGCGAGTTGCAGACGCTGCGCCGGGCAGCCGCCGTGGCGGCGCGTGCGCGCGATGGCGACAACGCCATTCCCATGCCCGTAGCCGTCATCGAGTCGGCTGAGCAACTGTGGCAGGTGCCGCCTCATTGCATCCCTTTGCTGGAGCTGCCCGGGCTGCCCGGTCCTGCGCCCTGGGGCCAGGTGAGTGCCAGCGCCGGTGACGCGGCTGCGCGTTGCGTGGTCTGGGCCGCGCGGGCTGCCTTGCGCGGCGAAATCGCGGCTCTTGTGACGGCGCCCCTGCACAAGGAGGCGCTGCATGCTGCGGGCGTGGACTTTCCTGGTCATACCGAGCTGCTGCAGGTCGAGGCTGCGCAGCATGCGGGTGTGGGCCTTGACCGCATGCCGGTGCGCATGATGCTGGCCAACGATGAGCTGCGCACGGTGCTGGTCAGCATCCATACCTCGCTGCGCAAGGCAATCGATGCGGTAACGAAGGACAACCTGCTGCAGACCTTGCGCATCACGCATGAGGCCTTGTCGCGCAGCCTGGGCCGCCCGCCGCGGATCGGTGTGGCAGGGCTGAACCCGCATGCGGGCGAGGGCGGCCTGTTCGGCAGCGAGGAGGTGGAGATCATTGCCCCGGCCATCGCCCAGGCGCGCGCCGAGGGCCTGGACGCCCATGGACCTTTTGCGCCCGATACGGTGTTCATGCGCGCCCGCAATGCGCCCGGCCACCCCGGTGAGTTCGACGTGGTGCTGGCCATGTACCACGACCAGGGACTGATTCCCGTGAAGTACCTGGGCGTGGAAAAGGGCGTGAATGTCACATTGGGGCTGCCGCTGGTGCGCACCAGTCCGGACCACGGCACGGCTTTTGATATTGCAGGGCAGGGCCTTGCAGAGGCGAGCAGCCTGATTGAGTCCGTGCGAATGGCGCGCAAATTGGCGGCTTGAATGGCTAGCCCAAGCATCGGGAATCTGCAGTAATGGAAAACGCCCGTGGCAACCATGCCACGGGCGTTTTGATTTGCGTCAAAACACGAATTTCAGCGCTTGAGGCTGTCGCGAATCTCGCGCAGCAGCACGATGTCTTCAGGTGTGACGGGAGCCGGCGCGGGGGCGGCCGGGGCCTCGCGGCGCAGGCGGTTGATCTGCTTGACCATCATGAAAATGATGAAGGCCAGGATGATGAAATTCACCGCCACCGTGATGAAGTTCCCATAGGCAAATACGGGGACACCGGCCTTCTTGAGGGCATCGAGCGTCATCGCTGTTCCGGGGGGCACGCTGCCCAGCACGACGAACAGATTGGAGAAGTCCAGCTTGCCGAAAACCAGGCCAACGACCGGCATGATCAGGTCGTTTACCACGGAATCGACGATTTTGCCAAACGCTCCGCCGATGATGACGCCCACGGCGAGATCTACCACGTTTCCCTTAACTGCGAACTCACGAAATTCCTGCATCATGCCCATGGCTGGCTCCATCTGGAAAGAGTTTGAGATAGCGCAGTATTGCGCGGCTTTGGAGCCTGTCAATGTCGGAGTCGGTATGGAATAACCATACTCGCCCCGCTACAATTTATTGTTGACCCCAACTCAAGCGACGTAGTTCGAGGAACCCCATGAGTGACACTCCAATCGACTCCAGCAAGCGGACGTGGATCATCACGTCGGCGTGTGCTGGCGCGGTGGGCGGCGTGGCGACAGCCGTCCCGTTCGTGAGCACCTTCCAGCCATCCGAGAAGGCCAAGGCCGCAGGGGCTGCAGTGGAGGTCGATATCTCCGCACTCAAGGACGGCGAGAAGCTCACGGTCGAGTGGCGCGGCAAGCCAGTCTGGATCATCAAGCGCACGCCGGAACAGATCAAGGAACTGCCCGAGCTGGACAGCCAGCTGGCCGATCCCCAGTCCAAGCGCCACCCTGAAGAGTTCACGCCGCCCTACGCGATGAATGAAGCCCGCTCGATCAAGCCCGAAGTGCTGGTCGTCGTCGGCATCTGCACGCACCTGGGCTGCTCGCCTTCCGACAAGTTCCAGACCGGCGCGCAGCCTTCGCTGCCCAATGACTGGAAGGGCGGCTTCCTGTGCCCCTGCCATGGCTCGACCTTTGACATGGCTGGCCGTGTCTTCAAGAACAAGCCGGCCCCCGACAACCTGCAGGTGCCACCGCACATGTACCTGTCGGAGACCAAGCTCCTCATCGGTGAAGACAAGGCTTGAGGGAGACAAGAACAATGGCCCACGAATTCAAGGACATCGATCCGAACGCGCCCGCAGGCGCCAAGCTCACGAACTGGTTCGAGAACCGTTTTCCAACGGCTTTCGACGCCTACCGTGTGCACATGTCGGAGTACTACGCTCCGAAGAACTTCAACTTCTGGTACATCTTCGGCTCGCTGGCACTGCTGGTGCTGGTGATCCAGATCGTCACCGGCATCTTCCTGGTGATGCACTACAAGCCGGACGCCGAGAAGGCGTTCGCCTCGGTCGAGTACATCATGCGCGATGTGCCCTGGGGCTGGCTGATCCGCTACATGCACTCCACGGGCGCGTCGGCCTTCTTCGTCGTGGTCTATCTGCACATGTTCCGCGGCCTTCTGTACGGTTCGTACCGCAAGCCGCGTGAACTGGTCTGGATCTTCGGCTGCGCCATCTTCCTGGTGCTGATGGCCGAGGCCTTCATGGGCTACCTGCTGCCCTGGGGCCAGATGTCGTACTGGGGCGCCCAAGTGATCGTGAACCTGTTCTCGGCGATCCCCTTCATCGGCCCTGACCTGGCGCTGCTGATCCGTGGTGACTACGTGGTGGGCGATGCCACGCTCAACCGCTTCTTCAGCTTCCACGTGATCGCCGTGCCCCTGGTGCTGCTGGGCCTGGTCGTGGCTCACTTGCTGGCGCTGCACGACGTGGGCTCCAACAATCCGGACGGCATCGAGATCAAGGGCCCCAACGCGCCCAAGGACGCCAAGGGCCATCCGCTGGACGGCATTCCCTTCCATCCCTACTACACGGTGCACGACATCTTCGGCGTGACGGTGTTCCTGTTCCTGTTCTCGGCCGTTGTGTTCTTCGCGCCCGAGTTCGGCGGCTACTTCCTGGAGTACAACAACTTCATCCCGGCCGATCCGCTGAAGACGCCTTCGCACATTGCGCCGGTCTGGTACTTCACGCCGTTCTACTCGATGCTGCGTGCCATCACCAGCGAGATGATGTATGTGCTGATCGCCTGCGTGTTGCTGGGTGCGGGCTTTGGCGTGCTCAAGTCGCGCCTGCCGGCCGCCGTCAAGGGCGTGGTCGCCATCGTGGCCCTGGGCGTCATCGCCATGATGCTGTCCATCGACGCCAAGTTCTGGGGCGTGCTGGTGATGGGTGGCGCCGTGATCATCCTGTTCGCGCTGCCCTGGCTCGATTGCAGCCCGGTCAAGTCCATCCGCTACCGTCCGAGCTGGCACAAGTACCTCTACGGCATCTTCGTGATCAACTTCGTGATCCTGGCCTATCTCGGTGTGCAGCCGCCTTCGCCCATCGGCGAGCGCGTGTCCCAGGTCGGAACGCTGTTCTACTTCGGCTTCTTCCTGCTGATGCCCTGGTGGAGCCGCCTGGGCAAGACCAAACCCGTTCCCGATCGTGTGACGTTCAAGCCGCACTGAAGCTGGAGAGAACAACAATGAAGAAACTGATTCTCACGTTGATCGCGGCCCTGGGCATCATGACCGGTGCACAGGCTTCCGAAGGCGGCATCGCCTGGGACAAGGCCCCGGGCAAGACCAATGACACGGCATCGCTGCAAAACGGCGCCAAGCTGTTCGTCAACTACTGCCTGAGCTGCCACTCGGCCGCATTCATGCGCTTCAACCGTCTGCAGGACATCGGGCTGACCGAGCAGGAAATCAAGGACAACCTGCTGTTCACCACCGACAAGGTGGGCGAGACCATGAAGGCGGCCATCAACCCGAAGGAAGCCAAGGAGTGGTTCGGAGCCAATCCGCCGGATCTGACGGTGATCGCGCGCTCGCGCGCAGGCCACAACGGCACGGGCGCCGACTACCTCTACACCTTCCTGCGCACCTTCTACCGCGATGACACCAAGGCCACAGGCTGGAACAACCTGGCCTTCCCCAGCGTGGGCATGCCCCATGCACTGTGGCAACTGCAGGGCGAGCGCCGTGCCATCTTCGAAGAAGCCGAAGAGCACGGCGTGAAGACCCAGGTTTTCAAGGGGTGGGAGCAGGTCTCTCCCGGCTCCATGAGCCCAGTGCAGTACGATCAGGCAGTTGGCGATCTGGTGAACTACCTGCAATGGATGGGTGAGCCGGCACAGAACAGCCGCATCCGCATTGGCGTGGGCGTGCTGCTTTTCCTGGCGGTCTTCATCTTCATTGCATGGCGCCTCAACGCCGCGTTCTGGAAAGACGTCAAATAAAACCGTGACTGCAGAAGGTCGTGCAAGCGATTGCACGGCTGAACTGTGTGCAGAGTGGGCGCCGCGAGCGACCCACTCTTTTTGATTTTTAGGAGCCTCCACCATGATGGTGCTTTATTCGGGAACGACCTGCCCCTTTTCACACCGTTGCCGTTTCGTCCTGTTCGAAAAAGGCATGGACTTCGAGATCCGCGATGTGGACCTGTTCAGCAAGCCTGAAGACATCAGCGTGATGAACCCGTACGGCCAGGTGCCCATCCTGGTCGAGCGTGACCTGATCCTGTACGAATCGAACATCATCAACGAGTACATCGACGAGCGCTTCCCGCATCCCCAACTGATGCCCGGCGACCCGGTGGACCGCGCCCGCGTTCGCCTGTTCCTGCTGAACTTCGAGAAGGAACTGTTCGTGCACGTGAGCACGCTCGAGGAGCGCAACGTCAAGGGCAACGAAAAGGCCATCGAAAAGGCGCGCGCCCACATCCGCGACCGCCTGACGCAACTGGCTCCCGTGTTCCTCAAGAACAAGTACATGTTGGGCGAGAACTTCTCCATGCTGGACGTGGCCATTGCCCCGCTGCTGTGGCGCCTGGACTACTACGGCATCGAGGTGTCCAAGAACGCTGCCCCGCTGCTCAAGTACGCCGAGCGCATCTTCTCGCGCCCTGCCTACATCGAAGCGCTGACGCCTTCCGAGAAGGTGATGCGCAAGTAATTCGCATCGGTTGACAACTGATTGCGCGGGCAGGGAAGGCGGTCAACCGGTCGCCATCCTGCCCGTTTTCGTATTACGACCACTCTTTTCCTGGGATCGTCATGACTGCCCCCGAAGCAACTTCCACCCGCCCCTACCTGATCCGGGCCCTGTACGAGTGGTGCACCGACAACGGCTTCACACCCCACATCGCAGTGCGCGTGGACCGCAACGTGCAGGTGCCGCGCGAGTTTGTGCGCGACGGCGAGATCGTGCTCAACGTCAGCTACGACGCCACCAGCGGCCTGCAGATGGGCAATGACTTCATCAGCTTCACGGCCCGCTTCGGCGGCAAGCCACGCGAAATCATGGTGCCTGTCGAGCAGGTGATGGCCATCTACGCACGGGAGACCGGCCAAGGCATGGCTTTCCCGGCGCCGGAGTCGGATGCCGACAACGACAACGACAACGAAGTTTCGGTCGAGCAGGAATCCGATGAGCCCGTGTCGCAGGACGCAGTTGCCGAAGTGCCGGCCGAGCCAGCTGCCGACGAACGTGTGGTGCAATTGGTGAGTATCCAGAACGAGGGTGATGATGAAGAGCCCCCGCGCACGCCGCCGCCCTCGGGCACGCGGCCCTCGCTGAAGCTGGTGAAGTAGGTTTTTCGTATCCCGGGCCTGCGATCACGCGCGCAAGCGTGTTCGCAGACGCCGGGAACGGCTGAAGCAGTCTTTTTCTGCGCTAGAATTCGTGCTTCGCCGGTTTAGCTCAGTTGGTAGAGCACCCGCCTTGTAAGCGGTAGGTCGTCAGTTCGAATCCGACAACCGGCACCAAAAGGTCTCCTTCGGAGGCCTTTTTTCATTGCCTTCTTCATTTCCGGCCGCGTTTGTTTCAGCGGCCGATCAGGCCTGCACTTTGAGCCGGATCTCGGTCACATCCCATCCCTTGGTGCGCAGGTGGGCGGCCATGGCGGGCAGCAACTGGCGGATCTTGGCGGCGGCCGCATTGTTTCGCACCAGCAGGCACCAGGTGCTGCCCTCGATGGGGCCTGCCTGCAGGCTGGCGCGCAGCAGCGGCGGCACCAGGGGCAGGATGGCCGTCAGGCGATTGCTGGAGTCCCGGGTGAGCTGTGCGAGCCGCGCCAGCGTGGGCGAGTTCTCGACGGCGTGCAGGGCGGTGACGGCGTGGTGGCGGCGTGTGAAGGTCATGGGCTTGAAGGGCTGGACTGGCAGCGTTGGCATGCGCCGGCCCGGAGGGTCGTTATAGCAGCATCTGCGGGGTGGCGCGGGTCCGGGGATTCGGGTTCGGGGCTGTGCGGCTGCATGCGTCGGCCTGCCTGAAAGAGGGTTGGACAGAGGCAGTTAGAATCAATTGTTCGGTTCTCGCTTCGGCCCGGTCGCATGTGTTCTTCAGAAGAGCACTTGCAGGCAGGTGGAGCGGCCCCATCTGAAATCCAACAATCTAGGGATTCCAGGCACACCGCAGTCCGCTTCAGCGGGCGGCGGTGTGTCTTTTTCGCATGGCCACCAACTTCCTCACCAAACTATTCGGCAGCCGAAACGATCGGCTTCTCAAGCAATACCGCAAGACGGTTGTTCGCATCAATGCGATGGAGCCCGACTACGAGAAGCTCAGCGACGAGGCTCTGCGTGCAAAGACGCAGGAGTTCAAGGAACGTGTGGCCAAGGGCGAGTCGCTGGACGACCTGCTGCCCGAAGCCTTCGCCGTGGTGCGCGAGGGCTCCAAGCGCGTCATGAAGATGCGCCACTTCGACGTTCAGCTGCTGGGCGGCATGGCGCTGCACTACGGCAAGATCGCCGAAATGCGCACCGGCGAAGGCAAGACGCTGACCGCCACGCTGCCGGTCTACCTGAACGCACTGTCGGGCAATGGCGTGCACGTGGTGACCGTGAACGACTATCTGGCCAATCGCGATGCGACCTGGATGGCCAAGCTGTACAACTTCCTCGGACTGTCGGTGGGCATCAACCTGCCCAATATGCCGCGCGAGGAAAAGCAGGCCGCCTACAACAGCGACATCACCTACGGCACGAACAACGAATACGGCTTCGACTACCTGCGCGACAACATGGTCTACGAGTCGGGCGACCGCGTTCAGCGCGTGCTCAACTACGCCATCGTCGACGAGGTGGACTCCATCCTGATCGATGAGGCCCGCACGCCGTTGATCATCAGCGGCCAGGCCGAAGACCACACGGCCATGTACGTGGCCATGAACAAGATCGTTCCCAACCTGGTGCGCCAGGAAGGCGAAGCCGACCCGCGCACCGGCGAAGGCGTGACCAAGCCCGGCGACTTCACCGTGGACGAGAAGAGCCACCAGGTGTTCCTGACCGACCAGGGCTACGAGGCTGCAGAGCGCCTGCTGGGCCACGCCGGCATGATTGCCGAGGGCGCCTCGCTGTACGACCCGGCCAACATCACCCTGGTCCACCATCTCTACGCGGCGCTGCGTGCCAACAACCTCTACCACCGTGACCAGCACTATGTGGTGCAGAACGGCGAGATCGTCATCGTTGACGAGTTCACGGGCCGCCTGATGGCAGGCCGGCGCTGGAGCGATGGCCTGCACCAGGCGGTCGAGGCCAAGGAAGGCGTGACCATCCAGGCCGAGAACCAGACCATGGCCTCGATCACCTTCCAGAACTACTTCCGTCTCTACGGCAAGCTGGCTGGCATGACGGGCACGGCCGACACCGAGGCCTACGAATTCCAGGAAATCTATGGTCTCGAGACCATGGTGATTCCGCCCAACCGTCCCAGCAAGCGCGACGACCAGCTCGACCGTGTCTACAAGACCACGCGCGAGAAGTACGAGGCGGCGATCCGCGATATCCGTGAATGCCATGAGCGCGGCCAGCCCGTGCTGGTGGGCACGACTTCGATTGAGAACTCCGAAATCATCGACGAGCTGCTCAACAAGGAAAACCTGCCCCACCAGGTGCTCAACGCCAAGCAGCACGAGCGCGAGGCCGACATCGTGGCCCAGGCCGGCCGTCCCGGCATGATCACCATCGCCACCAACATGGCCGGCCGCGGCACCGACATCGTGTTGGGCGGCAACATCGAAAAGCAGGTGGCTGCTGTCGAGGCCGATGAATCCCTGTCCGAAGCCGAACGCCAGCAGCGCATCGAACAAATGCGCGCCGACTGGAAGATCGAGCACGACAAGGTCTCGGCCCTGGGTGGCCTGCGCATCATCGCCACCGAGCGCCATGAATCTCGCCGTATCGACAACCAGCTGCGTGGCCGTTCGGGCCGCCAGGGCGATCCCGGCTCCTCGCGCTTTTACCTGAGCCTGGACGATGCGCTGATGCGCATCTTCGCGGGCGACCGTGTGCGCGCCATCATGGACCGCCTGAAGATGCCCGATGGCGAAGCCATCGAAGCCGGCATCGTGACCCGCTCCATCGAAGGCGCTCAGCGCAAGGTCGAGGCCCGCAACTTCGACATCCGCAAGCAGCTGCTTGAATACGACGACGTGTCCAACGACCAGCGCAAGGTGATCTACCAGCAGCGCAACGAGATACTCGACGCCTCGGACCTGTACGAGATGATCACGGTGATGCGCGACGACGTGGTGTCCGATCTGGTGCGCCAGTACGTTCCTGCCGAGTCCATGGAAGAGCAGTGGGACCTGGCCGGTCTGGAAAAGGCGCTGGAAAGCGAATGGCGCATCCAGCTGCCGCTGCAGTCGCAGGTGCAGTCCGCGCACGCCATCACCGACGAGGAAATCCTCGAAAAGGTGCTGCAGGCCGCCCGCGAAGTGTTCGATGCCAAGGTCGAGCTGATCGGCCGCGAGAACTTCACGCAATTCCAGCGCGCCGTTCTGCTGCAAAGCTTCGACACCAACTGGCGTGACCACCTGTCTGCACTCGACTATCTGCGCCAGGGCATCCACCTGCGCGGCTATGCGCAAAAGCAGCCCAAGCAGGAATACAAGCGCGAGGCCTTCGAGCTGTTCCGCCAGCTCATCGACCAGGTCAAGACCGAAGTCACGCGCGTGCTGATGACCGTGCAGGTGCAGTCGCGCGAACAGGTGGAGCAGGCCACCGAGGCCCTGGAGCAGCGCAGCGCCCACAGCCTGGAGCACATGACCTATGGCGCTCCGTCGGATGGCGATATCGGCGGCTCCGTCGAAGACGAACCACTGGAGCTGCCCGAAGGCGCTCGCGTGGGCCGCAATGATCCCTGCCCCTGCGGCAGCGGCAAGAAGTACAAGCAGTGCCACGGCAAGCTGTCGTGATGCGGCGGGCGTCGTAAGACACCGCAAGACACGGAAAACGGCACGGATGCACTCCGTGCCGTTTTCTTTTTTAAGGTCGATGAAATACGTGCCGCTCCGGTTTGTTCCGATAATGGAGCGCGTTTTTCTTTCACTGTAGGAAGCCCCTCAATGCCTGTGAATCTCTCCGCTCCCGTGCACGCCGACCTGTTGGCGATCGACGGCGTTCGCATCGGCGTCACCGAAGCCGGTGTGCGCAAGGCCAACCGCAAGGACCTGTCCGTGTTCCTGCTCGACGAGGGCGCTTCGGTGGCTGGCGTGTTCACACAGAACCGTTTCTGCGCAGCGCCTGTGCAGGTCAGCCGCGAGCATCTGGTTCAGACAGCGGGCGCCATCCGTGCCATGGTCATCAACACAGGCAATGCCAATGCGGGCACCGGCGCCGACGGCCTGGCACGTGCGCGCCGTACCTGCTCAGATCTGGCAACGCTGCTGCAGCTCAAGCCCGAGCAGATCCTGCCGTTCTCCACTGGCGTGATCATGGAAGAACTGCCTGTGGACCGCATTGCAGCCGGCCTGCCGGCCGCCATTGCCGCAGCCAAGGCCGACAACTGGGGCACGGCTGCCGAGGGCATCATGACCACCGACACCCTGCCCAAGGCCTTCAGCCGGGCCGTGGACATTGGTGGCAAGCGCGTGAGCATCACCGGCATCAGCAAGGGCGCGGGCATGATCCGCCCCAACATGGCGACCATGCTGGGCTTTCTGGCCACCGATGCGGCCATCGCTCCCGAGCTGCTGCAGCCCCTGGTCAAGGAGCTGGCCGACGGCTCGTTCAACCGCGTGACCATCGACGGCGACACATCGACCAACGATTCCTTTGTGCTGGTGACCACGCACAAGGCCGGCAATGCGCAGATCACTTCGCTGACCAGCGCCGAAGGCCAGGCCCTGAAGGCTGCATTGCTGGATGTGTCGCGTTTGCTGGCCCAGGCCATCGTGCGCGATGGCGAAGGTGCCACCAAGTTCATCACCATCAAGGTGGAGGGTGGCAAGACCGAGGCCGAGTGCCGCCTGGTGGCCTACTCCATCGCGCATTCGCCCCTGGTCAAGACGGCGTTCTTTGCCAGCGACCCGAACCTGGGCCGCATCCTCGCGGCGGTGGGCTATGCTAGCATCGACGATCTGGACCAGACCAAGATCGACCTGTACCTGAACGATGTGCATGTCGCAGTCAATGGCGGCCGCAACCCTGCCTATCAGGAGGAAGACGGCCAGCGCGTGATGAAGCAGCAGGAGATCATCGTGCGCGTGCTACTGGGCCGAGGGGAGGCCGAGCAGACCGTGTGGACCTGCGATCTGAGCCACGACTACGTGAGCATCAACGCCGACTACCGCTCCTGACTCTCCACCCACCGTGCCGCCGGCAGCCGCAGGCCTTGTGCCTGGCTGCTGCCAGCTTTCAATGGCGGCCGGCGCGCAAAAGCTCTGGCGTTGGCATGAGATCCATCTCGATTCCCGGGCATATCCAGCGTCGGTGGCCGTGAGATCCGTATTCGAGAGACATCCATGACATTGCCCACAGAAGCCGTCGCCGCCCCCTTGCTGCAACTCGTGCAGCGCGCCGAGCAGCTGATGCAGCGCATCGAGGCCATCCTGCCCCAGCCGCTGCAATCCCCCGCAGATTGGAATACCGCCATCGCCTGGCGCTATCGCAAGCGCGCCAACGGCTGCGGCCTGCTGGAGCCCGTGCGCCACGTCGGCGCCATGCAACTGTCCGACTTGCAGAACATCGATGTGCAAAAGGACAAGATCGCGCGCAACACCGAGCAGTTCGTGACCGGCCGCACGGCCAACAACGTGCTGCTCACCGGTGCGCGCGGCACGGGCAAATCCTCGCTGATCCGTGCCTGCCTGCATGCCTTTTCTGCGCAGGGGCTGCGCCTGATTGAGGTGGACAAGGCCGATCTGACGGACCTGCCCGACATCGTCGATGTGGTGGCCGGCCGGCCCGAGAAGTTCATCATCTATTGCGACGATCTGAGCTTTGAGGAAGGCGAGCCTGGCTACAAGGCCCTGAAGTCCATTCTGGATGGATCAGTCAGCGCCGCCAGCCCGAACGTGCTGGTCTATGCGACCAGCAATCGCCGCCACCTGCTGCCGGAGTACCAGTCCGAGAATCTGACCTACCAGCGCGGCGAGGATGGCGAGCTGCATCCCGGCGAGGTGATTGAGGAAAAGATCTCGCTGTCCGAGCGTTTCGGCCTGTGGGTGAGCTTCTATCCCTTCAGCCAGGACGAGTACCTGCGCGTGGTGGCGCAATGGCTGGAGGCCCTGGGACTGGACCAGGCCACGATCGAGGCCGCGCGTCCTGAGGCCCTGGTCTGGGCGCTGGAGCGTGGCTCGCGCAGCGGCCGTGTGGCCCATCAGTTCGCCCGTGACTATGCGGGCCGCGCCGAGCGCCCGAACCAGCGCCAGACCGGCATCGCCGATGTCCAAGGGCTGGCCGAAGAGGCTGAGCTCTGACAAGCCTGCTGCCTGGCCTTGGGGCCGGGCGGTTTTTTGCGAAAGATCAAGTGACTGAAAAAGAAATCTCCCTGAACACCGGCGCCGATGCTGCCCAGTCTCAACCGCCGTCTCAAGCGCCGGCCCAGCGCAAGCACACAGAAGTCGCCGTTGGCGTGCTCCTGCGCGAGTCCGATGGTGCGCTGCTGATCACCAGCCGGCCGCCGGGCAAGCCCTATGCCGGCTATTGGGAGTTCCCTGGTGGGAAGATCGAATCCGGCGAGACCGTGGAGCAGGCATTGCGTCGCGAGCTTCAGGAAGAGCTGGGCGTCGAGATCGCAGCAGCCCCCGTCTGGAAGGTGACCGAGCATGACTATCCGCATGCCCTGGTGCGCCTGCACTGGTGCAAGATCACGCGTTGGAGCGGGGAGTTCGAGATGCGAGAAGGCCAGCAGATGGCCTGGCAGCAACTTCCGCTGCAGGTGCAGCCGGTGCTGCCTGGCGCCTATCCGGTGCTGCAATGGCTCAGCGAGGAACGCGGGCTGCCTTTTGATGCCGGCTTCTACGAGGCAGGCCAACCGAAAGTCTGATCAGGCCTGATCAGGGTTCAGTACGAGGATCGCCGAAGGGCGAATCCTCGGGAGGCATGGGCGCAGGCACGCGGAATTCCTCGTTGGCCCAGGCGCCCAGGTCGATCTGGTAGCAGCGCTCGCTGCAAAAGGGCCGAAAGCGGTTGGCCGGCGCGAACAGGCTGGGGCCGCTGCAGGTCGGGCAGCGCACCGTGGGCCCTGCGGATGCGGATGATGCATCGACAGAGGGCGTGGCTTTCGTGGACATGCCGGCAGTCTTTTTCATCAGCTGCAAAGCGTGACCTCGAACGAGGCATCTTCGCTGCAAGGCTGGGGTTTGGCGCCGCTCTCGGGGCGAAGCAGGCGCACTGAAACCAGCAGGCGGTTGCCGCTGATTTCCGGAACAAGATTCAATGCCGGGTCTATGCGAAGGCGCAGCAGCTGAAAGCTGCGACCGGGCGGCATGGCCTGCTGGAACACGCCCTTTTCTGCGGCCACCCATTGCGGCACGCCGGTTTCGCGCAGCATCTTGAGCAGCAGCTGCAGCGACTGACCCAGCGGGGTCAGTGTGCTGGCCCAGTCCTCCAGATCACGCAGGCGCACCTGGGGGTCATGGAACTGCCAGGCATGATAGGCCGGCAAATCGAAACCGCAGGTGCCGCCAGGGATGCCGATGCGGCTGCGCACAGCCATCAGCCATTCGTTGTCGGTCAGGGACTGGCCGGCCTTTCCGTTCTGGGCGTTGAGCTGGGCAAAGCACTGCTCCACATGGCGGGAGACCTGGTCGAGCATGTGCTCGGCGATATCGGGGTTGCCGCGCAGGCTGTCGAGCAGGCTCTTGTGGCGTTCGAGGTCCTTGAGCACGTCCGTCTTCAGGTCGGTGCGTGCTGCCACGTCCATGATCTCGAAGATGGTGACCAGCGCGAAATGGTGATCGATGGAATGAGCGCGCGACAGCAGCTCGCCCAGGCGGCGATACAGCTGCTCCAGCCTGAGGTAGGTCCTCAGGCGCTCATTGAAAGGATATTCGTACAGGATCACGCTTGCTGGGCTCCTCGGGGTGCTCAGGAATCAGCTGTCTACGTCGTGCACATGCTGAATTACACGCACAGGCCAAGCCATGGCGTGCATCATAGCCCGAACCATGCCGAGATTCGATCGGTGCATGCGTGCAAAGCCTCTATCGTCATGGCTTCGTCGTTGTAGATCACCCAGTCGGCTGCCGCCAGCCGTGTCGCGCGGGTGGCCTGGGCGGCGATGATGGCTTGCACGGCATCGCGGGGCAATCCGTTGCGGGCCATGACGCGTGCGATCTGTGTTTCCGTCCGGCAGTCCACGACCAGCACGGCATCGAGCAGGGCAGGCCAGCGGCCGGACTCCACAAGCAGCGGGATGTCATGCACGATGAGCGCGCATCCGGCATCGGTGGCCTGCTGGACTTCAAGGCCCGTTTGCCGAGCCACCAGAGGGTGAATGATGGCTTCCAACTGCTGGCGTGCGGCAGGCTGCTGGAAGACCAGTTCGCGCATGCGCGCACGGTCCAGAGCACCGTTCGCATCGATCAGTTCAGGTCCGAAGCTGCGTGCAATCTCGGGCAATGCGGCACCTGCCGGGGCGGTGAGGCTGCGCGAGATCTGGTCTGCATCGATGATGCTTGCTCCGCGCAAGGCAAGCTGTGCGGCCACGGTGCTCTTGCCGCTGCCGATGCCGCCGGTCAGGCCCAGCCGGAAAGGGCGCGGGTGCGGACGTGGTGGCGGGGCGTTGCTGGATTCCATGCCGCAGTGTCGGATCAAAGACCGATGGCCGCCAACAGGGATTGCAGCATCTGCTGGGGGCCGAACACCATGGCGGCAAAGCCGGCGCCCGCAAGAAAGGGGCCGAAGGGAACATAGCCACCTTCGCGCAGGCGGCTGTTGATCTTCAGCGCAATGCCCACGATGGCGCCAATCACGGACGAAATCAGGATGATGGGCACAAGAGCCTGCCAGCCGAACCAAGCCCCCAGCGCGGCAAACAGCTTGAAGTCGCCGTAGCCCATGCCTTCCTTGCCGGTGACCAGCTTGAAGGCCCAGTAGACCAGCCACAGCGAGAGATAGCCCGCTGCAGCACCCCAGACCGCGTCGGCCAGAGGCACGGCGGTCCAGTGCAGTGCCGATGAAAGCAGCCCGGCCCACAGCAAGGGCAGGGTGATGTCGTCGGGGAGCAGTGTGGTATCCCAGTCGATCAGCGCCAGGCTCAGCAAGGCGGCGCTGAACAGGCACCAGATGCCGCCCGTGGGCGTGATGCCCCATTGCATCGTGCAGTAGGCGAATAGCGCGGCGCAGGCCAGTTCCACCAGCGGGTAGCGGATGCTGATCGATGCCTTGCATTCCGAGCACCGGCCCCGCAGCGCCAGATAGCTGAGCACGGGAATGTTCTCGTACCAGTGGATGGCATGGCCGCAATGCGGGCAGCGCGAGCGGGGGCGGCTCAGGCTCAGGGGGGGCTCGGCAGGGGCAGGCGCAGCAGAGGGAGGCGTGGCGCCGGATTGCTCCTGCGCCCATTGGGCGCATTCCGCATTCCATTGCTGCTCCATCATGCGGGGCAGCCTATGCACCACCACGTTGAGAAAGCTGCCAACCAACAGGCCCAGCAGGCCGCCCAATGCAGCCTGCATCCAGAGTTCCAAAACCATCAGACCACCTGACCCAGCTTGAAGATGGGCAGATACATCGAAACCACGATGCCGCCGATGAGGGTGCCCAGGAAAACAATGATGATGGGCTCCATCAGGCTGGACAGGCCAGCCACCATGTCATCGACCTCTTCCTCGTAGAAATCGGCTGCCTTGCCAAGCATGTGGTCGATGGAGCCGGATTCCTCGCCGATGGCGCACATCTGCAGCACCATGGAGGGAAAGACGTTGGCATTGGTCATGGCCACCGTGAGGCTGGTGCCGGTGGAGACTTCCTGCTGGATCTTCTCGGTGGCATTGGCGTAGACGGCATTCCCGGAGGCGCCGCCGACGGAATCCAGTGCCTCGACCAGCGGAACGCCTGCAGCAAACATGGTCGACAGCGTGCGCGTCCAGCGTGCAACGCAGGACTTTTCGATCAGCACGCCAAAGACCGGCATCTTCAACATTGCACGATCCATGAACTGCTGCATGCGCTCATTGCGCTTCCAGGCCTGCATGAAGAAGTAGAAGCCGCCTCCGATCACGCCGAAGATCACCCACCACCATTGAACAAAGATGTCGCTGATACCCATCACGAACAGCGTCGGTGCCGGCAGATCCGCGCCGAAGGAAGTGAACACTTCCTTGAAGGCGGGAATCACGAAGATCATGATGATGGTCACGACGATGAAGGCCACGACGACCACCGAGATCGGATACATCAAGGCGGACTTGATCTTGGACTTGATGGCCTCGGTTTTTTCCATGTAGGTGGCCAGCCGATCGAGCAGGGCCTCCAGGATACCGGCCGCTTCCCCGGCCTCCACCAGATTGCAGTAGAGGCTATCGAAGTACATGGGGTGCTTGCGATAGGCCGCATTCAGCGAGGTGCCCGTCTCCACGTCGGAGCGGATATCGGCCAGCAGGCGCGTGACACTGGGGTTGGTGTTGCCGCGCCCGACGATGTCGAAGGCCTGCAGCAGCGGGACACCAGCCTTCATCATCGTGGCCATCTGGCGCGTGAACAGCGCGATGTCCTTGGGCTTGATCCTCTTGCCGCCGCGCGTACGGCGCTTCTTGATCTTGCTGGGAAGCACGCCCTGACGGCGCAGCATGGCCTGGACCTGGTTGATGCCCCCAGCCCGGGTTTCGCCACGGACGATCTTGCCGTTGCGATCCTTGCCCTCCCATTCAAAGACAAATTCCTTGATTCCTTTGGACGCGGCTGTGGCCATCGTGCTCCCTCGTTTATTGTCTGCGCTGTTCGCGCTATTTACTCATTGGTAACTGCCAGCACTTCTTCGAGTGAGGTCAGTCCTAGTCTGGCCTTGTGCAGTCCGGATCCGCGCAGAGACCGCACGCCTTCACGCTTGGCTTGTGCCGCGATCTCCAGCGCGCTGCCGTCTTGCAGGATGATGCGCTGGATTTCCTCGCTGATCGGCATCACCTGGTAGATGCCGACGCGTCCCTTGTAGCCGTTGTTGCATGCCTGGCAGCCCACGGGCTTGTAGGTGACCCAGCTGCCGTCGATGTCCGCCTCGTCATAGCCCGCCTCCAGCAGTGCCTCCCGCGGGATATCCGCAGGCTCCTTGCACTGGGGGCACAGGCGCCTGGCCAGCCGCTGGGCGGTGATCAGGATCACGCTCGATGCGATGTTGAAGGGGGCAATGCCCATGTTGCGCATGCGCGTCAACGTGGTCGGTGCGTCGTTGGTGTGCAGCGTGGACAGCACCAAGTGGCCGGTCTGCGCGGCCTTGATCGAGATGTCGGCGGTTTCCAGGTCGCGGATTTCACCGACCATGATGATGTCGGGATCCTGGCGCAGAAAGGCCTTGAGCGCCGTCGCAAAGGTAAGGCCCGCCTTTTCGTTTACATTGACCTGGTTGACGCCGGGCAGGTTGATTTCCGAGGGGTCTTCTGCCGTCGCGATGTTCACCCCGGCCTTGTTCAGCATGTTCAGGCAGGTGTACAGCGACACCGTCTTGCCCGAGCCGGTGGGGCCTGTCACCAGAATCATTCCGTAGGGGCGCCCGATGGCTTCAATCAGGCGAGCCTTTTCCTCGGGTTCGTAGCCCAGGGCATCAATGCCCATCTTGGCCGAGCTCGGGTCAAGGATACGGATCACGATCTTCTCGCCGAAGAGCGTGGGCAGGGTGCTCACGCGAAAATCGATGACGCGGTCCGGACCCACCTTGAGCTTCATGCGCCCGTCTTGCGGAACCCGCTTTTCCGAGATGTCCATGCGCGAGATCACCTTGATGCGCGAGGCCAGCTTCTCCTTGATCGCAATGGGGGGCGATGCAATCTCGCGCAACTCACCGTCAATCCGGAAGCGCACGCGGTACTGATGTTCGTAGGGCTCGAAATGCAGGTCCGACGCGCGCATGTTGAAGGCGTCGAGCAGCATTTTGTGCAGGAACTTGACGATGGGCGCGTCCTCGACGTCCGCTGCCGCCGTGTTGTCCTTCTCCTCGGCAACCTCGTCGGGCTTGAGGTCGCCGAACTCGAAATCGCCGCCCCCGCTGTAGCTCTCCATGGCTTCGCTGGCGCTTTTGCTCTGCTGAGCTATCAGGCGTTCCAGCTTGTCGGCCTCGACGATGATCCAATCCACGCCTAGCTGGGTGGTGAACTTGATCTGCTCTGCAGCTTCCTGCTGTGTCGGGTCGGCCGTGGCCACCGTGAGGCGGTTGCCGCGTTTGCTCAAGGGGAGGACGCGATAGGAGCTGATGATCTTGGCGTCCAGCAACTCATGCGGCAGGCGCGCGGCGTTGATGGCATCAAGATCGAGCAGCGGCGCGCTGAACATGGTGGAGACCGTCTCGGCCACTTCCAGGGCCGAGAGGATGCCCGCGTTACTCAACTCGGCAATAAACGAGGTGCGGTTGGCGCCGGCCTTGCTGGCGGCGGCTTCCGCTGCCTGCTGCGATACCTTGCCTGCTGATATCAGGGCTCGCCCGATGCCGGGAAGCGATGCAACAGCGGAAGCATTCTTGAGCGAGGAGTCAGCAACAGCCATGTAGCAAGACGTTTGAGAGGAAAGGACATTTATCCTATCATCCCTGAAGGCTTGAAAGGCCAGACGCACTGTTGCGCGCCCAGGTCTTGAACCTGGCTCAATGGTGGCGTGGTAATGAAGTGACCAGAAATGGTCGGGGTGAGAGGATTCGAACCTCCGGCCTCTACGTCCCGAACGTAGCGCTCTACCAGGCTAAGCTACACCCCGTTGCTTTTGTAGACAAAGCAATGCAGCCTGAAATCAGGTGCGTCGCTCCAAAAGCTGAGAGGCTAATTGTAGCAAACTTGCCGTATGCAAATTGCTCGGGAGCACATTTATTGCGTCGATGGCGCGGCGCGCCTCGGCGTGTGCAGCCTCGCGTGCCACGTCCAGCGCGCCTGTGCTGCGCACGATATCCACAACGGCAGACAACTGCTCGGTTGAGCCCTGCTCGATGGCGTTGCGCACGATGGCAGCCTGCTCCGGAGTGCCGCGCTGCATGGCGGCAATCAGCGGCAGGGTGCACTTGCCTTCGCGCAGGTCGTCGCCCAGGTTCTTGCCCATTTCCTGGGTGTCGCCTGTGTAGTCGAGCACGTCGTCAATGATCTGGAAGGCGGTGCCCAGGGCCTGGCCATAGATGGCGCAGGCCTGTTCGATCTCGCGGGGGGCGTCGGCCAGCACGGCGCCCAACTGGGCGCTGGCCTCGAACAACTGGGCGGTCTTGGAGCGGATGACGTGCAGGTAGCCGGCTTCGTCCAGCGAGGCATCGTGCGTGTTGATGAGCTGCTGCACCTCGCCCTCTGCGATCACGTTGGTGGCGTCCGAGAGGATCTTGAGCACACGCATGCTGCCCACTTCCACCATCATCTGGAAGGAGCGCGAGTGCAGGAAGTCGCCGACCAGCACGCTGGCCGGATTGCCGAAGGTCTCGTTGGCCGTCGGGCGGCCACGGCGCAGGGTGGATTCGTCCACCACGTCGTCGTGCAGCAAGGTGGCGGTATGAATCAGCTCGACCACGGCCGCCAGGACATGCCTGTCCCTGCCTTCGTAGCCCAGCGCATTGCAGACCATGAGCAGCAAGGCCGGGCGAAGGCGTTTGCCGCCGGCAGCGATGATGTACTGGGAGATCTGGGCAATCAGCGGGACGGTGGTCGTCAGGCGCTGGGCGATCACATGATCCACCTCGCGCATGTCGTCAGTGATCAGGGCAAGCGGATTGGGGGTGGAGAGAGCTGTGGTCAAGGTACTGTGGCCGCCAAGTGGATCGGCAATTATAGGAAGAGCGATCCCGCCTGCGGCCCGCTCTGGCGGTTGTTTGGGCGCGGGGTGGGAGCGCTTCATGCAAAGAATGTGAGTGCGTGCTAGAATCTCCGGCTTCCGTGGAAATTCGTTCGCGGAACTCTCAAATTCAAGAGGTTTAAATGTACGCAGTCATAAAAACCGGCGGCAAGCAGTATCGCGTTGCAGCCGGCGAAAAGATCAAGGTAGAACAGATTGCTGCGGACGTAGGCCAAGAAGTTGTGATCGATCAGGTTCTGGCAGTCGGCAACGGCGCTGAAATCAAGGTCGGCACACCTCTGGTGTCCGGTGCGTCTGTCAAGGCAACCGTGGTTGCTCACGGCAAGCACGACAAAGTGCACATCTTCAAGATGCGCCGTCGTAAGCATTATCAGAAGCGCCAAGGCCATCGCCAGCAGTTCACAGAGCTGCAGATCGTGGCGATCGCTGCTTAATTCAGGAGCTGAGTCATGGCACAGAAAAAAGGCGGCGGCTCTACGCGAAACGGGCGCGATTCCAAGCCCAAAATGCTCGGCGTGAAGGCTTTCGGTGGTGAACTGATCACGGCCGGCTCGATCATCGTGCGCCAACGTGGCACCAAGTTCCATCCCGGCGACAACGTCGGCGTGGGCAAGGACCACACCCTGTACGCTCTGGTGGACGGCCACGTGTCGTTTGCTGTCAAGGGTGCACTGTCCAAGCACACGGTCAATGTGACGGCTGCCTAAGCCCTGTCACTTCGACGCTCGAAGCCCCGACCTGTCGGGGCTTTGTCGTTTCAGGAGGGTTGTGCATCGTGCCTTCGCCCTCTTTTCCGTCTCTGAGGTGTGGCCTGGGGCTGTCTGGTGCACACTGCTTTTTGTAAACTGGATGCCTCATGAAGTTCGTCGACGAAGCTTATATCGACATTTCCGCCGGTGACGGCGGCAATGGCTGCGTGTCATTCCGGCACGAAAAATACAAGGAATTTGGCGGTCCCGATGGTGGAGACGGTGGCCGTGGCGGCCATGTCTACGCGGTGGCCGATGTCAACCTCAACACTCTGGTGGACTACCGCTTCTCGCGCCGGCACGATGCCACGCGCGGTGAGCACGGCAAGGGCTCGGACATGTTCGGCGCAGCGGGCAACGACATCACGCTGCGCATGCCGGTTGGCACCATCATCAGTGATGCCGAAACCGGCGAGGTGCTCTACGAGCTGCTGACGGCCGGTGAGGTAGTCACCATTGCCAAGGGTGGCGACGGCGGCTACGGCAACCTGCGCTTCAAGAGCGCGATCAACCGCGCGCCTCGGCAAAAGACACCCGGCTGGCCTGGCGAGCGCAAGAATCTCAAGCTGGAGCTCAAGGTGCTGGCCGACGTGGGCCTGCTGGGCATGCCCAATGCGGGCAAGTCCACCTTCATTGCCGCGGTCTCCAATGCGCGCCCCAAGATTGCCGACTACCCGTTCACCACGCTGCATCCCAATTTGGGCGTGGTGCGCGTCGCTGCCGAGCAGAGCTTTGTGGTGGCCGACATCCCTGGCCTGATCGAAGGCGCCTCGGAAGGTGCGGGCCTGGGTCACCAGTTCCTGCGCCATCTGCAGCGCACCCGATTGCTGCTGCATGTGGTGGACCTGGCGCCGTTCGATGACAGCGTGGATCCTGTGGCCCAGGCCAAGGCCATCGTGGGCGAGCTGCAGAAGTACGATGCCGAGCTGTACAACAAGCCTCGCTGGCTGGTGCTCAACAAGCTGGACATGGTGCCGGCCGAGGAGCGCGCCGCACGCGTCAAGGACTTCGTCAAGCGTTTCAAGTGGAAGGGTCCGATCTTCGAGATTTCCGCCCTGACGCGCGAAGGCTGTGAAGTGCTGATCCGCACCATCTACAAACATGTGCATGAGCAGCAGCAGATTGAGGCCGGTCCCAAGGAAATCGATCCGCGCTTCGTCGAAGTCGAGGGTGATGGCGTGGATCTCACCGATCCGCGTTTTGCTCCCCGCGATTCCGAGTAAGAGCCGCCTGCCGCTCCCATCGCCTTGAACACAACAGCGGCGCGGCCTGCCTGGGCCTGCGCTGCAAGAATCACTATCCATCCATGTCTTCCAACTTGTTGCGTGATGCCCATCGCATCGTGGTCAAGGTCGGCTCCAGCCTGGTGACCAATGAAGGTCGCGGTCTTGATGAAGCCGCCATCCAGGAGTGGAGCCGCCAGTTGGCGGCCCTGGTGCGCGGGGATGAGAGCCATGGCGGTCAGCGGCGCGAGGTGATCATGGTCTCCAGCGGCGCGGTGGCTGAAGGCATGAAGCGCCTTGGCTGGGCCGCGCGGCCCAAGGAGATCCATGAGCTGCAGGCCGCTGCAGCCGTGGGCCAGATGGGGCTGATACAGATGTATGAGTCCAAGCTGCGCGAACAGGGCATGGGCAGTGCCCAGGTGCTGCTCACGCATGCCGACCTGGCGGACCGCGAGCGCTATCTGAATGCGCGCAACACCTTGCTGACGCTGCTGGAACTGGGCATCGTACCGGTGATCAACGAGAACGACACCGTGGTCAACGATGAGATCAAGTTCGGCGACAACGACACCCTGGGTGCTTTGGTGGCGAACCTGATCGAAGCTGATGCCCTGGTCATCCTGACCGATCAGCGAGGCCTTTACAGCGCCGATCCACGCAGCAATCCCGATGCGCGTTTCATCGACGTGGCAAATGCCGGCGATCCTGCACTGGAGGAGATGGCGGGCGGCGCGGGCTCGTCCATTGGCAAGGGCGGAATGATCACCAAGATCCTTGCGGCCAAGCGTGCGGCGGGCTCGGGTGCCTCAACCGTCATTGCCTGGGGTCGCGAACAGGACGTGCTGGTACGTCTGGCTGCGGGCGAGTCCATTGGCACGCTGCTAGTGGCGCAGACCCACAAGAACCAGGCGCGCAAGCAGTGGATTGCCGACCATCTGCAGCTGCGCGGCTCCGTGTCCGTGGATGCCGGTGCCGTGGCCAAGCTGCGCGACGAAGGCAAGAGCCTGCTGCCCATCGGCATGGTGAATGTGGATGGCGAATTCGCCCGCGGCGATGTGATTGCCGTGCGCGATGCGCTGGGCATCGAGGTGGCGCGTGGTCTGGCCAACTATGCAAGTGCCGAGGCGCGCCTGCTTTGTCGTAAGAGCTCGGTGGAGATCGAGCGCCTGCTGGGCTACTCCGCAGGCCCGGAGATGGTGCACCGCGACAACATGGTGATTGCCGGGCACTGATGCCTGCGCAATCGGGGTAACGAAAAAGCGCACCCTCGGGTGCGCTTTTGCATGGAGCCTTTGGCTTCAGGCCTTGCCTGGATCGGGCTGCAAGATCTGCTGCTGCCCTGACTGTGGATCAGGATCGAAGCAGGCGCCAGGCGGCAACTCCATGCCGGGATTGACGCGAAAGCTGCCTGAGCGCGCCGGATGCAAGCCTGGAGCGCCATAGGTTTCGGGGCCTGTTTCATGGGCTTCCCTGGGGCGCATGCCGCTGCGAAGATAGCGGTTGCGCTGCTGCTCGCCCCGTGGCAGAAAGCGTGCCAGCTCGGTCAGGGCCATCTCGTAGACGCCGCGTTTGAACTCCACCACCACATCCAGTGGCACCCAGTAGTCGTTCCAGCGCCAGGCGTCGAATTCGGGGTGGTCCGTGGCACGCAGGTTCAAATCCCAGTCGTGACCCATGAGTTGCAGCAAATACCAGATCTGCTTCTGGCCTTTGTAGTGTCCGCGCGCATCGCGGCGGATGTACCGGTCTGGCACCTCGTAGCGCAACCAGTCCCGGGTGCGGGCGACCACGCGAACGTGGTTGGGCATCAACCCCACTTCCTCATGCAGTTCCCGGAACATGGCCTGTTCGGGTGTCTCCCCCCGGTCAATGCCGCCCTGTGGAAACTGCCAGCTGTGGGTGCGGATGCGCTTGCCCCAGAACACCTGGTTCTTTTGGTTGAGCAGGATGATGCCGACGTTCGGGCGAAATCCGTCCCGGTCAAGCATAATCGAACCCCAATTTTCTGAATTGTGTCCATTATGCACGGTGCCTTGCCAGCGGCAAGCACGCTGCCCCGATTCCCGCGAAGCCCCTGATCCATGAAAGCCTCCCAATTTTTCATCTCCACCCTCAAGGAAGCTCCGGCCGATGCCGAAGTGGTCAGCCACAAGCTCATGACGCGGGCCGGCCTGATCAAGAAGCTGGGCGCAGGCATCTATAACTACATGCCCATGGGGCTGCGCGTGATCCGCAAGGTCGAGGCCATCGTGCGCGAGGAAATGAACCGTGCCGGTGCCGTGGAAGTGACCATGCCCGTGGTCCAGCCTGCCGAGATGTGGGAGGAGACCGGCCGCTTCGAGAAGATGGGCCCCGAGCTGCTGCGCATCAAGGACCGCCATGGCCGTGACTTCGTGATCCAGCCCACCAGCGAAGAGGTGGTGACGGACATTGCGCGCCAGGAGCTCAAGAGCTACAAGCAGCTGCCCAAGAATTTCTACCAGATCCAGACCAAGTTCCGCGATGAGCGCCGCCCGCGCTTTGGCCTGATGCGCGGCCGCGAGTTCATCATGAAGGACGCCTATTCCTTCGACAAGGACCGCGATACCGCCCAGATCAGCTACCAGACCATGCGCGCGGCCTACAAGCGCATCTTCGATCGCTTCGGCCTGCAGTACCGTGCCGTGCGTGCCGACAGCGGCGCCATCGGCGGTGATCTGAGCGAGGAATTCCAGGTGATCGCCTCCACGGGCGAAGACGCCATCGTCTACTGCCCCAGCAGCGACTACGCCGCCAATATCGAGAAGGCCGAGGCCCTGGCGCCTGCAGGCCCCCGTCCCGCTGCAGCCCAGGCCATGGCCCGTGTGGCAACGCCGGGCAACAGCACCTGCGAATCCGTGGCTGCTCAGCTGGGCCTGCCGCTGTCGCAGACGGTGAAGTCCCTGGTGCTGGCCACCGACAAGCTCGACGACAAGGGCGATGTGGCGGGAAGCCAGGTCTGGTTGCTGCTGCTGCGTGGCGACCATGAGATGAACGAGATCAAGGTGGCCAAGGTGCCTGGCCTGGACGTGGGCTTCCGCTTTGCCACTGTGGCCGAGATCGAGGATCACTTCGGCTGCCAGCCCGGCTACCTGGGGCCCATCGGCCTGAAGCAGCCCGTGAAGCTGGTCGTGGACCGCGAGGTGGCCGTGATGGCCGACTGGGTCTGCGGCGCGAACGAGGCCGACTTCCACATCACCGGCGTGAACTTTGGCCGTGACCTGCCCGAGCCTGATGTCGTGGCCGACCTGCGCAATGTGGTGGCTGGCGACAAGTCTCCTGATGGCGCGGGCGAGCTGGCCATCGAGCGTGGCATCGAAGTGGGCCATGTGTTCTACCTGGGTACCAAGTACTCCCAGGCCATGAATGCCACCTTCCTGGCCGAGAACGGCAAGCCCTCGCTGTTTGAAATGGGTTGCTACGGCATTGGCGTGACACGCCTGCCGGCTGCCGCCATCGAGCAGAACCATGATGAGCGCGGCATCATCTGGCCCGACGCGATTGCGCCCTTCACCGTGGTGGTCTGCCCCATCGGCATGGACCGCAGCGAGCCCGTGAAGGAAGCTGCCGAGAAGCTGCATGCCGAGCTGCTGGCACTGGGCGTGGACGTGATCCTGGACGACCGTGGCGAACGCCCGGGCGCCATGTTTGCCGACTGGGAACTGATTGGCGTGCCGCACCGCGTGGTGCTGTCCGACCGGGGCCTCAAGGAAGGTCAGGTCGAGTACCAGCATCGCCGCGACACGGAAGCGACCAAGATGGCCGCTGCCGATGTGCTGGGCCATCTCAAGCAGAGGCTGGGTCTGTGAGCCAGGCCCCCGTGATAGCGCGCCGCGATTGCCTGCGCCTGGCGGCTTCGCTGGGTGCTGCGCCGTTGCTGGGCGCGGTGGCCGCGCCCGCCTGGGCCGGCGGGCAGCTGGAAGAGCCGCTGGCCGATTCGGTGCGCACCGCGCTGAGTTCGGCCGTCACGGGATCGGCGCCGCCCGAGCTGCGCTTTGCCTCCACCGAGGCCCGCATGGACTACCTGCGCTGGCTCACGGCCAGCAGCGAGCGCCTGCGCTCGCGCAAGCCCGAACTTGCAACACGGCTGGAGTTCTTGCAGACCGTCTGGTACGAGGCCAAGCGCGCCGGCCTGGAAGTCTCGCTGGTGATGGGACTGGTGCAGGTGGAGAGCGCGTTCCGCAAGTTCGCCATCTCCAGCGTGGGCGCGCGCGGCTATATGCAGATCATGCCGTTCTGGATGCGGCTGATCGGCGATGGCGACATCGGCAAGCTGTTCCACATGCAGACCAATCTGCGCTTTGGCTGCGTCATCCTGCGCCACTATCTGGACCGCGAAAACGGCGATGCCTACATGGCGCTGGGCCGCTACAACGGCAGCCGCGGCCAGCCCCAGTATCCGAATGCGGTGTTTGCTGCGCAGCGCCGCTGGGAGATCGAGCCCTCGCGCTCGGCCTGAGGGGCCGCAGGCTGGCGCCTGGCGGCAGTCCTGCAGGCCTGCCTTGCTGCGTTTTCAGGACGACGTGTCCGGCGACATGCTGGACACCTTGGCCACGGCGGCGGCCGTGTCGCCTGCGTTGGGCGGGGCGGCCGGGCTGCTGCCGGACATGCGTGTGACCAGCACCTGGTCGATGCGGTAGCTGTCCACGTCCATGACCTCGAAGCGGTAGCCGCCCCATTGCACGGTGTCCGTGCGCCTGGGAATGCGCCGAAGCATGACCATGAGAAAGCCCCCCAGAGTTTCGTAGTCCTCGGAATGCGGCAACTCGTCGAGCTCCAGGGCCTGCATCACATCCTCGACCGGCGTGACGCCATCGATCAGCCAGGAGTTCTCGTCGCGGCGCAGGATCTGCTCCTCGTCGCCCGGGCTGACCAGGCCGCCCATCACCGTGCTCATCACGTCATTGAGCGTGACCACGCCGACCACCAGGCTGTACTCGTTGACGATGACGGCAAAGTCCTCATGCACCTGGCGGAACTGCTCCAGCACCTCGGCCAGCGTCAGGCGGTCCGGCACGACCAGCACCTTGTGGACCAGCGAGTCGTCCATGAGCGACAGGGACTGGTTGTTCAGCGCGCGCTGGAACAGGTCCTTGGCATCGACATAGCCGACGATGTGGTCGATGTCGCCGTCGCACACGGGGTAGGTGGAAAAAGGCTCCTCGGCAATGCGGACCCGGATCAGTTCATCGGGGTCGTCGCGGTGGAAGTAGGCGATGCGGTCGCGCTGCGTCATGGCCGAGCCGATGGTGCGCGAGTCAAGTTCGAACAGGTTGGCGATCACCTGCTGCTCCTTCGCGGCCAGCACGCCTGCGCGTGCGCCGGCTTCGGTCATGGCCAGGATGTCTTCGTGCGTGATGCGGTCATCGCGCACCGTGGGCAGGCCGAACAGCTTGGCAACGGCGTCGGCCAGGTGGTTGAAGCACCAGACCAGGGGCTTGAGCACGGCCATGCACCAGAGCATGGGGCGCAGCACGCGGATGGCCAGGGCCTCGGGCTCGGCCATGCTCAGGCGCTTGGGCAGCAGGTCGGCGAACAGGATGAACAGGGAGGTGACGCTGGCGAACGAGAGCAGGAAGCCCACGGTCTGCGCACGGCTGTCGGGCAGCCAGAGCATCAGCAGCTCGGCCAGATAGGGGGTCAATGCCCCTTCGCCCACCACGCCGCCCAGGATGGCGACGGCATTCAGCCCAATCTGCGTGACCGTGAAATATTCGCCCGGCTGGGCCTGCATCTTCATGACCAGTTCGGCGCGGGGTTCGCCGTCCTCCATCATCTGCCGCAGTCGCAGGCGCCGCGAGGCGGCCAGCGAGATTTCGGCCACGGAGAAGAAGGCACTGGTCAATATCAGCGCGACGATCAACAGCAGACTTTGGGACAGACTCATAGGCAGGGCGGAGAAGCGGGCGCAGGCGCGCTTTTCCGGATGTGAAAGATGTGACCATTCGACCACACATCGCATGCCCCGGCCCTGAGGCATGCCCGGGGAGTCCGCCGGCAGCGCGGCGCAGGCGAAAAAAAGCCACCCGAAGGTGGCTCGATGCTGCGCCGAAGGTGCGTGGTGCGAGAAGGCTCAGGCCTTGGGTGCCAGCAGCTGCTGCAGCTCGCCCGACTCGTACATCTCCATCATGATGTCCGAGCCGCCGATGAACTCGCCCTGCACGTAGAGCTGGGGGATCGTGGGCCAGTTGCTGTAGTCCTTGATGCCCTGGCGGATTTCCTGGTCTTCCAGCACGTTGACGGTGGAGATGTCCTTGGTTTCCACGCCGCAGGCCTTGAGGATCTGGATGGCGCGGCCAGAGAAACCGCACATGGGAAAGCTGGCGCTGCCCTTCATGAACAGCAGGATGTTGTTGCTCTTGACCAGTTGGTCGATGCGTTGCTGGGTGTCGCTCATCTGTGTGGTGCTCCGGGGTCGTGGTGGGCGCCGCAGGCGCGGCGGCATGGATGGGATTATTTCACTCTCGGCGCGGACTTTGAAAGCATGCGGGATTGCTGCGCCCAGGCCAGAGCTCAGGTCAGAGCTCTGGCCTGCCCTTGCCATTGCCCGCCCGTGCAGCGGGCAATGCCGCCCAGGTCGTTGCGATGCTGCACGTCGCCAAAGCCGGCATGGCACAGCAGGGCGGCCACGGCATCGGCCTGGTCCCAGCCATGCTCCATCAGCAGCCAGCCGCCCCGGGCCAGCAGCGCGGGCGCCTGGGCGATGATGGCGCGGATATCGGCCAGGCCATCGGCACCGCTGGCCAGTGCCGACAGCGGCTCATGCGCCAAGGCCTGCAGGTGCGGATCGTCATCACGGATGTAGGGCGGGTTGCTGACGATGAGGTCGAACGGTGCCTGCCCTGCCAGCGGCTGGAGCCAGCTGCCATGCGCGAACTGCACGCCCAGTTGCAGGCGCGTGGCATTGGCGCTGGCCACGGCCAGTGCGTCGGCGCTGGCATCCACGGCCCAGACCGTGGCGCCGGGGCGCTGGCTTTGCAGGGCCAGCGCTATGGCGCCGCTGCCGGTGCCCAGGTCCACCACGCGGCAAGCGGGGCCTGCCTGGGTCTGGATTGGCATGAGCTCCAGTGCCCAGTCCACCAGGGTCTCGGTATCAGGGCGTGGGTCGAGCACACGCGCGTCCACGGCCAGATCGAGCCCGTAGAACTCCTTGTGGCCGAGCAGGTAGGCAACGGGTTCTGCGCCAAGGCGGCGTGCACACAGCGCGGCATAGGCCTCGGCCTGGGGCCCGGTCAGCATGTCCTCGTCATGGGTCAGCAGCCAGGCGCGGCCGCCAGACTGGCGCTCGAGCACGTGCAGCAGCAGCATTTGCGCATCGATGCGCGCAAGCCCCAGGGCCTGGGCCTGCTGCAGCGCTTCTTTGACGATGGGTGGATTGGCCATGGCCCGGGCCTCAGTTGTTGACCTGCAGCTCGGCCAGCAGTTCGGCCTCGCGTGCGGCCTGCAGCGCGTCGAGCACATCGCCCAGGTCGCCTTCCATCACGGCCAGCAGTTTGTAGATGGTGAGGTTGATGCGGTGGTCGGTGAGCCGGCCCTGCGGGAAGTTGTAGGTGCGGATGCGGTCGCTGCGGTCGCCGCTGCCGATCAGGCCCTTGCGCAGTGCGGCCTCCTTGGCCTCGCGCTCGCTGCGCTCCTTTTCCTGCAGGCGCGCCTGCAGCACCTGCAGGGCCTTGGCCTTGTTGCTGTGCTGGCTGCGGCCGTCCTGGCACTCGGCGACGATGCCCGTGGGCAGGTGGACCACACGCACGGCCGAGTCGGTCTTGTTGATGTGCTGGCCGCCGGCGCCGCTGGCGCGGAAGGTGTCGATGCGCAGGTCGGCCGGGTTGAGCGTGATGGCCTGGGTTTCGTCCGGCTCTGGCATGACGGCCACGGTGCAGGCGCTGGTGTGGATGCGGCCCTGGGTCTCGGTGGCCGGCACGCGCTGCACGCGGTGGCCGCCGGATTCGAAGCGCAGGCGACCGTAGACATCCGAGCCTTCCACGCGCAACACCACTTCCTTGTAGCCGCCCAGCTCGCTCTCGTTGGCGCTCATGATCTCGACCTTCCAGCCCACGGCGTCGCAGTGGCGCGTGTACATGCGGGCCAGGTCGCCTGCGAACAGGGCCGATTCGTCGCCGCCCGTGCCTGCGCGGATTTCGAGGTAGGCGTTGCGCGCGTCATCGGGGTCCTTGGGCAGCAGCAGGCGCTGCAGCTCGTCCTCAAGCTGGACCAGCTCGGCCTCGGCGCTGGCGATTTCCTCCTGCGCCATGTCGGCCATGTCGGGGTCGGAGAGCATGTCCCGCGCGGCGGCCAGATCGGCCTCGCGCTGGCGGTGGCGCGCATAGCGGCCTGCAATGGCGGTGACGTCCGCGTGCTCGCGCGAGATGGCACGGTACTGCTTCATGTCGCCCATGATGTCTTCGCGCGAAAGCAGGAAGTTGAGTTCTTCAAGGCGCTGGGCGTAGCGCTCCAGTTGTTGGCGCAGAAAGTCTTGCATGGTGTGGGGCGGTGGTGCGAAGGGCTGCTCGGGCAGCACTGCGGCGGGAAACGTGGGGGCCTGGAAGGGCGGATGGGCCTTAAAAACCGGGAGGGGCGGGGAGGGGCCGCAAGTGCGGCCGGGGCGCCACAGGCCCGCTGGCACGCAGCCCTGCGCAGGGGCGGCGAGCGCCGCTAGAGCGCCTTGTCGGGGGCCGTGCCGCGCGGGCCGCTTTGGGCCGAGCGCAGGAACAGGCGCGAGACCGTGTCCATGGTCTGGCTGCGCTGGTCGGCATCGCCCTTGTGCAGCTCGGCCAGGGTGCCGTGCAGCATTTTCTGCGTGAGGCCGCGCGACAGGGCCTCCAGCACGGTGTCGATGTCTTCGCCCTTGGCCAGCAGCTTCTTGGCGCGCGCAATCTCCAGCGCACGCCATTCATCGGTCTGGGTGTTGAGCTGGCGGATCAGCGGCACAACGCCGGCCTGCGGGCGGCGCTGGTCCAGCCAGTGCATGAAGCTTTGCACGCCGTGGTCGATGATGACTTCGGCCTGCTCGACCGCTGCCTGGCGCTGGGCCTGGCCCGTGCGCACCACGGTGGCCAGATCGTCCACGGTGTAGAGGTAGACGTCGCGCAGGTCCTTGACCTCGGATTCGATATCGCGCGGCACGGCCAGATCGACCATGAACATGGGGCGGTGCTTGCGCTTCTTGAGCGCGCTTTCCACGGCGCCCAGGCCGATGATGGGCAGGCTGGACGCCGTGCAGCTGATCACAGCATCGTATTCATGCAGATGGTCGGGCAGGTCGGCCAGCCGCATGGTGCCGGCGCCGAACTGGGCAGCCAGCTTCTCGCCGCGCTCCAGCGTGCGGTTGGCGATCATGATCTGCTTGGGGTGGCGGGCCGCGAAGTGGGTGGAGACCAGCTCGATCATCTCGCCCGCGCCCACGAACAGCACGCGGATCTGGGACAGGTCTTCGAACAGCTGGCCGGCCAGCCGCACGGCGGCAGCGGCCATGCTGATGCTGTGGGCGCCGATCTCGGTGGAGCTGCGCACTTCCTTGGCCACCGCGAAGCTGCGCTGGAACAACTGGTTCAGCGTGCTTCCCAGGGCGCCTGCGTTCTCTGCGGCGCGCACGGCATTCTTCATCTGGCCCAGGATCTGGGCCTCGCCCAGCACCATGGAATCGAGCCCGCTGGCCACGCGGAAGGCATGGCGCGCCACATGGCCGTCTTCCAGCAGATAGGAGTGCGAGCGCAGCAATTCGGACGAAATACCGCCGCTGTTGGCCAGCCAATGCAGGGTATGGTCCATGGCCGGCATTTCGGCCGCGCAGTAGATCTCGGTACGGTTGCAGGTGGAGAGGATGGCGGTCTCGACGGCGCTGTGCTGGCGGCCCGGGCCGGTCAGCGATTCGCGCAGACCCTGCAGCGTGGGCACGATCTGGTCAAGCGCGAACGCGAAACGTCCCCGCATATCAAGCGGAGCCGTGTGGTGGTTGATGCCGAGTGCCCAGACTGCCATAACCCGGGATTATAAAATTTCGCGCAGTTTCAGGCATCCCTGATCACAACACCCTGGAATCGGAGCCCGCACATGGGATGGATTGCGAGTACGAATCATTGGCTGAACTTCCTGGCGCCTGCACTTTTCCTGTCGCCGGCCCTGATGTTGTGCGCGCTTTTGATCTATGGAAAATCGCAGCAATCCCTTGCCTGGTGGTTGCAGGTTGCTATCAATTTGGTTGTTGGTGCGCTGGTATTGCTGGCCGGTTTGTGGTGGTTCGGGCGCGATGCAAAGATGGCCACCTACACCGCCCTGGTGCTCGTGATGGCGCTTTGCCAGTGGGTGCTTTCGCGCGGCTGGCGCTGATGGCTGACAGCAAAGATTGATGCAGATCAACGGAAGAGGGCGTTTCTCCCGGCGATCAGGGGCCTGAGACTGCGGCTGGAGGCACGGCACCCGGCGCGGCCTGCTCCAGCAGCCATGCGCGGAACTGCACAAACGCTTCGGAAGGCGCCCGCGCGGCCGGCCGGCACAGAAAGTAGCCGCGTTCGATGTGGACGGGTGCAGGCAAGGCAAGGGCCACGCGGCCGGCGGCCAGGTCTTCCTCCACCAGGCAGCGCTGCACCAGGGCCACGCCCATGCCGGCGGCCACGGCCTGGACCAGCAGGGCCACCAGTTCGAAGTCCGCCGCAGGCGCGGGGCAGGGCCCGGGCAGGCCGAGGTGGCTCATCCAGCGCGCCCAGTTGCCAGGGTAGTTGGTGTGAAACAGCAAGGGGCGCGCGAGCACATCCGCTGCGCTGCGAATGGCTTGCGGGCCCTGCAATTCGCGCGGATGGCAGATGGGCACCAGATCGCGGCCCACCACATAGTCGGCCACCACATGGGCGGGCCAGGGCTCGCTGCCCACGCGCAGCCAGCCGTCGATCTCGGCGGCGGACAGCGGGTCATCGCGCCGGTAGGGGGCAAACGAAAGGACGATGCCCGGATGCAGGGCATTGAATCGCGGCAGGCGTGGAATCAGCCAGTGGCTGAACAGCGTGGGAACGACCGACAACCGCAGTTGCGGGCCGAAGTGGCGCCTGCGTGCGGCGGCCGAGGCCGATTCGATGGCGTGTACGGAGGGCTCCACGGCTTGCAGGTATTCACGGCCAGCCTCGGTCAGCACGCTGCGCCGGCCCTGGCGCTCGAAGAGGGCAAAGCCCAGGTGCTCTTCCAGCCGGGCGATGGCGCGGCTGATGCCGCCCTGGGTGACATACAGCTCCTGGGCTGCCAGCGAGTAGCTGCCCAGGCGCGCCGCCGCCGCAAAGGCGTGCAGCTCGGAAAGCGAGGGAGAGTGCATGCGCATGACGGACGCAATTATGACGGTTTGTCATAGTTGCTTGCCGTCTTGTCTCTTTTCGCGCGTGCGGCGGCTGTCCAGAATCGGCGCCTGTTCCGCGAAGCCCTGCCCTGCCGCAGGCCGCTCTTTCATCCATCACGAGAGGAAACACACCATGGCAATGCGCCGCACCCTGTTGTCCAGCCTGGCCGCCTGCGCCGCCACTGCTCTTTTGGCTCCCGTCGCCTGGGCCCAGGGCCCGGCTGCCGACTATCCCAGCCGGCCGATCCGCCTGGTCGTGCCGTTTGGCGCGGGCGGCTCCACCGACATGGTGGCGCGTCTGCTGGCCGAGAAGATGAGCGTGATCCTGGGCAAGTCCGTGGTGGTGGATAACCGGGGCGGGGCGGGCGGCTCCATTGGCGCCTCCGAAATTGCGCGTGCTGCGGCCGATGGCTACACCATCGGCATGGCCACGGTGAGCACGCATGGCTCCAACCCGGCCATCTTCCGCAAGCTGCCCTACGACCCGATCAAGGACTTCGCGCCCATCACCAATGTGATGTCCGTGCCCAGCGTGTTCGTGATCAACGCCAGCGTGCCCGCCAAGACCATGAAGGAGTTCATCGCCCTGGCCAAGGCCAACCCGGGCAAGTACAGCTTTGCCTCGCCGGGCACAGGCTCCCTGGGCCACGCCAACATCGAGAATTTCATGAACCTGGCCGGTATCGACCTGCTGCACATCCCCTACAAGGGCGCGGGCCAGGCCATCACCGACGCGCTGGGCGGCCAGGTCAATGCCATGACGGACAACCTACCCTCCACGCTGCCCCACATCAAGGACGGCAAGCTGCGCCCGCTGGCCGTGCTGGCCTTCAAGCGCGCCGACGTGCTGCCCGACGTGCCCACCTACACCGAGCTGGGTTTTCCGCAGATGGGTGATGGCGGCTGGTTCGGCCTGGTCGCACCTGCCGGCACGCCGCGCCCCATCATCGACAAGCTCAATGCGGCTGCGCACAAGGCCATGGCCATGCCTGACTACCTGGAAAAGCAAAAATCCATCTCGGGCGAGTCCATGGGCAACACGCCCGAGGAATTTGCCAAGCAGATCAAGGCCGCCATCGAGCGCTACACGGCCGTGGCTAAGCGCGCCAACATCAAGCTCGACTGATGGACCGCATGGCACAGACCGATTTTCTGCGCCCCCGGCCGGACACCCCGGTCGTGGTGCACCCCGCCACCGGCGAGGTGCTGCCCATCGTCTGCGACTCGCCGCACAGCGGCACGTCCTATCCCGAGGATTTCGGCCATGCCGTGCCCATGTCCCTGCTGCGCCGTGGCGAGGACACGCATGTGGCCGCGCTCTGGGACCAGTGGCCCGCGCATGGGGCAACGCTGATCGAGGCCACCTTTCCGCGCACCTACATCGACCCCAACCGCAGCGAGGCCGACCTGGACCCCGCCCAGATCGACGGCCAGTGGCCCGTGCCCCTGGCGCCCAGCGTCAAGACCCGCCAGGGCCTGGGCCTGATCTGGCAGCGCATCAGCCGGGACGGCGTGGCCACGCCGCTGTATGAACGCCCGCGCACGGTGGCCGAGGTGGAGCACCGCATCGCGCGCTACTGGCGTCCCTACCATGCGGCGCTGGCGCAGGCCATCGATGACAGCGTGCAGCGCTTTGGCGGCGTCTGGCACCTGAACCTGCACTCCATGCCCAACGATGTCTACAAGCGCCTGGGCCGTACCGACGCGCCGCCGCTGGCCGACTTCGTGCTGGGCGACCGCGACGGCACGACCTGCGCGCCCGAGTTCATCCAGCTGGTGGGCGAGACGCTGGCGGGCTTTGGCTACAGCGTGGCCTACAACGAGCCCTACAAGGGCGTGGAGCTGATCGGCCGCATAGGCCAGCCGCACCTGGGCCGGCACAGCCTGCAGATCGAGATCCGCCGCCCGGTCTACATGGACGAGGACACGCGCGAGCCCAACGCGGGCTTCGAGCCGCTGCGCGGCCATCTGCGTGAGCTGATGGCCGTGGTTGCGGCGCATGTGCGCGCTGAAATGGCCGGGCGAGGCTAGGCCGGGCTGGCGGGGTCGCTGGGCATGGGCGGCGTGCCTGGCGTGCCCGGCATGCCTGTCACCACCGGCGCCGCCACCGAGGTGGTGGCCGGTGGCGACAGGTACAGGCCCGCGCCCTTGAGCGATGCCAGGATGCTGAACAGCACATCGCTGCGCACCCCGCCCGCATTGCGCGGGTTGCCCACGTAGCCGATGGCCAGGAAGGTCAGCGTGCCGTTGGCGATGCCTTCGAGCTGCACCAGAGGCTCGGGCGTGTCCAGGATGCCTTCATGCGTGCGAAAGGCCTCCAATATCAGGGTGCGCATGCGTTCGGCATCGGTGTCCAGCGGTGCGGGCAGGCGCAGCAGCACGCGCCCGGGCGCGCCGGCCAGCGTCATGTTGCGCACGGTCTTGGTGATGAATTCCGAGTTGGGCACGATGACGGTGGAGCGGTCGCCCAGCTGGATCTCGGTCGCGCGCACGTTGACGCGGCGCACATCGCCCTCGGTATCACCCAGCACCACCCAGTCGCCCACTTTCACGGGCCGCTCGGCCAGCAGGATCAGGCCCGAGATGAAGTTCTGCACGATGGCCTGCAGGCCAAAGCCAATGCCCACCGACAGCGCGCTGGCCACCCAGGCGATGCGCTCCACGCTGATGCCCAGCCCCGCCAGCGCCACGGCCACCACGAAGATGCCGCCCACATAGCCCAGCAGCGTGGTGATGGAGCTGCGCATGCCCGGCTCCAGCGAGGTGTTGGGGAAGTAGCGGTCCGTCAGCCAGCGCTTGATCACGCGGATCACGATCAGGCCCGTGACGATCACGGCGAATGCGGTGAACAGGGCCTGCGGCGCCATGGTGAAGTCGCCCACCTTGAGGCTGTGGTTCACCGTGCTGCCGCGGCGAAACACCTCGTCCGGCCCCGTGCCCAGCGGGGCCAGCAGGGCGATCACCATGTAGAACAACAGGGCCACGCGCAGCAGGCCCGAGACCAGCACCGAGGCCTGGTCCAGCAGCCGGCCCTCGATGCCCAGGCTCTGGTTCAGCCGGGTGCCGAAGCTGCCCTTGGACGACAGCAGGGCCTCGCACAGATCGTCGCCCAGCTGGAACAGCAGGTAGGTGGTGGCAAAGACCACGCCGGTCCACACCATCTGGCGCGCCAACGTTCCGGCCAGCGCCACGTAGCCGGTCACGGCCAGCGCAATGGTGGCAATGCTGGCCACCGCCGCGCAGGCTACGAGCAGGCCCACCCACAAGGGCCGGGGCGGTGCGGGCTCGGCCTGGGTGCCGTCTTCCTGCGCGACCGGCGCCGGCGCGCGCAGATGCCGCAGGGCCAGCATGACCACGGCCGAAATCAGCAGGGCCGACAGGGCGTGCACCGTGACCTCGGCGGCCAGGCTGGCGCCGATGATGGCGTTGACTTCGGTCACCAGGCCGTTGAGCGCGGCTCCGGCGGCAATCCACCAGGGATAGGGGCTGAGCCGCTCGGCCAGCTCGTCCGACACGCCGGGCAGGCGCCAGGAACTGCGCCTGCGCGACAGCAGGGTCTGGCCCAGCGACACCACGAAGGCGCCGAACAGCGTGACCTGCACACTGGCCTTGGCCAGCGCGTCCAGCGATTCGCTGAAGCCATCGCCGGCCTTGAGCACGCTCCAGGCCAGTTGCGCTGCCAGGCCGATCAGCAGCGTGTTGATCAGCACGGTGGCCGCCGCGCGCAACGAGCGGCGCAGGCGGCCGCTGGGCAGGCGCGCGGGCGCGGCGCGCACCAGCAGACGCTCGGCCAGCCAAGGGCCGAGCAAGGCGATCAGCAAGGCGGCGGCCAGGCTGGCGATGAAGCCGCCCCGGCGATCGGACGCCATGGTGGAGGCGACGGCCTGGCGCAGCTCG
The DNA here is from genome assembly GCF_017355445.1 of Delftia sp. SD018. NCBI lineage: Bacteria > Pseudomonadati > Pseudomonadota > Betaproteobacteria > Burkholderiales > Comamonadaceae > Delftia > Delftia sp. SD018. Next base: position 494,335 of record NZ_JADDRN010000001.1, read on the forward strand.
CGCCCCAGGCCCTGCAGGCGCGCCGCGTCCAAAGGCGCGGCAGCGCGCAGGTTGCGCCAGAAGGGCCGGCCCAGTGGCGAGTCGGTGCGGGCCGTCAGCGCGGCCTGGAATTGTTCGCGGCGTTGGCGTATCAGCTCGTTGCCGCGCTGGTCGGCATCGACCGACACCAGCCGCGCGAGTTTGAGTTCGGAATCCACGGCACTGCGCTGCCTGGCCAGGCTGGCTCGCTGCTCGGCCACATCGGGCGCATCGGCAGGGGCGCCTTTTTCGGGCGCGGGGCCCAGGCCGGCCAGGCGCGAATCGATGTCGGCCAGTTCCTCGGTGCGGCGGGCTGCGACCTGGTCGGCCGCCGTGCCTATGGCCGCAGCCTCGTCCAGCAGCTTGCGGCCGTCATCGTCCTCGGCCAGCTTGCGGGGAATGGCGTCCAGCTGCTTGCGCAGATCGTCCACGCTGGGCAGGGCGGGCCGGCCGTCGGGCGCCGCCGTGGCCGCCGTTGCTGTGCGGTCCTGCGCATGGGCCGGAGCGGGCGCAGTGAGGACCAGCATGGCCAGGACCATCAGGCCGGTGGCCAGGCATTGACGCAAGGCCTGCGCCCACGTAGGGCGCAGCGGGAGAGGGCACGGGCGGGGCGGTGTCATGGACGCACATTGTGCGGCGGGCCGCCGCGACGTTTGTTTCCAAAGGTCCGGCCCCGCCAGCCGGCAGCCGTCTCAGTGCGATGCGGGACTGAACATATCGACACGGTCGGTGATGACGCCGTCCGTGCCCAGGTCGATCAGGCGCTGCGCGGCCCACTCATCGTTGACCGTATAGCTGCTGCAGCGCAGGCCCGCGCCATGCACCTTGGCGACCAGAGCGGCATCCCACAGCGCATGGTTGAGCACCATGGCCGCGCAGCCCAGGTCCAGCGCGGTGCGCAGGTCGGCATCGCCCGTGGCATCGGCCAGCTTGTCCACCAGCAGGCCCCGCGGAATGTGCGGTGCCGTGTCGCGTGCGCCCTTGAGCGCATCGGTCTTGAACGAGGTGAACAGCGGCTGGATGCAGTCCCTGGGCCAGATGCGGTTCATCAGCTCGCCCGTGGCGCGGCCCGTGGCCTCTTCCTGGCCGGGCGTGGGCTTGATCTCCACGTTCAGGAAGAAGTGGTTGGCCAGGCACCAGCGCGCCAGGGCTTCCAGCGTGGGCAGGGCCTCGCCCGCAAAGGCGCGCGAGTGCCAGCTGCCGGCGTCCAGCTGGGCGATCTCGCCCATGGACAGGTCGCCACCCGTGCCGTGGCCGTTGGTGGTGCGCTCCAGTGTGGCGTCGTGCATCAGGAACAGCACGCCGTCGGCAGACAGCTTGGCATCGCACTCGAACATGCGATAGCCGTGCGCGGCGCCCAGGCGGAAGGCGGCCATGGTGTTCTCGGGCGCCAGCTTGCCGGCACCGCGGTGGGCCACCCACAGTGGGTAGGGCCAGGATTTCAGGTTCTCGGTCATGGCGAGTCCGTCAAAAGAATGGAGCTTGGATGGAAAAAGAGAGCCTCTGGGGCTCTCTTGGAAAAGGTCGGAGATCCGGCCTTCAGGGGATCAGATCCGCTTTCCGGATTCTGCGTCGAACCAGTGCAGGCGACGCTCTTCGGAAGGACGCACGCGCATGGTCTCGCCGGACTTGGGGAAGGGCGCGCCTTCGTCGATGCGCACTGTCATCGTCTCGCCATTGAGCGAACCATAGACCAGGCGCTCGGCACCCAGCATTTCCACGGTATCCACCTTGATTTCCCAGCCGCCTTCGCTGACGACGACCAGGTGCTCGGGGCGGATGCCCAGGATGCGGCCGGCCGTGCCGCCGGGCGCGTTCTTGAGCAGGTTCATCGGGGGCGAGCCGATGAAGCTGGCCACGAAGGTGGAGGCGGGCGTGTGGTAGACCTCTTCGGGCGTGCCGAACTGCTCCATCACGCCGCCGTTCATGACGATCATGCGCTGGGCCAGGGTCATGGCCTCGACCTGGTCGTGGGTCACGAACAGGCTGGTGATGCCCAGCTCGGCGTGCAGCTTCTGGATCTCGATGCGGGTCTGGCCGCGCAGCTTGGCGTCCAGGTTGGACAGCGGCTCGTCGAACAGGAAGACCTTGGGCTGGCGCACGATGGCGCGGCCCATGGCCACGCGCTGGCGCTGGCCACCCGACAGCTGGCGCGGCTTGCGGTCCAGCAGGTGCGACAGCTCCAGGATCTTGGCGGCCTTGTCCACGCGGCGCTTGATCTCCTCGGGCGGCACCTTGGCGATCTTCAGGCCGTAGGCCATGTTTTCGTAGTTCGACATATGCGGGTACAGCGCATAGTTCTGGAACACCATGGCGATGTCGCGCTTGGCCGGTTCCACGTCGTTGACCACCTTGTCGCCGATCAGCAGCTGGCCGTCGGAGATCTCCTCCAGGCCCGCCACCATGCGCAGCAGGGTGGACTTGCCGCAGCCCGAAGGGCCGACGATGACGACGAACTCGCCGTCCTTGATTTCGGCGTTGACGCCGTGCAGTACCTGGTTGGCCGACGGGCCCTGGCCGTAGCGCTTGATCAGGTTGCGAAAGGAAATGGATGCCATACGAAGATTCTGGTTGAGTCGCAGAGCGAAGGGCGCTGGCGCTTGCTCTGCGGGGTTCTATACGGTGGGTTGGGGCGGGGGCGGGCGGTTTACTTTTCGGTGTCCACCAGGCCCTTGACGAACCAGCGCTGCATCAGGATCACCACGGCGGCGGGCGGCAGCATGGCCAGCAGGGCCGTCGCCATCACCACGTTCCAGTCGTTGCCGGTATCGCCGCTGGCCACCATGCGCTTGATGCCGATGACCACGGGGTACATGTCTTCCGAGGTGGTCACGAGCAGCGGCCACAGGTACTGGTTCCAGCCGTAGATGAACTGGATCACGAATAGCGCCGCGATCGAGGTCTTGGACAGCGGCACCAGCACATCCTTGAAGAAGCGCATGGGGCCTGCGCCGTCGATGCGGGCGGCCTCCACCAGCTCGTCCGGCACCGTCAGGAAGAACTGGCGGAACAGGAAGGTGGCCGTGGCCGAGGCGATCAGCGGAATCGTCAGGCCGGCGTAGCTGTTGAGCATGCCCAGCGTGGAGACGACTTCGTAGGTGGGGCCGATGCGCACTTCCACGGGCAGCATCAGGGTCACGAAGATCAGCCAGAAGCAGATCTTCTTGAACGGGAAGCGGAAGTACACCAGCGCGAAGGCCGACAGCAGCGAGATCGCGATCTTGCCCACGGTGATCACCATGGCCGAGACGAAGCTGATCCACATCATGCGTGCCACGGGCGCGCTGGAGCCGGGGCCCGAGCCGCCGAACAGCGCGGCCTTGTAGGTTTCCCAGAAGTTGCTGCCGGGCACCAGGGGCATGGGCACCTGGATGATGTCCTGCGGCGTGTGCGTGGAGGCCACGAAGGCCAGGTACAGCGGAAAGCCGACGATGATCACGCCCAGCACCATGATCAGGTGCGAGAAAAAGGAGAGAAGGGGACTGCGTTCAACCATGATCAGTACTGCACTTTCTTCTCAACATAGCGGAACTGGATCACGGTCAGTGCAACCACGATCACCATCAGCACGACGGATTGGGCAGCCGAGCCGCTCATGTCCATGGCCTTGAAGCCGTCGTGATAGACCTTGTAGACCAGGATGGAGGTGTCCTGTCCCGGACCGCCCTGGGTCGTGGCGTCCACGATGCCGAAGGTGTCGAAGAATGCGTAGACCACGTTCATCACCAGCAGGAAGAACGTGGTGGGCGACAGCAGCGGGAACTGGATGTCCCAGAAGCGGCGCATGGGGCCTGCGCCGTCGATGGCGGCGGCCTCGATCAGCGACTTGGGGATGGACTGCAGGCCCGCAAGGAAGAACAGGAAGTTGTAGGAAATCTGCTTCCAGATCGCGGCGATGACGATCAGCGTCATGGCGTTGCCGGAGTTCAGCAGGTGGTTCCAGTCATAGCCGATCATGCGCAGCGCATAGGCCACGACGCCGATGGACGGCGAGAACATGAACACCCACAGCACACCCGCCACGGCGGGCGCAACGGCATAGGGCAGCAGCAAGGCGGTCTTGTAGGCAAGCGCGCCCTTGATCACGCGGTCCGCAAAGATGGCCAGCATCAGCGACAGCGCAATGCCGAACACCGCCACCAGCACGGAAAAGATGGCCGTGGTCTTGAACGAGGCCAGGTAGGCAGGGTCATCCAGCAGGTGCTGGAAGTTGGCAAACCCCACCCATTCGGTGGAGAAGCCAAACGTATCCTGCGCCTGGAACGACTGCACGATGGCCTGGCCTGCGGGCCAGAAAAAGAAGACCAGCACGATGACCATCTGTGGTGCTATCAGCAACCACGGCAGCCAGGCGGATCGAAAAAGAACGCGTTTTTCCATGACGGAACTCGGTAGAACAAAACAGCCCGCAAACCGGATGGCCGTGGGGCCGCCGGTTGCGGGCCTGTGACGCACGGTGCGGGCTGCCTGCGCAGCGGCCACACCGCAGATCACATGGGAGGATTACTTGTTGGCCCGGGCGAAGCGGCCCAGTTGCTCGTTGCCACGGGTGACAGCGGTGTCCAGGGCTTGCTGGGGAGTCTTCTTGCCAGTCCAGATCTGTTCGGTTTCCTCATCGATGATGGTGCGGATCTGAACGAAGTTGCCCAGGCGGATGCCGCGCGACTTGTCGGTGGTCTTGCGGATCATCTGCGTCACGGCGGTGTCGGTGCCGGGATGCTTTTCGTAGAAGCCCGATGCCTCGGTCAGCTTGTACGCAGCGGTGGTCACGGGCAGGTAGCCGGTGCGCTGGTGGCTGGCAGACTGGATCTTGGTGTTGTTCAGGAAGTTGAAGAAGTCAGCCACGCCCTTGTAGCGTTCGGCGCTCTTGCCGGCCATCACCCACAGGGAGGCACCGCCGATGGCCGTGTTCTGGGGCGCGCCCTTCACATCGGCGTAGTAGGGCAGTTGCGACTGGCCGAAGGCGAACTTGCCTTCCTTGACCACGCGGGCGTACAGGCCGGAGGAGCCGGTGATCATCGCGCACTCGCCGGAAGCGAAGGCGGCGTCAGGCACGTTGCCGCGGCCCTTGTAGACGAAGCTGCCATCCTTGGCGGCCTTGGCCAGGTTCTCGAAGTGCTTGACGTGCAGCGGCGAGTTGAACACCAGCTTGGCATCGGTGCCGTCAAAGCCGTTGTTCTTGGTCGCGTACAGGGTGTTGTGCCACAGCGAGAAGCTCTCCAACTGGGTCCAGCTCATCCAGCTCGTGGTCAGTGCGCAGCGGTGGCCCGAGGCCTTGAGCTTTTCGGCGGCGGCGAACACTTCGGGCCAGGTCTTGGGCGGCTTGTTCTCGTCCAGGCCGGCCTTCTTGAAGGCGTCCTTGTTGTAGTAGAAGATGGTGGTCGAGCTGTTGAGCGGGTAGCTCATCATCTGGCCGTTGGGGGCGGTGTAGTAGCCGGCCACGGCGGAGATGTACTCGCCCTGGTCGAACTTGAAGCCGCCGTCGTTCATGATCTTGGTGACGGGCACCACGGCGCCCTTGGAGGCCATCATGGTGGCCGTGCCCACTTCGAAGACCTGCAGGATGTCAGGCGCGTTGCCGGCGCGGAACGCGGCGATGGCGGCCGTCATCGACTCGTCATACTGGCCCTTGTACGTCGGCACGATCTTGTACTGGGTCTGGCTGGCGTTGTACTCCTTGGCCAGGTCGTTCACCCAGTCGCCCAGGGCTGCGCTCATCGAGTGCCACCACTGGATTTCGGTTTGGGCTTGTGCCGAGATGGTGGTGGCCGCGATCGCGGCTGCCATGGCCAGTTGCTTCAGTTGCATGAGGACTCCTCTAGTTCGGTGACGGTTTCAGACCGCTGCCACAGTAAGGCAGGGGCATGACATGTCTGTGTCATTGTTTTCGGATGCTTCATACCGCACTACAGGCCAAACCCGGTGAGCCGCTGGTCCCGTATGTCAGTCGTGTGACAAAAAATGACACGCGAAGCGGCGCTATTTTAGGTCAATACCATTTCGTTTCAAAAGCCGGGTTGTTCGTATTGGCTCGTTTGTGCTCTTTCTGTATAAGGCACCTTCACCGGGCTCCGTAAGATCCCGCCACGTTGGCGAGGGCTGGCTTCGCGGGCCGAGACGGCGCGCCGTCCAGAGCCCCGTGGGAAGCGCATCTTCGGGGCGCTCGCTTAAAATTGCGCTCCCACTTGGCTTAGCGGCGCCCCGAGAGCGCCAGACACGGTCTACCCCATGAATGTACCGATTGCGTTGGCAGCCCTGCAGGCACAGGCTGCCGAACCTGCACGTCTGCGAGAGATTCCCTACAACTACACCTCGTTTTCCGATCGCGAGATCGTGATCCGCCTGCTGGGCACGTCCATGTGGGATGTGCTCAACCAGCTGCGCCAGGAGCGGCGCACGGGCCGCTCCGCCCGCATGCTCTACGAGGTGCTGGGGGACATCTGGGTCGTTCAGCGCAATCCCTACCTGCAGGACGACCTGCTGCACAGTCCCGACCGCCGCAAGTCGCTGGTGGAGGCCCTGGAGCACCGCCTGGGCGAGATCGACAAGCGCCGTGCTCCGCAGCAGGACCCCGTGCGCGATGCGCTGGTGGGCCAACTGGTGGATGCAGCGCGCCGCGCCGTGCATGAGTTCAACGCCACCTTCGTCGAGGCCGAGCAACTGCGCCGCCGGGTACAAAAGAGCCTGGGCCGCCACACGGCCAAGGACAACATCAAGTTCGACGGCCTGTCGCGCGTGGCCCATGTGACGGATGCCACCGACTGGCGCGTCGAATACCCCTTCGTGGTGCTCACGCCTGATACCGAAGCCGAGATGGCCGCCCTGGTGCGTGCCTGCATCGAGCTGCGCCTGACCATCATTCCGCGCGGCGGCGGCACCGGCTACACGGGCGGTGCGATCCCGCTGACCTGGCGCAGCGTGGTGATCAACACCGAAAAGCTCGAAGCCATGACCGAGGTGGAGATGCGCCGCATTCCCGGCGTGGACCACGAGGTGCCCACCATCTTCACCGAAGCCGGCGTGGTCACGCAGCGCGTGGCCGATGCGGCCGAGCGCGCGGGCTTCGTCTTCGCCGTGGACCCCACATCGGCCGAGGCCTCGTGCATCGGCGGCAATGTCGCCATGAATGCGGGCGGCAAGAAGGCCGTGCTCTGGGGCACGGCGCTGGACAACCTGGTGTCCTGGCGCATGGTCACGCCCGATGCGCAGTGGCTGGAAGTCACGCGCGTGGGCCACAACCTCGGCAAGATCCATGACGCCGAGATGGCCAGCTTCGAGCTGCAGTACTTCGAGGCAGACGGCAAGACCCCCATCCGCAGCGAGCGGCTGGACATTCCCGGCCAGAAATTCCGCAAGGAAGGCCTGGGCAAGGACGTGACCGACAAGTTCCTGTCGGGCCTGCCCGGCATCCAGAAGGAAGGCTGCGACGGCCTGATCACCAGCGCGCGCTGGGTGGTGCACCGCATGCCCGAGCACACGCGCACGGTCTGCATGGAGTTCTTCGGCAACGCCAAGGACGCCGTGCCCAGCATTGTCGAGATCAAGGACTTCATGTTCGCCGAGCAAAAGCGCTCGGGCGTGCTGCTGGCCGGCCTGGAACACCTGGACGACCGCTACCTGAAAGCCGTGGGCTACGCCACCAAGAGCAAGAAGGGCAACGGCCATCTGCCCAAGATGGTGCTGCTGGGCGACATTGCCGGCGACAACGCCGACGATGTGGCCCGCGTGGCCGCCGAGGTGGTGCGCATTGCCAACTCGCGCAACGGCGAAGGCTTCACGGCCGTCAGCGCCGAGGCGCGCAAGAAATTCTGGCTGGACCGCAAGCGCACGGCCGCCATCTCGCGCCACACCAACGCCTTCAAGATCAATGAAGACGTGGTGATCCCGCTGCCCCGCATGTGGGAGTACACGGACGGCATCGAGCGCATCAACATCGAACTGTCGCTGCGCAACAAGCTCAAGCTGTGCGACGCGCTGACGGACTTCTTCCAGCACGGCGACCTGCCGTTGGGCAAGCAGGACGATGCGGGCGACATCCCCTCGGCCGAGCTGCTGGAGGACCGCGTGCAGCAGGCCCTGGCCCTGGTGGCCGACGTGCGCACGCTGTGGCAGGGCTGGCTGGACGATGTCGAGAACCTTTTCCCGCAGCTGCAGGACCATACGCTGCGCGCCAGCTGGAAGACCCAGCTGAAGGCGCCCATGGCCCAGATCTTCGCGGGCGCGGCCTTCCAGCCGCTGCTGGCCGAAGTCAACGCCATCCACCAGCGCGTGCTCAAGGGCCGTGTCTGGGTGGCGCTGCACATGCACGCTGGCGACGGCAACGTGCACACCAACATTCCGGTCAACAGCGACGACTACGAGATGCTGCAGACCGCCCATGAGGCCGTGGCACGCATCATGGTGCTGGCACGCCATCTGGACGGCGTGATCTCGGGCGAGCACGGCATCGGCATCACCAAGCTGGAATTCCTCAGCGACGACGAGCTGGCGCCCTTTGCCGCCTACAAGCAGCGCGTGGACCCCGAAGGCCGCTTCAACAAGGGCAAGCTGATCCGCAACGAGAAGCTGCAGGCCGTGGTGGGCCAGAGCCATGACGGCCGCTCGCCGCGCGAATCGCTGATGTTCGCCGACCTGACCAACGCCTACACGCCCAGCTTCGGCCTGATGGGGCACGAGTCGCTGATCATGCAGCAGAGCGACATCGGCGCCATCGCCGACTCGGTCAAGGACTGCCTGCGCTGCGGCAAGTGCAAGCCCGTGTGCGCCACCCACGTGCCGCGCGCCAACCTGCTGTACAGCCCGCGCAACAAGATCCTGGCGACCTCGCTGCTGGTCGAGGCCTTCCTCTACGAGGAGCAGACGCGCCGCGGCGTGTCGCTGCGCCACTGGCAGGAGTTCGAGGACGTGTCGGACCACTGCACGGTCTGCCACAAGTGCTTCAATCCCTGCCCGGTCAAGATCGACTTCGGCGACGTGACCATGAACATGCGCAACCTGCTGCGCAAGATGGACAAGAAGAGCTTCAGGCCCGGCAACAAGCTGGCCATGGCCATGCTCAACGCCACCAATCCGGACACCATCAAGTTCATGCGCTCGGCCATGGTCGGCGTGGGCTTCAAGGCCCAGCGCCTGGCCTCCGACGTGCTGCACAGCCTGGCCAAGAAGCAGACCCAGCGTCCGCCCGCCTCGGTGGGGCGCGCGCCGCTCAAGGAGCAGGTGATCCACTTCGTCAACAAGAAGCTGCCGGGCGGCCTGCCCAACAAGACGGCGCGGGCCCTGCTGGACATCGAGGACAAGGACTACGTGCCCATCATCCGCAGCCCGCAGACCACGAGCGCGGACACCGAGGCGGTGTTCTACTTCCCCGGCTGCGGCTCCGAGCGCCTGTTCAGCCAGGTGGGCCTGGCCACCCAGGCCATGCTCTGGCATGCCGGCGTGCAGACCGTGCTGCCACCGGGCTACCTGTGCTGCGGCTATCCCCAGCGCGGCAGCGGCCAGTTCGACAAGGCCGAGAAGATGATCACGGACAACCGCGTGCTCTTCCACCGCGTCGCCACCACGCTCAACTACCTGGACATCAAGACCGTGGTGGTCAGCTGCGGCACCTGCTACGACCAGTTGCAGGGCTACGAGTTCGGCAAGATCTTCCCGGGCAGCCGCATCATCGACATCCACGAATACCTGCTGGAAAAGGGCGTGACGCTGCAGGGCAAGGAGGGCTACCTCTACCACGACCCCTGCCACTCGCCCATGAAGCTGCAGGACCCGATGAAGACCGTCAAGGCGCTGGTGGGTGAGGGCGTGGTCAAGAGTGAGCGCTGCTGCGGCGAATCGGGCACGCTGGGCGTCACGCGCCCCGACATCTCCACGCAGATCCGCTTCCGCAAGGAAGAGGAACTCAAGAAGGGCGAGGCCGCGCTGCGCGCCAGCGGCGCCCTGGCCGAGAAGGACAACGTGAAGATCCTCACCAGCTGCCCCAGCTGCCTGCAGGGCCTGTCGCGCTACGGTGGCGATATGAACAACGGCCTGCTGGAAGCCGACTACATCGTGGTCGAGATGGCGCGCCAGATCCTGGGCGAGAACTGGATGGCCGAATATGTTCAGCGCGCCAACGCCGGCGGCATCGAACGGGTGCTGGTCTGATGGCTGCTCCCGCTTCCTGCCCCCTGTGCGCCACAGAAGGCGGCGTGCCCGTCTGGCGCGGCCGGCGCCTGCGAGTGATCCGCGCGCAGGAAGAAGGCTTTCCAGCCTTCTACCGCGTGGTCTGGAATGCGCATGCGGCCGAGTTCTCCGACCTGGACGCCGCCGACCGCCAGCACTGCATGGATGCCGTGGTCGTGGTCGAGCGCGTCTTGCGTGAGCGCCTTGCGCCGGCCAAGATCAACCTGGCGGCACTGGGCAACATGGTGCCGCACCTGCACTGGCATGTGATTGCGCGCTTTGACTGGGACAGCCATTTCCCGGGCGCGGTCTGGGCCCCGGCCCAGCGCCCGCGCAATGGCGAGCGCGAGGCCGAGGTGGCAGCGCGCTTGCCAGCCATAGACACGGCGCTGGTCCAGGCACTCGATGCCTGGCAGCAGCACCCCGCCACTGAATGAGGAGCACCGCATGGCCGGCCTGACCCCTGACACCCCAACCCCCGAAGCCCTGACCGTGCACGGCGCATCGCGTGTGCTGGAAGTCGCCTACTCCGACGGCGCAAGCTTTCGCATCCCCTTCGAGCTGCTGCGCGTGTACTCGCCCTCGGCCGAAGTCCAGGGCCACGGCCCGGGCCAGGAAGTGCTGCAGACGGGCAAGCGCGAGGTGTCCATCACGGCCATCGAGCCCGTGGGCAACTACGCCATCAAGCCCTTCTTCAGCGACGGGCATGAAAGCGGCCTGTACACCTGGGAATACCTCTACGAACTGGGCCGCCGCCAGGACGAGTTCTGGGCGCAGTACCTGGACCGGCTGCAGGAGTCCGGCATGGACCGCGACACGCCCATGCCCGGCAAGGCCAGCGGCGGCGGACACGGCTGCGGCAGCCACTGACGCCGCACACGGGTGCGCGCTGTATGGCGCCGTTCCCCTCGCACCACATTCCGGACCTCTGTATGGCACAGGGTTATTGGGGGTGGTGCTATATTTAAAATAGCTTGAAAGTCTTTGTTTGAAGGCGTTTCAAGCTGTTTTTTCTTGATAACCCTTGCCCGGCAAAGCCCGTGGCCACACGGGGTTGTCGCTGTACGCATTACTACTGCTTGCTTAGCATCGTTGTTATGAGCACCACACATTTCGGATTCCAGTCGGTGGACGAGCGCGAGAAGGCCAGCCGCGTGCGCGGCGTGTTCGACTCGGTCGCTTCGCGCTACGACGTCATGAACGACCTGATGTCGGGTGGTCTGCACCGTGCCTGGAAGGCCTATACGGTGATGGTGGCCAACCTCAAGGAAGGCGACAAGGCGCTGGACATCGCGGGTGGCACGGGCGATCTGGCCCTGGCCTTCGCCAAGAAGGTCGGCTCCACCGGCCAGGTGGTGCACACCGACATCAACGAAGCCATGCTGCGCGTGGGCCGCGACCGCCTGATCGACAAGGGCGTCATCCTGCCCACCATGGTCTGCGATGCCGAGGCCCTGCCGTTTCCCGACAACCATTTCGATCTGGTCAGCGTGGCCTTCGGCCTGCGCAACATGACCCACAAGGATGCGGCGCTCAAGGAAATGAACCGTGTCCTGCGCCCCGGCGGCAAGCTGCTGGTGCTGGAGTTCTCCAAGGTGGCCAAGCCCCTGGAGAAAGCCTACGACTGGTACTCCTTCAAGATTCTTCCGGCCATGGGCAAGCTCGTGGCGGGCGATGACGCCAGCTACCGTTATCTGGCCGAGTCCATCCGCATGCACCCCGGCCAGGAGGAACTCAAGCGCCTGATGCAGGAATGCGGCTTCGGCCATGTGGACTATCACAACATGACGGGCGGCATTGCGGCCCTGCATGTGGGAATCAAGTGCTGAGCGCGTGAGGCGTTCGGTGAGGTGACGGCAACACGATTATTCGAGGAGATGACATGAAAAAGCTATGGTCTATGGTCTTGGTCGCGATGCTGGTGGTGGTCCACGGCACGGCCGACGCCAAGCGCATGGGCGGTGGCGGATCGGTGGGCAAGCAGTCGAGCAATGTGACGCAGCGTGAAGCTACGCGCGCGCCGGCGCAGAACACGCCGCCGCAGAACGCCGCCACACAAAACGCTGCGGGCAAGCCTGCCACGCCGCCTGCGGCCGCTCCGGCCAAGAAGCCCTGGGGCGCCATGCTCGGCGGCCTGGCCGCCGGCCTGGGTCTGGCATGGCTGGCCCACTCGCTGGGTCTGGGCGCCGCCTTCGGCCAGTTCCTGCTGATCGCCCTGCTGGCTCTGGTCATCATGGTCGTGGTGGGTATGGTCATGCGTTCGCGCCGTGCAGCGGCTGGCGCGCAGCAGGCATCGTCCAGTCCCTTTGCCTTCCAGAACGCGGCCCCTGCGGGCGCGGGCAACATGGGTGGCAACGTGGACAGCGCACCGCTGGCACGCCAGTACAACCCCGAGAAGGTCGGCAACGACGCCTCGGCCCGTCCCTGGGAGCAGAACCACCAGCCGGCCGCCCTGGCCTCGGGTTCCGGCGTGCAGATCGGCTCTGCCCTGGCAGGCTCGCAGAACTGGGGTGTGCCTGAAGGCTTCGATACCGAAGGCTTCCTGACGGCTGCCAAGCGCAACTTCGTCACCCTGCAATCGGCATGGGACCGCTCGGACATCGCTTCGCTGCGCGCCATGATGACCGACGAGATGCTGACCGAGATCCGTGGCCAGCTCAGCGAGCGCGAGGTGCAGCGCCCTGGCCAGCCCAACCAGACCGACGTGGTCATGATCGATGCCCAGTTGCTGGGCATCGAGGATCTGGGCAATGACTACATGGCCAGCGTGGAATTCTCGGGAATGATCCGCGAGGACGCCTCGGCAGGCCCCACGCCCTTCCGCGAGGTCTGGAACATGACCAAGCCCAAGAGCGGCAGCAGCGGCTGGCTGGTCGCCGGCGTCCAGGCACTGCAGTAAGTAATTTGCAGAGGACCGGCGCAAGCCAGGGATGCGACAGGGGGGGCACGCCATGGGCTGGCCACTTGTCTCGACCGGATTTGCGTCGGCCGCATCCTCTCACTTCGGGAATAATCGGGGACTATGGCAACACAGTCCCCTTTTTCTTTTCTGAACGGTCTCATGGAACGCGTGATGGCCGGTCCGCAACCGCCGCAATGGCTGGTCAGCGAGGTGCATCAGCGCCTCGTGCTGTTCCTCAACCATGTGCTGATGCAGGAGAAAGAGGCGATGGAGCGCCTCGTGCGGCAAAAGGGCCGCGTGGCGCGCGTGCAGTGGCGCGGCTACTCCATGGCCCTGCAGATCACGCCCGCCGGCCTGTTCAACGTGGCTCCCGAAGGCGCGCAGCCCGACCTGCTGCTTGAAGTCACCGAGACCTCCCCGCTGGCCCTGGCCCAGGTGGCCCTGCGCGGCGACAAGCCTTCCATCCGCATCGAGGGCGACGTGCAACTGGCCGCCGACATCAACTGGCTGGTGGACCACGTCGAATGGGACGTGGAGGAAGACCTGGCCCGCATCATCGGCGATGCGCCCGCGCACACCGTGGCCAAGGTCGCGCGCAGCGCCGCCCAGGCGCTGCGCCAGTTCGTGGGCGCCCGCATGGCCGGCAAGCCCGATGCCGATGCCCCCGCCCCCGAGGCCGCACGTGCGGCAGCGCCCGCCAGCGCGCCCGTTGGTTCCCCCGTGGTATCCCTGCCCGGTTTCGAGAACGACAAGCCATGAGCCGGTTTCTTCGCGGGCTGACCATCCTCTGGGTGGTGTTCCGCTACGGACTCGACGAACTGGTGCTGTCGAGCTTCGAGCATCCCTGGATGCGCCGCGCACGCGCGGTGCTCACGCTGGGCCGGCGGCTGGACAAGCCGCGCGGCCAGCGCCTGCGCGAGGCCCTGGAAGAGCTGGGACCCATCTTCGTGAAGTTCGGCCAGGTGCTGTCCACGCGCAGCGACCTGATGCCGCCCGACGTGGCCGAGGAGCTGGCCCGGTTGCAGGACCGCGTGCCGCCCTTCGATTCGCAGATTGCGGTGGACACCATCGAGCGCGCCTTCCGCAAGAAGCTGGACCAGATCTTCGTGAGCTTCGAGCGCGAGCCGGTGGCCAGTGCCTCCATCGCCCAGGTGCACTTTGCCGTGATCAGCGACCGCAACGGCGTGCAGCGCGACGTGGCCGTCAAGGTGCTGCGTCCGGGCATGAAGACCGTGATCGACAAGGACCTGGCGCTGATGCACATGATGGCGCGCTGGGTCGAGCGCCTGTCGGCCGACGGCAAGCGCCTCAAGCCCCGCCAGGTCGTGGCCGAGTTCGACAACTACCTGCACGACGAGCTGGACCTGATCCGCGAAGCCTCCAACGCCGCGCAGTTGCGCCGCAACATGGAAGGGCTGGACCTGGTGCTGATCCCCGAGGTGTACTGGGATTTCTGCCGCAACGACGTGATGGTCATGCAGCGCATGACCGGCGTGCCCATCAGCCAGGTCGAGCGCCTGCGCGAAGCCGGCGTGGACATCCCCAAGCTGGCACGCGACGGCGTGACCATCTTCTTCACCCAGGTCTTTCGCGATGGCTTCTTTCACGCCGACATGCACCCGGGCAACATCATGGTCAGCCTGGAGCCCGAGACCTTCGGGCGCTACATCTCGCTGGACTTCGGCATCGTCGGCACGCTGACCGAGTACGACAAGGAATACCTGGCGCAGAACTTCACGGCGTTCTTCCGCCGTGACTACAAGCGCGTGGCCGAGCTGCACATCGAAAGCGGCTGGGTGCCGCCGAGCACGCGCGTGGACGAGCTGGAGGCCGCCATCCGCGCCGTCTGCGAGCCGTACTTCGACCGTCCGCTGGCCGAGATTTCGCTGGGCATGGTGCTGATGCGCCTGTTCCAGACCTCGCGCCGCTTTCAAGTCGAGATCCAGCCGCAGCTGGTGCTGCTGCAAAAGACGCTGCTCAACATCGAAGGCCTGGGGCGCCAGCTGGACCCCAACCTGGACCTGTGGAGCACGGCCAAGCCCTTCCTCGAAAAATGGATGCTGGACCAGATGGGCCCGCAACGGCTGTGGCGCGAGCTGCTGGCCGAGGCGCCGCGCTATGCCAAGCTCATTCCCGAGCTGCCGCGCCTGATCCATCGCCGGCTCACGCGCAACTCCGGCGAGCACGACGAACTGCTCAAGGAGCTGCTGCAGCAGCAAAAGCTCACCAACCGCCTGTTGCAGGCCATCGTCAGCGCCGGCATCGGCTTTGTCATCGCGCTGATCCTGCTGCAACTGGTGGTGCGGCTGCGCTGGTACTGAGAACACTGACGGGTTTCCGGACCTCTCCCTTTTCCCACTTTGAAACAGGAGTGCCAGCGTGCTGCTCTCTATGGTGATCGCCTACCTGTTCGTGACCATCGCCATCGGCCTGTGGGCGGCCAGGCGGGTCAAGAACACGGCCGACTTCGCAATTGCCGGGCGCCATCTGCCCATGTACATGATCATCACCACCACGTTTGCCACGTGGTTCGGCTCGGAGATCGTGCTCGGCGTGCCCGCCAAGTTCATCGAGGGCGGCCTGCGCGGCGTGGTCGAAGACCCGTTCGGCGCAGGCATGTGCCTGATCCTGGTGGGCCTGTTCTTCGCGGGCAAGCTGTACCGCATGACGCTGCTGACCATCAGCGACTACTACCGCCACCGCTATGGCCGGTCCATCGAGATCGTCTGCTCGCTGATCATCATGCTCAGCTACCTGGGCTGGGTCTCGGCCCAGGTCACGGCCCTGGGCCTGGTGTTCAACCTGCTGTCGGGCGGCACGGTCAGCATTCCCGTGGGCATGGCCATCGGCGTGGTGTCCATCCTGGCCTATACGCTGTTCGGCGGCATGTGGTCGGTGGCGGTGACGGACTTCCTGCAGATGATCATCCTGGTCGTCGGCCTGGTGGTGCTGGCCTGGTTTGCCAGCGACATGGCTGGCGGTGCCGGCAAGGTCATCGACCTGGCCGTGAGCCGCGATCTGTTCCAGTTCTGGCCCGAGCCCAGCTGGCATGAAATTCTCTTCTTCTTTGGCGCGGCCATCACCATGATGCTGGGCTCCATTCCCCAGCAGGACGTGTTCCAGCGCGTGATGTCGGCCCACAGCGAGAAGGCCGCCACGCGCGGCACCGTCATCGGTGGCTCGGCCTATATCTGCTTCGCCTTCGTACCCATGTTCCTCGTGGCCAGCGCGCTGATCATCATGCCGCAGGAGGCTGCGGAACTGCTCAAGCAGGACCCGCAAAAGGTGCTGCCAACCCTGGTCATGGACAAGATGCCCTTCGTCATGCAGGTGCTGTTCTTCGGCGCGCTGCTGTCGGCCATCAAGTCCTGTGCCTCCGCCACGTTGCTGGCGCCCAGCGTGACCTTCACCGAGAACATCTGGCGCCAGTTCCGCACCCAGGCCAGCGACCGGGAAATGCTGCTGGCCATGCGCATCAGCGTGCTCGTCTTCAGCATCTGCGTGCTGGCCTACTCGATCAAGATGGAAGGAACGCCCATCTATGAGCTGGTCTCCAGCGCCTACCAGGTGCCGTTGGTTGGTGCCTTCGTGCCGCTGGTCTTCGGGCTGTACTGGAAGCGCGCCACCACGCAGGGCGCCATTTGCGCCGTGGCACTGGGCATTGGCGTGTGGGTGGTCTTCATGGCCACTCCTGCTTTGCACGAGGCATTTCCGCAGCAATTGGCGGGCCTGCTGGCGGCAGTGACGGGGATGGTGGCCGGATCACTGGCGCCGCAGTGGCTGGCCAATCGCAGCGCAGACATTCTTGAATTCAGCCCCGAAAGGTAGGCGCCGCTGCCCCATAATTTGCAAAAACAATTGATGACAATCATCAATAGTTATTAACTATATAGTCAGCGGCTGGGATTGTGGAGGTCCCGGAATGCTGACTTGGGTGGTGTGAAGCACAGGTCGTGACAGTACGGCGGACCTCCGAATAGCAAACGCTTGGGAGGAAGCACCGTCATGAAAACACTCAAACTGATTGCGAGGGCTCGCCAACTGAAGCTGCGGCCTGTTGCCGGCGTCCGGTTCCGATGGAGTTGGCTTGGAGGCGCCTTGCTTGTGCCAGCCCTGTGCGGCCAGGTGGCAATGGCTGCGCCGAGGATCCCGGTCGCGCCGGTCATTGTCTGGAGCGAGGACTTCGAAAACCCGCAGACACCCCCCATCACCACGGAGGGGCGGGATCTGCTGGTCTACCAGGGCGCGGACCCTGCGGGGCAGATGTATACCGCCGACCCCCTGTACCGGATGAGCGCCAACCAGTGCAATGGCATAGTCACGTCCTTCAACCAGGATCCAACTTCGGCGACGATGAGTGCGGCCTGCGGTTCCCAAGGCAATTGGAACGCCCTGCAGCAGATGGCGGAGGTCGCAGGGCGCTATCAGGGCCAGAGTGCGGCGGATGCGATCAAAAATCACGTCATGGCGATGCTTACAGCGAATGGAACCTATCCTGCTGGCGCAATTGCCTTTCGCACCAAGGCCAATATTCCGCAAAGTTCCGGCAGCAGATTCCTCACGGCCCGTGCCGATGTGGTGGCGAACTTCTGCTCGTCAGGATTCGTCGCTCCGTTGCTGCGTTTTTCTCTTGTCAATGACGCTAATGCGGAACTGCCCATCTCCATGAATGCTGTCGATCCATGCGTGGATGGTGTGTCGTTCAATACGATGCCTATCGGTATTGGGATCATACAAACGGCCAGGGCCCAGACAGTGACCTCTCCCGGAGCCCTGCTCTTCAGCGGAGCCTCTGTCGGGTTTGTTCTGCACAACGACCAGACCAGCTCCATGGGCAACGATTCGTCGATCGACAACGCGCAGATCATCGATGTCACGCCGCAGCTGGACAAGGCCTTCTCGCCTGCCAGCATCCACCTCGGCCAGGTCTCCCGGCTGACCATGACCATCACCAATACGACCGATCTGCTGCGCAAGCGAGGCTGGTCGTTTACCGACAACCTGCCTGCAGGACTGGTCGTCGAGGGCAATGCCAGCACCACCTGCCCCGGCACGACCGTGCAGGCGGCAGCAGGCGGCAGCACCGTGACCGTGTCCAACGGAGACCTGGCCCAGGGCGCCGCCTTCTGCGAGGTGAGCCTCGACGTGCGTCCGACCGCGACAGGCAGCTTCACCAACGGTCCTTCCAACCTCAGTCTGATCGGCCTGAACCAGCCGGCCACACTGGCCGTGCTGGCGGTTGCGCCAGCGGCCGACATGCAGGCCGCCAGCGTTGATCTTCCGCCGTCCATGACGGTGGGGGCACCGGTGTCCGGCAGCTTCAGCTGCACCAATGCCGGCCCCAGTGCAGCGACGGCGGCTTCGTGCGTGATCTCCGGCCTGCCAGCCGGGGCGACCACGTCCTGCACGCCCGGCGTGCCCACGGCCTCGCCATTGGCATCGGGCGGCAGCATTGCCTGCACAGTGCAGTTCACGCCCACCACAACGGGCACCATCGCGGCCTTGGTGACGGCGAGCAGCAGCACGGTGGATCCGGTGCCGGCCAACAACACCAAGGCCCACCCCTTCAACCCCGTGGAGCGGGCCGATATGCAGGCCACCAGCGTCACGCTGCCGGCCACCGCCAACGTGGGTGTTCCCGTGAAGGGATCGTTCGTCTGCACGAATGCCGGCCCCAATGCGGCGGCCTTTGCCAATTGCTCCATCGCAGGGCTGCCGGCAGGTGCCAGCACCTCATGCACGCCTGCGGTACCGACTGGCACACCGCTGGCCTCGGGTGCCCGCATTTCCTGCACGGTGAGCTTCACGCCCACCACGCAGGGCAGCCTGACAGCCACGGTGACGGCGGTCAGTGGAACCACGGACCCGGAGCCGGCCAACAATTCGCGTGACCAGGAGTTGGTGGTTGCTGCCGCATTGACGCCGGAGCCGGTCCCCGCCACCGGGGTGCCTGCCCTGGTGCTGATGGGCCTTGCCGTCATGCTGGCCGGTATGGGGATGCAGCGGCGCCGGGCACGGCGCTGAACATGGACGCGGCAGGCGCCCCGGCAGCGGGGCTTGCCGGCACCGCCCTGATGGAATGCCAGTCCGCGCGACTGGCATTTTGCATTTCGGGCCATCAGGTACCGACTGATGCATGCGGCTTGCGGCTCTCTGGCCTGGGCCTTTGGGGGCAAGGCAGCCGCAGTATCGGGCGGATGCCTATAATCGAAAGTTTTGCATCTTCTCTCGTATAAGCATTAGCGCCATGCCTATTTATGCATACAAGTGTGGCTCCTGCGGTCATGCCAAGGACGTGCTGCGGAAAATCTCGGATGCTCCGCTGACGACCTGCCCGGCCTGTGGTGCCGAGGCCTTTTCCAAGCAGCTGACGGCTGCCGGCTTCCAGCTCAAGGGCTCGGGCTGGTACGCGACCGACTTCAAGAACAGCGGCAGCAAGAGCGCCGCCACGCCGGCTCCAGCGGCCGACACCCAGGCCTCGGATACATCTGCCGCACCTGCGACAACTGCGCCTGCGCCTGCTGCGGCCCCCGCATCCGCTCCCGCACCCTCCACGGGCCATTAATCAAGGCTTGCATTTCTCATGTCCGCTCTGCGCAAATGGCTGTTCGCCGGCCTGCTGGTGATTGTTCCTCTGGTGATCACGCTGGGCGTGCTCAACTGGATCATCGGCACGCTGGACCAGACGCTGGCCATCCTGCCCGAGGCCTGGCATCCGGACCGGCTGCTGGGTTTCCACATTCCCGGCTTCGGCGTGGTGCTCACGC
The DNA here is from genome assembly GCF_017355445.1 of Delftia sp. SD018. Lineage (NCBI taxonomy): Bacteria > Pseudomonadati > Pseudomonadota > Betaproteobacteria > Burkholderiales > Comamonadaceae > Delftia > Delftia sp. SD018. The sequence continues at coordinate 514,183 of NZ_JADDRN010000001.1, forward strand.
TGCTGATCCTGCTGGTGGTTGGCGCTGCGGCCAGCAACTTCATCGGCCGCAAGCTTGTCTCCTGGGGCGATGCGGTGGTCAGCCGCATTCCCGTGGTGCGCTCCATCTATTCCAGCGTCAAGCAGGTGTCCGACACCGTCTTCTCGGACAGTGGCAATGCGTTTCGCACTGCCGTGCTGGTGCAGTGGCCGCGCGAAGGCGTCTGGACCGTGGCCTTCGTCACCGGCTCGCCCAGCGGAGAGGTCGCCGCCTATCTGCGTGACGAATACCTGAGCGTCTTCGTGCCGACAACGCCGAACCCGACGGGCGGCTATTTCGTCATCGTTCGCAAGAGCGATTGCATCGAGCTGGAAATGAGCGTGGATGCCGCGCTCAAGTACATTGTTTCGATGGGCGTGGTGACTCCTCCGGATCTCACACTGCCCGCGGAATCCAAATAACAAACTGTCGCGCCCATCCCGGGCGCAGGAAGCTTTTCATCATGGCCATGCGCTCCCATTACTGCGGTCTAGTGACCGAAGCCCTGATGGGCGAAACCGTTACCCTGTGCGGCTGGGTGAACCGTCGCCGCGACCATGGCGGCGTGATCTTCATCGACCTGCGCGACCGCGAAGGCTATGTGCAGGTGGTCTGCGACCCCGACCGTGCCGAGATGTTCAAAACCGCCGAAGGCCTGCGCAACGAGTTCTGCGTGCAGGTCAAGGGCCTGGTGCGCGCACGTCCCGAAGGCACGACCAACGACAAGCTCAAGAGCGGCCAGATCGAAGTGCTGTGCCACGAGCTGAACGTGCTCAATGCCTCGGTCACGCCCCCGTTCCAGCTGGACGACGAGAACCTGTCCGAGACCGTGCGCCTGACCAACCGCGTGCTGGACCTGCGCCGTCCCTACATGCAGCGCAACATGATGCTGCGCTACCGCACGGCCATCCAGGTGCGCAACTTCCTGGACAAGGAAGGCTTCATCGACATCGAAACGCCCATGCTGGGCAAGAGCACGCCCGAAGGCGCGCGCGACTACCTGGTGCCCAGCCGCGTGCACGATGGCGAGTTCTTCGCCCTGCCGCAGTCGCCCCAGCTGTACAAGCAGATGCTGATGGTGGCCGGCTACGACCGCTACTACCAGATCACCAAGTGCTTCCGCGACGAAGACCTGCGCGCCGACCGCCAGCCCGAGTTCACGCAGATCGACTGCGAGACCTCGTTCCTGGGCGAAGAGGAAATCCGTGCCATCTTCCAGCGCATGATCACCGAGGTCTTCAAGACCCAGCTGGACGTGGATCTGGGCGAGTTCCCGATGATGACGTACCAGGATGCGGCCTTCCGCTTCGGCTCGGACAAGCCTGACCTGCGCGTCAAGCTCGAGTTCACCGAACTGACCGAAGTCATGAAGGACGTGGACTTCAAGGTGTTCTCCACCCCCGCCACGACCAAGGGCGGCCGCGTGGTCGCGCTGCGCGTGCCCGGCGGCTCGCAGATCTCGCGCGGCGAGATCGACCAGTACACCGAATTCGTCAAGATCTACGGCGCCAAGGGCCTGGCCTGGATCAAGGTCAACGAAGTGGCCAAGGGCCGCGATGGTCTGCAGTCTCCCATCGTCAAGAACCTGCATGACGCGGCCATTGCCGAGATCCTCAAGCGTACGGGCGCACAGGACGGCGACCTCATCTTCTTCGGCGCCGACAAGGAAAAGATCGTCAACGACTCCATCGGCGCGCTGCGCCTGAAGGTGGGTCACAGCGAATTCGGCAAGGCCAACGGCCTGTTCGAGAACCGCTGGGCGCCGCTGTGGGTGGTGGACTTCCCCATGTTCGAGCACGACGAGGAAAACGACCGCTGGGCGGCCGTGCACCATCCCTTCACCTCGCCCAAGGACGGCCACGAGGAGCTCATGGTCACCGACCCGGCCAACTGCCTGGCCAAGGCCTACGACATGGTCCTGAACGGCTGGGAGCTGGGCGGCGGCTCGGTGCGTATCCACCGCGCCGACGTGCAGAGCAAGGTGTTTGACGCGCTCAAGATCTCGCCCGAAGACGCTCGCGCCAAGTTCGGCTACCTGCTGGACGCGCTGCAATACGGCGCGCCCCCGCACGGTGGCCTGGCCTTCGGCCTGGACCGCCTGATCACGCTGATGACGGGTGCCGACTCCATCCGTGACGTGATCGCCTTCCCCAAGACCCAGCGTGCCCAGGACCTGCTGACGCAGGCACCTTCGCCCGTGGACGAAAAGCAGCTGCGCGAGCTGCACATCCGCCTGCGCAACCCGCTGGCGGCCACCCAGGGCTGAGGACCGGGCCTGGCGGCTTGATACGGACGGCAGAAGCTGGCACAGCTTCTGCCGTTTTTCTTTTTGCGGAGAGCTTTCATGCGTTTTCAAGGCATTGCATCGGTGGCGCTGGCTGTGCTGGCAGGGCTGGCAGGGCTGGGTCTGTCCGGCTGCGGAGAAAAGAAGACCGAGCTGGGGCAGGGCGGCTCGGAGATCACCGGCTCCGCCGGGCCCCTGGGCGCGAACAATGGCTCGCGCGAACTCGTGCGCTGCGACGCGCCCGTGGCCACGCTGGCCCTGGCCGAGAATCCCAACGGCTACGTCATGGGGTCGGGCTACCAGCTGCCTGCCTCGCCCGTGCCGCTGATCAAGCTGCTGGCCCAGCAAAGCGGCTGCTTCCGTGTGGTGGACCGGGGCGCGGGCCTGCGCGGCACGGTGCAGGAGCAGGACCTGAAGAACGCCGGCGTGCTGCGCGAGAGCTCCACGGTGCGCAAGGGCCGTGGCTATGAGGCGCAATACACGCTGACGCCCAGCCTGACCTTCAGCGAGCAGGACGCGGGCCGGGGCCTGGCCGGCGTGGTTGCCATGATTCCGGTGCTGCGGGACATCGCGGGGTTGGTCGGCATGGTCGAGCAGGTCAAGTTCAAGGAGGCGCAGACCGCGCTGCTGCTGTCGGACAACGAAACTACCGAGCAGGTGGCCGCTGCCACGGGTGCCGCCCGCACCACCGATCTGGGCGTGGGCGGCATGGTGCTGGGCCGCCTGGGCGCGGCGGGCGCGGGCTGGAGCAATACCAACGAGGGCAAGGTCATCGCCGCCGCCTTTCTGGATGCGCACAACCAGCTCGTGCATCAGGTACGCGCGCTGCAGGCCAAGGAGTTGCCACCGCCCGTGGCGACCAAAGCGGTCCAGGGCAAGGGCTGATGCCTGCCATGCCAGGCTACAAGATCCCTGAATCGGTGCTGGTCGTCATCTACCGCGATGACGGGCAGGTGCTGCTGATGCGCCGCACGGCACCGGCGCCTGAGGGCGGGGAGTTCTGGCAGTCGGTGACGGGCAGCAAGGACCATGAAGGCGAGTCCTGGCGCGAGACCGCAGTGCGCGAGGTGCGGGAAGAAACCGGCATCGACCCCGAGGCGCCCGGCTGCCTGCTGCAGGACTGGGCGCTGGAGAACATCTACACCATCTACCCTGCCTGGCAGCACCGCTATGCGCCCGGTGTATGGCACAACCGCGAGAGGGTTTTCGGCCTGCGGATTCCGTCCTACACCCCTGTGTTCTTGAATCCGAGGGAACATACCGCATCTGCTTGGCATCATTGGCATGACGCTGCCGAGCGCTGCTACTCCCCGTCCAATGCGGAAGCCATCCTGATGCTGCCGCGATTCGCTTCACTGGAGCTGGACTGATCCCGATCCCTGTGTTCCTGACCGCCTATGACTGACAACGTGAAATCCTCCCACGAGGTGGACCCCGGCCCGTCCATACTGCGCGTCGCGACCTACAACATCCACAAGGGCGTGCAAGGCATGGGTCCCGTGCGCCGCCTGGAGATCCACAACCTGGGACACGCTGTGGAGCAGCTCGATGCCGACATCGTCTGCCTGCAGGAAGTGCGCAAGATGAACCACAAGGAGGCCGCCTACTTCGAGCGCTGGCCCCAGGTGTCGCAGGCGGAGTATCTGGCTCCCCTGGGATACGAGGCCGTCTACCGCACCAATGCCTACACGCGCCATGGCGAGCATGGCAACGCGCTGCTCACCCGCTGGCCCGTGGTGGGCCACCAGCACGAGGACATCTCCGACCACCGCTTCGAGCAGCGGGGCCTGCTGCATGTGGAGGTGGAAGTGCAGAACCGGCGCGTGCACACCATCGTGGTGCATCTGGGGCTGATCCCCGGCAGCCGCGTGCGCCAGGTCTCCCAGCTCAAGCGCTTCATCGAGCGCGAGGTGCCGCCCGGCGCGCCCGTGGTGGTGGCGGGCGACTTCAACGACTGGGGTGGCCAGATCAAGCGCATGCTCGGCGGTTTCGGCCTGTACGAATACGACGAATTGCCCAGCGTGCCCACCTATCCCTCGCGCCTGCCGCTGGCCCAGCTGGACCATGTCTACGTGCGTGGCCTCACCCCGCTGGGCCTGCATGTGCCCAAGGGACGCATCTGGTGGCGCATGTCCGACCATCTGCCGCTGATTGCCGAATTCCGCCTCTAGCCCCGGGTTCTGTCACACAAGCCATTCTTTTGCTATTGAAATGATAGCTTTCAGCGCGGGCAGAACCTGCGTTTGGGTGGAAAATCCCTTGCGTGCCATGCCGCGGGTTTCGCTGTTACCATGCCAGCCATGTTCAGAGAACTCGTCGACATGAAACAAGACAGCCAGGCCGAGGGCACCCCCGTCTCGGTCAAGATCCGCGAACGGTTGAAGCAGGCGCAAAAGCGCTTTCATGCGAACGACAACATCTCCGAATTCATCGAGCCCGGTGAACTCGAGCTGCTGCTCGACGAAGTCCAGGACAAGATGCAGGGCGTGCTCGACAGCATGGTCATCGACACCACGCACGACCACAACACGCGCGCCACGGCGCGCCGCGTGGCCAAGATGTATGTCAACGAGGTGTTCCGCGGCCGCTATGTGGCGCAGCCCGCCATCACCGAGTTCCCCAACGCCGAGCACCTCAACGAGCTGATGATCGTCGGCCCGATCACGGTGCGCAGCGCCTGCAGCCACCATCTGTGCCCGGTGATCGGCAAGATCTGGATCGGCGTGCTGCCCAACAAGAACACCAATGTCATCGGCCTGTCCAAGTACGCGCGGCTGGTGGACTGGATCATGGGCCGCCCCCAGATCCAGGAAGAGGCCATCATCCAGCTGGCCGACCTGATCCTCGACAAGACCCGCCCCGACGGCCTGGCCGTGGTGATGGAGGCTTCGCACTTCTGCATGTCCTGGCGCGGCGTGCGCGAGATGGACAGCAAGATGCTGAACTCCGTCATGCGCGGCGCCTTCCTCACCAATCCTGAACTGCGCCGCGAGTTCCTCTCGCTGGTGTCCAGCCGCAGGTAACTCCCCCGGGGTGGCGTCCCCGGACGCCTCAGACAAGACCCCAGGCTGCGCAGTGCGCGGCCTTTTTTCTTTCCCGCGCCAAGCCCAAGCCCCGCTTTCCCCGGACCTGACCATGTCGCTGCAAGCCTTTGCCCTGATCATCATTGCCGGCCTCATCCATGCCGGCTGGAACATCGTGGCCAAGAAGGCGGGCGGCGACTCGCGCTTCGCCTTCTTCACCTCGGTCATCATGATGGTGATCTGGGCACCGCTGGGCTGGTGGGTGGGGCGCGATGTGGTGCCCACATGGGGGCGCAACGAATGGCTGGTGGTGCTGGCCAGCGGCCTGCTGCACGTGGCCTACTACGTCACCTTGCTGCGCGGCTACCGCAGCGCGGACCTCACCGTGGTCTATCCGCTGGCGCGCGGCTCCGGGCCGCTGCTGTCGTCCATGGTGGCGGTGGTGTTCCTGGGGGAGCAGATTTCCTCGCTGGGCGTGCTGGGCATTGCCGGCGTGGTGGTTGGCGTGTTCCTGATCGCGGGCGGCCCCGGCCTGCTGCGCGCACGCCATGACCCCGAAGCGCGCGAGCGGCTGCGGCTGGGCCTGTGGTACGGGCTGCTGACGGGCGCCTTCATCGCCAGCTACACCGTGGTGGACGGCTACGGCGTGAAGATGCTGCTGATGTCGCCCATCCTCATCGACTACATGGGCAACTTCGTGCGCGTGTTCCTGCTCGCTCCCGTGGTGCTGCGCGACCTGCCCACTGCGCGCAGCCTGTGGCGCACGCAGTGGCGCTTCGCGGCCCTGGTGGCGCTGATCAGCCCCATCGCCTATGTGCTGGTGCTCTACGCCATGCAGGATGCACCCATGTCGCACGTGGCGCCTGCGCGCGAAGTCTCCATGCTGTTCGCGGCGCTGATCGGCGGCCACATGCTGCGCGAAGGCGACCGCCTGGCGCGCATTGCGGGCGCGGTGTGCATTGCCGTCGGCGTGACGGCGCTGGGCCTGGGCTGAGCGCCATGGCTGCAATGCGGGTGCTGGGCTGCGATTTCAGCAGCCGGCCTACGGTGCGCAAGCCCATCACCATGGCCCTGGGCCACCTGCTGGCTGGCGACACGGTGGTCCTGCAGGAGCTGCTGGAGTTCGCCTCGCTGGACGCATGGGCCGCCTGGCTGGCCCGGCCCGCCGATGTGGCGCAGTCGGCGCAGTCGGCCTGGGTGGGCGGATTCGACCTGCCTTTTGGCCTGCCGCGCGAACTGGTGGAGCAACTGGGCTGGCCCACGGATTGGGCGGCCTGCATGGATCACTACGCCGGCCTCACGCGCCAAGCCATACGCGAGCAGTTCAAGGCCTTTTGCGCGGCGCGGCCCCCAGGCGGCAAGTTCGCGCACCGCGCCACGGACGGGCCTGCCGGTGCCAGCCCTTCCATGAAGTGGGTCAATCCGCCCGTGGCCTACATGCTGCATGCCGGGCTGCCCTTGCTGCGCGCGGCTGGCGTACATCTGCCGGGCCTGCAACGGCCAGGCGAAGGCGATGCGCGCCGCGTGGCGCTGGAAGCCTACCCGGGCATGCTGGCGCGTGCCGTGATCGGCCGCCGCAGCTACAAAAGCGACGAACCCGCGCGACAAACGTCCGAACGCCATCAGGCGCGTGTGCAATTGCTGGCGGCGCTGGAGCGCGGCGACAACCCGCTGGCGCTGCGCCTGCGTATCGACGCCGAAGAAGCCCGCAACCAGTTGCTGGCGGACGGCAGCGGAGACCGGCTGGACGCCGTGATCTGCATGCTGCAGGCCGCCTGGGCGGTGGCCCGCCATGCGCAGGGCGATGCGCTCTACGGGCTGCCGCATGACCTGGATCCGCTGGAAGGCTGGATCGTCACCGCGCAAGCCTGACCCAAGCCGCGCTGGAACATGCGATGAATCGAAAAGAGAGAAGCGATGCCGACCTTTGAAACCCTGCTTGCCTTTTTTGGCGTGGCCGTGCTGCTGGGCCTGAGCCCGGGGCCTGACAACCTGTTCGTGCTCATGCAATCGGCCCAGCGCGGCTGGCGCGTGGGGCTGTGCGTGGTGCTAGGCCTGTGCCTGGGGCTGGTGGTGCATACGGCGGCGGTTGCGTTGGGCCTGGCGGCGCTGGTGGCTGCATCGCCCCTGCTGTTCACCGCCATCAAGCTGTGCGGCGCGGCCTATCTGGCCTGGCTGGCCTGGGGCGCGCTGCGCGCCGTGGCCCGGCCGGGCGAGATGCCGCTGGCCGGCGCAGCCGACCCGCTGACCCCCGCACGGGCGCTGCGCTGGGTGGGGCGTGGCGTGGTGATGAACCTCACCAATCCCAAGGTGCTGATCTTCTTCCTGGCCTTTCTGCCGCAGTTCGCTGACCCCGCGCGCGGCAGCGTGGCCACCCAGGTGATGGTGCTGGGCTGCGTGTTCATGCTGGCGGCGCTGCTGGTGTTCGGCGCCATCGCCTGCTGTTCGGGCTGGTTCGGCGTGCTGCTTCAGCGCTCCGTGCGCGCCCAGAACTGGCTCAACCGCGTGGCCGGGCTGGTCTTCCTGGGCATGGCCGTGCGGCTGGCCCTGGTGCAGCGTTAGGAATACTCTGCTTTTCGCTGCGGGCCACGGCGCAAGGGCCGGGCCGTGGCACAGTCCACGCCATGCTTTCCCGATTGCGCAATCTTTCATGGCCTGCCGCCTTGCTGATGGCCGGATTGTCCGGACTGGCCCTGCTGATGGTGGCGGCCTGGCTGGTGGGCAGCCTGTTGAGCCAGCCGGACCACCAGCCTGTCGGCGCGCCGCCCGCGGACTGGCCGGTCCAGACGCTGCAGTTGCCCACCGACGAGGGCGGGCAGGTCCGGGGCTGGTTCGCCAAGGGGCAGCCGGGCCATGGTGCCGTGCTGCTGCTGCACGGCGTGTACGCAGACCGGCTGGCCATGCTGGCGCGTGCGCGCATGCTCCATCGGCAGGGGTACTCCGTCTGCCTGATCGACCTGCCCGCGCACGGCGAAAGCAGTGGCGAGCGCATCAGCTTCGGCATGGTCGAAGGCGCAGGCGTGCGTGCCGCCATGGCCTATGTGCGGCAGCAGCTGCCGGGCGAGAAGGTGGCGGTGATCGGCACATCGCTGGGCGGCGCGGCCCTGCTTTTGTCCCATGTGGAGCCGGGGCCGGATGCGGTGGTGCTGGAGTCCGTGTTCCCCGACATACGGCAGGCCATAGACAACCGCGTGCGCGCGCACATCGGCTGGCTGGCGGACGTGGTCACGCCCTTGCTGGCGTGGCAGCTGCCGCTGCGCCTGCATCTGGAGCTGGCGCAACTGCGTCCCATCGACCATGTGAAGGCGCTGGGCGCTCCCGTGCTGATCGCGGCCGGCCTGCAGGACCGGCACACCACGCCCGCAGAAACGCGCGAGCTGTTCGATGCGGCGCGTGAGCCCAAGGCGCTGTGGATGGTGGAAGGCGCCGCGCATGTGGACCTGTACGACTACGCGCCCAAGCCCTACGAGCAGCGGGTGCTGGGATTCCTGGATCGATATCTGGGCCATTGATGGAGACAATGGCGGGCAGGCCTTGACCTGCCCATCTGACGCCGTCTCCACCAAGCCCATGCCACAGACCACGGCCCACACCATTGCCATTGCCCAGGTCCTGCAGATCGTGCAGGGCGTGCAGCGCAATGGCATGGATGTGCCAGCCATCCTGCGCCGCGCCGGCATTGCGCCGGCCCTGCTGGATGCGCCGCTGTCGCGCGTGACCCAGGCGCAGTACGCGGCGCTGATCCGCGTGCTGCGCCGCGTTTGCCGCGACGAGCTGTGGGGCCTGTGCCGCCATCCGCTGCCCGTGGGCAGTTTTGCCCAGGCCTGCCGCACCATGCTGCCCTGCCGCACGCTGGGCGAGGCATTGCAGGCCGGGCTGCGTTTCTACCGCCTGGTGCTGCGGGACTTCGCTCCCCGGCTGCAGGTGGTGGACGGCGTGGCCCGCATCGCCATGGTGTCGCTGCGCGAGCGTGATGCGCCGCTGGCCTATGCCGAGCGGTCCTTTTGCTTTCTGGGCTATGGCGTCATGTCCTGGCTGGTGTCGCGCAGGATTGAGTTGACGGGCGTGTGTGCACCGGCCGGAGCCAGCATGCCGTATGGCACGGAGGCGCAGCGCCTGTTCCTGGCGCCGCTGCAGCGTGACCGCGACTTCACGGGGCTGGAGTTCGATGCGCGCTGGCTGGAGCTGCCCGTGGTGCAGACCCCGGAGAGCCTGGCCGAATTCCTGGACCAGGCGGCCATGGGCCTGGTGATCCGCTACCGCGACCGCACGCGCCTGGGCGAGCGCATCCGCCGCCTGCTGCGCCGCGATCTGGCGGGGGAGCTGCCTTCGCTGGAGCAGGTGGGCGCCGCGCTGTCCATGACACCGCAGACGCTGCGCCGCCGCCTGCGCGACGAAGGCCTGGGCTTCCAATCCCTCAAGGACGACCTGCGCCGCGACGCCGCCATCGAATTGCTGAACCGCCCGGATCTGACCCTGGCCGACATCGCGGCCCGCGTGGGGTTTGCGGAGGCCAGCACCTTTCACCGCGCCTTCAAGGGCTGGACCGGCCTGCCGCCGGGCGCCTACCGGCAGGCCCAGCATCGCGGCCGCTGATCTTTTTTGCCAATCATTTTGAGACGATCGGCGATTGGTGGCGGAAGGCCCGGTGGCCACACTGTCCATGGACCCTGCCACTGCGGCAGGGCACACCGCCCCGCCAACGAGGGCGGAGCACCGAAGGACAAGGAGACAAGCCATGGAATCGAGCCGACGCGGCTGCCTGCGGGCGGCGCTGGCATGCGCCGCCAGCGCCTCACTGGGTGCCGCCCTGGGAACGGCATCGCCGATCGCCTTTGCACAGCCGGCAGGCGGTGCCTATCCGTCCAAGCCGCTGCGCATGGTGATTCCCTACCCGGCAGGCGGCGGCACGGACATCATCGGCCGCATCATTGCCCAGCAACTGAGCCAGGCCTGGGGCCAGCCCGTGGTGGTGGAGAACCGGCCGGGCTCCAGCGGCATCATCGGCGGCGACGTGGTGGCTAAGTCGGCGCCCGATGGTTATACGCTGCTGCTGGGGATCACGGCCATGATCCAGTCGCCGGCGCTGTACGCAAAGATGCCTTATGACGTGCTCAGGGACTTTGCCCCCGTATCGCAGGTGGCCCTGTCCTCGGACCTGTTCGTGGTGCCGCGCGACGTGCCGGCCACGACGCTGCAGGAGTTCATCGCCCTGGTCAAGGCCCATCCGGGCAAGTACAGCAACGGCAACTACGGCAACGGCACCTCCTCGCACATGCATGGCGAACTGCTGCGTGCCAGGGCCGGGCTGGATCTGGCGCTGATTCCCTACAAGGGCGCGGCACCGCTGGTCAACGATGTGCTGGGCGGGCAGCTGTCGTCGGCTTTCATCGACGTGTCTTCGGCCAATGCGCACCTGAAGTCCGACAAGATCCGCATCCTGGCCATCACCGGCATGCAGCGCCATCCGGCGCTGCCCGATGTGCCCACCTTTGCCGAGCTGGGGCTGGCGGGCTTCGAGGCCAATGGCTGGTTCGCCACCTTCGTGGCGGCGGGAACGCCCCGGCCCATCGTGGACAAGCTCTCGGCCGAGGTGAGGCGCATCGTGGCCTCGCCCGAACTCAGCGGGCGCCTGGCGGCCATGGGGTTGCGTCCGGTGGGCGGCACGCCCGAGGAGCTGTCAGCGGCCATGGCGCGCGACTTGCCGCGCTGGGCGCGCATCGTCAAGGATGCGGGAATCAGGCTGGAGTAGCCGACGCTGCCCGTGCCTGTGCGCCGTCTTCGCTGTCGCCAGTGCTCTGGCCCGGCGGCAGGGGCTGTGGCCAGGCAGGCTGCGGCGGCCGCAACTGCTCCAGCACGCGGCTGAGCCGCAGCACGCCCAGGTCGTCAAAGCGGCGGCCCGCGATCTGCACGCCGATGGGCAACTGCCCGTCATGCCCGCAGGGCACGGACGCGGCGGGCTGCTCGGACATGTTGTAGGGCACGGTGAAGGCAATGTGCTCCAGCGGTCGCAGCGGGTCGTTGGTGGGGCTGGGCAGGTGGGCCGGGAAAGCCGTGATGGGCGCCACGGGCGACAGCACATAGTCGAAGGCCGCCGTGGCACGCACCGTGGCCACGCGCAGCAGGTGCGATTGCTGGCTGGCCACGAACAGCTGGGTGGCGGTGATGGACCCGGCACTGTCGGCCCAGTCGCGGATGAAGGGCAGGACCACGCGGCGCTGGGCGTCCGGCAGCGACTGCATTTCCACATGCGAGCGCATGCGCCAGAAATGGTCGAGGCCGTCGAGCATGTCGCGGGTGAGCCAGGGCTGGATGATCTCGATATGGGCGCCGGCCGATTCCAGCCAGGCCGCAGCCTGCTCCACCACGGCACGCACGCGGGGCTGCAGGGGCAGGCCGCAGCCGGCATCCAGCAGCAGGCCTATGCGCAGGCCGCGCACCTGGGCGGGGTCCATGTCGAAGCCGCTCCAGGCAATGTCCTGGTGCGGCAGGCCCATGCTGTCGCGCGCATCGGGCAGCGACAGCGCCTGCATCATCAGCGCGGCATCGGCCACGCTGCGCGTCATGGGGCCGGCGCAGCGGCCGGTATAGGGCGGGTCGATGGGCACGCGGCCCAGGCTGGGCTTGAGGCCGAAGATGCCACACCAGCTTGCGGGCAGGCGGATGGAGCCGCCAATGTCCGTGCCCACATGCAGCGGCCCGTAGCCGGCCGCCGCAGCGGCGCCCGCGCCTGCGCTGGAGCCGCCCGGCGTCTTGTCCAGATCCCAGGGGTTGAAGGTGTTGCCGTGCAGCGAGGACAAGCCCGAGGACAGCATGCCGTAGTCGGGCATGGTGGTCTTGGCGAAGAGGATGGCGCCCGCCTCGCGCAGGCGCGCAGCGGGCGGGGCATCCAGCGGGGCCGCGACCTGCGGCATGGCGGCCGTGCCCACGGGCGTGGGGTCGCCGCGCGTGGCGATGTTGTCCTTGACCGTGGCGGGAACGCCGTCGAGCAGGCCTGCCGGCTCGCCGCGCAGCCAGCGGGCCTCGCTGGCGCGTGCCTGGGCCAGTGCGGCCTCGGGGCGCAGCAGGTAGGTGGCGCCCAGGGCCGGCTCCCAGCGCTGCACATGGGCCAGCAGGTCTTGCATGACCTCGACGGGCGAGAGGCTGCGCTCCCGGTAGGCGCGCAGCAGCGCATGGGCGGGTAGGTCGTGCAGAGCCTGTGTCGTTCCAGTCATCGCGGCTTCCTTGAGGATGGCGGTTCCAGCGGCAGATCTGCCGCAGTGTGGCCCGGGGCCACCGGCGCACCTGTCGCCTGTGGCTCAGCCGGTGCGCGGCTCAGGTGGCCCAGGACAGTGCCGAGAGATCGTTGACGAAGATGGGCATGTCCTTCCACAGTCCGCGCAGGTTCTTGTTGGCCACGGTGACCCATTGCGGCGTGTAGAGGAAGGCGTGCACGCAATCCTGGGCCAGCAGGCGCTGGGCATCGCCCAGCAGGCGCGAGCGGTCGGCGGGGCGCGAGGCGTTCTTGATCTTGTCGTACAGCTCGTTGAACTGGGCGGACTCGTAGCCCCAGTAGTAGTCGGGCTTGGCGAAGTTGCCCAGGTCGAAGGGCTCGACATGGGAGATCAGCGTCAGGTCGTAGTTCTTGAGGGTGTAGGTGCCCGACAGCCACTGCGCCCATTCGACGTTCTGCAGCTTGGCGCGGATGCCGATCTTGGCCAGCTGCGCGGCAATCACCTCGCCGCCCTGGCGCGCGTAGGGCGTGGGTGGCAGGGTCATGGTCAGCTCCAGCGGAGTCTTGACGCCGGCCTCGGCCAGCAGCGCCTTGGCCTTTTCCACGTCGAAGGGGTTGATGCCCGTGGTGTCCACATAGCCAAAGGCCGTGGGCACGTAGTAGCTGCCGATGGGCAGGCCGTAGCCGTCGCCCGCGCCGTCGATCACGGCCTTGCGGTCGATGGCCGCGGCGATGGCGCGGCGCACGCGCGCGTCGCCCAGGGGCTTGCGTGCGTTGTTCATGGCCAGGATGGTCTTGGCGCGCGAGCCGCTGACCACGACCTGGAAGCGCCCGTTGGCCTTGAACTGGGCCACGCTGCGCGGCGTCACGCGTGGGAAGGCATCGACATCGCCAGCCAGCAGCGCAGCGACCTGGGCCGCAGGGTCCGAGATGAAGCGAAAGCTGGCGCGGCGAATGCGCAGGCCGGAGGCCATGCGGTGCTGCGGCCAGGCCGTGAGCGTGACCGAGGCGCCCTTGCTCCAGTTGCCCAACTGGTAGGGGCCCGTGCCCACGGGGCGCGTGGCGTTGGTGGCCGCGCTCTTGGGCTCGACGATGATGGAAGTCGCCTGGCCGAGCACGAAGAGGAAGTCGGGATCGATGTCCTTGTTGATCACGACCACGGTGTGGTCGTCCACCACGCGCGTGGACAGGGAGGCGAAGGTCCGCTTGTCCTTGTTGGTGCTCTTGTCGTCGCCCGCCCGGTCGAAGGAGTACTTCACGCTGTGGGCGTTGCAGGGCTCGCCGTTCTGAAAACTCACGCCCTTGCGCAGGCGGAAGGTGTAGGTCTTGAGGTCGGGCGAGACCTCCCAGCTCTCGGCCAGCAGCGGCGAGACGCTGCCGTCCGGGTTGATCTTGGTCAGCGTCTCGAACAGGTTGTAGAGCACGATCTCGCCGATGGACGATGCGGCCCCGGCCGTGGGGTCCAGCCCCGGGGGCTCCAGCGTCATCGCCAGCGTGATGCTGTCCTTGCGGCTCTGGGCCAGCGCAGGCCAGGGCATCAGCAGGGGCAGGCCGGCAGCAGCGGAGCTGGCCAGCAGGGAACGGCGGTTGAACATGAACAGGTCTCCGGAAATTCTTGCAGATGGTTCTCGGGCCGCTGTCTGCGGCCTGCAGCAGTGTTTTTACACCACGGCGCACGGGTGCGTGGCCCTGGGGGCCTGGTCCGCGCGGGCGGCCGTCAGCTTTCAGGCCCGGTGCTGCAGGGCGATGCGCGGCACGGCCCGGACCAGGGCCTGCGTATACGGGTGCTGCGGGGCGTGGAACAGCTGCTGCGGCGCTCCGCGCTCGACGATGCGGCCCTCGCTCAGCACGATGGCGTCGTCGCACAGGTGCTGGACCACGGCCAGGTCGTGGCTGATGAACAGATAGGACAGGCCCAGCTGCTGCTGCAGATCGTGCAGCAGGTTCAGCACCTGGGCCTGCACCGAGACGTCCAGCGCACTCACGGGCTCATCGGCCACGATTAGGCGGGGCCGTGTGATCAATGCCCGCGCAATTGCGATGCGCTGGCGCTGGCCGCCCGAGAACTCATGCGGGTACTTGTCCAGATCCTGCGCACGCAGGCCGACCTGTTCCAGCGTGGCGCGGGCCAGGTCGCGCCGGGCGCTGCGTTCGGGCGACGCAGGCTGGGCGGTCAGGGGCTCGCAGACGATGTGCTCCACCGTCATGCGCGGGTCCAGCGAGCCGTAGGGGTCCTGGAACACCATCTGGAAGTCGCGGCGTGCCGTCCGCAGTGCCTGGCGGTCCAACTTGTGCAGATCCTGGCCCAGCAGCCGCACGCTGCCGGCGCTGGGCGTGTCCAGCGCCATGACCAGGCGTGCCAGCGTGGACTTGCCTGAGCCCGACTCGCCCACCACGCCCAGGCTGCGCCCCGCCGGCAGCGTGAAATCCACGCCGCGCAGCGCATGCACCTGCTCCGGCGCGCGCCACAGCGACCGGCGCGGCAGCTGGTAGCTGCGGGCCAGGCCTGTCACTTGCAGCAGGGGTGCATCGGCGGCCGGTGGCGTCTGGACCGGTGGCGTCTGGAGGGGGGGGCCTGTCATGCGCATTCCTGTGCAGGCAGGCCCTGTGCAATGGCCTCGGGGCGCAGGCAGCGCACCACATGCGGCTGTGCCCAAGCCTGCAGGGATGCGGGCGTGGGCCGCTGCGGGCGCTCCAGTACCACGGGGCGCGGGCGCTCGCTGTGGCAGGCCGGCTCGGTGAAGCTGCAGCGGCCCGCGAAGGCGCAGCCGGCCGGCAGGTCCACCAGCTCGGGCACGGTGCCGGCAATGGTGGGCAGCCGGGCCGGCGGCAGGCTGCCTGGGGCGGACAGGTCCAGCTGGGGCCTGGCCGCGAACAGGCCGCGCGTATAGGGATGGGCGCGGCGCGCGAAGATGGCCTCGGTCATGCCGCTTTCGACCACGCTGCCGCCGTACATGACCAGCAACTGCTCCACGTTCTGCGCGATCACGCCCAGGTCGTGCGAGATCAGCAGCAGGGCCATGGAATGCTCGGCCACCAGTTCCTGCAGCAGGTCCAGGATTTGCTGCTGAACGGTCACGTCCAGCGCCGTCGTGGGTTCGTCGGCAATCAGCAGGTCGGGCCCGCAGGCCAGGGCCATGGCGATGGTGATGCGCTGGCGCTGGCCGCCCGAGAACTGGTGCGGATAGTCGTCATAGCGCTGGGCCGCACGGGCAATGCCCACGCGCTCCAGCAGCGCCACCGCATGCGCGCGCGCGGCCTGGCGGCCCAGGCGCAGGTGATGGCGCAGCGGCTCGGCCACCTGGCGGCCGATGCCGTGCACGGGGTTCAATGCCGTCATAGGCTCCTGGAACACCATGGCCATGCGGTTGCCACGCAGGCGGCAAAGCGCGTTCTCGTCCATGTCCAGCAGCTCCTTGCCGTTGAGCTGGATGCTGCCGTCCACCTGCGCATGTTCGGGCAGCAGGCCCATCAGCGCCAGGGCGGTCAGCGACTTGCCGCAGCCCGACTCGCCGATCAGGCCCAGCGTGGCGCCGCGCTCCAGGATGAACTCCAGGTTCTGCACGGCGCGCGCGCGGCCGCGCGGGGTCTGCAAGGTGATGGTGAGGCCGGAGACTTCGAGCAGGGGCATGGGCGCGTGCCTTCCTCAGCGCTGGCGCGACAGGCGCGGGTCGAGCAGATCGCGCAGCCCGTCGCCCAGCAGGTTGAGCCCGAGCACCGACAGCGCAATGGCCAGGCCCGGCCACACGGCCAGCAGCGGTGCCTGGAACATGAGGGTCTGCGCCTCGCTGAGCATGCGGCCCCAGGAGGCCTGGGGCGGCTGCGTGCCCAGGCCCAGATAGGACAGGGCGGCCTCGGCCAGAATGGCCAGCGCGAACTGGATGGTGGCCTGCACCACCAGCACCGGCAGGATGTTGGGCAGCACATGGCGCCAAGTGATGCTGGCGCGGCCATGGCCGCAGGCGCGTGCGGCGAGCACGTATTCGCGTGCCCACACGGCCTTGGCCGATGCCCGCGTGATGCGCGCGAAGGTGGGAATGTTGAAGATGCCGATGGCAATGATGGCGTTGACGATGCCCGCGCCGAACACGGCCGTGAGCATGATGGCCGACAGCAGCGCGGGAAAGGCAAAGCTGAAATCGGCCAGCCGCATGATGGCCTCTTCCACCCAGCCTCTGCAGGCTGCCGCGACCAGGCCCAGCGCCACGCCCATCGACAGCCCGATGCCCACGGCAATGACGCCGACCAGGATGGAGCTGCGCGCGCCCAGGAACAGCAGCGAGGCCACGTCCCGCCCATAGGCGTCGGTGCCCAGCCAGTGCAGGGCGCCCGGTGCAGCCAGCTTGGCGTCCATGTCCATGTCGTAGGCAGAGCCCGGCGTCCACCAGAAAGACAGCAGGGCCGTGAGCAGCAGCAGCGCGGTCAGCACCGCTCCCAGCAGGAAGCTGCGGTGGCCCAGCATGCGCCGGCCCGCTCCGGCGGGCGCGCCCAGGGTGACGGCCCGCGTGGGCCGGTGGCCCGCTGGCGAGGCGGAGGGCGGGGGCGAAGGAGGGCTGTGCGGCTGGCTCATACGTCGCTGGCTTCGATGCGCGGATCAATGGCCGCGTACAGCACGTCCACGATGAAGTTGATGACCACCACCATGGCCGCCAGCAGCAGCACGCAGTTGCGCACCACGATCAGGTCGCGGTTGGCGATGGACTGGAAGATCAGCCGGCCCAGGCCCGGCAGGTAGAACACGTTTTCCACCACGATGGTGCCTGCCAGCAGCTGGGCGAACTGCAGGCCCATGACCGTGAGCACGGGAATCATGGCGTTGCGCAGCACATGGCCCCAGAGCACGGCACGGCGCGACAGGCCTTTGGCGCGGGCCGTGCGCACGAAGTCCTCGCGCAGCACCTCCAGCACGGCCGAGCGCGTGATGCGCGCCAGGATGGCCGCCTGCACCACGGCCAGCGAGATGGCCGGCAGCAACAGCGCCTGCAGTGCCTGCAGCGGGCCGCCGCCGTCGGCCTCGCTCCAGCCGGGAAAGCCGCCGGCGGAAAACCATTGCAGCTTCACCGAGAACACCAGGATCAGCAGGATGGCAAACCAGAAATTGGGGATGGCGATGCCGACCTGTGCCAGGCCCATGACGCCCAGGTCGCCCCAGCGGTTGTGGCGCGATGCGGCATAGATGCCGGCGGCCAGTGCCAGCACGGTCGTGATGAGCATGGCCATCACGGCCAGCGGCACGGTGACGGCCAGCCGCTCCAGCACCAGCTCGCTGACCGGCGTGCTGTAGGCGTAGCTCAGTCCCATGTCGCCGTGCAGCAGCCCCTGCAGCCACTGCAGGTAGCGCTGCCAGGCCGGCTGGTCCAGCCCCAGTTGCACGGCCAGCGCCTGCACCGCCTCGGGCGCGGCATCGGGGCCCATCAGCGTCTGGGCGGCATTGCCGGGCAGCACTTCCAGCACGCCGAAAACCACGGCCGATGCGCCCAGCAGCGTGGCTGCCAGCATCAGCAGGCGCTTGAGCAGAAAGATGCTCATGGGCAATCGGCCTCGGCAGGGTGGGTGGCGGTCACGTCGGCGGAGTGGGTGGGTTGTTCTTGGAAGGGCCCGAATGGTACTGCGCACGGCCCATGCGCGCAGCATAGCGGCCTTTGAAGCGGCAGGGCCCCGATGGACGGGGACGCGGCCATCGATTTCAGGGCGCCGGGCTTGCCCGTGCAGGCTCCATGCTTATGTGGCGGACAGGATAATGGCGGCATGACTGATGCCACCTTGCTGCAAGGCCCCTTCGGGGCGCATGGGCCCGCCTGGCCCGGAGCGTGGCTGGCACTTGCGAGGGACCTGCCATGGCTTTGATGATCACCGACGAATGCATCAACTGCGATGTCTGCGAGCCCGAGTGCCCGAACGATGCGATCTCCATGGGCGAGGAGTACTACGAGATCGAGCACAGCAAGTGCACGGAGTGCGTGGGCCATTTCGATGAGCCCCAGTGCGTGCAGATCTGCCCGGTGGCCTGCATTCCCGTGAATCCCGCCCATGTGGAAGACCGCGAGACGCTGATGCAGAAGTACCTGCGTCTGCAGTCCCAGGCTCCCGCTTCTTCCTGAACGTTCAGCCCTTGTCGCTCTCGGCCGTGGCCGGGCGTGCGGGCTTGGGGCGCGGCGGCTTGGTGGTGTGGATCAGCAGGGTTGCCTTGTCCATGTTGCCGGCCTGCAGTTCGGGCCAGGCCTTGAGGGAGTGGGCGATGCTGTCCTCGATCAGCTGGCGCTGGTCGGGTGCGGGCTTCTTGAGCACCCAGTTGGCGACTTCGGCCTTGTGGCCCGGATGGCCTATGCCGATGCGCAGCCGCCAGTAGTCGGCCGAGCCCAGCTGGGCATGGATATCGCGCAGGCCGTTGTGGCCACCGTGGCTGCCGCCGCGCTTGAGCTTGACCTGGCCGGGCTCGAAGTCCAGTTCGTCATGGACCACCAGGACTTCCTCGGGCTGGATCTTGAAGAAGCGCGTCAGCGCGCCCACCGACTTGCCCGACAGGTTCATGAAGGTCTGCGGCTGCAGCAGCCAGACGTTCTCGCCGCGCACGCTGGCACGGGCCATGAGGCCGAAGTAGCTGCGTTCGGGCACCAGATGGACCTTGAGTTCGCGCGCCAGCGCATCAATCCACCAAAAGCCCGCGTTGTGGCGGGTGTCCTCATACTCCGGCCCGGGGTTGCCCAGGCCGACAAACAATTTGATCATCGGGCGATTATCTCCATGGCGGCCGCAGCAGGCGGGTGAGGGTGCTCCCCCATGCAAAAGGCCCACGCGAGGTGGGCCTTTTGCAGGTTTGCGGCAGCCGGGGCCACCGCAAGGGAAAGCCAAGAATTACTTCTTGCCCTTCTTGGCCGGAGCGGCAGGGGCTGCCACGGGAGCTGCCGATGCATCAGGAGCCACTTCGGGCAGCTTGATGGAGATCAGGGCGGGGTTCTTGTTGGAACCGCGCACCACGGCCTTCACGCCGTTGGGCAGCTTGACGCCTTGCAGGCCCAGGGTGGACTTGGAAGTCAGGCCGCTCAGGTCCACGGTGATGAACTCGGGCAGTTGGGCGGGCATGCACACCACGTCCAGTTCATGGACCAGGGGAGTGATCGTGCAGTTCTCGACCTTGACGGCCTGGGACTGTTCCATGCCTTCGAAGTGCAGAGGCACCTTCAGGTGAACCTTGGTCTTGTCGTCAACGCGCTGGAAGTCCACGTGCAGGATGAGCTGCTTGTAGGGGTGGAATTGCACGTCGCGCAGCACGACCTTGGAGGTCTGGCCGTTGACTTCCATGTCCAGGATGCTGGAGTGGAACACTTCCTTCTTCAGGGCGTGCCACAGGGCGTTGTGATCGATTTCGATCAGTTGGGCTTCGGCAGCACCGCCGTAGACGATGCCAGGGGCCTTGCCCGAATTGCGCAGACGGCGGCTCGCACCCGTACCTTGCTTGGCGCGCTCAAAAGCGACGAATTGCATAACTAACTCCTAGATGGATGGACCGCGACCAGCCTCATCCGTTGATAAAAGAACGCCTGTCCGATGCGGACCAGGCTGCTCTTGCGGTGTCCCGGGGTGGTCCTGAAACCACTCCGGAACGCGCAAACCTCCCGAAGGAGGTTTGCTGGGTTCCGACCACAGGGGCCGATATTTTATTCAGAGAACAGGCTCAGCACCGAATCACCGGTGGAAATCCGCTGGATCGTCTGGGCAATCAGGGGTGCCACGGACAGTTGGCGGATCTTGCCGCAGGCCTGTGCCTCGGCGCTCAGGGGGATGGTGTTGGTCACCACGACCTCGTCCAGGGCGTTGCCATTGCCGATGCGCTCGATGGCCGGACCCGAGAAGATCGGGTGCGTGCAGTAGGCATAGACACTCTTGGCGCCGCGCTGCTTGAGCACTTCGGCCGCCTTCACCAGCGTGCCGGCGGTGTCGATCATGTCATCCATGATCACGCAGTTGCGGCCGTCGATATCGCCGATGACATGCATGACTTCGGAGACATTCGCCTTGGGGCGGCGCTTGTCGATGATGGCCAGGTCGCAGCCGAGCTGCTTGGCCAGCGCACGTGCGCGGACCACGCCGCCGACGTCAGGGGAGACGACGATCAGGTCTTCGTAGTTCTTCTGGCGCAGATCGCCCAGCAGCACCGGCGTGGCATAGATGTTGTCCACGGGGATGTCGAAGAAGCCCTGGATCTGGTCTGCGTGCAGGTCCATGGTCAGGACGCGCTCGACGCCCACGGCCTGCAGCATGTTGGCCACGACCTTGGCCGTGATCGGCACGCGGGTGGAGCGCGGGCGGCGGTCCTGGCGGGCGTAGCCGAAGTAGGGAATCACCGCGCAGATGCGCTCGGCCGATGCACGCTTGAGCGCGTCCACCATGACCAGCAGTTCCATCAGGTTGTCGTTGGTCGGTGCGCAGGTGGATTGCACGACGAAGACGTCGCGCGTACGCACGTTCTGCTTGATCTCGACGGCGACTTCTCCATCGGAGAAGCGACCCACGTCGGCTGCGCCCAGCGTGGTGCCGAGGTGCTGAACGATTTCAGTGGCCATGCCAGGATTGGCATTGCCGGTGAAGACCATGATGTCAGGATGATGTGAATGCATTGAGCGCCCCAGTACGATGGGTTTGCCTTGACGCGAAAGACGTTTGGCAGGGGAGGAAGGACTCGAACCCTCGCATGCCGGAATCAAAATCCGGTGCCTTTACCAACTTGGCGACTCCCCTACACAGGCCTTCTGCCGCAGGCAGACAGCCTATAAACTTTCATCTTTCAGCCAATCCTTGAGGGGATGGGCCTGCAGATTGCTGCAAACTCTGACATTCCAGGCGCCAGGGGCATCCTTTAAGTCAATCGTTTGCGTCAGTGGTGCAAATACTGCACTTCCTGAGCCCGTCATTCTAGCATGCAGTTTTAGTGAGTTTAGCCAATCGATGGCTTTTTTCACTTCAGGCTGCAGCCTTTCGGCGACAGGCTGCAAGTCGTTTTGGCCAAAGCCATAGTGATCTGCAGCAAAGTCTTCGATTGTAGCATGGGCATGATCGCGCTTGAGGGTTGCGTCGCGGAAGATGGACAGGGTCTCCAGCCCCGCCTCGGGCTTGACCACCACGAACCGCTGGGGCGGCAGGGCATTGGCCTGTTCCAGCGGCGTGATGTGCTCGCCTATGCCTTCCACCCAGGCGGAGTTGCCGCACAGAAAGAAGGGCACATCGGCGCCCAGGTCCAGTGCAATGCGCTGCAGCTCGCGCCGCGTCAGGTTCAACTGCCAAAGGCGGTTCAGTGCGATAAGGGTCGATGCCGCATCCGACGAACCCCCGCCCATCCCCGCCTGCGCCGGCAGGCGCTTTTCCACGCCGATGTGCACGCCCGCGCTGCAGCCGGTCGCCTGCTGCAGGGCCCGTGCGGCCCGCACGATGAGATCGTCGGCAGGAAGTGCCATGCCCGACAGGTCCTCGCGGCTGATCTGGCCGTCGCCACGCCTGTCGAAATGCAGCGTGTCATGCCAGTCCAGCAGCATGAAGACCGATTGCAGCAGGTGATAGCCATCGGCGCGGCGGCCGGTGATGTGGAGGAACAGGTTGAGCTTGGCCGGAGCCGGCACGTCGTGGAGCGAGCGCATGGGCTGGAGAGGATGAGGAAAAAGAGGCAGGGGCGGCAGGTGGGGATGGAGCAGGCGCGCCCGGCGGAAATCAGGGCGTGTCGAGCACGATGCGCAGCACGGCCGGCGGCTGTGGGTCATTGCGCCGGGCGGACAGGCGGCCCTGCTCCATGCGGGAGAGGTCGACCTGCCAGCCTGCGGCTGCGGTGGCCCGGCCCTGCAGCCAGTCGAACAGGGCGGCAATGGGCAGATCGCTGCCGGTCAGCTCCTGCACCAGTGCGGGCAGCGAGTCCGAGGTCTTGCGCTCCTCGCCTTGCTGCAGGCTTGCCTGACCCGGCTCCCAGAGCAGGCGCGCCAGTGTCGAGCCCAGGGGCGTGAACAGCAGCAGCTCGCCGCGCTGGGGGGTGCCCAGCAGCTCGAAGCCTGCGCTGAAGGATTGGTTTTGCGCATCTTCCACCTGCAGCGCCAGCCGGCCCGCCCAGTGGCCTGCAGCGGTGGGGGCGGTTGCGTCGGCCTGCAGCTGGCGGGGTGGCAGGGCGCAGCCGGCCAGGGCCAGCAGTGCGGCGGCGGCCGCCGTGGCGCACAGCTGCCGGCGTGCAAGGGCGGGATGCGGCAACCCGGGCACGGCGCGGTAGCTCAAAGCGAGACGCCCAGGCGGCGCAGGGTTTCGCGCAGGGTCGTGTTGTCGGGACTGGTGGCCAGGCCCTGGCGCCAGATCTTCTGCGCGCGTTCGCGATCACCCTTGGCCCAGAGCACTTCGCCCAGGTGTGCGGCGATCTCCACGTCGGGGCGTGATGCGTAGGCGCTTTCGAGCAGCCTGAGGGCTTCGTCCAGGTCGCCCCGGCGGAATTTCACCCAGGCAAGGCTGTCGGTGATGAAGGGGTCGCCAGGCGACATTTCCAGCGCCTTGCCGACGAGCTTTTCGGCTTCATCCAGATGGATGCCGCGTTCGGCGAAGGAGTAGCCCAGCGCGTTGTAGGCGTGCTGGAAATCGGGCTGGCGCGCGATGATGCCGCGCAGCAGCCGCTCCATTTCGTCATGCTTGCCAATGCGCTCCGCCAGCAGGGCGGTGTCATAGGCGAGCTCGGCGTCTTCAGGGTCCTGCTTTTGCAACTCGGCCTGCAGCGCGTAGGCCTGGGCATTCTGATTGGCATCGCGCAGCAGCTGCACTTCGGCCAGGCGCTTGAGTCGCTGCTGGCTGGGGCCGCTGGCGGGCACGGCCTCGATGAGGGCGCGGGCTTCCTTGAGCTTGCCCTGGCGCGCGAGCAGGGCGGCACGGCGCGCCTGCACGCTCAGCAGGTTGGGCGCGTCGTCGATGCGGCGCAGCAGGGCGTCGGCCTCGGCGAACTTGCCCTGCTTTTCTGCAATCTGGGACTGCAGCAGGTAGTACTGGGACTGGGCCGCACTGCGCGCCACACCGGCGGGAATCTGCGGCACGAGCTTGCCGAAGCGCTCGGTGGACGCCTGGGCTGCATCCACGTCGTTGGACTGCAGCTGCAGCGCGGCCAGGGTGGCCCAGGCTTCGGCGTAGTCGGGGGAATCCACGGTGATGGAGACCAGCTGCTGGCGGGCCTCGTCCATGCGCTGCTGGCCCAGCAGAACGCGGGCATAGGCCATGCGCATCTGGGCTGAAGGGTTCTTGGCCAGGTAGCGTTTGACGATGGGCTCCGCCTCAGGCATGCCGGCTTCCAGCAGCTCCATGGACAGCAGGGCCACGGGGCCGGTATCGGGTGTCAGCGCCTGTGCCTTTTGCACGGCCTGCATGGCGGCAGCCTTCTGCCCGGCGCCCAGGCGCATGTGGCCGATGGTTGCCCAGGCCAGGGGGCCGCTGGCGGGGTTGTCGGTCTCGCCAGCCATGGCCTGCTCGACCACATCGGCCGCCAGGGCCTTGTCGCTGGCGTTGTTGTAGAGCTGGGTGATGCCCAGGTAGGTGGCGGGCTTGGAGGGCGCGGGCGTGGCCTCGATCTCCCGCTTGAGATAGCTGCCGGTATCGGCGATGCGGTTCAGTGCCACCAGGATCTGGAGCACGAAGCGGTTGGCGTCGCGGGACTGGGGAAAGGCGTCCAGCCAGGCGCGGGCATTGGCCAGTGCGCGCTCGCCGGAGCGCGACTGCAGCGCCAGCTCGGTGCCACGCCGGTACAGCTGCTCGCTGCCGCTGGTGCGAGCGGCCTCCATCATCATGGCCTGGGCGTCGCCCAGCGCACCTTCGCTGGCGGCGATCTCGCCGACCAGGATCTCGTAGAACAGCTCGGCGTTGAGGGCGGCGCGATCGTCCTCCGCAGAGGCGGCGGCGGACGAGGGAGGTTCGGGGGATTCCGTCTCGATGGTGGCTGCGGTCTTGCCCGGGAGTGCCCAGGCAGTGGCGGAACCCATGGCCAGGGCTGCTGCCACGGCAAGTCCCTGAAGGCGAAGGCGATGATCCATCGAACCATAATAATCGAAGCCCAGACCACATTTCGCACAACTAAAGCACAACCCGGATCGCATGCCTGAATTGCCAGAAGTAGAAGTCACGCGGCGCGCTTTTGCCGCGCAGATCGCCGGAGCGCGCATTGAATCCGTGGCCTTGGGCAAGCCTTTGCGCTGGCCGTTGGGCATTGCCCCCGAGCTGCTGGCCGGGCGCGATGTGCACGGCGTGCGCCGGCGCGGCAAGTATCTGCTGATGGAGCTGAGCGAGGGCCTGCTGATGCTGCACCTGGGCATGTCGGGCAGTCTGCGTTTCGTGGCCCCTCATGAAGAACCGCTGGGGCCAGCAGGGACGCATGACCATTTCGACCTGCAGACCAGCAAGGGCCTGCTGCGGCTGCACGATCCGCGGCGCTTTGGTGCGGTGATGTATGTGGCGGCCGAGAGCGATCCCTGGGCGCGCAGGCTGCTGGACCATCTGGGGATGGAGCCGCTGGATGACAGCTTCTCGTTCGAGACCTTCCGGGCCGGCCTGAAGGCCAGCCGCACGCCCATCAAGCAATTGCTGCTGAACGGCAGCGTGGTCGTGGGCGTGGGCAATATCTATGCGTCCGAGGTGCTGTTCATGGCGCGCATCGCGCCCACGCAGCCGGCCTGCGAGGTCGGGCCGCGCAAGGTGCGCCGGTTGTTCGAGGAGATCCGACGCGTGCTGGCCGTGGCGGTGGAGCAGGGCGGCACGACGCTGCGCGATTTCTCCGCGCCCGACGGCATGGCCGGCCACTTCCAGCTGCAGGCCAAGGTCTATGGCCGCGAAGGCCTGCCCTGTACGCATTGCGGCTCGCCCGTGCAAATGCTGCGCCAGGGGCAGCGCAGCACCTACTTCTGCGCGCGGTGCCAGAAGGCGGGATGATTGCTTCAAAAAATGGAGCGAATTCTCAACGTCTCGTAACGCATGTTGCGGCTACATTGCGGCAGGCCCCGCGAAGCATTTGCAGAAAACGCCTGTTTCTGTAAATTTCATGCACCAACCGCTGCAGATTGATGGTGAAATATTGTTTCATTTGTAAATAAACGATATTTTGTCCTTAATCCCCCCGCTCCAGGGGCCGGCCTTGGGGCGCCGCAGCAGGCAAAACGGGGCGACGGTGCTATATTTTGAAGAGAACAGGCATCACGCTTGCGGCGCAATGTCGAGGCGATCACTAGGCATCGGCAGACATTGGCGATGCAATGGCGGGGGAAACACGTGGGACCATCATTCAACGAGCAATTCGACCAGCACGGCGCATGGCGCCGCGGCTTTGCGCAGCAATTGCATGCGCTGCGCGAATGGCTGCAGTCCCAGGAGCTGCTGGATGTCGCGGTGCAGGAGCGGCTGCAGCGGCTGGAAGCCCAGGTGCGTGGCGACAAGGTCATGGTGGCCTTCGTGGCCGAGTTCTCGCGTGGCAAGTCCGAGCTGATCAATGCGGTCTTCTTCGCCCACTATGGCCGCCGCCTCATGCCTGCCAGCGCAGGGCGCACGACCATGTGCCCCGCCGAGCTGGGTTGGGAAGCAGAGCTGCAGCCCAGCCTGCGCCTGTTGCCCATCGATACGCGCGAATCGCTGGAAAGCCTGGGCCAGTGGCGCGCCCGTCCCGAGGCCTGGCTGCAACTGCCGCTCGACGTGAACAATGCCCAGCAGATCGCCGACACGCTGGCCAAGGTGGCCGAAGTGCGCAAGGTTTCCGTGGAACTGGCGCGGACCTGGGGTTTCTGGCATGACGAGGACCAGGGCGGCAATCCCTTCGTGGATGAGCAGGGCCTGGTGGAGGTGCCCATGTGGCGCCATGCGCTGATCAACATGCCCCATCCCCTGCTCAAGCAGGGGCTGGTGATTCTGGATACGCCCGGCCTGAATGCCGTGGGCGCCGAGCCCGAGCTGACCGTCAACCTGATCCCCCAGGCCCATGCCGTGGTCTTCGTTCTGGCGGCCGATACCGGCGTGACCAAGTCCGATCTGGCCATCTGGCGCGACCATGTGCTGCCGCCCGATGTGGCTTCGGGCCAGCATGCACTGGCCGACTCCCGCCTCGTGGTGCTCAACAAGATAGACACGCTCTGGGACAGCCTGAGTTCCGCGTCGCAGGTGCAGGCCCAACTGCAGCGCCAGCGCCAGGAGTCGGCACAGATGCTGGGCCTGCCCATGGAGCGGGTGCTTCCCGTGTCGGCGCAAAAGGGTCTGGTGGCCAAGGTCTCCAGCAACGATGCGCTGCTGCAGGCCAGCGGACTGCCCGTTTTCGAGAACATGCTGGCCGAGGGCATCATGGGCCAGCGCCAGAAGGTGCTGCAGACGGCCGTCAGGGCCAATGTGCAGCAGTTGCAGGTCGAGGTGGAGCGCGTGCTCAACATCCGCCGCCGCGACCTGGACGACCAGATGGCCGAGCTGCGCAGCCTGCGCGGCAAGAATGCCAGCGTCATCGCCTCCATGCGCCACCGCATCGAGAGCGAGCAGCAGGATTTCGATGCCAGCGCTGCCAGGATCCAGGCCGTGCGGCTGGTGCACATGCGCATGCTGCGCGACATCTTCCGCCAGCTGGGCTCCAGCGCGCTCAAGCAGGAGCTGGTTGATCTCAAGGATGCGCTGGAGCAGCGCGGCCTGAAGCTGGGCGCCCGCAAGGTCTATGCCGAAACCTTCGAGCGCCTGCGCACCGTGGCGACCCGGGCCCAGGCGCAGGCCGGAGAGATCCAGTCCATGCTGGGCGCGACCTTCAAGGAACTCAATGCCGAGTTCGGCTTCTCGCTGCAGGCTCCGGCCCAGCTGGAACTGGCCGAGTTCGGCGGCGACCTGCAGCGCATCGAGGCCAGCTATACCCAGTACCTGGGCCTGGGCCACGCGCTCAGGCGCAGCAATCCTGCGTTTGCGCAGCGCCTGATCAAGGCGCTGGCGATGCGGTTGCGCACGGTGTTCGAGTCTGCGGCCAACGACGTGGACATGTGGAGCAAATCCGCCACAGCCCAGCTCGATGCCCAATTGAAGGAGCGCAAGCGCAGCTTTGCCCGCCGCATCGAAGCGGTGGACCGCATACAGAATGCGGCCTCGGGCCTGGTGGAACGCATCGCCGAGATCGAGACCGCCGACGAACAGCTCACGGCCTTGCAGCTGCAGCTGGGGCAGGCCACCATGGAACTGCTGCAACCCCTGTCGCCCACGCCTGCCTTCCCCGGCCTGGCAAAGGCTGCACAGGAAACCTCACTGACTGCTTGATATCTTGACCTTTCCCTCGATTGCCACGCCCGTCGTGCAGTGGCAGGCGTCGCATGGACGCAATCACCTGCCCTGGCAGCAGACGCGCGATCCCTACCGCGTCTGGCTCTCCGAAATCATGCTGCAGCAGACCCAGGTGAGTACCGTGCTGGGCTACTACCAGCGCTTTCTCGATGCCTTCCCCGATGTCGCCAGCCTGGCGGCCGCACCGCAGGACGCGGTGCTGGCGCTGTGGAGCGGCCTGGGCTACTACAGCCGCGCGCGCAACCTGCACCGCTGTGCCCAGGCCGTGGTCGAGGACTGGGGTGGTGCCTTTCCCGGCAGGGCCGAGGATCTGGCCACGCTGCCCGGCATAGGCCGGTCCACGGCGGGCGCCATCGCCTCCTTTTGCTTTTCCGAGCGTGTGCCCATCCTCGATGCCAACGTGCGGCGCGTGCTCACGCGCGTGCTGGCTTTCGATGCCGATCTGGCTGTTGCCAGGAACGAGCGCGAACTGTGGGACCTGGCCGAGCAGCTGTGCCCCACCGAGGACCTGCAGCAGGCCATGCCCCGCTATACCCAGGGCCTGATGGACCTGGGTGCCACCATCTGCACGCCGCGCAAGCCCAGTTGCCTGGTCTGTCCGCTGCAGCCGCAGTGCCGCGCGGCGCGCTTTGGCAATCCCGAAAACTATCCCGTGCGAACGCGCAAGCTCAAGCGCAGTTCCGAGGCCTGGTGGCTGCTGATCGCCGTGGACGCGCAAGGCCGCGTCTGGCTGGAGCGCCGTCCTCAGCAGGGCATATGGGCAGGGCTTTATGCGCCGCCCGTGTTCAACGGGCGCGAGGCGCTGGAGCAGGCGGCGGCACAGCATTGGCCGGGAACGGCGCCCCTGGACTGGACCGATCTGCCTGCCTTCCTGCATGTGCTCACCCACCGCGATCTGCACCTGCATCCGGTGCGCGTGCGCGTGCAGGGCGGCGGCCTCGATGCCGCCACGCCGGACGGCCAGGGCTGCTGGGCCGATGCCGGAGCCTGGGCCGACATGGGCCTGCCAGCCCCGGTACGCAAGCTGCTGGATGCGCAATTTGCGGGCTGAGGCCACGGCCGGTCCGGCTGGCTAGAACCTGCGGCGCGGCAGCAGCAGGGCGCATCGCAGCAGCATCCAGGCCAGCCACTGTTCCCGTGCGCCGGGCGTGCGCCTGGCGCGTGCGGTGGCGTCGGCAATGTGCAGGCGCAGGGAGCCAAGGGCATGGCGGTCCCCGCTTTGCACGGCCTGTTGCCAGGCCTGCTCGCAGCGCTGGCGCTCCAGCGCCTGATTGTCCGGGCTGCGGATATCGCTGATGGCGGTGATGGTGCTCATGGCTGCAGCGCTCCCACGGTGGGTGGGGTGCCCGCGTCTTCACTGGAGCGGTCGCCATCCTGCCGGCCGAAGGCATACCAGTCCACATGCCGCGTGCAGACCATGATCAGGGCCAGCACCGCGAACAGCGCGATCGATCCCACGATGAGCGCGCTTTGCTCCAGTTGCAGCAGCACGTACAGGAGGCCGTAGAGTGCGGCGATGCCCGCCGCAAACGGCAGGCCGCGGCGCAGGCTGCCCAGGATGTGGCTGGCGTAGTAGCCCAGCAGCAGCACGCAGGCCGAGGCGGCAATGCCGTAGGCGCTGGCAAATCCCATGTGCTCCGACAGGCTGATCAGCAGCAGGAAGAAGCTGCACAGCGCCGATCCCACTAGCAGGTACTGGATGGGATGCACGCGCAGCTGCTTGAGCACCTCGAACAGGCCGACGGCCACGAAGGTCAGCACCACGAAGAGCAGGCCGTACTTGGTGGCGCGGTCGCTCAACGAGTAGGCGTTGATGGGGTCCACGAGGTCCGTATCCAGCGATTCCAGGCAAGGGCCGCTGTTGGGGGCATGGGCGGTGGCCGCGTATTCCTCCATGTCGCGGCGGCCAGGCTGGCACAGCGGCTGCTGGTCGGTGAAGGCCTGGCGTGCGGACGAGGCCAGGGCCGAGAGGTTCCAACTGGCTTCGAAGCCCTTGTCGCTGATCTCCCGCCGGTTGGGCAGAAAGCTGCCACCGAACGAGGGATGGGGCCAGTCGGCCGATAACTGGACCTGGCTGTGGCTGCCCAGCGGCACGAAGGCCAGCTTTTCGGTGCCCACCAGTTCCAGGGCAATCTTCAGTTCAAGGGGCCCGTCCTTCTTGAGCAGGGCCGGCGCCAGTTCCGCCTGCAGGCCCTGCGAGTAGCGCTCCAGTGATGTGCCGGGGCCCACGTCCAGGCTCTTGCCATCGGCTTCGATGATGGCCGAGCGTATGCCGCGCGGATCGGTGAGCGACAGCGCCACGCGCAGTGCGCCGCAGCGCACGGTCTGGTTGGCCGCCGTGTCGATGGAGGGCTTTTCCAGGTACTGGGCGGCGTTCGTGAAGCTGGCGCTGATGCTGTCCTGCATGGCATAGGTGCTGACCTGGTGCAGGCCGCGCGAGCGCTCCTCCATGCGCGCCGTGGCCTGGTGGCGCAGTTGGTCGGGCAGCAGCATGCGCTGGAACTGGCGCGTGGTCCATTCGGTCTTGCTGCCTTTCTCGATGCCCGTGGTCTCGGTGCAGTTTTGCACCAGCACCGGGCCCATCAGCGTCTGGCGGCCAGCCAGGCTGGCGACCACGCCCTGCACGGCGTTGTCGCGGTTGCGTATGCGGTCCCGCACCACGTCGTGTATCAGGCCCAGGCCCAGCATCAAAAGGCCCAGCATGACCAGCAGGGCCACGCCTTTGGCAAGCAGTCGGTTCTTCATTCCACATCCCGTTCGTTGATCGTGGACGCAGTCTGGACGGGGGCTGTGTGGCCGGAATGAAGTGTGTGAAGCGGGTGTGAAGTCGGATTCGCAGGGCAGATAGGGGGCGTCAGTGTGCCCGCAGTGGCCAGTTCAGCGTGACACGCAGCCCGGGCTGGGCGTTGCCGGCCTGCATGCTGCCGCCGTGCAGCAGCATGATGCGCAGCACGATGGACAGGCCCAGGCCCGTGCCGCTGCGCTCCCCGTTGGGGCGGGGGGTGGTGAAGAAGCGCTCGCCCAGCCGGCCGAGTAGCGCCTCGGGCACGCCGGGGCCGTGGTCACGCACGCTGACGCGGCCGGGCTCCAGGTCCACGTGGATGCTGCTGCCCTCGGGGGCGAAGTCGATGGCGTTGCTCAGCAGGTTGCTCAGGGCCAGCACCACCAGGTCCTGCTCCCAGGGGCCGCTGCTGTCCTGGCCTTGCAGCACCAGCTGGATGCGGCGCTGGTGCGCTGCGCTGTGGACTTGCGCCATGGCCTGTTCGGCACAGGCCTGCAGGCTGCAGGCCGTGTGCGCGTGCAGGGCGCGGCGCTGCTCCAGCTGGCTCAGGCGCAGCAACTGGTCCACGAGGTTTTGCAGGCGCTGGCACTGGTCCACCACCTGGCGCGCGAACAGTTCGCGGTCGGCCGGGGGCAGGTCTTCCTGCAGCAGCTCGCCTGCGCCACGGATGGCAGCCACGGGGCTCTTGAGCTCGTGCGTGAGGGCGCGCACATAGCCTTCGATGTAGTCGCGCCCTTCCAGGCGGCTGCGCATGTTCTCCATGGCGCGGGCCAGCTCGCCCAGCTCGCCGGGCATGCGCGGGGCCTCGGGCATGGGGGGCGCCGTGGTGGGCGAGGCGGCCTCGTTGAGCGTGGGCGCCTGTACCTGCTGGGCATAGCTGCGCAGGCGCCGCACATGGATGACCAGCCACCAGGTGACGGCAAATCCCACGCCGGCCGACAGCAGCAGGAACAGCAGGCCGCCGCGCAGCATCTTGCTTTCCGCGCTGTCCACGATCTTCTGCACCGAGTGGGCAGGCTTGGAGGCGGTGAGCACGCCCGCCACGCGGCCATCGACCATGATGGGTGCCGAGACATACATGACGCTGCTGGCCTCGTCGTTCTGCACCTCGCGCGTGGTGCGTGCGCCGTATTCGCCGCGCAGCGTGCGGTACACGTCGCGCCAGCGCGAGTAGTCGGCGCCCTGGTCCAGGCCGGCGGAGTCGAACAGCACCAGGCCCTTCTGGTCCGTGACGGTGACCCGCATATCCAGGCTGGTCTTGCGCGTGTCCCAGATCCAGACCTTGACGGTCTGGTTGGCATAGGCCTGCATGTGGTGCGCGAAGCGGCTGTCGGCGGGGCTTTGCTGCAGCACGCCGCTGGCCATGTCGTCGCTGGCCAGCGCGGCCAGTGCGTAGGCGGTCTCGACCAGCGTGTCCTCGGTCACCTTGCGCACGCTGGGCTTGACCTCGACCATGAAGACGCGCAGCACGAAGAATGCGGCCAGGCCGTTGATGACGAAAAAGGCGAAGAACAGCCGCAGTCCGAGGCGCATGGCGTGCTGCGGTGGCTCAGCCCGGCAGCGTCAGGCTGTAGCCCATGCCGCGGTGGGTGGTGATGAAGTCCTGCTGCGGCGCCTGGGCGCGCAGCTTGGCGCGCAGGGTCTTGACGTGCGTATCCACGGTGCGGTCCGTGCTGTCGCTGTCCTGGCCCCAGATGCTGTCGAGCAGGAACTCGCGGCTGAGGATGC
The DNA here is from genome assembly GCF_017355445.1 of Delftia sp. SD018. NCBI lineage: Bacteria > Pseudomonadati > Pseudomonadota > Betaproteobacteria > Burkholderiales > Comamonadaceae > Delftia > Delftia sp. SD018. The sequence goes on from NZ_JADDRN010000001.1 coordinate 546,516, forward strand.
GCCCGGGGCGCTCCAGCAGGCAGCGCAGCAACTGGTACTCGCGCCGCGTCAGCTCCAGGGGCACACCCTGCATGCGCACGCGCTGGCCCTGTGGATCGATGCTGAACAGGGCATCGGCCGGCGTTGCGCTGGCCGTTGGCGTGGGCTGCAGGCGCTGCGCACGGCGCAGCAGTGCGCGGGTGCGGGCCACCAGCTCGCGCGGGCTGAAGGGTTTGGTCAGGTAGTCGTCGGCGCCCAGCTCCAGGCCCAGCACGCGGTCCATTTCCTCGCCGCGTGCGCTGAGCACCAGCAGCGGCACGGCGGCGCCGGCCTGGCGCAGCTCGCGGCACCAGTCCAGGCCGTTGCCATCGGGCAGGCCAACGTCCAGCAGCAGGGCATCGGGCGGCTGCGCCTGCCATTGCGCGCGTGCATCGGCCAGCTGCAGGCAGTGGCGCACGGCAATGCCGTCACGCTCCAGCGCATAGCAGACGGTGCGCGCGATGGCGGGGTCGTCCTCCACCAGCAACACGCGCGGGGCGTTCGTCATCGGCAAGCCTTGCATCGCAGTGTTCCGGAGGCGGGGCCTGGCGCTCAGACGTCGTGCGCAAGCAGGTCGGCAGGCTTGAGCGTGGGCCGGCTGTCCAGCGATCGGTGCCGGCACAGCGTGGGCCAGCGCGGGGCGAAGTGCCGCGCCAGTTCTTCGACCAGGAAGACCGAGCGGTGCTGGCCCCCCGTGCAGCCGATGGCCACGGTGACATAGCTGCGGTGGTTGCTGGCCATCATGTCCAGCCAGGACTCCAGGAACTGCTGGATGTCTCGGCGCATCTGGTCCACGCCGGGCTGCTGGCGCAGGAACTCGGCCACAGGCGCGTCCATGCCGGTCAGCGGGCGCAGCTGGGGTTCGTAGTGCGGGTTGGGCAGCATGCGCACATCGAACACATAGTCGGAATCCGAGGGCAGGCCGTGCTTGAAGCCGAAGGACTGGAAGACCAGCGTCATCTGGCCCACCGGGGCTGCAATCAGCTCCTTGATATAGCTTTGCAGCTGGGACGAGCGCAGATGGCTGGTGTCGATGACATGCGACTTCTCGCGCAGGTCGCCCAGCAGCTCGCGCTCGGTTTCTATGTCCTGCACCAGGGCGCGGCGGCCTTCGGCGACCGGCCCCTGCGACAGCGGATGGCGGCGCCGGGTTTCGGAGAAGCGCCGCACCAGGGTGCCCGTGGTGGCGTCCAGAAAGACCAGGTGGGGCACGACGCCCTGGCGCTGCAGCCGTTCCAGCTGGCCGGGCAGGTGGGGCAGTCCGCCGGCGCTGCGCGCATCCATGGCGATGGCCACCTTGTTGCTGTGGCGGCCATGCTCCAGTTCGACGAAGGCGGACAGCAGCTCGGGGGGCAGGTTGTCCACGCAGTAGTAGCCGGCATCCTCCAGCGCATGCAGGGCGACGGATTTGCCCGATCCGGACATCCCGGTGATCAGCACGATCTCAAGCGACATGGCATCAGCCTCCATTGGTGTTGCGCGCGCCGTTGGCCGCGCGTCCCGGCTTGGACCGTGTGCGGTCGGCATCGGACTGTGGCCGCTGCCGACCGGCCCGTCGCGGGGGTGGGCGGGGTGCAGGTGCCTGGCGCGCCATGGCCAGCATTTCGCGGGCATGGGCCATCGTGGTTTCGGACTGTCGCTCGCCACCCAGCATGCGCGCCAGCTCGGCCTCGCGTGCGGCGCTGTCCAGCGGCTGCACGGTGCTGAGCGTGCCTTGCCTGGCGCGCTGCTTGGCCACCAGGTAGTGCTGGTCGGCGCAGGCGGCAACCTGCGGCAGATGGGTGACGGACAGCACCTGCCGCGATCGGCCCAGTGCGTGCATGAGGCGGCCCACGGTCTCGGCAACGGCGCCGCCAACGCCGGAGTCCACCTCGTCGAAGATCAGGGTGCCGGCCTCGCCCAGCTCGCTGGTGGTCACGGCAATCGCCAGCGAAATGCGCGACAGCTCGCCGCCCGACGCCACCTTGGCAATCGGCTTGGGACTGGCGCCCGGGTGGCCGGCAACCAGAAAGGCCACGCTGTCCACGCCAAAGGCTCCAGGGGAGTCGGCCGTGGACAGGGCGGCCTCGAACAGGCCGCCTTCCATGCCCAGGCCCTGCATGGCCTGGGTGATGGCGCGCGACAGGCGTGGCGCAGCCAGGGCGCGCTGCTGTGACAGCACCCGGGCGCTGGCCTGGTAGTGCTGCTGCGCCGATTGCTCGGCCGCATGAAGGGCCTCGATGTCCACGGCGGCGTCCAGCTGCTGCAGTTCCTGGCGCCATCCGGCCAGCAGCGCGGGCAATTCATCGGGCGTGCGGCGGTAGCGGCGCGCCAATTGCATCCACAGCGACAGGCGTTCATCGAGCTCGGCCAGGCGCTCGGGGTCCAGGTCGGCGCGGCGCAGATAGCTTTGCAGCGAATGGCGCGCATCCTGCGCCTGGGCCATGCATGAGGCCAGCACGTCGGCAATGTTCTGGAAGTCGGGCTCCAGGTGCTCCTGGTTCTGGATCAGGTGGCTGGCGCGGCCCAGCGGAGTGATCACGCCGGCCTCGTCGTCCTCCAGCATCTGCAGCGTGGTCTGGGCGGTGTCGATCAGGGTCTGGGCATGGGACAGGCGCGTGTGCTGGGCATTGAGCTCGTCCCACTCGTCGGCCTGCGGGGCCAGCTTGTCGAGTTCGGTGATCTGCCACTGCAGCCGCTCGCGCTCGCGCTGCAGGCTGTCCTGAGCGGATTGCGCATGCTGCAGCGCCTGCCGGGCCTGGGACCAACGGCTCCAGCAGCCCTGGACCTCGCGGCTGTCGATGCCCGCATAGGCGTCCAGCAGCGCGCGCGCCGCATCGGGCCGCGTGAGGCTTTGCCAGGCATGCTGACCGTGGATGTCGATGAGTTGCTCACCCAGGGCGCGCAGCTGCGTGGCCGTGGCTGGTGTGCCGTTGATCCAGGCGCGGCTGCGGCCCTGGGTGTCCACCGTGCGCCGCAGCAGCAGGCCGCTGTCCTCGCAGGCCAGGCCTGCGGCCTCCAACCAGGGGCGCAGCCGCGCGCAGCCGTCGAACTCCACGCAGATGTCGGCCTGGGTGCAGCCTTCACGCACCACGTCGGCGTCGGCGCGGGCGCCCAGGGCCAGCTGCAATGCGTCGATCAGGATGGATTTGCCGGCGCCGGTCTCCCCGGTCAGCACGGTGAAGCCCGCATGCCAGTCCAGATCCAGGGCCTGCACGATCACGAAGTCGCGCAGAACGATGCGCTTGAGCGCCATGGTCAGGCGCCTCCCTCGTTCCAGCCCAGTTTCTTGCGCAGCGTGGCGAAGTAGTTCCAGCCCTTGGGATGCAGAAAGCGCACGCTGTGGTGGGCGCGGCTAACGAGGATGCGGTCGCCGTGCTGCAGCGAGGCCAGGGACTGCATGTCGAAATTGGCGCTGACATCGCGCCCGGCCACGACCTCGATCGTGACCTCGTTGGCATCGGACAGCACGATGGGGCGGTTGGACAGGTTGTGCGGCGCAATGGGTGCCATGACCCAGGCGGGGATGGAAGGGTGCATCATCGGCCCGCCAGCGGACAGGGCATAGGCCGTGGAGCCCGTGGGCGTGGCCACGATCAGGCCGTCGGCGCGCTGGTTGGAGACAAAGCGGCCACCCACCTCGATGCGCAGCTCCACCATGCCCGAGGTGCCGCCGCGGTTGACCACCACGTCGTTCATGGCCAGGGCCTCGAACACGCACTGGCCGTCGCGGATCACGCGGGCGCACATCAGGGGACGCAGGTCCTCCTCGTATTCGCCCTGCAGCATGGGCGTGAGCGTGGCCTCGAAGTCCTCCAGCGCGATGTCGGTGACAAAGCCCAGGCGGCCCTGGTTCACCCCGATCAGGGGCGTTCCGTATTGCGCCAGGTGCCGGCTCACGCCGAGCATGGTGCCGTCGCCGCCGACGACCAGGCCCAGGTCGCAATGCCTGCCCAGGCCATCGACATCGAGGGTGGGGTAGTCTGTGAGCCCTGCGTGCAGGGCCGATTGGGTATCAAGCACGACTTCGCAGCCCTGGCGCCTGAGGAAGTCCGCAATGCGCTCAAGCGCGTTGCTGGCATTCTCGGACGGGGCGCTTGCGCTGGGAGCGTGGTACTTCCCGATCAAGGCAACGTGGCGAAACGTGGACGTCATTTCTGGAAATTACATCATTAAAATCATCACATGCTCGACGAACGTGCCAAGTTGTTGCTCAAAGCGCTGATCGAGCGTTATATCGCTGACGGCCAGCCTGTGGGCTCGCGAACCCTGTCGCGTGCGTCGGGGCTTGAATTGTCGCCTGCCACGATACGCAATGTGATGGCTGACCTCGAAGACCTGGGGTTGATCATCAGCCCGCACACCTCGGCGGGCCGCATTCCGACCGCCCGGGGCTACCGGCTGTTCGTGGACACCATGCTCACTGCAGACCGTGCCGATATCGTGACGCCCGAGCTCGCGCCCGAGCAGCCGCAGAAAGTCATCGCCAACGCCGCCAACCTGCTGTCCAGCCTTTCCCAGTTCGTGGGCGTGGTGCTGGTGCCGCGCCGCACCTCGGTGTTCAAGCACATCGAATTCGTGCGGCTGTCGGAGCGGCGTTTTCTGGTCATCATCGTATCGCCCGACGGTGACGTGCAAAACCGCGTCATCTTCACCGACGTGGACTACTCGTCCTCGCAGCTGATCGAAGCCTCCAACTTCCTCAACAGCCACTACGCGGGCCTGGCCATGGAAGAGGTGCGCGAGCGCCTCAAGGGCGAGGTGGAGCTGCTGCGCGGCGAGGTGGCCACGCTCATGCAGGCGGCCGTCAACATCGGCACGGAAGCGATGACCAGCGCCCAGGAGGACGTGGTCATCGCGGGCGAGCGCAACCTGCTGTCGGTCAGCGATTTCTCCAGCGACATGGGCAATCTGCGCCGCGCCTTCGACCTGTTCGAGCAAAAGACCCAGATCCTCAGGCTGCTGGACTTTTCCAGCCAGGCGGAAGGCGTGCGCATCTACATCGGCGGTGAAAGCCAGGTCGTGCCTTTTGAGGAGCTGTCCGTGGTCAGCGCGCCCTACGAGCTCGACGGCAAGGTGGTGGGCACGCTGGGCGTGATCGGGCCCACCCGCATGCACTACGACCGCATGATCCAGATCGTGGACATCACCTCCAAGCTCGTCAGCAATGCGCTGAGTCACAAGCGCTGAGTCCTGCGGGTTAGGCTCTACAATAGTTGTTTGCCATGGCCTGCATCCGTGCTGCCTTGGTGAATCAGGGGCCTTAGCTCATGCTTGGTTAGAGCAGCGGACTCATAATCCGTTGGTGCCCAGTTCGACTCTGGGAGGCCCTACCATCCATTGGTATGAAAAGCCTGCCGCCTTTCCGGGCGGCAGGCTTTTTTGCTGGGCGCACGGCGCTGCATGGCGATGCCATCGCCCGGTTGCCAGGGAATGCGGTCGCCGGGTTTTTTGCAGAAATATGGCGCTTTTGTCCGGGAGCCCCAAAACCCGCTGCTACAATGCGAAGCGTTGCGGCTGTAGCTCAGCTGGATAGAGTACTTGGCTACGAACCAAGGGGTCGTGGGTTCGATTCCTGCCAGCCGCACCAAAAAACGCAAAGCCCTGAAGTTGAAAGACTTCAGGGCTTTTTCGTTTTCCGTATCCGCCTCCCTGGGCGGTCAGGTCAGGCCTTTTCCGCTTTCGGCAGCACGATGCTGAAGGCGCTGCCCTGGCCGGGCGTGCTTTCTATCTCAAGCTGCCCGCCATGTCGGGCGGCCACGGTGCGCACGAAGGCCAGGCCCAGGCCCACGCCGTCGAGGTGCTGGTGATGGTCCAGGCGTTCGAACGGCTGGCTCAGCCGGGCGACGGCCTTCCCATCCATGCCGGGCCCGTGGTCCCGGATGGTGATGCGGCAATGGCCTGCGTCCTGCTGCAGCAGGCATTGCACCGTGGCGGGGTTTGCCTGATCTGCGCGCGCTCCGTATTTGATGGCGTTGCCGATCAGGTTGACGGCCGCGCGGTGGAGCATGCCCGCATCGCCCAACACGGGGCATTCCTGTTCGGGCAGGTGGAACTCCAGCTGCACGTGGGCCGCAGAGGCCTGGGCCCAGCAGCTTTCCACGGCTTGGTCCAGCACCAGGCCCAGGTCCAGCCGTTCCCGGCGCAGCGCCTGCTGCTGGGCGCGTGCCAGGTGCACGAAATCGTCGGCCAGCTGCAGGGAGGCCTGGGCATAGCCTTCGATGCGCGGCAGCAGGAGGCCGAGGTCGGGCGCCTGTACGGCGCCGCGCTGCATCTCCAGCAAGGTGATGATGGACGCCACGGGCGCCCGGATGTCGTGCGAGATGAACTGCATGGCCAGGTCGCGCTGGGCCTGGGCGCTGCGCAGATCGCTGATATCGACCAGGGTGATCAGCCAGCCCGTGGTGGGCGGTGCCTCGAAGGTCTGGGTCAGCAGCATCAGGCTGCGTCCCATGGGGTCGCGCCCCTCGCTGCTGGGCGGCAGGCCGTGGGTGGCAAGTGCCTCGGGCGTGAGCAAGGGCTGGCCGGCGGATGCGCCGGCTGCCGTCTCCAGTGCCCGCAGACCATCGAGCAGCCGGGGCAGGGCATCGCCGGCCCTGAGGCCATGCCCCAGGCTGCGCGCATAGGCGTGGGCTGCGGCATTGGCCAGCAGCACATGGCCCTGCCGGTCGCAGACAAAGGTGGGCGAGGGCAGCTGGCGCAGGCTTTCGCTGACGAAATGGTGCAGGGCGCGCAGTTGGCGCGAAGCCTGCTCCACGGCCGCGATGCGCTGGTCCAGCAGGTCGCCGCCCAGGCGCAGCGCGGTGGGCAGGCCCTGCCCCTGCAGGTCGCGCAGCTCCAGCGCCAGAAAGCGCGCGGCGGCGCGCAGGCGCAGCCAGCTCCATAGCGGATAGGCCAGGGCCAGGCCCAGCAGGCCGGCTGCAGGCGCCGTCTGCACCTGCCACAGGCGCGGTGCAAGCCCGGCCAGCGAAAGGCAGGCCAGGGCCAGCAGCGCGCAGGCCAGCATGCCGCCCGACGGGCCCAGCCAGGCCAGGGCCAGCAGGGCCAGCAGCACGGCTGCCGCATTGAGCGCGCGGTTGAGCATGGCCGACGCGGGATGCACATGCGAGCCCTGCAGGCTGCCGTTGAGCACATGGGCCAGCATCTCCACGCTGGAGATGGGCCGCGCGCTGGTGCCCAGCGGTGCGGTGAAGCGGCTGCCCAGGCCGGTGGCCGTCGTGCCGATGAGCACGTATTTGCCGCGGAATGCCGCTGCAGGAATGCGGCCGCGCAGCACGTCGATGTAGGAATAGGTGGTGAAGGGCGAGCGGTCCCTGGCGCCTTGCTCCGGCCTGGCCTGTGCAAAGGCAATGATCTCCTGCTGGCGGCGTTGCCAGGAGGGCGAGTCGGGGTCCATGGGCGGCACGGGCTCCGGGCGGGCGCATGCGCGGCCGTTCTCGCCCACGCAGTGCAGGGCCAGCGCCATGTGCCACCAGGGCTGCTGCGCACTGCCTTCGATGGCATGGAAGCCGCGCACCGCGCCATCGGCGTCCACGGGCAGCTGGGTGTGGCCCAGCGCCGCTGCGGCCTGTGCGAAGGCCGGCAGCGGGCCGCTGCCTGGCGCCACGGGCAAGACGGTGCGGCCGCTGCGCTGCAGAACGCGCGCCAGCAGCAGGTCGTCGCCGGGGTAGTCCAGGTCTTCCTCGCTGAGCATCACGTCCAGGCCTATGGCGCGCGGCGGTGCCTGGCTGATGCGTTCCAGCAGGCCGGCGTGCAATGCGCGGCGCCAGGGCCAGCGGCCAATGGCGTCGATGCTGGCATCGTCGATGGCGACGATGACGATGTCCTGCGATGCCTTGGGGCGGTGCAGCCAGCTGGCCGTGTCCTGGACGAAGCCGTTGATGCGGTCGAGCTGCCCGTCGCCGCTGAGCCAGAACACCAGGGACAGCAGGCCCGCCGCCAGCAGCAGCCAGTCCCGCCGCAGTCCACGGCCACGCGCAGGCGCTGGCTGCGCCGGCGTGGCGGGGCTGTCAGGCAGGGGCGGCTGGGTGGACAAGCGCGGTCAGGGAATGAACGGGCACGGTTACTGGCGCTGCAGGCGCTCTCCGTTGCCCGAATGCATCATCTCGCCGCTGGCATCGACGATCCAGCTGCCGGTGCGGAACTGGCGCGCGGCCGAGAAATCGCTGCGCAGGCCGTTGGCATCCTCGATCTGCAGGCGCAGGTAGTAGCTGCCTGCGGCCAGCTCCTCGGTGCTCCATTGCGGCTGGTCGGTCCAGAGGTCCACCAGCGGCGCGGTGAACTCCTGGTCGCGCGCCACCATCACGTGGTAGCGCTGGCCGGGCTCGCCGCTCCAGCGGATCTGGCGGCTGCCTTCGGCCGGGCCGTCGCCCATCTGCAGCGCGCTGGCCGAGGGCTGGGGCGGAACGGCCGCCAGTTGCATGGCCTGGGCTGCGGCAAACGGGCCCTGGTCGGGCTGTCCATCGGCCAGCGTGCGAATGCTGGCGGCACGCCAGAGATAGCGTCCGGCCGGCAGGCGGGCCAGCGTGGTGGCGGGCAGTGTGCAGTCGTTCAGGTCGCGTGCATCGATGGCGGGCTCGGCAAAGCCGGCCTGCGCATCGGCAGAGACGACCTGGATGCGGTAGCGCGCGGCGCCCACGACCTGGGTGCATTGCAGGCTGGCGCGGCCCAGGCCCACGGTGGCGTCGGCCTGCGGTGATTCATACAGCGGCGGCACGGGATGGGCCTTGACGCGCAGGGCGCGGCGGCTGGCGGCGCCCGGAATGCCCTGGGCATCGATGCCGCGCAGGGACAGCACGTAGTCGCCGTCCTCCACGCCGGCCAGGCGAAGCGGCGATGCCGTGGCCTGGAAGCTGGCGCTGCGCAGCACCTGGGTCATGTCGGCATCGCGCGACAGCTGTAGCTGGTAACGCACGGCGCCCGGCAAGCCGGGCAGGGGCAGGCTGATCCAGTTGGCGTCTTCCGCCAGCGCGGGCCACGCCGTGATGTCGGGCGCACCCAACATGGGGCGGGGCTCGCCTACGCGGCCATTGGCGGCCACGGCCACGCCCTGGCCCGGGCGCAGCAGCGCATCGCCAGTGTTCGCGCTTGAGGCGTCGGAGCCCACGGCGACAGTGCCTTCATCAACGGCGGCCGCCGTGCTGCCTTCGGCATCGGCCTGGACCAGGAAACGGGTGCCGCGCACGCTGGTCGATGCAGCGGGCGTGCGGATCTCGAAGCGGCGCTGTGCGTTGCCGGGTTCGGGCGGCACCGAGGCCTCGACGCCGCCCTCGCGCAGGTCCAGTACGGACTGCAGGCTGCCGGCACGGCCCTTGCGGCGCATCTGGCGCAGCACCACATCGGACTGCGACTGCACGCGCACCAGGGAGCCATCGGCCAGGCGCACGGCGACGAATGCGTCCGGGGCCAGCTGCAGGCGCTCGCCTTCCTGCAGCGTCTGTCCCTTGCGCAGGGGCTGGCCCGCATCGTCTCCGGCCGCGCCCTGCGTATCGGCTAGGTGGTCCAGCGGGCGCGTGCTGCGTGCATCGCCCTGCACGAATTCCACGGAGGCGACAGCGGCGCGCAGCAGGCGCACGGGAATCTCCAGCACGGAGCCGGGCCGCAGGCGGTAGGGATTGGCCACGCCGTTGTGCTGCTGCAGGTCGGTCCACTGGCGGGCATCGCCCAGGTAGCGGGCCGCCAGCTGCTCCAGCGTGTCGCCGGCGACGACCCGGTGCGCCATCGTGTCGCCGTTGCGGCCCACGGGTTTGATCTGGGCCTGCGCGCCGCCCAGGCCGAGCAGGCCCAGCAGGCCGAGAGCGGCCAGCATGCAGGCCCGCGATACGGGCCTGCCCAGGGCGGCAGGCATCTGTACGGTCATGATGCCTGCTGCAGCGCCTGCAGCGCTGCGTCGGGCACATCGAGGCGATAGCCATAGCCGTACACGGCACTGATGGCGTAGGGCTGTCCGGCGCGCAGGTTCAGCAGGGCGCGCAGGCGCGAGATATGCGTGTCCAGCGAGCGCGACTGCACTTCGGCGTTGTGTCCCCACACGGCTTCGCGCAGGTGCTCGCGCGACAGCAGCCGGCCCTGGTTCTGGAACAGGGTCAGGGCCAGCGTGTACTCGCGGTGCGTCACCTCGATGGGCTGGCCGTGCATTTCCAGGCTGTTGGTGGTGGTGAGGAAACGGTAGGGACCGAACTCCAGCACGCTTTGCGTGTTCACCGGATAGGCGCGGCGCAACAGGGCGGCCATGCGCGCGCGCAGCTCGGCATGGCGCACGGGCTTGACCATGAAGTCGTCGGCGCCGCAGGACAGGCCCTCGACGATGTCGGCCTCTTCGCTGCGGTGGGTGATGATGAGGATGGGCAACTCGCGGCTGACATGGCCACGCGCCCATCGCACCAGGTCCGTTCCTTCCATGTCCGGGAGGTGCCAGTCCACGATCAGCAGGTCGAAGCTCTCGCGGCGAAGCTCCAGTTGCAGGGCCGAGCCCGTCTGGTAGGTGTGGCAGCTGTGGCCCGTCTCCAGCGCGACCTGACGCAGCATCTCCAGTTGCAGCGGATCATCGTCCAGAGCAGCTATACGCATCCAAATGTCCTTTCACGCACGCGCCGCAATCCCGGCGCCGAGCCCGCGGGCAAGACTGCCCGCAAATAGGCGGTTTCTAAAGCGAAGCTTACCCTTACTCTGCGGCATCGCGCAGTTGCTGCAGGGCGGCCAGCACCAACTGGGGGTCTGCGGGCTGCAGCCGGGGCTGCAGTGCGGACAGGGCCGCCTCGCCTTCCTTTTGGAGCTGGCCAATGGCCTGGCCGGCTTCCTTGGGGGCGTCGAAGCCCAGGCTTTGCAGCAGCAGCTGGCCGTCGGCGGCGACGAGCTTGAAGTAGAACTTGCCGTCGGCTTCGCGGTATTGCTTGAACTGGGGCAGGGCCTGCCTGGCGGCCTTGGCCTTGGCGGCCACGGGCGCCTGTGCCAGGCTGCGCAGGCCGACGGCCGAGCGCAGTTCGCGGATCAGGGGCAGGGTCTCGCGGCGGGCCTTGGCGGCGCCGGCCTGCAGGATGTCCTCCAGCTCGGCAGGGTGGGCCACCAGGTGCTCGTAGCGCTCGCGCATGGGCGCCAGCTCGCGGTCGATGCGCTCGAACAGCTGCTGCTTGGCGTCACCCCAGGCAATGCCTTCGGCGTACTGGCGGCGCAGCGCCTCGGTTTCCTCTTCGCTGGCAAAGCCCTGGTAGATCTGGAACAGGGCCGAGCCCTCGACTTCCTTGGGCTCGCCGGGCGTGCGCGAGTCGGTGGTGATGCTGCCGATGAGCTTGCGCAGCTGCTCGCGCGAGGAGAACAGAGGGATGGTGTTGTTGTAGCTCTTGCTCATCTTGCGGCCATCCAGGCCGGGCAGCGTGGCCACGTTCTCCTCGACCTGCGCCTCGGGCAGCGTGAAGAACTCGCCGCCGTAGATGTGGTTGAAGCTGGAGGCCATGTCGCGCGCCATCTCGATGTGCTGGACCTGGTCGCGGCCCACAGGCACCTTGTGCGCATTGAAGGCGAGGATGTCGGCCGCCATGAGCACGGGGTACATGAACAGGCCGGCGGTGACGCCGTCATCGATCTCGGTGCCGTCCGCGTGGTTCTTGTCCACGGCCGCCTTGTAGGCGTGGGCACGGTTGAGCAGGCCCTTGCCGGTCACGCAGGTCAGCAGCCAGCACAGCTCGGGGATCTCGGGAATGTCGGACTGGCGGTAGAAGGTCACATGCTCGGGGTCCAGCCCGGCCGCCAGCCAGCTGGCCGCGATCTCGATGGTGGAGCGCTGCACGCGTGCCGGGTCCTGGCATTTGATCAGTGCGTGGTAGTCGGCCAGGAAGTAGAAGTTCTCGACCTCGCGCGAGCGGCTGGCCGCGATGGCCGGGCGCAGCATGCCGGCATAGTTGCCGAGGTGCGGGGTTCCGCTGGGAGTGATGCCGGTGAGGAAACGGATGGTGCTCATGACGGGAGGCTTCGACAGGCAAGAAAGAAAAACAGGGAGCCGCAGAGACAGCCGGTGGACCGTTCTGCAGCGCGTTCAGCGCAGCAGCGCGATCAGCGGGGTCAGCGCGAAGTCGATCACGGCGTAGCCCAGGTCCATCAGCGGGCGAAGCCACAAGCTGCCGACCACGCCGGCGATGACCAGGCCCATGACGATGAAAAAGCCCCAGGGCTCGATGCGCGCCACCCACTGCGCCTGCCGCCAGGGCAGCAGGCCGACCAGGATGCGGCCACCGTCCAGCGGCGGCAGCGGAAACAGGTTGAAGGCCCACATCACCAGATTGACCAGGATGCCGGCGCGGCACATTTCTATGAAGAAGCGCTCGCCCACGCCCGATCCCACCAGAACCACCAGCAGCACGCCCCACAGCAGGGCCTGCACGAAATTGGAGGCCGGGCCTGCCAGGGCCACCCAGATCATGTCGCGCTTGGGGTTGCGCAACTGGTCGAAGCGCACGGGCACGGGCTTGGCGTAGCCGAACAGAAAGGCGCCCGAGGTGGCGAAGTACAGCAGCAGCGGCATCAGGATGGTGCCGATGGGGTCGATGTGCTTGATGGGGTTGAGCGTGATGCGTCCCATCATGGCGGCCGTGTTGTCGCCGAAGTGGCGCGCGGCATAGCCGTGGGCTGCCTCGTGCACCGTGATCGCGAAGAGCACGGGCAGGGCATAGATGAGTACGGTCTGGATGAGGTTGGAGATGTCCACGGCGGGCATTGTCTCAGACGCTGGCCACCCTTGCCGCTGGCAGCCGCCAGAGCCCGTGCGCTGCGCTCTGGCCGCGTGGATATGGTGGTTTCCCGCAGATTGGCAATGCCCCATTCTGTGTTGCAAAATGAAACACCGATGAGATGGTTCCCTCAACAGGTTTTTCACCAAGGCCCTCGGGCCATATGTACAAGAGGTGGCACGTGGGCGTACTGGGCTTGGGCAGGCTGCCGATAGGCTGGCGGCTGGTGATTGCGTTCGGCGGTATCAATCTGCTGGTCTTCACGATGATGGCGGTCACGGTGTTTTCACTGGGGCAGGCCGAACAGGCGCTGGCGGCCGGGGGGGCGACCACGGTGGCCGAGCAGGCGCTGGTGCACACGCGCTGGTGGGTGCTGGGGCTGGGGGCCGCCGTTTGCGTGCTGGCCCTGGTGGCCTGGTTCAGCCTGCGGCGGGGAATCGTGCAGCCGCTGGGCCAGGCCATCCTGATTGCCGAGACCGTGGCGGCCGGTGATTTGAGCCAGGAGTTCTCGACCGAGCTGCAAGGCGACTTCGGCCGCCTGCTGGGCGCGCTGGGCACCATGGAGGACACGCTGACCGAGCTGGTCGGCCGCATCAAGCAGTCCACGGATTCCATCGGCCTGTCGGCCGGCGAGATCGACGCCGGCAACTCCGACCTGTCGCGCCGCACCGAGGCCCAGGTCTCGGCGCTGGCCCAGACGGCGGCCAGCATGGAGCAGCTCACCGCCACCGTGCGCCAGAACGCCGACCGCGCGCATTCGGCCAGCGGCCTGGCCGTCGATGCCTCGTCCACCGCCAAGCGCGGCGGGGCCGTGGTGAGCGAGGTGGTGCAGACCATGGAGGCCATCAGCGGCAGCTCGCGCAAGATCGTGGACATCATCCAGGTCATCGAAGGCATCGCCTTCCAGACCAATATCCTGGCGCTCAATGCGGCGGTGGAGGCGGCGCGTGCGGGCGAGCAGGGCCGGGGCTTTGCCGTCGTGGCCAGCGAGGTGCGCAGCCTGGCCGGGCGCTCGGCCGAGGCCGCCAAGCAGATCAAGGAACTGATCACCACCAGCGTGCGCCAGGTGGAAAGCGGAGCCGGCCTGGTCAACCAGGCGGGCGCCACCATGCAGGAAATCGTGGGCGCCGTGGGCCAGGTCTCGGGCCTGCTGGGCGAAATGTCGCAGGCGCTGCGCGAGCAAAGCGAGGGCATCGCCCAAGTCAACGCCGCCGTGGGCCACATGGACAGCGCCACCCAGGAGAACGCAGCCCTGGTGCAGCAGGCCTCGCGTGCGGCCTCGGCGTTGAGCGAGCGCGCCCAGGATCTGGAGCAGGCGGTGGGCGCCTTCAAGCTCGATGACGAGCCCGAGTCTGCGGCGGGTGCGGGGGTCTCGGCAGCGCAGGGCAGGCCTGCGCTGGCTCCGTCCGTTGCCGTGGCGCCCGCAGCAAGTTCGCCAAGTTCGCGAAGGCCGCCGCAGCGTGCGCCGACTCCTGCGGCCCGGTCGCTGCAGTCGCTGGAATTGGCTCAGCACTGATCTGCATCTTTCTCGTCAGCGTCCCTTCACAACACAAACGCCGGGCTTGCCCGGCGTTTGTGTTTCATGCGGTGCGGAGCATGGCCCCTGCTCGGGCCATCTTCGTCAGGCCATCTCGAGGCCCAGGGCGTCCAGGCTGCCCCGTCCCTGGCGCACCACGGTCGGCGGATTGCCCACGGCCATGGGAACCAGGTCGATCACGGTGGTCGGCTCCGACGGGCAGGCGCCTGCATCGACGATGGCGTCAAGCTCGTGGGGAAAGCGCTCCAGGATGGCGTCCGCGTCGTGCAGGGCCTCGGTCTCGCCCGGCGGGATCAGCGTGGTGGCGATCAGCGGCTCGCCCAGTTGCTCCAGCAGCAGCTGCGTGCCCTTGCGGTCCGGCACGCGCAGGCCGATGGTCTTGCGCGAGGGATGGCTCAGGCGCTTGGGCACTTCCTTGGAGGCTTCCAGGATGAAGGTATACGGCCCCGGCGTGGCCAGCTTGAGCAGGCGGTACTGGCGGTTGTCCACGCGCGCATAGCTGGACAGCTCCGACAGGTCGCGGCACAGCAGCGTGAGATGGTGCTTGTCGTTGATCTGCCGGATGCGGCGAAGCCGCTCCACCGCAGGGCGGTCGTCCAGATGGCAGACCAGCGCGTAGCTGGAGTCCGTGGGAATGGCCAGGATGGCGCCCTGGCGCAGCATGTCGGCGGCCTGCTTGATGAGACGGGGCTGGGGATTGTCGGGGTGGGCTTCGAAGCGTAGGACCATGGTGTGCGTTGTTGGCGGGAGGAGCTCAGGCCAGCTGTATGCGCTCGCTCAGCAGTTCCCATACCGGCGTCAGCTGGCCCGGCAGGTAGGGCAGGTCGCCCAGATCGGTGTGCGATTCCTCGGGGCTGTGGAAGTCGCTGCCGCGCGATGCGGCCAGGCCGAATTCGCGCGCCATGTCGGCATAGATGGTGTATTCGCTGGGCCGGTGGCTGCCGGTGACGACCTCGACGCCCTGGCCGCCATGGGCCTTGAACTCGGAAAACAGCGCGTATTCCTCGTTGGCGGTGAGCGCGTAGCGGGCCGGATGGGCGATCACCGCCACACCGCCGGCCTGCGTGATCCAGCGCACGGCATCGGCCAGGCGGGCCCAGGTGTGGGGCACGTAGCCGGGATGGCCTTCGGTCAGGTAGTGGCGGAACACCTCGCCCGTGTCGCGGCAGCGGCCCGATTCCACGAGAAAGCGCGCGAAATGGGTGCGTGAGATCAGGCCGGGATTGCCGGCGAAGCGCAGCGCGCCTTCGTAGCTGCCTTCGATGCCGGCCAGCTCCAGCTGGCGGGCCATCTCGCGGGCGCGTGGGCCGCGCCCGTCGCGCGTGGCGTGCAGCCCTTCGAGCAGGGCGGGGTCGTCCGCGTCAAAGCCCAGTCCCACGATGTGCACGGTGGCACCTGCAAAGCTCACCGAGATCTCGGCGCCCGTCAGGTAGTCCATGCCGCAGGCGCGCGCGGCGGCGGCGGCGCGGTGCTGGCCGCCGACTTCGTCATGGTCGGTCAGCGCCCACAGCTGAACGCCCCGGGAGGCGGCGCGTTCGGCCAGTTGCTCCGGCGTCAGCGTTCCATCCGAGACCACGGAGTGGCTATGCAGATCGGCGTTCAGATAGGACTTGGGCACCGGTCCATTGTAGGTGTCGGTGCTTTTCCGAGCCGGGCAGTGCGGCTGGGGGACTTCCCTGAGTGCGGGTTAACAGGCCTCAATAGTGACGGATGCATGACGATGATCAGCCAGGCGCCGTCAAGGGTGGACAAGAATGGTTTCCGGAGCGATGGGCGGCAGGGGCGCCATGGCCTGGCTCCGGCATTGTTATAAAAAAGATCGGTTTTTCCATGAATCTGAATCAAATCACGGTCGCCCAGAAGCTGTGGGCCCTGGTGCTGGGACTGCTGGTGAGCATGCTGGTGGTCAACGGCGGCATCCTGGTCTATCTGCACGGGGTCAACGAGAAGATCAACACCGATGTGATGACCGCGCAAAGCGGCGCCACGCTGGCGCGCGAGTGGCGGCATCTGACGCAGATGAGCGTGGAGCGCTCCATCGTCGCGGCCATGTCGCCCGACGAGACGCTGGCCGCGCAGCAGCGCGCGTTGATGAGCAAGGGCATAGAGCGCATCAACGTGCTGCAAAAGCAGGTGGGCGACCTGCAGCTGGGCACGCAGTCCAAGCAGGCGCTGGACGCCGTGGCGGCCGAGCGCCGCGAGACGCTCAAGGCCAACTCGGCGGCCCAGGAGGCGCGCAAGGCCAGCGATTTCGCCACCACGTTCGACATCGTTGAAAAGCAGCTGCGCCCGGCGGCCGAGCGCTACAACAGCGCGCAGGAAGCCTTCGTGCAGCAACTGGAGCGCCAAAGCGAGCTGGCGCGCGAGGAAGGCGTGGCCCATCGGCGCCAGGCGTACTGGATCGGTGCGCTGGCCAGTGCGGTCATCGTGGCCCTGGGCCTGTTCACGGGGGTGGCCATCATGCGGTCGATCACGCGGCCGCTGGACCAGGCCGTGGCCCTGGCCGACGGCATTGCCGCAGGCGACCTCACGGGCTCGGTGCAAAGCAACCGGGGCGATGAGCTGGGCCATCTGCTGGGCGCACTCAACGGCATGGCGCAGCGGCTGCGCGGCGTGGTGGGCGAAGTGCGCTCTGGCGTGGAGTCCGTGTCCACGGCCTCCAACCAGATCGCCAGCGGCAACCAGGACCTGTCCTCGCGCACCGAGCAGACAGCGGCCAACCTGGAGGAGACTGCGGCCAGCATGGAAGAGCTGACGGCCACCGTCACCCAGTCGGCCGACACGGCGCGCCAGGCCAACCAGCTGGCGGCCACGGCCGCACAGGCGGCCGAGCAGGGCGGTGCCGTGGTGGCCCAGGTGGTTACCAGCATGCAGCAGATCACGGACAGCAGCCGCAAGATCGCCGACATCATCGGCGTGATCGACGGCATTGCCTTCCAGACCAATATCCTGGCGCTGAACGCCGCCGTGGAAGCGGCCCGCGCTGGCGAGCAGGGCCGGGGCTTTGCCGTGGTGGCGGGCGAGGTGCGCTCACTGGCCCAGCGCAGCGCCGAGGCGGCCAAGGAAATCAAGCTGCTGATCACCACCAGCGTGGACAACGTGCAGTCGGGCTCCAAGCAGGTGGAGCAGGCGGGGCGTTCCATGGAGGAAATCGTCTCCAGCGTGCGCCGCGTCAGCGACCTCATCGGCGAGATCACGGCCTCGTCCACCGAGCAGCGCGACGGCATCGGCCAGGTCAACCAGGCCGTGACCCAGCTCGACCAGATGACCCAGCAGAACGCGGCCCTGGTCGAGGAATCCAGCGCGGCTGCGCTGGCCATGCAGGACCAGGCGCGGCGCCTGTCCGAGGTGGTGGCGGTGTTCAAGCTGGGGCAGGAGGGCAGCGCACTGGCGCCGGCCAGGGCACACGTGCCGGCCACCGCAGCGGCACGCCGGCCGGCATCTATCGGTGCAACCGGTGCAACTGCTGCGGTGCGCCCTGCGCCTGCGGCACCCGTACGTCCAGCGCCCGCCGTGCGCAATGCACCGGCGCCCCAGAAGATCCAGCAGCCCGTGGCGAAAGCCCCCGCCAGGACAGCAGCCAAGGCCGGGGCGGACGACGACTGGGAGACCTTCTGAGCGGGAGGAGCGGGGATGCAGGCCGGCGTGCAAGTCAGCGCCGGCCTGCAGGCCTTCGTCAGTTGCGCGGCTTGCCGTAGTCGGGCGAGCGCGGGCCTGGCAGCAGTCCGCGCTGCGCCATGGGCGACAGCAGGCGCTGGTTGGCGATGGAGGCGATCTGCACGCTGCGGTCGTTCATGGTGTCCAGGATCTGGTTGAGCAGTGCCGTCACCAGGATGCCGACCAGTCCGCCGCCTGAGCTTTGTCCTTCGGCGCTGGAGGCCGTGGCACTGCCATCCCACAGCTGGGTGCCGGTGCGCAGGTCCACCAGCCTGGCCTCCAGCGTGACCACGGAGGCGCTGCTGATCACCGCATAGCTGGTGCCGTAATTGCGGATGTTCAGGTACAGGGCCGCATCGGCGCCAAAGATTTCACGGAGCTTGGCCACGGGCAGTTCCTGGGCGTCGTCGGCGCTGACGATGCCGTTCTGGCGGAACATTTCCTCGGTGACAGCCACGGGCAGAACGTAGTAGCCGGCCTCGGCCAGCGGCAGCGTGATCTGGGACAGCACGCCCGCCGGTGCATTCACTTCCGGGGACTGGTTCAGCGCAGGCATGACCAGGATGGAGGCAGGCTTGGATGCCCGCAGCGCCGAATAGTCATAGGGCGCGGTGGTGGCGCACCCGGTCAGCGCCACGGTCATGGCAAGAGCCAGGGTCTTGATGTGATCGGTCAGGCGCATGTCAATTCTTGCGGGCCGTGAAGGTTTGCAGCAGCGTGTCCATGAAGGTGGCGGACTCTGGGAAATGCTGTTTTTCCTCGGCCAGTTGCTCCACCGTCTTTTCGTTGTTGCCGGTCCGGGAATAGAGCATGGCCATATGGGCGCGGTAGCCGGGCGGCAGTGCCTTTCCCTCGGCCTGTACCTTCAGGCGGGCTTCTTCCAGCTTGAGCAATTGGTCCTCGGCGCCGGTACTGCCGTCATCCTTGAGGTATTGGTAGACCTGGGGCTGGTAGTCATTCCAGGCATACAGCGGCTGGCGCGGCGCGGCGCAGCCGGCCAACGTGGCGCAGATGGCCAGCGCGGCCAGGGCCGTTGCCGAATGGACGGGGCGCTTCATTGCGCGGGCTTCCATGCGCCGCTGTCAATGCCGGCCGCCAGCTTGTCCACGGCTTCGCGGATGGCCAGATCCAGTACCTTGCCGTTGAGCGTGGAGTCATAGCCGGCCGTGCTGCCGAATCCCACGATTTCGCGGTTCGACAGGCTGTATTCGCCGGCACCCTGCACCGAATAGACGACTTCGGAGGTCTGCACCCGGACGATGTTCAGGCTGACCTTGGCATAGGCCACCTGCTCCTTGCCACGGCCGAGCACGCCGAAGAACTGGCGGTCCCCGACCACCTTGCGGCCGAACTCGCTCACGTCGCCGGTCACGACGTAGGTGGCGCCCTTGATCGCTTGCTCCTGCTTGTTGAAGCCCGCTTCCTGGCGGGTCTCGGACATGTTGTCGCGGTCCAGCACGCTGAATCGGCCGCTTTGCTGCAGGTGGGTTACCAAGATGGTTCTGGCCTGGCCACCGAGGCGATCGACGCCGTCCGAGAAAATGCCGCGCTGAAAGCTGGAGCGGTTGTCGAATTTGCCCACGGAAATGGGGCTGCGCGGGCCTTGATAGGCGCTGGATGCAGAGGCGGGCTTGGCTGTTTCAAGCGTGCGCGATTGCTCGGTGGTGGAGCAGCCGGAAAGGCCGGCGGCCAGGGTAATGGCAATGGCCGTGCAAGGCCACAGGCGAGAGGTCATGAGTATTTCCCCGGTTTTCTTGGAATGAATTTGCAATAATTTGTTGCAAAAACCGGGGATATTAACCGAGGGGCACCGTGAATGGCGCCCCGGGTCTCTAGGACGCGTCCGAATGCACTCCCTCGATCAGGAATTGCACCTTGCGCTCTCCGCGCCATTCATTGATGTCCATGCGAAAGGCAATGCAGGCCGATGGCGGCAGCGGGTCGGTATGGCCGAACCAGATTCCGTCCACGGTTTCGCCCTGATGGCGCAATTGCAGTTTCAGGTGCTTTTCACCGACCAGGCGCTGTGACAGCACTTCCAGCTGTTCGCTGAAGGTGGGCGGGGCAAAGCCCTGGCCCCAGACCGCGAGATTGAGCTGCTCGACCATTTCGGGCTTGCGGAAATCCGGGTCCAGCGGTCCGTCGGTCTCTATGCGGCGCGTCAGCGTGGCCGCGTCCAGCCATTCCTGTGCTACCTGGGCCAGGGCCTTCTCGAACACCGCGAAACCGGCCTCGGCAATGGTGCAGCCGGCCGCCATGGCGTGGCCGCCAAAGCGCAGCAGCAGGCCCGGGTGGCGCTTGGATACCAGGTCCAGCGCGTCGCGCAGGTGAAAGCCGGGAATGGAGCGGCCCGAGCCCTTGAGTTCATGCTCGTGCCCCGGCGCGCCGCTGGCGGCGAAGACGAAGCTGGGCCGGTGCATGCGGTCCTTGATGCGCGAGGCCACGATGCCGACCACGCCCTCGTGGAAGTCGGGGTCGAACACGCTGATGGCGGCCGGCGGCGTCATGCCGTCCTCGCACAGGCCTTCGGCCATGAGCAGGGCCTGCTCGCGCATGCCGCCTTCCAGTTCGCGGCGTTCGCGGTTGATGGCGTCCAGCATCTGCGCCAGGTTGGCGGCGCGGCCCGCATCGTCCGTGGTCAGGCACTCGATGCCGATGGTCATGTCGGACAGCCGGCCTGCGGCATTGATGCGCGGGCCCAGGGCAAAGCCGAAGTCGAACGTGGTGGCCGCAAAGGCCTTGCGGCCAGCGGCTTCGAACAGGGCCAGTAGGCCCGGCTGCATCTGGCCCCGGCGGATCTGCTTCAGGCCCAGGGCGACCAGCCGGCGGTTGTTGGCGTCCAGCCGGACCACGTCGGCCACCGTGCCCAGGGCGACCAGGGGCAGCAGGGCCTCCAGCCGGGGCTGGCTGGCCTTGTCGAAGCGGCCGCGCGCGCGCAGCTCGGCACGCAGGGCCAGCAGCACGTAGAACATCACGCCGACACCGGCCATGGACTTGCTCTCGAAGCTGCAGCCGGGCTGGTTGGGGTTGACGATGGCATCGGCCAGCGGCAGGTGGTTGCCGGGCAGGTGGTGGTCGGTGACTACCACCTGCAGGCCCAGGGCCTTGGCCTCGGCCACGCCTTCGACGCTGGCAATGCCGTTGTCCACGGTGACCATCACCTCGGCGCCGGTTTCCTTGACGCGGCGTGCGATGGGCGGCGTCAGGCCGTAGCCGTCCACCACGCGGTCGGGCACCAGGTAGCTGACCTCGGTCGCGCCCAGCATGCGCAGGCCGCGCCAGCCTACGGCGCAGGCGGTGGCGCCGTCGCAGTCGTAGTCGGCCACGATGCACAGGCGCAGGCCGCGCTCTATGGCATCGGCCAGCAGCCGCACGGCGGCCTCCATGCCCAGCAGGCCCGAGGGGGCCAGCAGGCGCGCAGGCGTGTCGTCCAGTTCGTCGGCGGAACACACGCCGCGTGCGGCGTAGAGCTGGGCCAGCAGAGGGTGGACGCCGGCCTGGCGCAGTGCCGAGGCCTGCTGCGCAGGGATCTCGCGGGGGATGATTTTCATGGGCAATGTGTCAGAGCATGCGGCCCAGGTCGGGCAGGGCGCGGGGGCCGAAAAGGCCCGTCAGCCTGTCCAGCCAGCGCGGCGGGCGGCTGCTCCATGCGATGGCATGGCGTTCGCCGCACAGCGTCAGCGTGAGTGGGTGGCCTGCGCGCACGCGCTCCAGCAGGCGGGCGATGAGCCCGGCGTCCAGCGCCTTCCACGCCTCGCGCCACGCAGCGGGGTTGCCCTGCAGGGCTGCGGAGTGAAGGTCGTCCAGGCATTGCACGGCGGCCTTGGCGCCGGTGGCCGTGCCGGGCTGCAGGCGCCCGGCGCCGTGGACCCAGAAGGCGTTGATGGGCACCTGGCCGCGCGCGGCGCGGGCGTCGTTGAAGACATGGGTGTAGAGCAGCATCTGCACCTCGCTTTGCAGGCGGTGCAGGGCGCGTGCCTGCTGCGCGTCGGGCAGCCAGGGCCGCACGTCGCGGCCGATGACGCGGTCCATGGAGGCCGTGGCCAGGTCATCGAACAGCGCACCGCGCGCCAGCCAGCGCTGCGGCTGCTGGTACTCCAGCACGATGCCGTCGTCAGCGAACCAGGGCGCCAGCAGGGCCAGCAGCTGGCGGGATTCCTCATCGCTGAGGGGTGTGGTGGCGGGATCGCTCTGGTGCACCTGGTCTGCGCCTATGTGCCAGTGGCAGGGCGTGACATAGGCGCAGGCCTGCGCTGTCTCACCGGCCTGCCAGGCGGCCCAGGCAATCAGGCCCGGCGCATCGGGCAGGCCCAGCGAGCGCGCCAGGGCGCGTTCGTGGGGGGGAGAAAAATCCATCTCCGTGCCGGTCTGTGCGGGCGCGGGCTGCATCAACGCCAGCAGGGATTGGAGATGGGGCAACTCCAGTCCGCCCCAGACGGCCGCGACGGCAGCGTCATCCGCTGCATCCGAGGACGGACCGCCGGCATAGGGAATGATCCATTCGGTCGTTTCCTCCAGCGGGGCTTGGGTGGAGGACACCAGGGGCGCGGTCAAAAGCATGGCCGCTATTGTCGGGCATGGGGTGCCGCAGTGCCGGCGCCTTCGTTTTTCCCCTTGGAGCGCGGTTCAGCGCTGGGGCATGTCCCGGGCCGAAGAGACCAGGCTGACCGTGGCGTCCTCGGGGATGGGCGGCATGCCCTGGTTCCAGTCTTCCCAGGCGCTGCGCATGGCGGCCAGACGCTCGGGCGCGCGCACTGCCTGGTTGGCGCGCTCGCGCTCGTCGGCCGCAAGGTCGAACAGGTAGTCGATGCCGTCCACGCGCAGGTACTTCCAGTCGCCATCGCGCAGCGCGCGCTGGCCCCGGTGCTTCATGCGCCAGTGCAGGGTGCGCGGGAATTCGGCATCTTCGGCGCGCAGCACGGGCAGCAGCGAGATGCCGTCCAGCGCATGGCCCTCTGGCGCCTGCACGCCGGCGGCATCCAGCACCGTGGCCGACCAGTCCATGCTCATGCAGTGCTGGGGGCTGCTGCGGCCCGGTGCGATGACGGCCGGCCAGTGCGCAATCCAGGGCACGCGTATGCCGCCCTCGGTCAGGTCCATCTTGCCGCCGACCAGGGGCCAGTTGTCGGAGAAGCGTTCGCCGCCGTTGTCGCTGGTGAAGACGATGAGGGTGTTGTCCAGCTGCCCGTTGGCGCGCAGCGCCTCGACGATCCAGCCTATGCCTTCGTCCATGTGGTGGATCATGCGGCGGTACTGGTGGATGTTGCCGCCGTCCAGGTGGGCAATGCCTGCGCCCAGCGCCTCGGCCGTGCTGCGGTCATCGCGCGTTTCCCAGGGCCAGTGCGGCGCCGTGTAGTGCAGGCTCAGGAAGAAGGGCGCATCGCCTTGGGCCATGCGGTGGACGAAGTCCACGCTGCGCTGCGACAGCAGGTCGGTCAGGTAGCCCTCGTCATGGTGCTCCTCCTCGCCCACCCACAGGTCGTGCTGGCCCGAGCTGCTCAGGTGGGTGAAGTAGTCCACGCCGCCCGACATGGGGCCGAAGTATTCCTCGTAGCCCGAGCGCAGCGGGCCGAAGTGCGGCGGGTAGCCCAGGTGCCATTTGCCGATCAGCGCCGTGCGGTAGCCCGCATCCCTGAGCATGGAGGCGACGGTGGGCATGTCCGGCGGCAGGCCCAGCTTCTCGCCCAGCGGCGTGCCGCGTGTCTTGCTGTTGATGGGCTCCTCGGCCGCACCGCGCAGGCGGTACTGGTAGCGCGCCGTGGCCAGGGCAAAGCGCGTGGGAGAGCACACGGGCGAGTTGGCATAGCCCTGGGTGAGCCTGAGGCCGCCGGCGGCCAGGCGGTCAAGCACCGGGGACACCGCTCCGAAGTCGGCCGCGCGACCGCCGTAGCAGCCGAGGTCGGCATAGCCGAGGTCGTCGGCCACGATGAAGAGGATATTGGGACGGGACATGGACATGCGCTCTGTGCAGGGTCGTGGACGGGAAGCGGCGGCGCTCATTCCATCTTCATTCCGGTGGACTGGATCACGGTCCGGTAGCGGTCGGCTAGCGCCTGTATGCGTTCGGCGGCGGCCGGGCCGGTCAGGCCTTCGTAGTACAGGTCGTTGGCGCGCATGCGCTCGCGCAGGGCCGGATCCTTCATGGCCTTTTCCAGCGCGGACTGGATTCTTGCGACCAGGGGCTCGGGCGTGGCGGCAGGCACCCACAGGGCGAAGAGCACTTCCTGCTCCAGGTCCTTGTGGCCCAGTTCGCCCACGGTGGGCACGCCGGGCACCAGCGGGTTGCGCTGGCGCGTGGTCACGGCCAGCGGCACGACCTTGCCGGCCGCCACCTGGCCCAGCATGGCCGAGGAGCTGATGATGCCGCCGTCCACCTCGCCCGCCAGCACGGCCGTGCTGGCCGGGGCGTTGCCCTTGTAGGGCACGTGGCTGACCTTGGCGCCCGTGGCATGGGTGAGGATGGCCGAGGCCAGGTGGCCCGGCGTGCCGTAGCCGGCCGAGCCCAGCGTCAGGCCGCTTCTCTTGCCCTGGGCGATGAACTGGTCCAGGGTCCTGAGGCCGGTGCGGGGATTCACGGCCACCATCATTCCCTGCGAGGCGATCATCATCACGGGACGCAGGTCCGTGCCCTTGAACGGCATGCTCTTGTAGATGAAGGGATTGACGGTGAAGGTCGTGTCGATGCCGACCAGCAGCGTGTAGCCGTCGCCGGGCGCCTTGGCCGCGTTGTCGGTGCCGATGTTGCCGCCCGCGCCGGGCCGGTTGTCCACGACGAAGGGCTGTTTGAGTTCACGCTGCAGTACCTCGCCCAGGCTGCGCGCCAGGATGTCGGCAGCGCCGGCGGGCGCGAAGGCGACGACGATGCGCACGGGTTTGGCGGGCCAGGCCGCGGCATCGGCGGCCGCATCGGCCCGGGCGCCAGCGCCGGAGCCCAGGCCCAGCAGAAGGGCCAGGCCGGCCCGCAGCAGCGGGCTGCGCAAGGCATGGGTGGCTTGGAACAGGGAAAACATGGTGGTGAACTTTCTGCGCTGCGGGGGCGCCGGGCTTTGCGAGAATCCCCAGGCCGGCTCCGGACGGTGGCTCCCGTTGTCTCCTTTCCGGACGGGGCCACTGTAGAAGTCCCCGCAGCAATTGATCTAATCAACTGTTCCCCGTGAATACCCGTCCCGCTCCCACCTCCATCCAGCAGATGCTGCTGTTTCGCATCAACCGCTACTTCGGTGCAGCGGGCGGCGTGGCCATGCGCATGTGCGAGGCGCATTTCGGCATCACGCGCCGCGAGTGGGGCGTGATGGCCACGGTGGCTGCCAACGAGGGCCTGCTGTCGTCGGAGCTGGCCGAACGCGCGCAGCTGGACCGCGCACGCACCTCGCGCGCCCTCAGCGGGCTGGAGGAAAAGGGCTGGGTGCAGCGCAGCCCCATGCCCGGCGACCGCCGCCGCGTGGCCGTGTCGCTGACCGCCGAGGGGCGGCGCATGTACGGCCTGATCCTGCCGCGCATGGCCCAGATCCATCTGGACCTGGTGTCCGTGCTCAGCGACGAGGAGCTCGCACAATTCGATACCTTGCTGGCCAGGCTGCAGCGCCATGCGCTGACGCTGGAAGCAGAGGGCCGCTACGACGCCCTGCCGCGTGTGGACCGCGGACGGCACCGGCGCTGACACGCCGACGGCAAAGCCTGCCGCCATGCAGGGCCTGTGGGCGATGACACAATGCATGCCCATGCAATTTCCCTACGAACTGGCCGTCGGCTGGCGCTACACCCGGGCGGGGCGTGCCACGCGCCGCAACGGCTTCATCTCGTTCATCTCCGGCGTCTCCATGCTGGGCATCGCCCTCGGTGTGGCGGCGCTGATCATCGTGCTCAGCGTGATGAACGGCTTCCAGAAGGAAGTGCGCGACCGCATGCTCAGCGTGGTCTCGCACATCGAGATCTTCGCGCCCCAGGGTGCGGCGCTGCCCGATCTGGAGCGCACCATGCGCGAGGCGCGCGCCAACCCCGACGTGCTGGGCGCTGCCCCGTTCGTCGCGGCCCAGGCGCTGCTGGCGCGTGGCGAGGACATGAAGGGCACCCTGGTGCGCGGCATCGATCCGGCGCGCGAGGGCGAGGTCACCGATGTGGCCGCCACCAATGCCGAGGTGCTCAAGCGCCTGTTGCCCGGTGAATTCAACGTGGTGCTGGGCGTGGAGCTGGCGCGCTCGCTGGGCGTGCGCCAGGGCGACATGGTCACGCTGATCGCCCCGGGCGGCCAGGTCACGCCGGCCGGCGTGGTGCCGCGCCTCAAGCAGATGCATGTGGTCGGCACCTTCGACTCCGGCCACTACGAATACGACTCGGCCCTGGTGATGATGCATTACGAGGACGCGCAGCGCCTGTTCCGC
Source organism: Delftia sp. SD018 (assembly GCF_017355445.1). NCBI lineage: Bacteria > Pseudomonadati > Pseudomonadota > Betaproteobacteria > Burkholderiales > Comamonadaceae > Delftia > Delftia sp. SD018. Next base: position 572,810 of record NZ_JADDRN010000001.1, read on the forward strand.
CTGGAAGGGCCGACTGGCATCCGCCTGAAGCTCAAGGACCTGCACGAGGCGCCGCGCGTGGCCATGGAACTGGCCCACACCATCACCGACCGCCTGCTGATCCGCGACTGGACCCAGCAGAACCGCACCTGGTTCGCGGCCGTGCAGCTGGAAAAACGCATGATGTTCATCATCCTCACGCTCATCGTCGCCGTGGCCGCGTTCAACCTGGTGTCCACGCTGGTGATGACGGTGACCGACAAGCGCGCCGACATCGCCATCCTGCGCACGCTGGGCGCCTCGCCGTCCAGCATCATGGGCATCTTCATGGTGCAGGGCGCCATGGTGGGCGTCATCGGCACCTTCGCGGGCCTGCTGCTGGGCCTGGGCATCGCCTTCAACATCGATGTCATCGTGCCGGCCATCGAGCGCCTGCTGCACGCCAACTTCCTGCCCAAGGACATCTACCTGATCAGCAAGATGCCCAGCGATCCGCAGTACAGCGACATCATGCCCATCGCCGTGATCTCCCTGGTCCTGGCCTTTGTCGCCACCATCTATCCCAGCTGGCGCGCCAGCCGCGTGAACCCCGCCGAGGCGCTGCGCTATGAATGAAGTGAATGTGATGCCCGGTTTCGAAGTGTCCCAGCAGGGCGCCGTGGTCCTGGATGCGCGCGGCCTGACCAAGCGCTTCGCCGAAGGACGGCTCAACGTGCAGGTGCTGGCAGGTGTCGACCTGCAGGTGCGTGCGGGCGAGACGCTGGCCATTGTCGGCGCCTCGGGCTCGGGCAAGAGCACGCTGCTGCACCTGCTGGGCGGGCTGGACGCCCCCACCAGCGGCAGTGTCACCCTCAAGGGCGAGCCCCTGCATGAACTCAGCGCCCAGAAGCAGGGCGCGCTGCGCAACCGGCACCTGGGCTTCATCTACCAGTTCCACCATCTGCTGCCCGAATTCAGCGCCCAGGACAACGTGGCCATGCCGCTGCGCATACGCCGCGACGACAGGGCCGAGTGCATGGAGCGCGCCGCACGCATGCTGGCGGCCGTGGGCCTGGGCGAACGCATGCTGCACCGTCCGGCCGAACTGTCGGGGGGCGAGCGCCAGCGCGTGGCCATTGCCCGTGCCCTGGTCACCCAGCCGGCCTGCGTGCTGGCCGACGAGCCCACCGGCAACCTGGACCGCAGCACGGCCGACACCGTGTTCCGCCTGATGCTGGAGCTGGCGCGCAGCCATGGCACGGCCTTCGTCATGGTCACCCACGATGAGCAGCTGGCGGCGCGCTGCGACCGCATGGTGCGCCTGGTGCAGGGCCAACTGGCCTGACCGGCAGGCCTGAGTCTGGCCTCAGGCCATGCGCAGCAAGGTGCCCGGCAGGCGCTGGGCACCAACGGGCAGCACGGCCGCTGCCGGGGCCGACTTGATCTGCGGCGCAGCGGGAACGATGGATGCCGGCAGCGGCTTGCGCTGCACCTGTTCCCTGGATGCATCCGCGACGGCCGCGCTCTGTGCCGTCAGGTCGGCCGTCACCTCGCGCAGGCGTGCCGACTGGGCCATGGATGCCTGCACCACATCGCCCATGATGGCCGTGACCTGGTGGGAGGAGTCCACGATCTCCTGCATGGTGCCGCCGGCCTGGCGCACCTGATTGGCGCCCAGTGCCACCTGCTCCACCGAGGTGTGGATGAGCTGCTTGATTTCCTTGGCGGCGGCGGCGCTGTTCTGTGCCAGTGCCCGTACCTCGCCCGCCACCACGGCAAAGCCCCGGCCCTGCTCGCCTGCGCGGGCCGCCTCCACGGCAGCGTTGAGCGCGAGGATATTGGTCTGGAAGGCGATGCCGTCCATCACGCCGATGATGTCGCTGATCTTGCGCGAGCTGGCGCTGATGGACTCCATGGTGCCCATCACCTCGTGCACCGTGCGTCCGCCCTGCTCGGCCACCAGGCAGGCCTGGCGTGCCAGTTCGTTGGCCTGGCCTGCGTGCTCGGCGCTTTCGCTCAGGCCCTGCATGGCCTCGCCCAGGGTCTGCGCGGCCGTGAAGCGGCGCGTGATATCGCGGGCGTACTTGACCACCTTGAACGGCCGGCCATCGGCGTCGAGGATGGGGTTGTAGCTGGCCTCGATCCAGACCTGGCGGCCGTGCTTGCCGATGCGCAGGTACTGGCCCGCATCGTGCTGGCCGCTGGCCAGCTTGCGCCAGAACTGCGCATATTCGGGGCTGTGGCGTTCATGGGGCTGGACGAACATGCTGTGGTGCCGCCCGACGACCTCATCCAGCGTGTAGCCCATGGCCTGCAGGAACAGGCGGTTGGCATGCAGGATGTTGCCCTGCAGGTCGAACTCGATGATGGCCTGCACCTTGGAGATGGCGGCCAGCTGGCCTTCGGCGTCGGCGTTGCGGCGCTGCTGCTCGGTGATGTCGGTGGCGTACTTCACCACCTTGAAGGGCCTGCCATGGCGATCGAAGATGGGGTTGTAGCTGGCCTGCAGCCAGACATCGCGCCCGTCCTTGGCAATGCGGCGGTAGCGTCCCGCGTCGTGGATGCCGCTGCCCAGGCGCTGCCAGAACGCGGCGTACTCGGGCGAATCGCTCATCTGGTGGTCCACGAACATGCGGTGGTGCTGGCCGATGACCTCGCCTTCCTCATAGCCCATGGTGTCCAGGAAGTTCTGGTTGGCGGCCAGCACATGGCCTTGCAGATCGAACTCGATCACGGCCTGGGACTTGTGGATGGCTGCCAACTGCCCATCCAGTTCCGCCTGGCGGCGTGCGCCACCCAGGTCCAGGATCCGACTCCATGCTGAGCGCTTCATGGGAAATTCCTCTCTCCAAAGAATGCCTGCCGGTGTTGCGAGAGCTCGACGCGGGGATGTAAATGTTTCTTTATGTATTTATATGGACCGCCAAGTGTTTCGGGTATTGATTTTGTCAAACGGAGCCAGCTCGCAATAAGCCCAGGGTTTGCCCTTGGTTTTCGCATTGCCTGCCTCTGGCGGGCCGGGTGCAGGCCGGTGGCATGATGCGGCCATGCCCGCCTGGATAGACACCCATTGCCACCTTGACGCCCCTGAATTCGATGCCGACCGCGATGCCGTGCGCGCGCAGGCGGCCGAGGCAGGCGTTGCGCATCTGGTGATTCCGGCCGTGGCGCGCGAGCACTGGGACGCGGTGGTGGCGCTGGCGCGGCGCCATGGCGATAGCTATGCGCTGGGCATCCATCCGCTGTACACGCCCAATGCCCGCGAGCAGGACATTGCCGCATTGCGCGAGACGCTGGCGCGGTTGCGCGGCGATGCGCAACTGGTGGCCGTGGGCGAGATCGGCCTGGACTTCTTCGTGCCCGGGCTGGATGCGGACCGGCAGATCTGGTTCTACGAGCAGCAGATCGCGCTGGCGCGCGAGTTCGACCTGCCCGTCATCCTGCATGTGCGCAAATCCAGCGACCGGCTGCTCAAGACCCTGCGCGCGCGGCCTGTGGCGGGCGGCATTGCCCATGCCTTCAACGGCAGCGTGCAGCAGGCCCAGGCCTTCATCGACCTGGGCTTCAAGCTGGGCTTTGGCGGGGCCTTGACCTATGACCGGGCGCTCAAGCTGCGCGAGCTGGCAGCCGCCCTGCCGCTGGATGCGCTGGTGCTGGAAACCGATGCCCCCGACATTCCGCCGCACTGGCTCTACACCACGGCCGGGCAGCGTGCCCAGGGCCAGGCCCAGGGCCGCAACACGCCGGCCGAGCTGGCACGCATTGCGGACGTGATTGCGCAGTTGCGCGGCATCACGCCCCAGGCCCTGGCCGAGGCCACGGGCCGCAACGCGCGTGCCGCGCTGCGAGGCCTGCCCGCCATGGCCTGAACCAGGCTTGAGCGGAACCTGAACCTGAGCGGTCTTGCCGCCCGCTGCCAGCAGCCCGGCGACCGCTGGGCGACAATGCCGGCCATGTCCTTGACCGTTCCCGACCTGCCGCCCCCCGGCGCCCCGCGCTGGCAGGGCCTGGCGCCGGTGGCCGATGCGCGGACCCGGGCCCTGGTGCTGGGCAGCTTTCCGGGCCTGCGATCGCTGCAATTGCAGCAGTACTATGCCCATCCGCAAAACCAGTTCTGGCCCTTGCTCCAGGCCCTGTGGCCCGGGCATCCGCAGCCCGGCCGCGACGACTATGCGGGCCGCTGCGAATGGCTGCTGGCCCGCGGCCTGGGCCTGTGGGACGTGTATGCCAGCTGCGAGCGCGAAGGCAGCCTGGACAGCGCCATCCGCGCGGCCGAGGTGAATGATTTCGTGGCGCTGCGCACGCATTGCCCCCGACTGGCGCTGGCCCTGCACAACGGTGGCGAGAGCTACAAGCACGCCGGCCGCACGCAGGCCCTGGGCCTGGCCGCCGTGAAGCTGCCATCGACCAGCCCGGCCAACGCGAGCTGGAGTTTCGCGCGCAAGGTACAGGCCTGGCGCGAGGCGCTGGCTGCCCATCAATTGCTCTGATTTTTTGACTGTTCCCGACGTGATACGCAAGACCCGCGGCGCCGCCAAGGCAGCCCCATCCTCTTCCTCCAGCGCCACCACCGCCGCAGACGCCGAGCTGCCCGAAGTCAGCGTCTCCGACGATGGCGATGTGCGCCACCTGCACCTGGGCACGCCCTGGATCCAGGGCTCCATGCGCATACGCGAGCCGTTCGAGATCGAGCTCGAATACGTGCAGCGCATGATGGGCTGGCTGCTGTTCATGGAGCCCGCCAGCGTGGCCGGCCGCCATGCCATGCAGCTGGGCCTGGGCGCCGCGGCCATCACCAAGTTCTGCCACAAGAAGCTGCGCATGCGCACCACGGCCATCGAGCTGAACCCGCAGGTGCTGGCCGTGTGCCGCAGCTGGTTCAAGCTGCCGCCCGACAGCGACACGCTGCGCGTGGTGCTGGCCGATGCGGCCCAGGAAATCCGCAAGAGCCAGTGGCTGGGCACGGTCGATGCGCTGGCCGTTGATCTCTACGACCACGATGCGGCCGCGCCCGTGCTGGACAGCGCCGAGTTCTATGCCGACTGCCGCAATCTGCTGACCGAGGACGGCATCATGACCGTCAACCTGTTCGGCCGCACCTCCAGCTACGAGCGCAGCCTGGCGCGCATGGCCGAAGCCTTTGGCGAAGAGGCCATGTGGGCCTTCCGCCCCACGCGCGAGGGCAACACCGTGGTGCTGGCCCAGCGCACGCCGCGCGCGCTCGACCCCGCCGCGCTGCAGGCTGCCAGCGCCCAGGTGCAGGCCCGCTGGGACCTGCCCACGACGCGCTGGCCCAAGATCTTCGTGCGGCCCTGGTAGAACGGCCCTGGTAGAGCGGGGCTGGCCGGGCAGGGCGGCCGGCAGGCTTACCATAGGGCGCAGTTCAGCTTCCGGCCCAACGCCATGTCCGATCCGACCTCCACCACGCAGCCCAAACCCGCCGTTGTTCCAAGCAATCCTTCGGGGCCCCTGGACTGGCGCAGGCTGGTGCAGTGGCTGCTGGCCGATGGCGTGATCACGGCCGAAGAGGCCCAGCGCACCGTGGCGCGCTGCTCGCAGGCCGAGAGCACCCAGCACCCGCTGGTCCGGCTGGCCAACGTGGGCATGGCCCGCGCCGGCGACGGGCGCGCGCTGGACATCGAGGAGCTGACCCAGTACCTGGCAACCCGCAGCGGCATGGCCTACCTGCGCATCGACCCGCTGCGCGTGGATGCGGGCCGCGTCGGCGAAATCATGAGCGCCAGCTATGCCGAGCGCCACAAGGTGCTGCCCGTGCAGGTATCGCCGCAGGAAGTGGTGGTGGCCACGGCCGAGCCCTTCATCGACGACTGGGTGGCCGAGGTCGAGCGCCAGGCGCGCCGCAAGGTGCGTCGCGTGCTGGCCAGTCCGCTGGACCTCAAGCGCTACACGGGCGAATTCTTTGCGCTGGCCAAATCGGTGCGCGCAGCCGAGAAGGCGGGCGGCGCAGCCAGCGCGGCCAGCTTCGAGCAACTGGTGGAGCTGGGCAACAGCAGCAAGCAGCTCGACGCCAATGACCAGGGCGTGGTGCGCGTGGTGGACTGGCTGTGGCAATACGCCTTCGACCAGCGCGCCAGCGACATCCACATGGAGCCCCGGCGCGAGCAGGGCGTGATCCGTTTTCGCATCGACGGCGTGCTCCACCCGGTCTACCAGGTGCCCATGGGCGTGCTCAATGCCATGGTCTCGCGCGTGAAGCTGCTGGGGCGCATGGACGTGGTGGAAAAGCGCCGCCCGCAGGATGGCCGCATCAAGACCCGCAACCCGCGCGGTGACGAGGTGGAAATGCGCCTGTCCACGCTGCCCACGGCCTTTGGCGAGAAGCTGGTGATGCGGATCTTCGATCCCGACAACACGGTCAAGGACCTGGATGCACTGGGCTTCACCAGCCATGACGCCCAGCGCTGGAACGAGCTGGTGCGCCGCCCGCACGGCATCATCCTCGTGACCGGGCCCACGGGCTCGGGCAAGACCACCACGCTGTACTCCACGCTCAAGCGGGTGGCCACGGAGGCGGTCAATGTCAGCACCGTGGAAGACCCGATCGAAATGATCGAGCCCAGCTTCAACCAGACCCAGGTGCAGCCTCAGCTGGACTTCGGCTTCACCGAGGGACTGCGCTCGCTGATGCGCCAGGACCCGGACATCATCATGGTGGGCGAAATCCGCGACCTGGCCACCGCCGAAATGGCCGTGCAGGCCGCGCTGACCGGCCACCTGGTGTTCTCCACGCTGCACACCAACGATGCGCCCAGCGCCGTGAGCCGGCTGATGGAGCTGGGCGTGCCGCCCTACCTGATCAATGCCACGCTGCTCGGTGTGCTGGCCCAGCGCCTGGTGCGCACGCTGTGCCCGCAGTGCAAGCAGCGCGACGAGGAGACCTCGGCCGCCACGCTGGCCGAGGCCGTGCGGCCCTGGAAACTGTCAGGCAGCTACCAGCCCTACAAGCCCGTGGGCTGCGTGGAGTGCCGCATGACGGGCTTTCGCGGGCGCATGGGCCTGTACGAGCTGCTGACCGTGAGCGAGGCGCTCAAGCAGCAGGTCCACACCTCGCCTTCCATGGATGCGCTGCGCCGCCAGGCCGTGCAGGACGGCATGCGCCCGCTGCGCCTGGCAGGTGCCCTGCGCGTGGCCGAAGGCGTGACCACGCTGGACGAGGTCATGGCCAGCACGCCCTTGCTGGGATGACGGGCAGTCGATTGGTGGGTTGGAGCGTGAGTGCCTGCTCTTGCGCAGGCCTTTGACATGGATGGATCGGGTGCCCCCTGCTGGCACCCTTTTTCATTCATGCGGGTAGGACATGAGGGTATGCCCTTTGTAGGTGGAATCCACATCCAGACACAGTTTTTCTGAACGCAAAATCGCCGGGTCGTGATTCCGTAAGGAGACATTCTCGTGAAAATCAAGAGTCAGAAAGACTTTTTTTCGGGCGTGATGTTTTTGGTTATCGGCCTCGCTTTTGCGATCGGCGCTACCAACTACACCGTCGGCACCGGTGCCCGCATGGGCCCGGGCTATTTCCCGCTGATCCTGGGTGTGCTGATGTCCATTCTGGGCACGGCCATCTGCTTCACCGGCCTGACCAAGGGTCCTTCGGGCGGTGACAAGATCGGCAAGTGGGCGTGGAAGCAAGTGTTCTTCGTCCTGGCTGCGAACTTCGCGTTCGGCGTACTGCTGGTCGGCGTTCCCAATCTGGGCATTCCCCAGTTCGGTCTGATCGTCGCCATCTACGCGCTGGTGTTCATCGCCAGCCTGGGCGGTCATAGCTTCAAGTTCAAGGAAGTGGCAATTCTGTCCACCGTCCTTGCTGTGGGCAGCTATGTGGCCTTCGTGTGGGCACTGAATCTTCAGTTCCCCGTCTGGCCCAGCTTCATCACCGGTTAAGCAGGAGCATCGTCCGTGGAACTTTTTCAGAACCTGGCGACCGGCTTCGGCGTCGCCTTCACTTTCCAGAACCTGATCTACTGCTTCGTCGGCTGTCTGCTCGGTACGCTCATTGGCGTGCTTCCAGGCATCGGCCCCGTGGCAACGATCGCCATGCTGCTGCCAGCAACCTACGCCCTGCCTCCGGTGGCGGCGCTGATCATGCTGGCCGGCATCTACTACGGTGCGCAGTACGGTGGCTCGACCACCGCCATTTTGGTGAACCTGCCTGGTGAATCCTCGTCCGTGGTGACCGTGATCGACGGCTACCAGATGGCAAGAAAGGGGCGAGCGGGACCCGCTCTCGCTGCCGCAGGCATAGGCTCGTTCTTCGCAGGTTGCGTGGGCACCGTGATCCTGGCCGCCTTCGCGCCTCCGCTGACGGAAGTCGCCTTCAAGTTCGGCCCTGCCGAGTACTTCTCCCTGATGACCCTGGGCCTGATCGGCGCCGTGGTGCTGGCTTCGGGCTCGCTGCTCAAGGCCATTGCCATGATCGTGCTGGGCCTGCTGCTGGGCATGGTCGGCACCGACGTGAACTCCGGCGTTGCCCGCTACAGCTTCGACATTCCCGAGCTGACCGACGGTATCGACTTCGTCGTGATCGCCATGGGTGTGTTCGGCTACGGCGAAATCATTGCCAACCTGTCCAAGCCTGAAGACGAGCGCGAAGTGTTCGCCGCCAAGGTGACGGGCCTGATGCCCACGAAGGAAGACTTCAAGCACATGATTCCGGCCATGCTGCGCGGCACGGCCCTGGGTTCTGCCCTGGGTATCCTGCCCGGTGGCGGTGCCATGCTGTCGGCCTTTGCTGCCTACACGATCGAGAAGAAGACCAAGCTCAAGCCGGGCGAAGTCCCCTTCGGTCAAGGCAACATCCGCGGCGTGTGCGCTCCCGAGTCGGCCAACAACGCCGGTTCGCAGACCTCCTTCATCCCGCTGCTGACGCTGGGCATTCCGCCCAACGCCGTGATGGCGCTGATGGTGGGCGCGATGACCATCCACAACATCCAGCCGGGCCCGCAGGTGATGACCAGCAACCCCGAGCTGTTCTGGGGCCTGATCGCCTCGATGTGGATCGGCAACCTGATGCTGATCGTGCTGAACCTGCCGCTGATCGGCATCTGGATCAAGCTGCTGACCGTGCCTTACCGCTGGCTGTTCCCGTCCATCGTGCTGTTCTGCGCGATCGGCGTGTACGGTACCAACAACAACACCTGGGACGTGTGGATGGTGGGTATCTTCGGCTTCGTGGGCTATGTGTTCCACAAGCTGGGCACCGAACCGGCTCCCTTGCTGCTGGGCTTCATCCTGGGCCCGATGATGGAAGAGAATCTGCGCCGGGCGCTGCTGCTGTCGCGTGGCGACTGGAGCGTGTTCGTGACCCGTCCGATCTCGGCCGGCCTGCTGCTCGCCGCCGTGGTGCTGCTGGTGGTGGTGCTGATGCCTGCAGTGAAGAACAAGCGCGAAGAAGCATTCGTAGAGGATTGATCGCCTCAGCGTTGCAACCATGTTGCTTGACGGCCCTTCGGGGCCGTTTTTTTTGGTCAACAAGCGACGCCGGTGGAAAGCTGTTGATCCCGGATGCCTGGGAGCCGACGCGCCCGTGACTGCACAATAGCGCGCAGTCTTTCGAGGTCACGATGTCCCCACTACTGTCATCCCAGCACCCGCAGCGCGTGCTGCTGCACAACGAGATCCACGCCCGCCCCGCCGAGGAGATGCAGGCGCCGCTGGCCATCACCCACGTGGTGATGCTCACCGATGCGGCCCAGCGCGAGGCCAGCCGCGCCCATGTGGCCACCCTGCTGCGCAACCACCACCTGCCGCCGCCCGATGCGGCGACCACCCATGTGCTGATCGACCTGGGCGCCTTTCACCTGCGCTGGGAACTGCACACGGAGTTCGTCTGCTGGACCTTCAGCAAGCCCATGTCGCAGGCCGGCATGGACGATGTGCGCGAGCCCGAAGCCGCCATCGACTACGTGCCGCGCGACTGGCTGGCGGCCTTGCCCGGCCAGTGCCTGAGCGGCCTGCACCTGTGGGCCTTGCAGGAGCAGGCAATCAATGAGCCGCATCTGGTGCGCCACCTGCTGCAGGAAGACACGCTGGTGGGTGCGCGCGTGGCCGGCGATGCGGGCAAGGTCTACACGGACTTCGCCATCCATGCCGATGGCTTCTCGCGCATGCTGCTGCTGGCCGGCGAGTCATTGTCGCCACGCCGCCTGGGGCGGCTGGTGCAGCGGCTGCTGGAGATCGAGACCTACCGCATGGCGGCCCTGCTGGGCCTGCCGGCAGCCCGCCAGGCCGCTGCCGTACTGGCCACGGCCGAGCGGGATCTGGCGGCCCTGGCCCATTCCATCCGTCTTGCCGACCGCGATGCCGAGCCGGCACTGCTGGATCGGCTGACACGCCTGGCCGGGCAGGTGGAGAGCGAGTACGCCACCACGCATTCGCGCTTTTCCGCCAGCGCGGCCTATTTCGAACTGGTGGACAAGCGCATTCAGGACATCCAGGAATCGCGCATCGACGGCATACAGACCATCCGCGAGTTCATGGACCGGCGCCTGACGCCGGCGCGCAGCACCTGCGAATGGGCAGCGCGGCGGCAGAACGCGCTGTCCGAGCGCGTCTCGCGCGTCAGCAGCCTGCTGCGCACGCGGGTGGAGATCGAGCAGCAGCAAAGCAGCCAGCAGTTGCTGGGCGCCATGAACCAGCGCCAGGACATGCAGTTGAAGTTGCAGTCCACGGTGGAAGGCCTGTCCGTGGCCGCCATCACCTACTACTTCACGGGCCTGATCAGCTACCTGGCCAAGGGCGCCAAGACGCTGGGCTGGCCCTGGTCGCCGGAGAGCACGGCCGCCGTCGCCATTCCCGTGGTGGCACTGGGCGTATGGTGGTCGCTGCGCAGGCTGCACCACAGATTGTTCCGTGGCCAGCACGGGTCCGGCACGCACTGAAGGGAGCTCCCGCAGCCCCGCCCATGCGCCTGTGTTCCCCTGCACCGGCGTTTTCGCGTTTTCACACGTTTGGCGTGAAAGCATCGAAGCCTCGCGCACAATGTGCGCTGCCGTTCTGCAAGGATCGAGCAAGGCTTTTTTTGTTCAGGAGTGAGACATGGATCTGGGAATCGCGGGCAAGTGGGCCCTGGTATGTGGCGCCAGCAAGGGCCTGGGCTTTGGCTGTGCCAAGGCGCTGGCGCAAGAGGGCGTGAACCTGGTGATCAATGCGCGCAATCCCGAGGCCCTGCAGGAGGCTGCGTCCAGCCTCGCCGCCCTGGCGCCGCAGGTGAAGGTGCTGGCCGTGGCGGCCGACATCACCACCGAGGAAGGCCGTGCCGCAGTGCTGTCGGCAGCCGGTGGCCCGGGCGTGGATTTCGACATCGTCGTCACCAATGCCGGCGGCCCGCCGCCCGGTGATTTCCGCGACTGGGACCGCGCGGCCTGGCTCAAGGCCGTGGACGCCAACATGCTCACGCCCATCGAGCTGATCAAGGCCACGGTGGACGGCATGGCGGCGCGCGGATTCGGCCGCATCGTCAACATCACCTCCAGCGCCGTGAAGGCGCCCATCGACATCCTGGGCCTGTCCAATGGCGCGCGCAGCGGCCTCACGGGCTTTGTGGCGGGCCTGGCGCGCAGCGGCATCGCGGCCAAGGGCGTGACCATCAACAACCTGCTGCCCGGCAAGTTCGACACCGATCGCCTGCGCACCACCTTCACGGCCGCCGCCAACAAGAGCGGCAAGAGCCTGGACGATGTGCGCCTGGTGCAGCAATCCCAGGTGCCGGCCCGCCGCTTCGGCACGCCCGATGAATTCGGCGCCATCTGCGCCTTCCTGTGCAGCGCGCACGCAGGCTACATGACGGGTCAGAACATCCTGCCCGACGGTGGCCTGTACGCAGGAACCTTCTGATGCGCCGGTGCACTGCCTCCATGAACGGGTCCAGGGCCGGCAAGGCCCGGGAAATGGTCCCTTGCATGGTTGCGCAGTGCCGAGCGGTCCATGGGCAGGAGCAGCCTTGAAAGTCCCGTTCCTGCATCGTGGCCAGCGGCCCTGCCGCAGCCTGCCCATTCCAAACGCCATGCAGGGAGCCCGGAGATGACGGGCCAGCCCCATCAGACGGACTGGGCGGCGGCCGACCCCGTCCGCGCGCCAGGCCCGGCAGCGGCCGCAAGCCCTGCGGGCATGCGCCATACCCTGGCGCTGATGCTGGTGCTGCTGACGGTGGCCCTGGCGGCCGCCATGGTCTGGCTGCTCAGCGGCATGCGGACCACGGCGCAGGAGGAGGCTTCGCTGCGCCTGGTGCGCTTTGTGCTGGGCACCGAGGCGGCCATCAGCCGCAGCCTGGAATCCCTGGATGCCCTGGCGCTGGGCGTGGATGAACTGCTGGGTTCGCGCAACCCCGCATCGGCATCGCAGCCGCAACTGCAGGAAATGCTGCACACCATGGTGCGGCAGAACACGCTGGCGCAGCGCGCCTCGGTGCACGATATCCAGGGCCGGGAACTGGCCGCTTCGGGCGATGGCCCGGTCATCGACCTGCCTGCGCAGGCCTGGGAGCGCCTGGCGGGCCAAAGCCGCTCCGAATTGCTGGCAAGTCCACCCTCCGTCGCGCCGCAGGTGCCGGGTGGCGAGCGCATGCTGTACCTTGTGCGACCCCTGAGCCGGGCGGAGCAGGGCGGCTATGTGCTGATGCAGGTGCCGGCTGCGGCGCTGGGCGCCGTGCTGGCCCAGGGCGGCGTGCTGGACGGCCTGGAGGTCACGCTGGAGCAGGGCAGCGGCGAGCTGCTGCTGTCCATGCCCCAGTATGGCGATGTCGCCGCTGTGCGGCTGCTGCCGACGACGTCGCAGTTGCCGTCCAGCGGCGTCATGCACATGGCCGCACGCCTGAGCCGCGTGCCCGCCCTGGTGGCTGCGCATCCGCTGCCCAAGGGACATCTGTGGGTCACGGCCAGCCTGCCCATGTCCTCCGTGCTGGCCGGCTGGCGCGTGGCTGCCTGGCTGATGGTGCTGGCCGTAATGATCTTCGGCGTGCTGCTGGCCGTGCTGGGCTGGACCGTGCACCGCTACATGGACCGCCTGCATGCCGCGCGGCGCCAGGCCCAGCGGTCCGAGCAGTGGCTGGACCAGGCGCTGGACAGCATGGTTAGCGGCTTTCTGCTGCTGGATTCGCAGCAGCGCGTGCTGCGCTGGAACCGCTGCTACGAGGAAATGTTCCCCTGGCACGCGGACCAGCTGGAGCCTGGGCGGCCCCTGCAATCGCTGCTCGATTCCTGCCCCAGCGCCGTGGGTCTGGCGGCGGCGCCGGCGCAGGCCGACGAGGCCAAGGACCTGCACCGCCAACTGGTGCTGCGGCCTGGCGTGCCCTTTGAGCAGCAACTGCCCAGCGGCCGCTTTGTCCAGATGACGGCACGGCTGGCCGCCGAGGACGGCGTGGTCATCACCTACAACGATGTCACCGATATCCGGCTGGCCACCGCCGAGATCGAGAGCCTGGCCTTCTACGATCCGCTGACCAGCCTGCCCAATCGCCGCCTGCTGCTGGACCGCCTGGCCCAGGCCACGGTGCTGGCCGCACGCGAAGGCTGGACCGGGGCGCTGCTGTTCCTGGACCTGGACCAGTTCAAGATGCTCAATGACACGCTGGGCCACGAAGTGGGCGACCAGCTGCTGCAGCAGGTGGCGCACCGCCTGCGCAGCGCCGTGCGATCTTCGGACACGGTGGCGCGCCTTGGGGGGGATGAGTTCGTGGTCATGCTCTGCGAGCTGTCGCACGAGCCTGCCGAGGCGGCCACGCTGGCCCAGCGCATTGGCGAGAAGATCCTGGCGCGGCTCAACCAGTCCTATGTGCTGGGCGCCCACCTGCACCGCAGCGCCTGCAGCATTGGCGCCACGCTGTTCGGCCGCCAGCCGCAGTCGGCGGCCGAGCTGCTCAAGCAGGCCGACATCGCCATGTACCAGATCAAGGCGCGCAACGGCAGCGGCCTGTGCTTCTTCGATCCGCAGATGCAGGTGGAAATCCACCAGCGCGTGCGCATGGAAGGCGACCTGCGCCAGGCCCTGGCGCAGTCCCAGTTCGAGCTGCACTACCAGCCCCAGTTCACGCTGGCCGGCGAGGTCATAGGCGCCGAAGCCCTGCTGCGCTGGCGCCACCCCGAACGCGGCCTGGTGCCGCCCGGCATGTTCATTGCCGTGGCCGAGGAAAGCGAGATCATCGTGCCGCTGGGCATGTGGGTGATCCGCACGGCCTGCGAGCAACTGGCGATCTGGCAAAAGGATGCGCGGCTGCGCCATCTGCAGGTGGCCGTGAATGTCAGTGCCCGCCAGTTCCGGCACCAGGACTTTGCCTCCCAGGTCATCGAGCAGGTGCGCAATGCCGGCATTGCGCCCCATCTGCTCAAGCTGGAGCTGACCGAGTCGCTGGTGATCGAGAACGTGCAGGAGTCCATCGACAAGATGAAGCAGCTGCGCAGCCATGGCGTGTGCTTTTCCATGGACGACTTCGGCACCGGTCACTCCTCGCTGACCTATCTCACCCAGCTGCCGCTGAACCAGCTCAAGATCGACCAGTCCTTCGTGCGCCACCTGGGCTTGCGCCATACCGATGACGTGATCGTGCAGACCATCATCGGCATGGCGCGCAACCTGAACCTGGATGTGATCGCCGAAGGCGTGGAGACCCTGGAGCAGCGCGCCCTGCTCGCGCACTACGGCTGCGAATACTTCCAGGGCTACCTGTTCAGCCCGCCCGTGCCCATACGCGCGTTCGAGCAGTTGCTGGCCAAGGTGCCCGTGCGCACCGTGGCGCATGGCCTGCCAAAGGCTATGCCCGGCGCGAAGACACCATGATGCCGCCCACGATGAGCGCGAAGGCCAGCCCGTGGTACAGCTGCGGCGTCTGGCCCAGCAGCGGAATGGACAGCAAGGCGGTGAACAGGGGCATCAGATTGCCGAAGAAGCCCGCCACCGCAGGGCTGCTGCGCTGCACGCCCAGGCCCCAGAAGCGATAGGCCAGGATGGCTGGCCCGATGGCGATGAACAGCAGGGCGCCCAGCAGCGGCCACCCTGCCTGAAGGTGAAAATGTCCCGATGCGGCCTCCAGTCCCGTGAACAGGCCGGACCACATCAGGCCGAAGACCATCTGTGCCAGCAGAAAGCCCGACCAGTCCGCGCGCAGCTGTCCTGACACGCTGGTCCTGGACAGCAGCCACGTATAGAAGGCCCACAGGATCGTGGCCAGCACCATGAACAGGTCGCCCGGCACCAGCTGCAGCTGGCGCAGTACCTGCGGATCGCCGCGCGACAGCACCACGGCCACGCCCAGCACCGACAGCGCGGCCCCCAGCAACTGGCGGCGGCTCACGGCAATGCCCCAGCAGATGCGGCCCACGGCCAGCATCCACACCGGCATGCTGGAGCCGACCAGGGTGGCATTCAGCGGCGTCGATGTTTTCAGCGCCAGGTACAGCAGGGCGTTGTAGCAGCCGATGCCCAGCAATCCCAGCAGCGCGAACTGGCGCCACTGCGGCCAGACGGCGCTGTCCCGGCGCAGCACCCATCCCGCCAGCGGCAGCAGCAGCATGAAGGCAATGGCCCAGCGCAGGAAATTCAGCGCGAAGGGCGAGATCAGGTCATGGACCATGCGGCCCACGATGGCATTGCCGGCCCACAGCAGCGGCGGCAGCGTCAGGATGGCGGCGGTGGAAGGCTTCAGCGGCTGGCTCATCGGGATCATCCGGCTTTCGGGCTCGCCACTATAGGCGTTGCGCGCTCTTTGCGCCGACCATGCGTTGCCGTGTTCCGCGAGGCGGGCCGAAACATGGCACGATGCCGCTCTTGTCGCTTTTTGCAGGAGTGCTCCCATGGGTATTGCAGTGCAGATCCGCCACAACGGCGGCCCCGAAGTCCTGGAGCTGGTGCAGGTCGCCGTGGGCGAGCCCGGGCCAGGCGAGGTACGCATACGCCACCATGCGGTGGGCCTGAACTTCATCGATGTGTACCAGCGCTCGGGCCTGTACTCGCTGCCCATGCCCTTGAGCCTGGGCATGGAAGGCGCAGGCGTGGTCGAGGCCGTGGGGGCCGGCGTGGAGCACCTGGGCGTGGGCGATCGCGTGGCCTATGCCAGCAATCCTCCGGGCAGCTACAGCGAAGTGCGCGTCATGCCCGCCATGTGCGTGTGCCGCCTGCCCGAGGCCATTGCGTTCGAGACGGCTGCCGCCATGATGCTCAAGGGCCTGACCGCCCAGTACCTGCTCAAGAAATGCATTCCGGTCGAGGGCCTGGAACCGGGTGATGCCGTGCTGTTCCATGCGGCGGCCGGTGGCGTGGGCCTGATCGCCTGCCAATGGGCCAGGGCCCTGGGCCTGCAGCTCATCGCCACCGCAGGTTCGGACGAGAAGTGCGCGCTGGCCCTGGCCAACGGTGCAGCCCATGCCATCAACTACCGCAGCGAGAACTTCGCCGAGCGCGTGCAGGAGATCACGGGCGGCCAGGGTGTGAAGGTGGTCTACGACAGCGTGGGCAAGGACACCTGGGAAGGCTCGCTGGCCTGCCTGCGGCGCTTCGGCCTGTTGGTGAGCTTCGGCAACGCCTCGGGCCCCGTGGCGCCTTTCGCTCCTGCCGTGCTGGCGGCCAAGTCGCTGTATGTGACGCGCCAGACCCTGTTCTCCCACATCACCAGCCGCGAGGCCACCCAGGCGATGGCCGACGATTTGTTCGCCGTGGTGGAAAGCGGTGCCGTGAAGATCCATATCGACCAGCGCTATCCGCTGGCCGAGGTGCGCCAGGCACACCTGAACCTGGAGGCGCGCAAGACCACGGGCTCGACCATCCTGCTGCCATGAGTGTGTCAAAGCACCTTGCCGACCCGGCCGTGAAGGCCTGGCTGGACCGCCTGCGCGCCGACACGCGCCAGCCCGCGCTGCAGCCGCGCCGGCCATTGCTGGTGGTGGGGCAGGAGACAGGTTCGCTGGAAGACGGCCTGGCCGCGCTGCTGCCGGACGATGTGATGCGTGCCCACGGCGTGGCACTGTGCCTGCAGGCCGGCCAATGGCATCTGCAAGGCCAGGGCGATGCCACGGTCCTGCTCAACGCCCTGGCCCGGGTGCTGCGTGCCACGGGCCACAGCGGCCCCTGGCGCGACGAGCAACTGGCCGTGTGCAACGTCCAGGGCCAGCGCATTGCCACCGTGGAGCGCGGCGCCGTGCGCCCGCTGGGCATTGCCACCCAGGCCGTGCACCTGGTGGGCGAGACGGCCGATGGCCGCATCTGGGTGCAGCAGCGCGCCGACAACAAGCCCACCAACCCCGGCATGTGGGACACGCTGATGGGCGGCATGGTGGCCGCGTGCGATACCGTGGCCGAGGCCGTGGAGCGTGAAACCTGGGAAGAGGCCGGCCTGCGCGTGGCCGAGCTGCAGGGCCTGCGCCATGGCGGCCATGTGCTGTTCGAGCGCCCCAGCGACGAGGCCGAGGGCCGGGGCTTCATGCGCGAGCGCATCGACTGGTTCGGCGCCACCGTGCCGCCGGCGCTGGAGCCCGGCAACCAGGATGGCGAGGTCCAGGCCTTTGCGCTGATCGAGCGCGACCAGCTCGTCGAATGGCTGCTGCAGGGCCGCTTCACGCCCGAGGCCGCCCAGGTGCTGGCGGCCTGGCTGGGCTGGTGAAACGCTTCAGCGCGCCGTCTTGTTCAGTGCCGATTCCTTGAGCCGGCTGGGCGCCAGGGCGCCGGCCGATTCGAGGATGGGGTAGGCCACCGAGCACAGCAGCGAGTTGATGCGCTTGAGGTCGCTGATCAGGTCGATGTGCAGCGAGCTGGTCTCTATGCTGGAGACGGTGTTGTCGGACAGGCGCGCCAGGTGGGTGGCCGAGTAGGCCAGCTCCAGGTCGCGGAAACGCGCCTTTTCCTCCAGCAGCTTCTGCGCCTCGCGCACATTGCCGTTGAGAAACACGCTCATCGCCAGGCGCAGGTTGTCCAGCAGGTGGTGCAGCAGCTCGCGGATCTCCTGCGTGCCGGCCTCGGAAAACTGGCGGCCCTTCTTGATCTTCTTGTCCTCGATGTCCAGCAGCACGCGCTCGATGATGTCGCCGATCTGCTCCATGTTGATGGTGAAGCTGATGATTTCCGTCCAGCGCTGGCCCTCGCGCTCATCCAGTTCGGCGCGCGAGATCTTGGTCATGTAGTACTTGATGGCCGAGTACAGGTCGTCCACCGTGCCTTCAAGCTCGCGCAGTTCCTGGGACAGCTTGAGGTCGTCGGTCTCCAGCACCCGCTGCATGCCGATCAGCATGGACTCGACCATGTCGGCCTGGTGCAGGGCCTCGCGCGCGGCGCAGGAAATGGCCAGCGACGGCGTGCTCAGCGCCGAGGGGTCGAGGTGGCGGGGCCTCAGCAGGCTGGTGGAACTGGCCTCGGGCTTGGGCAGCAGGGCCGTCACCCAGCGCGCCACGGTCTGCGTCAGGCCGATGAAGCACAGGCTGTTGAAGATGTTGAAGGCCAGGTGGAACAGCACGATGTTCTGGCCCTTGCCGTCGATCATCGGCATCACGTAGGTGGCCCACAGCCCCAGGAAGGGCGCGACGATGGCCACCCCCATGATCTTGAACAGCATGTTGCCGATGGTGACCTGGCGCACTTCGGTGCTGGACTTGGCCGTGGTCAGCACGGCCACCAGGCCGCTGCCGATATTGGCGCCCAGCGTCAGGCCCAGCGCCACTTCCATGGGAATCGCACCCGAGCTGGCCATGGCCGCGATCAGCAGCACGATGGCCAGGCTGGAATAGGCCATCACGGCCAGCAGCGCACCCAGCAGCAACTCCATGAAGATATCGCTGGTGACCGAGCCCAGCAGGGTGCGCACGGCGGGGGCTTCCAGCAGCGGCTCGGTGGCCTCGACCACCAGGCGCAGCGCCAGCAGCATCACGCCCAGGCCGATCAGCACGCGGCCTATGCGCCCGGCCGTGGTGTCCTGGCGGGTGATGAACAGCACCACGCCCACGAAGATGAACAGCGGCGACAGCCAGGACAGGTCGGTGGAGAACAGCACGGCCATCAGCGCCGTGCCCACGTCGGCGCCACGCATCACGGCCAGCGCGGCCGGCAGCGAGATCAGGCCCTGGCCCACGAAGGCCGAGGTCATCAGCGAGGTGGCCGTGCTCGACTGCACCAGCGCAGTCACACCCAAACCCGACAGCGCAGCCGAGAAACGGTTGCTCATGCTGTGGGCGAGCAGGTCGCGCAGGTTGGCGCCGAACACCCGCAGCACGCCGGTGCGGACCATGTGCGTGCCCCAGACCAGCAGGGCGATGGCGGCCAGTAGATTGAGTAAGTGCTTCATGTGCTGTGAGCGGAGAAGCGGACCAATATAACCCCGGTCCCGGCTTGCGCGCAGGAGAGTCGGCCGCATGAGCGCACAGTTTGGTGCGAAATAAAGAAAATTGTAGAAATAAAACGAATCAAAAAGAATTTCGGTTGACCAAAAACGCACTCAGGAAAACCCGAGGAGAAAGCCCGTCGGCACGCAGTTGCCGGCAGCCTCCATGAAAAAGCCCCTCGCAGGAGGGGCTGGGCTGGCTGTCGTGGCGTGCGCCGCGGCGGGGATCAGGTTCTTTTGGCCCGCCGTGCGCGCAGCACCTCGTCCAGGATCAGCAGGCCCGCGCCCACGCTGATGGCGATGTCGGCGGCATTGAAGGCCGGAAAGTGCGAACGGCCCCAGTAGAAGTCCAGGAAGTCCACCACGTAGCCGTGCTGCAGGCGGTCCACCACGTTGCCGATGGCGCCGCCCAGGATGCTGGCCAGCGAGAAGCAAAACAGCTTCTGCCCCGGATGCTTGCGCAACTGCCAGACGATGAGCAGCGTGGCCGCCACGCCGATGCCCACGAACAGCCAGCGCTGCCAGCCGCCCGCTCCGGCCAGGAACGAGAAGGCGGCGCCCGTGTTGTGGGCCCGCACGATGTTGAAGAAGCCCGTGATCGGCGTCCAGTCGCCCAGCTGGTAGGCACCAAGGATCCACTGCTTGGTGAGCTGGTCGATGGCGATGATCGCCAGCGACCAGGCCAGCCAGGGCCAGATGCGGCTGTTGCGGGATTCGGGGACCGCAGCAAAGGTAGGGGTCATGGCAGCGCCTCAGGGGTTGATTACGCCTTGTGGCGCTCTTCGCCAGCACCGTGCAGGTTGCTGTCGCAACGGCCGCACAGGCTGGGGTGCTCGGGGTTGATGCCCACGTCGGCACGGTAGTGCCAGCAGCGGTCGCACTTGGCATGGCTGCTGGGTGTGACGGCGGCCTGCAGGGCCTCGCCTGCCAGGGCCTCGGCCGCCGAGGTGATGAAGACGAACTTCAGGTCGTCGCCCAGGCTTTGCAGCAGGGCCAGGTCTTCGGGCTGGGCCGAGACACTGACTTCGGCCTGCAGCGAGGAGCCGACCCGGCCTTCGGTGCGCACGGCCTCGATGTCCTTGTTCACCACGTCGCGGATCTCGCGCAGGCGCGCCCACTTGGCCAGCAGGGCCTCGTCACCGGCCGGCAGGTCGGTGTAGGTCTCCAGGAAGATGGACTCGCTGTCGCCGAAGACCTTCCAGGCCTCTTCGGCCGTGAAGGACAGGAAGGGCGCCATCCAGCGCAGCATGGCATGCGTGATCTGGTGCAGGGCGGTCTGGGCGCTGCGGCGGGCCAGGCTCTTGGGCGCGCTGGTGTACAGGCGGTCCTTGAGCACGTCCAGGTAGAAGCCGCCCAGGTCTTCCGAGCAGAACAGCTGCAGCTTGGCCACCACGGGGTGGAATTCATAGACCTTGTAGTGCGCCAGCAGCTCGGCCTGGAACTGGGCCGCGCGGGCCAGGGCCCAGCGGTCGATCTCCAGCAGCTCTTCGGTGGGAACCGAGTCCTGCGCAGCATCGAAGTCGCTGACGTTGGCCAGCAGGAAGCGCAGCGTGTTGCGGATGCGGCGGTAGGCATCCACCACGCGGGCCAGGATCTTGTCGTCGATGCCCAGGTCGCCCGAGTAGTCGGTCGAGGCCACCCACAGGCGGATGATCTCGGCGCCCATCTTGTTGCTCACGTCCTGCGGGGCGACGGTGTTGCCCAGCGACTTGGACATCTTCTTGCCCTGGCCGTCCACGGTGAATCCGTGCGTCAGCAGGCCGCGGTAGGGCGCGCGACCGAAGATGGCCGAAGCCAGCAGCAGCGACGAATGGAACCAGCCGCGGTGCTGGTCATGGCCTTCCAGGTAGAGGTCGGCCTCGGGGCCCTGGTCGTGGTGCATGTCGGCGTGCGTGCCGCGCATCACGTGCCAGAAGGTGGAGCCGGAGTCGAACCAGACTTCGAGGATGTCGGTGCTCTTGGTGTAGTGCACGGACTCCTCGGCGCCCAGGATGTCCTCGGCCGTCACGCGGCTCCAGGCCTCGATGCCGCCCTGCTCGACCATGGCGGCCGCCTGGTCGATGATCTCCATGGTGCGCGGGTGCAGCTCGCCGCTGTCCTTGTGCAGGAAGAAGGGCAGGGGTACGCCCCAGCTGCGCTGGCGCGAGATGCACCAGTCGGGACGGCCGGCGATCATGTCACGCAGGCGGGTCTTGCCGTTCTCCGGGTAGAACTGGGTGTGCTCGATGGCTTCCAGCGCGATCTGGCGCAGCGTCTGCGCGGGCTTATCGCCGGGCTTGGTGAACACGCCCTCGCCCTCGTCCATGCGGATGAACCACTGGGCTGCGGCGCGGTAGATCACGGGCGTCTTGTGGCGCCAGCAGTGCGGGTAGCTGTGGGTGATGGTCTTGGTGTCCATCAGGCGGCCGGCCAGCTTGAGCGCGTCGATGATGGCGGGCGTGGCCTTCCAGATGTGCTGGCCGCCGAACAGCGGCAGCTCGGGTGCGTAGACGCCGTTGCCCTGCACGGGGCTCAGGATGTCTTCGCGCGTCATGCCGTTGTTCATGCAGCTGTTGAAGTCGTCCACGCCATAGGCGGGGGCCGAGTGCACGATGCCGGTGCCGTCATCGGCCGTGGCGTAGTCGGCCAGGAACACGGGCGAGACGCGGTCGAAGCCCTTGTCCATATCGGCCAGCGGGTGCTTGAACTGCAGGTGGTCCAGCTTCCTGCCCACGGCGGTGGCGACGACCTGGCCTTCGAGCT
The DNA here is from genome assembly GCF_017355445.1 of Delftia sp. SD018. Taxonomy (NCBI): domain Bacteria; kingdom Pseudomonadati; phylum Pseudomonadota; class Betaproteobacteria; order Burkholderiales; family Comamonadaceae; genus Delftia; species Delftia sp. SD018. The sequence continues at coordinate 594,822 of NZ_JADDRN010000001.1, forward strand.
TCCAGCGTGCCAGGCACTTCTCGACCAGGGCCGAGGCCACGATCAGCAGGCCGCGCTCGGTGTCCACCAGGCTGTATTCCAGCTCGGGGTTGACGTTGAGCGCCTGGTTGGCGGGGATGGTCCAGGCCGTCGTCGTCCAGATGACGATGAAGGCTGGCTTGGCCAGCGAGGGCAGGCCGAAGGCGGCCGCCAGCCTGTCGGGCTCGGCCGTGGGGAACATCACGTCCAGCGTCTGGCTTTGCTTGTCGGCGTATTCGATCTCGAACTCGGCCAGCGAGGAGCCGCAGTCAAAGCACCAGTACACGGGCTTGAGGCCGCGGTAGACGAAGCCGCGCTCCATGACGCGCTTGAGGGCGCGCAGCTCGGCGGCCTCGTTGGCGTAGTTCATGGTCTTGTAGGGATGGTCCCAGTCGCCGAGCACGCCCAGGCGCTTGAAGTCCACCATCTGCTGGGCGATCTGCTCGGTGGCGAAGGCGCGGCTCTTGGCCTGCATCTCGTCGCGCGGCAGGTTGCGGCCATGCAGCTTTTCGATGGCGTTCTCGATGGGCAGGCCGTGGCAGTCCCAGCCCGGCACGTACAGCGCGTCGAAGCCTTCGAGCTGGCGGCTCTTGACGATCATGTCCTTGAGCGCCTTGTTCACCGCATGGCCGATGTGGATCTTGCCGTTGGCGTAGGGCGGGCCGTCGTGCAGGATGAACTTGGGCGCGCCGTGGCGCGCGTCGCGCAGCTTCTTGTAGAGCCCCTTGTCCTCCCATTCCTGGACCCAGCCCGGCTCGCGCTTGGGCAGGTCACCGCGCATGGGGAAGGGCGTGTCGGGCATGTTCAGCGTGGCGCGATAGCCCGCATTGGCGTTGGGAGAGACTTTCGAATCAGACATGGAGAACCTTGAAAGCAGGCCGGAGCCCGGACCGTCTGGTCCAGGCACGGAAAAAGGGGAGGGAAGCCTGGTGCGCACCCGCGCCCGGGCAGGTGACGGAGAGCGTCAAATTCGGTCGCGCGTGGTCTGGCGACGGGTCTCGGTGTAGATGGGCGTGTGGATGGTGGCGAAGAACGCGCGCGCGTCATCGCAGTCCTTGGCGATGCCGGCGGTGAGGGCGTCGAGACTGTCGTACTTCAGCTCGTCGTGCAGTTTGTGCAGAAGTTCCACGCGGATGATTTTACCGTAGGCCTCTTCGCCTCCCGGCGCGCCGGGCCAATCGAGGCAGTGGGTTTCCAGCAGGACGCGCCCGCCGTTGACATCCGTCGGGTCCAGGGAAGGGCGCACGCCGAGGTTGGCCACGCCGCGCAGCGGTCGTTCATTCAGACCATGGACCAGCACGGCGAAGATGCCGCTGGCCGCAGGCTTCCAATGGTTGAAGCGCAGGTTCAGCGTGCGAAAGCCGTCGCCCGCGCCCTGGCGGCTCTCGGCCAGGCTGCGGCCCAGCTTGCGGCCGTGCACCACATGGCCGGAGATGGTGTAGGGATGGCCCAGCAGCCGCGCTGCGTCCTGCATGCGCCCCTCGGCCAGGGCTGCGCGCACATGGGTGCTGGACACGCGCAGGCCGTGCACCTCGTAGCTGTTCATGCGGGCCACGTCAAAGCCCTGGCGCTGGCCCGCCGCATCCAGCATGGCGTAGTCGCCCGCACGCTGGGTGCCGAAGCGGAAGTCGTCGCCAACCAGCACGTATTTCGCGCCTAGGCCCGCCACCAGCACTTCGTCGATGAAGGCCTGCGGCGACTGGCTGGCCAGCGCCTGGTTGAAGGGCAGCACCACGGTCTGGTCCACCCCGCAGCGCTCCAGCTCCGACAGCTTGTCGCGCAGCGTGCCTATGCGCGCCGGAGCGATTTCAGGCCGTCCCAGGGTCTGGGCGAAGTAGTCGCGCGGATGGGGCTCGAAGGTCAGCACGCAGGTGGGCACACCACGCTGTGCAGCTTCGGCCGACAGCAGGGCCAGCATGGCCTGGTGGCCGCGGTGGACACCATCGAAATTGCCGATGGTCACGGCGCAGGCCGATTCCCGCCCTGGATGGTTGAAGCCTCGAAAAATCTTCATGGGACGCTTTGTTTTCAATAGCGGCTGGCACGCGCGCAGCCAGCGCAGGCTGTCAATCCGACATGGAAACAGAGTATATTGCCTCGATAAGGCCTGCCTTGCAGGCCCTGTGCACTGGCTGCATTCCCGTTCACTTTGGTGTCAGAGGAGGCGTGTCGTGAAGGTCTTGAAGCTGTCGGCCCAAGGGCTGCCCCAATCCTGGATCACGCTGGAGCAGGCGGCGCTGCATTACGCGGCGGACGATGTGCGCTGGGAGTCCGGCGGAGAGGTCGCCTGTTTCCGCGGTGGTCACAATGCCGTCACGGGCTGCCAGTCGGTCATCCACATCAACAGCATCATCGGCACGCGCGGGGCGCCTGCCATCAATCCGCACAGCCTGCAGCCGGGCCTGACCAATGGCAAGCTGTTCGCACGCGACCGCTGCATCTGCGCCTATTGCGGCCGCGTGTTCCATGAAAACGACCTCACGCGCGAGCACATCGTGCCCATCTCCGCAGGGGGAGGCCACCAGTGGATGAACCTGGTGACGGCCTGCCGCTCCTGCAATCACCGCAAGGGTGCCCGCACACCTGAGCAGGCGCGCATGCCGCTGCTCTACACGCCCTATATACCCAGCCTCTGGGAAGACTTCATCCTGCGCAACCGGCGGATCCTGGCCGATCAGATGGAGTTCCTGCTGCTGCACGTGCCCCGGAGTTCGCGCTGGGCACGGGACGGCCTCGCCGAGGGCGGTGGTGCGCCCACGCACGAGGTGGCGTGGGCTTGATGGCCGGTCAGGCAGCGGTCTTGGTTGCCGTCACGACAAAGCCCTGAACCGGCTCGCCACCTTCCTGGCGCAGCACCAGTTCTTCCGTCGACACACTGAAACCGGCTTGCTTGCACATCGCTTCGATATGGCTGCGCTTGTGGGCGTAGCGCTGGCTGGGTTGCAGCACCAGATCGGGACCGTCTTCTGGGGCGGTTTCGCAGGAGAAGATGAACTCGCCACCCGTCTTGAGAATGCGTGCGGCATTGGGAATGACTGGTTGAGAGTCGCCAATGTAGACCAGTACATCCAGGCAGGTAATCACATCGTATTCCTGGTCTGGTGTATTGCTCAACGCGTCCAGCAGGTTGACATGGTGAAAACGGTCATAGATGCCATGCTTGGCTGCTTGCTCGATCATCTTGAGAGAGCTGTCGACACCAATCAGGTAACCCTGCATGGTGCCAAGGCAAAGCCCGAGCAGGCCGGTGCCACAGCCCAAGTCGAGCACATTGACGTCTTTTTCCGGATGACGTGCGATCAATTGCTGCGCCACCAGTTTGGGTAGTTGGTAGCCCAATCCCTGGACCAGATGCTGGTCAAACCTATCTGCCATGTTGTCGAACAGGGCCCGGTGCATTTCCTCTGGCAGATGTGCAGGAGTCGTTCCCTTCGCCAATGCTGCGTAATACGCCAGCGTTTCATCTTCTGGGAATTTCTCTTCCAGGATACGGATGTCATCCAGGGCTTCAGCGGCTTGACCGTGCGTGACGGTGTGCTTTACCCGTTCCATTCTGTATGGCGGTTGCAGGGGATGCTCCTGCACCAAGGCATCCAACAGCTGCGCGGCTTGTGCATGCTCTCCCAGGTTGCCCAGGTCGCGGGCCAGATGCAGGCGCAGTGTGGCATCGCCCGGATGCATTTCAAGGCCTCGGTGCAAATGCTTGACGGCCATCTGCAGATTCCCGGCACGGTGCGCAATATCGATCACGCCAGCAAGCACCTGGGAATTGTTGGGCTCAATGCGGGAAACTTTTTCTGCCAATTCAATCGCTGAATCGAACTGACCATGCCTTGCGCGAAAGAGCGCTGTCTCCAGCAAGCCCGGGCCCCACATGGGAGCCAGTTCAAGGCATCGTGCGAAGGCTTGCTCGGCCTTGGCGTGGTTCCCTGCCTTTTCAGCCATCAGTCCGCCCAGCATGAAGACGCGAGCGTCACTAGGCACTTGGCGATGAGCCTTGTTCAGAGTCTGGGCGGCTTTTTGCAGGTCGCCTTTCGCGATCTGCTGGCGAGCCATTTCCAGGTGCTTGCGGTTGATGTCGGCGGGGATGGAAGTAGCGCTCATGGACAGGTGTGTGTTTATGGCCAAGGAGAGGCGGGCGTTGATTGCGGCATGTGCCGGCAGGCCACGCCAGTGGCGAACTTTTCATTATCGTGGATTCTTCGCTCGGCGATGTTTCAAGCCGATGCCTGCAAGGTCTTGGCCTGCGGTGCGGGCAAGGGGCGCGGTGGCAGCGTGAGCGTGAAGCGGGTGCCGCCCTGGTCTGATGGCGCTGCCTGTATGTCGCCGCCGTGCAGGCGCGCAATGCGCCGTGCGACCCACAGGCCCAGGCCGAAGCCGCGGGCCTGGTCGGAGCGGTGGCCGCGCTCGAAGCGCTCGAAGATGCGTTGCGCCAGCTCGGGTGCAAGACCCGGGCCCTGGTCGCTGACAGTGAGTTCCAGCCGGCCGTGTTCGTCGGTGCGCGCCCGCACGGCGATTTCTCCGGCCTTGGCGTATTTCACCGCGTTGTCCACGAGGTTGGACAGGGCGATGCGGGTGAGCGTGGAGTCGCACTCCCATGTGGCGGGCGCATTGGCGCTGTCCAGGTTCAGGTGGTGGCGGCGTGACCAGTGCACAAGCTGTGCGGCATCATCGACCAGTTCCATTACGGGAGCGCGGTGCAATTGCAGCCGGAAGGCGGGAGCATCCAGGCGGTCGCTGATCAGGCAGTTGTCCACCAGGGCCGTCAGGCGCCTGCAGGCGCGACGGATCTGTGCGGCGCGCTCCAGCTGGGAGTCGATGTCGGGCGAGGGAAAGGACAGCTGCTCGGTGGCCGCGCTGTCCACCACGGCCAGCGGCGTGCGGAATTCATGGTTGACCATGTTGAAGAACTGGCGCTGCTCCAGCCGCAGCGTGCGTTCGCTGTGCAGTGCCGCCTGCAGTGCGTTCTGGGCGCGCAGCAGCTCGGCCGTGCGCAGGCGTACACGCTCTTCCAGCGCATGCTCGGACTTGGCAAGGGATTCGAGCAGCTGTGCCTGGCGTGCCATGGAGTCCCGGAATTTCTGGATCAGACCGGCGCCCACGGCCACGGTGATCACGATGTTGACCAGCAAGGTGTTGAGCTGCCAGAACACGCTGGTTTCTATGGTCGGCAGGCTGGTCAGGCCGACATAGGCCGCTGTCACATACAGGCCCATCAGACCATACATGGTGCTGGGAACCACCATCAGCACATGGACCAGATTGGCACGCTCGCGCAGCAGATTGCTCCATGCCACCACGGCGAACAGTGCGCTGATGGCCCAGGGCGCGCCAACCCCTATCCAGGCCCAGTCCTGGTAGCGGCCCAGCGGTATGCTGGGCAGGCACAGCAGCGGGATTATTCCCAGGGCAAGCAAGGCCCGATCCATGCGCCGCCAGCGTGTGTCGCGTGTCAGCAGCTCGCGCATCTGCCAGGCCAGGGCGGCGGGCAGCATCAAGGTACCCAGGCTGACGCACAGATGGCCCCAGTGCGCGAGGTGGTCGGGCAGCCAGATCTGCAGGTACCCCCGGTCGCTTGCGCCGTGGATCAGCACGGCCATGGCGGCCACGGCCATGGCGGCCAGATTGCGCAACCGCAAGGCCAGGGCTGCCCCGATGATCAGCAGGGCCAGCATGAGATTGATGCCCTGGTGGATGCCCGATGCCCATTCCACGGCCGAGAACTGCGTCATCAGACCGCTGCTGCGCCAGAGTGTGGCGTCCAGCTGCATGGGGCTTGAGGTCTGCACGCGCAGGATGAAGGGCTGGCCCGAGTACAGCGGAAACACCAGTTGCCGAACATGCACGCGCGGTTCGTCGGTGGCCGTATCACCGCTGCTGCGCATGCGCCATGCGCCGTCCACGTGCTGGTAGAGCGCAACGCGGTCGAGATAACTGGGCAGGATTTCCAGCCACAGCGGATCGTGCTCGGGGTCTGCCTTGCCGGCGGCGATGTGAGGCGCCTGCACCTTGAGCCAATACACATCGCGCGTATAGCCCTTGTTCAGCGGTGTATCGAGCAGGGTGAAGGCCGTATCGGGCAGGGCTGCCACCTGATCGATGGTGAAGCTGCCTTGTGCATCGACGAGCGCCAGCATGGGCAGGTCCGTGCCCAGCTGCAGGCGCTTTGCCGGCAGGGACTGCCAGGCTGGGCTGAGAATGAAGCAGACCACCAGCACCAGCGAAAACACCAGCCAGCCCGGCAGTGCCAGCCGGTTCAGGATACGCAGCAGGTTCAGGATACGCATGGCGAGGCGGGCTGTGTTGCAGCTGTGGCAAGGCCGCTGTCTTCGGGAATGCTGCTGGGCAGCGTCAGCGTGAAGCAGGTGCCGCCGCCCGCAGCTGGCGTGACCTGCACATCGCCGCCATGCATCTGGGCCACGCGCCGGGCCACCCACAGCCCCAGGCCGAAGCCTCGGGTCTGGTCCGAACGCTCTCCGCGCTCGTGCAGCTCGAAGATGCGCTGCGCCAACTCGGGCGCCAGGCCAGGGCCCTCGTCGCTGACGGTGAGTTCCAGCCTGCCCTGTGCGTCCAGGCGGGCGCATACGGCGATTTCTCCGGCTTGGGCGTATTTCACGGCGTTGTCCACGAGGTTGGACAAGGCGATCCGTACCAGGGTGGGATCGCACTCCCAGGAGGCGGGGACGCCCGCAGTCTCCAGCTTCAGATGGTGGCGGCGCGACCAGTGCACGAGCTGCACGGCATCGTCGATCAGGTCCATCACGGGCACCCGGTCGAGCTGCAGCCGGAACGCAGGCGCGTCCAGTCGGTCGCTGACCAGGCAGTTGTCCACCAGGGCCGTGAGGCGCCTGCAGGCGCGGCGGATCTGGGCTGCGCGTTCCAGCTGGGAATCGATATCGGTGGACGGAAAAGTCAGTTGCTCGGTGGCCGCGCTGTCCACCACGGCCAGCGGCGTGCGGAATTCATGGTTGACCATGTTGAAGAACTGGCGCTGCTCCAGCCGCAGGGTGCGCTCGCCATGCAAGGCGGCCTGCAGCGCATTTTGCGCATGCAGCAGCTCCGCCGTGCGCATGCGCACCCGTCCTTCCAGCGCATGTTCCGACCGGGCCAGCGACTCCACCAGCTGTGCCTGCCTGCCCATGGAATTCTGGAATTTCTCGACCAGGCTGGCGCCCACGGCAATGATGATGAGGATGTACAGCAGCAGCGATTCCAGCTGCCAGTACATGCCTGCCTCGATGTCGGAAGACACCAGTCCCGTATAGGCCGCAGCCACGTGGATGCCCATGACCGTGTGCAGCGTGTAGGGAATCAGCACCAGCAGGTTGACGATGCTGGGACCCTGGCGGAACAGGTTCTGCCAGGCCACCAGCGCACTCAGCAGACTGGCCATCCAGGGCACGCTGACCCCCAGCCAGGCCCATTGCGTGTAGTGCCCCGTCGGTATGCTGAGTACGGCCAGCAGCGGTGCCACGGTCAGCAGCACCAGCATGCGATCGATGCGGCGCCAGGCCGTGCCGCGCGTCAAGGTCTCGCGTGCCTGCCAGGCAAAGGCGGCAGGCAGCAGGAAGACGCCCACGCTCACCCAGACATCCGCATGCGGCGCCCAGGGCTCGGGCAGCCACAGCTGGGCATAGCCGCGCACATTGGCGTTGTGGGTCAGCACCACGAAGGCCAGCAAGGTCATGGCCATCAGGCTGCGCATGCGCAGGGCCAGGGCCGCGCCCGCGATCAGCAGGGTCAGCACCAGATTCACACCCTGGTGCACGCCCGATGCCCACTCGACGCTGGACAACCAGGCCATCAGCCCCGTGCTGCGCCAGACCGTGGCGTACAGCTGCATGGCGCTGCTGGTCTCGATGCGCAGTACAAAGGGCTGGCCAGCGCGCAGTGGAAACACCAGCTGGCGCACATGGATGCGCTGAGCCATGGGCACGGTGTCACCGCTTTCCCTCGCCTGCCACAGGCCGTGCGCCTGCTGGTAGAGCGTGACCTTGTCCAGATAGGTGGGCGTGATCTCCAGCCACAGCGCATCGTTGTCGGCCAGCCCGCTTGTGGGCGCAAGGGCAGGCGCGGCAACCCTCACCCAGTAAGCATGGCGGGTATAGCCCTCGTTCAGAGGCGTGCGCCGGGTTTCGAAGGCATCATCGGGCAGGGCCGCGACCTGTTCAATGGTCATGCTGCGGCCCGCATCGGCAAGCACCTGCATGGGCAGGTCCTTGCCAAGACGCAGTCCCTTGTCAGGGGGAGGCATGGACGCCGGGCTCAGCACGAAAAATGCAAGTAACCCGAGCGAAACCATGATCCATGCAATAAATGTAAATTTTTGTGTGTTTCTCTGAACTGTGAGCATTCGAGAGTGTTCGTGCATGGCGGCGGACGTTCGCCCCAATGAAAATCCGCGCACCAATAGGCAAACATCATGCAGCAGACACTAGAGCCATCGATCGAGTTCACCGTCGCCGTCGTAGAGGACGACGAGGATATTCGTATCAATGTGTGTCGATTTTTAACAAAGTCTGGCTTGCATGCCTGGGGCACGGATTCTGCAGAAGACTTCTACATAAAGCTACTGCGTGAGAAGGCAGATCTGGTCGTCGTCGACCTGGGCCTGCCCGGCGAGGACGGCCTGAGCCTGGTCAAGCGCCTGGCCGAGCAGGAGATTCCCGTCGTGGTGCTCACTGCACGCGGCGATCTGGACAGCCGCATTGCCGGCCTCAATGCCGGCGCCCTGCAGTACTTCGTCAAGCCCACCGACATGAACGAGCTGGTGGCCGGCATCCGCTCCCAGCTGCGCCGCAACACGGGCCAGCCGGCCCGGGCGGCGGCACCTTTCCTGACCTGGCGCCTTGACCCCCTTTCGGCCTGCATGGTCGCGCCCAACCACCAGATCATTGCCCTGACCAGTCGCGAGCTGGAATTGCTCGGCTGCCTGATGGCAACCCCCGGAACCATGGTGGCCAAGCAGACCTTGATCGAGACCATGGGATACGCCGATGTGGATGACGGCTTCCACCGCATCGAATCGCAGCTGACGCGGCTGCGCCGCAAGACCCTGGATATCTCCGGGCTGGCCCTGCCGGTGAGGGCAGTGTTCGGCCGAGGGCTGGTGTTCGTGCCTTAAGCACCCGCCACTTTTCTTTCCCTTTTCCCCACCTTTTGAACGCGGCTTTCAGAGCCCGCGCAGGGGATTCGTTTGCTCTTTTTTTGAGCGCGGGAAAGCTGCGGGGCTGTCGCCAGTGGCGCTACAGAGTTTTTTCAACGGTGCGAAAGCATCAAAAAAGAGAGGAGCGGTATGACAAGACAGACTATCCGTGCCGAGCGGAGTGCTTTCAAACAGAAGGCCGGAACCCAAACAAGGCGCCTGGCACTGGGAGCTGCGCTGCTTGCAAGCACCGTGGCCCAGGCATCGTTCATCAATGGCGATTTCGAGACGGGAAATCTGAATGGCTGGACGGAAGAGGCCTGGACCAACAATGGCACGGCGGCGACCTTGACGTCCAACCCCGTCAAACTGGCTGACCTGCAGCGTGCGGCTCCGGCGGGAAAGCTGCCGTTGAACTCGGTCGTCACAGCGCCCGAGGCGACGGTCAAGGATCGCCTGTGGGTTTCGGGCAGCTCCGATCTGTTGCTGCCCATGCGCGGCAGCAACACGGCCCGCATCAATCTGACCGAGACGCATATCCCTCGCAATGTGTCGCCAGAGCCCTCGTTTACCCAGCAGCCGAAGACAGCCAGTGCTATTTCGCAGGAAGTGACGCTGACGGCCGACGACATCGACAAGGACGGAAAAATCCATATCCGTTTCATCGCTGCGCCGGTGCTGGATGATCCAGGCAGCGGTCACACGCCTGCTCAGCGTCCGTACTATGCCATTGCATTGGTCAAGACTTTCGATGCACAAACTGCTTCGGTGGTGGACAAGGAACTTTTCTTTAAATATCACTATGCGGGCCAACCGGGTGTGGCTTGGAAATCGTTCCAGGATGCGAATGGGCACTCGGAGTTGTTCACCGACCCTCAGGCCTATGACGTGGCGCCTGGCAATGAAGTGCTGCGTGTAGGCGATAAGGTTCGATTGGAAGCGATTGCCGCGGGCTGTAGCCAGAGCGGACACTCGGGCCACCTGTATGTGGACAACTTCACCACCGCCCTGCCCAAGGGGGTATGGATCACGGCGTCGGGACCGGTGAGTGCCCCCAAGAACGATGGCACTGAGATCACCTACACGTACAGCTATACCAACAATGCCAGTACGCCGGTGACCAATGTCGAGGTGACGCCGGCCATGCCGCAAGACAGCACGGGTGTTTCCACCAGCTTTGTCTCTTTGGTCGATGCGAAAAACTATTGCACCGCACCTGTGGGTGGCGTGGGCTCCACGGGGCCTGCAAAGTGCAGCATCCCCAGCCTTGCACCAGGTGAGACCCTGACGTTCAAGATGACGGTCAAGGTTCCGCTGGGCACGCCGGGCGACCAGATCAACAACGGCAACTACACCATTGGTGGCGATGGCGTGGCCACACTCATGGGAGCCATGGTGCAGACCAACCTGCTGGACACTGCGTCCTCCAGCGACATGACCACAAACCCGAGCGGACTGCCGCCCAAGGGCACGGTGGGCGTGCCTTATCCGCCGACAGCTTCGTTCTCCTGCACCAACCAGGGTGCTGCAACTGCGAACAATGCGATCTGCGGCGTGACCGGCCTGCCCCCGGGAGTTACCGTGGGTCAGTGCAAGGTGAATGGTGTGGACTGGGCCCAGGGCGATGCCGTCGCTGCAGGCGAGACGGTGGTCTGCCCGGTCTCCGGCACGCCGACGGCTCCAGGCACTTCCAACGTACAGGTCACGACGGGTGCGGACAACGACGTGACTCCTGCCAACAACCAGGTGGCGGCGTCTCCTGTGGTGATTGCGTCCCCTGCGGGCCCGGCCTCCATCCCCACGCTCTCCGAGTGGGGCCTGATCCTGATGTCCGGCCTGATGGGCATCATGGGCTGGGGCATGGCGCGCCGCCGCCGCGCCAACCCGCTGTGACCGGCAGTCGGTCGTGACACAGGGCGCCCTTCGGGGCGCCTTTTTTTTCATCTGGGCGCGGCCGCAGCCAATTGACTTGCTCAATGTGTGATCGAATAAGGGTTTGCACCTAGCGATATCCCCATGATCGTCCGTGATCGCCCCGCCGGCCTTAGGCTGTTTCTGATTTTGCGGGGCTCGGTGCTCCAGCGTATCCAGGTCACGCTGCTCGTGAACATCGTGTTCGCCGCCATCATCACTCTGGTGCATGGCAACCTGTTCGACGTCAAGATCACGGTGACGCCCATCCCTTTCACGCTGATCGGCCTGCCGCTGGCCATCTTCCTGGGCTTTCGCAACAACACCGCCTATGACCGCTACTGGGAAGGCCGCAAGCTCTGGGGCGAGATGGTGATCTGCGCGCGCACGCTGGCGCGCCAGTGCCAGAGCCTGATCGTCATCGACGGGGATCCGGACCCGGCCCGGCGCAGCAGCGATGCGCGCGTGCGCATGGTGCACCGGGCGATCGCCTTCGCGCATCTGCTGCGGACGCAGTTGCGAGGGCTGCACGAGGATGTGGCCGCAGGCCGCTGGCTGGTGGACAAGGAATGGCGCCAGCTCCAGGGCCTGCCGCTGGAGCAGCGCTGCGACGCACTGATGATGTCCATGGGCCGCGATCTGGCGCAGTGCGTGCGCCGTGGCGAGATGGACCCCTGCCTGGCCGCGTCCATGGACAAGACCTTCACGCGCATGACGGCGGCAGCCGCCTCGTGCGAGCGCATTCGCAACACGCCCATGCCGTTCTCCTATGCGCTGCTGCTGCACCGCACGGCCTATATGTACTGCTTTCTGCTGCCGTTCGGCCTGGTGGACACGACCGGTTTCATGACGCCCTTTGTCGTGGCCATCGTGGCCTACACCTTCTATGGGCTCGACGCCCTGGGCGATGAACTCGAAGAGCCCTTTGGCCTGGAGAGCAACGACCTGCCGCTGGACACCATCTGTCGCTCCATCGAGATCAGTCTGGGCTGCACGCTGGGCGAGACGGATCTGCCGGCACCGCTCAGGCCGGAGGGCTACCGGCTGACCTGAGGCGGCGGGCAGACATGGGCAAAGGCCCATGAAAAAAGCCCCGCAGTTTTCTGCGGGGCCTGGTGTGGTGCGGCGCGGTGAGGTCAGGCCTCAGGCAAACACGCCGGCCGTGTCCTGCATCTTCGCGGAGACGATGCCCAGGTGATGCAGGGTGTCACCGCCCGTCATCTCCATCTGCGTCAGGCGCTTGAAGTAGTGGCTGCCCGCGTACTCGTCGGTCACGCCGATGCCGCCGTGCAGCTGGACCGACTGCTGGCCGACAAAACGCAGCGACTGGCCCAGCTGGACCTTGGCGCGCGCGATGGCCACGTGGCGCTCGGCATCGGCCGCGCTCATCTTGAGGCTGGCGTAATAGCTCATGGAGCGGGCCAGCTCCAGCTGCATCTTCATGTCGGCCACGCGGTGGCGCAGGGCCTGGAAGCTGGCGATCACCGTGTTGAACTGCTTGCGCTGGTTCATGTACTCGGTGGTCAGCTTCAGCGTCTGCTCCATGGCGCCCACGCCTTCGGCGCACAGCGCGGCGTTGGCGGCGTCCTGGGCCAGCGTGAGGGCGGCTAGGCCATCGGCCGTCACCAGCGTGGCGGGGGCTGCCTGGCAGCGCAGTTCGGCCGCGCGGCTGCCGTCCTGGGTGCGGTAGCCCTGGGTGCTGACGCCGCTGGCGCCGCGCTCCACCAGGAAGAGGGCGATCTTGCCGTCCAACTGGGCCGGCACCAGAAAGGCGTCGGCTGCGTCGCCTGCGGGCACCACGCTCTTGGTGGCGTCCACCGTGTAGCCGCTGCCGCTCTTGCTGGCCTTGGCTGCGCAGACATCGAGGCGGTAGCGGGCCTGGCGCTCCTGGTGTGCCAGCACGACCAGGGCCTCGCCGCTGGCCACGCGCGGCAGCCACTGGCCGGCCACGGAGGCGTCGGCGTGCTTGCCGAGCACGCCGGCGGCCACAAAGGCCTGCGCCAGCGGCTCCATCACCAGGCCGCGGCCCAACTCCTCCATCACCACCATCACGTCGGTGGAGCCCAGGCCCAGGCCGCCGTGCTCCTCGGGCACGGTCAAGGCCGTCAGGCCCAGTTCGGCGAGCTCGCCCCAGACCTCGCGCGAAAAACCGCCCGCCTCGACGATGGAGCGGCGGCGCTCGAAGGTATAGCCCTTGTCCACCCAGCGGCGCACGGCGTCGCGCAGTTGCTGCTGGTCATCCGAAAAATCAAAGTCCATTTTCTGTCTCCCGAAGCTGATCGAAGCGCGTCCGGCGCACTTCCGGGTTCAGCGAAACTCCAGCCAAAATCAGCCCAGCACCGTCTGAGCGACGATGTTTCTTTGCACCTCGTTGGAGCCGCCGTAGATCGTCGTCTTGCGCATGTTGAAGTACGTCGATGCCAGCGGCGCGTTGTCCACCACGCCGCCGGGGAAGTCGCCCTGCCAGCCGGCTTCCATGGCCTCTTCGATGAAGGGCAGGCTGAAGGGGCCGGCGGCCTGCATCATCAACTCGGAGTAGCGCTGCTGGATCTCGCTGCCCTTGATCTTGAGCAGCCCGGCGATGTCCAGCGGGTTCTTGCCCGATTTCTCGGCCGACAGCACGCGCAGCACCAGCATTTCCAGCGCCACCACATCGACTTCGAGCTTGGCGATCTCATCGCGGAAACGCTGGTCCTCGTAGACGCCTTCGGCCTTGGCGATGCGCTTGAGGCGCTCCAGCTCGCGCTTGGCGCGGTTCACGTCGGCGATATTGGTGCGCTCATGGCTCAACAGGTGCTTGGCGTAGGTCCAGCCCTTGTTCTCCTCGCCGATCAGGTTCTCGGCCGGCACTTCCACGTTGTCGAAGAAGACCTCGTTGACCTCGCACTCGCCATCGAGCAGCTTGATGGGGCGCACGGTCACGCCGGGGCTCTTCATGTCCACCAGCAGGAAGCTGATGCCGGTCTGGGGCTTGCCCTCGTTGCTGGTGCGCACCAGGCAGAAGATCCACTCGCCGTACTGGCCCAGCGTGGTCCAGGTCTTCTGGCCGTTGACGATGTACTTGTCGCCCACGCGCTCGGCACGGGTCTTGAGGCTGGCCAGGTCCGATCCCGAGCCCGGCTCCGAGTAGCCCTGGCTCCACCAGACCTCGCCGCTGGCAATGCCGGGCAGAAAGCGCTGCTGCTGCTCGGGCGAGCCGTAGGCCATGATCACGGGCGCCACCATCACGGGGCCGAAGGGAATGATGCGCGGGGCGCAGGCCAGGGCGCATTCCTCCTCGAACAGATGCTTTTGCACGGCACTCCAGCCGGGGCCGCCGAACTGCTTGGGCCAGCCGTAGCCCAGCCAGCCTTTCTTGCCAAGAATCTTGGCCCAGTTCTGCAGGTCGTCGCGCGTCAGGCGCAGCGAATGGCGCACCTTGTGCGCGATGTCCTGGGGCAGGTTGGCCCGCACCCAGACGCGGACTTCCTCGCGAAAGGACTGTTCTTCAGGGGTAAATGCCAGGTCCATGGACTGTGTCTCCTTCAATCCCGGCTTTTGTAGCACGCACGTTCTTTTTTGGACTGTCCAGGGCGTGACAACCTATGGCAATCCCTGATGCATCAAGCCCCGGGCGGCGGGGCCGTCCGGGGCTTGATGTTGGGGCCGCCTGAGCGCAGGCGATCAGCTGGATTGGCCGGGCTCCTCCAGCCCCAACTGTGCATAGACATGCGCAAGACGTGCCTGCAATTGCTGTACCTGGGCTTCGAGATCGACCACGCGCTGGGCCAGGGCATCGCCGCGTGCGCCTGCTGCAGCGGCGGGCTGGGCCATGGCGTTCACGTCCACGGGGCCGCACAGCAGATGGGCCCAGCGCTGCTCGCGTGCGCCAGGCGCGCGTGGCAGCAGCACGACCAGCGGGCCTCCTTTTTCCTCGCTGCGTTCGCGCAGCTCTTCCAGGAAGGCTTCGACCGATGAGATGTCGGCGAAGCGGTGCCAGCGCTCGGAGTTGATGCGCAGCTCGCCCGCCGTCTGCGGGCCGCGCAGCATCAGCAGGGACAGCAGCACGGCGCTCTGGTCGGGCACCCCCACGCCGCGCGGGAAGTTGTGCTCCCAGCGCGTGGCGCGCGCGCTGCTGATCTGTACGGACATGGTGCGCAGGCGCAGGCTGTCCAGCGCTTCCTGGGCCTCGCCTTCGCTGACTTCCATCACCGGATCACGGCTGCTTTTCTGGTTGCAGCCCGTGACCAGCGCGTTGAGCGTGAGCGGGTAGCTGTCGGGCACGGTGCGCGCCTTCTCCATCAGGGTGGCCAGCACGCGGGCTTCGACAGCGGTCAGGGGGGTGGAGCGGGGATCGAATGGCATGGGTGTCTGGACGGAAGAGGTGACAAGGCCCGGCAGGGCCATGGGCCTTGCCGGGGCTGGCGCAGGCCGCGCGGCCTGCGGTGCGACAATCGCCGCCCATGAAAAATATCGTGATCCTGATCTCGGGCGGCGGCTCGAACATGGCTGCCATTGTGCGTGCTTCGCAGCAACAGGACTGGGCGCGGCGTTACGGCGCCCGCGTGGCCGCCGTGGTCAGCAACAAGGCCGAGGCTTCGGGCCTTGTTTTTGCGCGCGAGCAAGGCATTGCCACCGAGGTGCTGGACCACCGCCCGTTTCCCAGCCGCGAGGCCTTCGATGCCGAGCTGGCCCAGGTGATCGACCGCCACGCGCCTTCGCTGATCGTGCTGGCCGGCTTCATGCGCATCCTCACGCCGGGCTTCGTGGCGCATTACGAGGGACGCATGATCAACATCCACCCCTCGCTGCTGCCCGCCTTCACGGGTCTGCACACGCACCAGCGGGCGATCGATGCAGGCTGCCGCTTTGCCGGCTGCACCGTGCACCGCGTTACGGCCGAGCTGGATGTGGGCCCCATCCTGGAGCAGGCCGTGGTGCCCGTGCTGCCCGGTGACACGGCCCAGGCGCTGGCCGCGCGCGTGCTGGTGCAGGAGCACCTCATCTACCCGCGCGCCGTGGCGCAGTTGATGCGGGGCTAGGGTCTGCTCACAGGCCTTCGCTCTGAAAGGCCTGCTGCTCCGGCTCGGGGCAGCGTGCAAAGCGGGGCTGCTTCACGCCGTCGATGACCACGGTTTCATTGAACATGGCGGCAGGCCGCACCCACAGGCCGCGCTCGCCATAGAGCGCGCGATACAGCGTCATGGACTCGCGCGTCTCGCTGTGGCGGACGGTGGCAAGCACTTCGTAGAGGGCGCCCTTGTAGTGGCGGTACAGGCCCGGGGGAGTGGGGATCAGGGGAGGCAGGTCGTCGTCGGTCATGGGGCGCCATGGTAGCTGCGCCAGCCCGGCGTTGCTGCGGGTTCCGACCTGTGGCCCTCTCGGATTTGCAAGGCGGTGGGACAATTGCGCCCATGCATCCCAAACAGCTTCTCGACGCCTGCGCCGAACTGGTCAAGCGCACCCTGACTTTCGAACACCCGGCCGACGCCGTGGTGTCACGCTTTTTCCGTGAAAACCGCAACCTGGGCCCGCGCGAGCGTGCCGCGCTGGCCGAAACCGCCTACACCGTGCTGCGCAAGAAGCTGCTTTTTGAGAGCCTGGCACGTTCTGGCAGCGGCTCGCGCGAGCGCAGGCTGGCCATCCTGGGTTTTGCCCATAGCCAGGAAGCCCTGGCCCGCGTGGCCGGCAAGTCCGAGCAGGGCGTCAAGGAGGCGCTCGGCTTTGCGCGCGCAGCGCTGTCCCCCCAGGAACTGCAATGGCTGGACGCCTGCGATGCCGTGCGCCCCGATGAGCTGATGGAGCCGCACCGCCACAACCTGCCCGAGTGGCTGGTCGCGCCGCTCAAGCAGCAGCTGGGTGAAGATTTCTGGGCCTTTGCCCAGAGCATGGAGCAGGCCGCACCGCTGGATCTGCGCGTCAATGCGCTGAACGCCAAGCGCGCCGATGTGCAAAAGGAACTGGCCGATGCCGGCATCGCCGCCGAAGCCACGCCGTACTCGCCCTGGGGCCTGCGCGTGCAGGGCAAGCCTGCGCTGGCCCGGCTGGACGCCTTCACGCGCGGCGCCATCGAGGTGCAGGATGAAGGCTCCCAGCTGCTGGCGCTGATGCTGGACGCCAAGCGTGGCGAAATGGTGGTCGATTTCTGCGCCGGCGCAGGCGGCAAGACCCTGGCCATTGGCGCGTCCATGCGCAGCACGGGGCGCCTGTACGCCTTCGATGTGTCCGGCCACCGGCTCGAAGCCCTGAAGCCGCGCCTGGCGCGCTCGGGTCTGTCGAACGTGCACCCTGCGGCCATCGCCCATGAGCGCGACGACCGCGTCAAGCGTCTGGCCGGCAAGATCGACCGCGTGCTGGTCGATGCGCCCTGCTCGGGCCTGGGCACGCTGCGCCGCAATCCCGACCTCAAGTGGCGCCAGTCGGCCAAGGCCATCGAGGAGCTTACGCAAAAGCAGGCGGCCATCCTGGCCAGTGCAGCGCGTCTGGTCAAGCCGGGTGGGCGCTTGGTCTATGCCACCTGTTCGGTCCTGCCCCAGGAAAACGAAGCCATCGCCGAGGCCTTTGCAGCGGAGCACTCTGACTTCGTGGCCATGGATGCCGGCGAACTGCTGGCCCAGCTCAAGGTGGAGCAGGGCGATGCGCTGTGCAGCGGCGGCGAGACCGGCACGCAGTACCTGCGCCTGTGGCCGCAGCGCCATGAGACGGACGGATTTTTCGCCGCCGTTTGGACCCGGAAGCCGTAACTTGCAGACGCAATAAGCTGTAAATCGCAGGAGATTGCCGAATGCCTTTGTAGGCGCATCGCCTAAAATTGAGGCATCGGTGCCACTGGGCGCCGCCTTGCCAAAGGCTTCGGTTATGTCGCTGGATTTCGGATCGGTTTGGAACCTCGCCGTGGATTGGATGGCCCATGGCCTGTGGCAGCTGTCGTGGTGGCAGCTGCTGCTGTACGCCCTGGTCACCACCCACATCACCATTGCGGGCGTCACCATCTTCCTGCACCGCTGCCAGGCCCACCGCTCGCTGGACCTGGGGCCGGTTCCTTCGCACTTCTTCCGTTTCTGGCTGTGGCTGGGCACGGGCATGGTCACCAGGGAGTGGGTGGCCATCCACCGCAAGCACCACGCCAAGTGCGAAACCGAGGACGACCCCCACAGCCCGCAAACACGTGGCCTGGACACCGTGATGCGCCAGGGTGCGGAGCTGTACCGCGAAGAGGCGGCGAACGCCGAGACACTCAGGAAGTTCGGCCACGGCACGCCCGACGACTGGATCGAGCGCCATCTCTACAGCCGGCATTCGATCTGGGGCCCTTCGCTGATGCTGATCATCAACGTGCTGCTGTTCGGCGCTATCGGACTGACGATCTGGGCCGTGCAGATGGCCTGGATTCCGTTCTGGGCTGCCGGCGTGGTCAACGGCCTGGGCCATTTCTGGGGCTACCGCAACTTCGAGGCCCAGGATGCCAGCACCAACCTCGTGCCCTGGGGCCTGATCATTGGCGGCGAGGAACTGCACAACAACCACCATACCTACCCGACCTCGGCCAAGTTCTCGGTCAAGCGCTATGAGTTCGACGTGGGCTGGGTCTACATCAGCGCCATGCAGAAGCTGGGCTGGGCCAAGGTCAAGAAGACGGCGCCGCGGCTGGTCATGGGCGCCGTCAAGCCCGTGGCCGACGAAAAGACGCTGGAGGCCGTGATCGCCAACCGCTACGAGGTCATGGCCCGCTATGCGCGCGGCGTGCGCGCCGCCGTGCAGATCGAGCTCGATGCGCTCAAGCAGCGCAAGGCCCGGCAGGCCGACCTGTCCCTGCTCAAGACGGCGCGCCGCTGGCTGCACCGCGATGCCGACAAGGTGCCCGCCCAGGCGCAAGGGCAACTGGCCCAGGCGCGCGCAGCCCACCCCGTGCTCGACCAGATGCTGGTCATGCGCGAGGAGCTGCGCCAGCTGTGGCTGAACACCTCGCTGTCGCGCGAGCAACTGACGGCCCATCTGCAGGCCTGGTGCCATCGCGCCGAGGCCAGCGGCATTGCTGCGCTCAAGGAGTTTTCCGTCAAGCTGCGCGCTGCCCACGCCTGAGGCCGCGAAGCCAGCCGGCAACCGACCATGCCCGGGGCCGCATCCCCTCTTCGGAGGCGATGCGGCTTTTTGCTGTGGGGCTCTGCCGCAGTTCCAGGCTTGTCATGGCCTGGGACAAGGAGCGGACCCGTATCTGCAGATCGGCGCCCGCGCGCCAGCCCTGGCCCGGCTGCAGCCTGAGGGCCGGCGCGGGCACCCCGTCCGCCCAGGCCTGTTGCGGGGCGGTGATTTCCAGCGGGCCGTGGCGGCAGAACAGTTCACTGCCCTCCAGCACATGCAGGTGAAGATCGTTGCCGGGGGCAAGATGGCGCAGTTCGAAGGAGTGGGTGTCGGCGTTGTGCATGGTCTGTGTCCTGTGATTCCAGGCCCTCAAGCGTAGGCATGCGGCCTTCATCGGCACAGGCACAGCCTGCGGCTTGTTGCATCGCAGCAGTGCAGGTGGCGGTGGATCTGTTCTGCTTTGTGGTCGATGGATCTGTATCTGTTGCGTAACAGCGCCTTGCGGCAAGATCGCGGGCAAGTCCTCTCGTCCCCGATTCGTTCTCGACCTGTTCCATGACCCTTGCTAGCGCCTCTCCGACCCTGTACCGCCGCCTGGCGGCCGACTACAGCCTGGCCATGGAACTGGGCACGCTCAAGGCGGGCGAGCGCATGCCTTCCGTGCGCGAGCTGATGCGCCGCCATGAGGTCAGCCTGTCCACGGCGCTGCAGACGCTGCGGCATCTGGAGGACCTGGGCCAGCTCGAAGCCCGCCCGCGCGTGGGCTACTTCGTGCGCGATGCCCGGCCTGCAGGCCTGGCCCCGGCCAGCGAGCCTGACCTGAGCCAGCCGGTGCAACCGCTGCCGCAGCCGCACTTCGCAGGCATCAATGAACACATTTCCCTGATGCTGGAGCGCGGCCGCCAGGCCGACGTGCGCGTGGACCTGGGCGGTGCCACGCCGCCGCCCGAACTGTTCGATCGCGGCTACCTGAACCAGACCGCCGCCCGGCTGCTGCGCGAGCAGCCTGACGTGTTGGTGCTGGGGCGCTCCATGATGGGCAGCCACCCTGATTTCCAGCGCGCCATGGCGCGGCGCGCGCTGGCGGCGGGCATCCATGTGGCACCGGCCGATGTGCTGGCGACCACGGGCAATTCCGAGGCCGTGAGCCTGGCGCTGGCCGCTGTGGCCTCGCCGGGGGATGTGGTGGCCGTGGAGTCGCCGACCTACTACGGCCTGCTGCAGGTGGTGGAGTCCTTGCAGATGCAGGCGCTGGAGATTCCCTGCAGCCCGCGCACCGGCCTGTCCATCGAGGCGCTGGAGCTGGCCCTGCAGACCCAGCCGCGCCTGAAGGCCGTGGTGGTCGTGCCCGAGCTGCAGATGCCGCTGGGTACGCGCATTCCCGATGAGCACAAGGCCAGGCTGGTCGATCTGTGCGGCGCCCACGGCGTGGCATTGATCGAGGACGACTCCTATGGACTGTTCGTGGAAAGCAGCCAGCCCGTGCGCCCCATCAAGGCCTGGGATCGCCTGCCGGGCCATGTCATCTATTGCGAGGCCTTCAACAAGAGCATGGCGCCGGGCCTGCGCCAGGGCTGGATGAACGCTGGCCAGTGGCATGGGCGGGTGCAGATGCTCAAGTTCGCGCGCAGCCGGGGCACCCAGACCCTGGCCCAGTTGCTGGCGGCCGCCTGCGTGGGCTCGCCCGCACATTTGCGCAATCTGCAGCGCCTCAAGCAGCAGTTGCGGCGCCAGCGTGAAGGCATGGCGCAGCTGGTGGCGCGGTTTTTCCCGCTGGGCACGCGGCTGAGCCTGCCGCCCGGCGGGCTCAGCCTGTGGCTGGAGTTTCCGGCTGGCGTGTCCACGTCCGCGCTGTTCACGCAGGCGCTGGCGCGCGGCATCCGCACGGCGCCGGGCAGCATGTTCTCGAACTCGGGCCGCTACGAGCACTGCATGCGCCTGGGCTGCACCCTGCCGGTGGATGCCGTGATCGAGCAGGCCTGCCGCGAGCTGGGTGCCATGGCCTGTGCGCAGCTGGGTCAGCCGGCGCGCAGTGGGTGACAGGCGAAAAACAGACGAAAAACAGACGAAAAAGGACGCAAAGCGGGCACAAAGCCAACACAAAGCGGACGCAAAAAAACCGCCGGGCTTGCGCCGGGCGGTTTTTTGTCGGTACCGGGAACAGGCTGAATTACTTCAGCTTGATTTCCTTGTACGTGACGTGCTTGCGAGCCTTGGGATCAAACTTCATGATCGCCATCTTCTCGGGCATTGTCTTCTTGTTCTTGGTCGTGGTGTAGAAGTGGCCGGTTCCTGCAGTGGATTCCAGCTTGATCTTTTCGCGTCCGCCTTTAGCAGCCATGGTGTTTCTCCTTGAGGGATTTAGGCTTGGCCACGGGCACGCAGGTCTGCGAGCACGGAGTCGATACCGTTCTTGTCGATCAGGCGCAGAGCAGCGCTGGAAACGCGCAGGCGCACCCAACGGTTTTCGCTCTCAACCCAGAAACGGCGGTATTGCAGGTTGGGCAGGAAACGACGCTTGGTCTTGTTGTTGGCGTGGGAAACGTTGTTTCCCACCATGGGCTTCTTGCCCGTTACTTCACATACGCGTGCCATGAGGACACTCCGATAGTTGTACAGCCGCCGACGCTGATGCCCTGCATTTGCTGCATGGCTTGCCGGCAACCTCACCTCGCCATAAAGGGTGGCGGTAACCCCATGCTGAAAGTGTCCTGGCCATGCAAGCAAGGCACGCTTCAAATTCAGCAAAGCCACGGATTATAGCGTCTCCATGAGAAAAGCCCCTGGGCCAGCCAAACACGGCTGCAGCCAGGGGCTTTTGCCGCCCTGCGGGAGAGCAGGGCGGGCAGGGTGGCGTCCTGCTTATTCCTGTTCGAGGAAGCGCTGGGCGTCCAGCGCGGCCATGCAGCCCGTGCCGGCGCTGGTGATGGCCTGGCGGTAGACATGGTCCTGCACGTCGCCGGCCGCGAACACGCCGGGCACGCTGGTCTGCGTGGCAAAGCCCTTGAGGCCGCCCTGGGTGATGATGTAGCCGGTCTCGTCCATCTCCAGGTGGCCCTTGAAGATCTCGGTGTTGGGCGCATGGCCGATGGCGATGAAGCAGCCCTGCAGCTGGATGTCCTCGGCATGGCCGTCCTGGGTGCTCTTGATGCGGATGCCGGTCACGCCGGACTGGTCGCCCAGCACCTCTTCGAGCACGAAGTGGGTCTTGAGCTCGATCTTGCCGGCCCGGACCTTGTCCATGAGCTTGTCCACGAGGATGGGCTCGGCCTTGAACTTGTCGCGGCGGTGCACCAGGGTGACCTTGCTGGCGATGTTGGACAGGTACAGGGCTTCCTCGACGGCCGTGTTGCCGCCGCCGACCACGCACACGGGCTGCTCACGGTAGAAGAAACCGTCGCAGGTGGCGCAGCCGGAGACGCCGCGGCCCATGAAGGCCTCTTCGGAGGGCAGGCCCAGGTACTTGGCCGAGGCGCCGGTGGCGATGATCAGGCTGTCGCAGGTATAGGTGCCGGAGTCGCCGGTCAGCGTGAAGGGGCGCTTGGAGAAATCGACGCTGTGGATGTGGTCGAACACCACCTGGGTCTTGAAGCGCTCTGCGTGCTCCAGAAAACGCTGCATCAGCTCGGGGCCCTGCACGCCGTTCACGTCTGCAGGCCAGTTGTCCACCTCGGTCGTCGTCATCAGCTGGCCGCCCTGGGCCATGCCGGTCACCAGCAGCGGGTTGAGGTTGGCGCGCGCGGCATAGATGGCGGCCGTGTAGCCGGCAGGGCCGGAGCCGAGGATCAGGACTTTGGCGTGTTGGGTAGAAGACATGGATGCAGTTCTTGAAAAAGGCGCACGCCGGCAGTCGGCATGCAGAAAAAAAGATACATCGGGAACAGCTGTGGAGTATCGCTCCGCAGTCAGGTTCCCGTTGCCATATGGATCAATGGCCCGGATTGTCAAAAATGATCGACGTGGCGCCGTCATGCGGCGGTGTCATGCTCTGTTGCAAGTGCTTGCATTACGCTTGCGGGTCGCCCTGGCTGTTTTTGCGGCCAGTCCGAGGGGGCTGGGGTAAGCTCCCGCCTGCGTATGACTTACTCATTGAACGCTCTGAACGCTTCCACATCCGCCAAGGGCAAATCCAGGTCTGCGGCGCGCCCCGGCATGGTGGCGCGCTTCGGCCACGAAATGCTGCTGCTGGCGGGGCTGCTGGCCCTGGTGTTCTGGCTTGCCTCCATGCTCAGCTACTCGCCCCAGGATCCAGCGTGGTCCACCTCCGGGGCGGGACACGCGCGCCTGGTCGCCAACTGGATGGGCCGCGTCGGAGCCTGGCTGGCCGACGCCTGCTATTTCGGTTTCGGCATGTCGGTCTGGTGGCTGGTGCTGGCCTCGCTGCAGACCTGGCTGTCTTCCTTTGCGCGCTGGCTGCGCGGCGGCGTGCCGCGCGACGGTGTGCCACTGCCGCCCCTGTGGCGCCGGCGCCTGCGCTTTTGGGGCGGGCTGCTGCTGCTGCTGGGTGCGAGCTGCGCACTGGAGTGGACGCGCCTGTACCGCTTCGAGAGCGTGCTGCCCGGCCCGGCCGGCGGCGTCTTCGGCTACATGCTGGGGTACCACAGCCTGCAGTGGCTGGGCTTCATGGGCTCGGGCCTGATCGGCATCTGCGTGGCCGTGATCGGCCTGGCCATGGTGTTCCGCTTTTCCTGGGGCCATCTGGCCGAATCCATGGGCGCACGCCTGGACGGCTGGGTGCTCTTTCTTTTTGCGCGCCGTGAAAAGGCCCGGGACGAAGCCGCAGGCCGCCGCGCTGCGCGCGAGCGCGAGGAAGTGGTGCAGGAAGAGCGCACGGAAAGCGCCGTGCAGCACCCGCAGCCCGTGCAGATCATCGAACCCGTGCTCCAGGAGGCTGCGCTACCCAGCGTGCGCGTGGTCAAGGAGCGCCAGAAGCCCCTGTTCTCCGAACTGCCCGACAGCAAGCTGCCCCAGGTGGATCTGCTTGATGCGGCGCAGCAGCGCCAGGAAAGCGTGTCGCCCGAGACGCTGGAGATGACCAGTCGGCTGATCGAAAAGCGCCTCAAGGACTTTGGTGTCGATGTGCATGTGGTCGCCGCCATGCCCGGCCCCGTGATCACGCGCTACGAAATCGAGCCGGCCACGGGCGTCAAGGGCTCGCAGATCGTGAACCTGGCCAAGGATCTGGCGCGCTCGCTGTCCCTGGTGTCCATCCGCGTGATCGAGACGATTCCCGGCAAGAATTTCATGGCGCTGGAGCTGCCCAATGCCAAGCGCCAGTCCATCCGCCTGTCCGAGGTGCTGGGCTCGCAGGTCTACCACGACGCCAAGAGCATGCTGACCATGGGCCTGGGCAAGGACATCGTGGGCAATCCGGTCGTGGCCGATCTGGCCAAGATGCCGCACGTGCTGGTTGCCGGCACCACGGGTTCAGGCAAGTCGGTGGGGATCAACGCCATGATCCTGTCGCTGCTGTACAAGGCCGAGGCCCGCGATGTGCGCCTGCTGATGATCGACCCCAAGATGCTGGAAATGTCGGTCTACGAAGGCATTCCTCACCTGCTGTGCCCCGTGGTCACCGACATGAAGCAGGCCGCCAATGGCCTGAACTGGTGCGTGGCCGAGATGGAGCGCCGCTACAAGCTCATGAGCAAGCTGGGCGTGCGCAATCTGGCGGGCTACAACACCAAGATCGACGAGGCCAAGGCGCGCGAGGAGTCCATTCCCAACCCCTTCAGCCTCACGCCCGAGGAGCCTGAGCCGCTGCAGCGCCTGCCGCACATCGTCATCGTCATCGACGAGCTGGCCGACCTGATGATGGTGGTCGGCAAGAAGATCGAGGAGCTGATCGCGCGCCTGGCCCAGAAGGCCCGCGCGGCCGGCATCCACCTGATCCTGGCCACCCAGCGCCCCAGCGTGGACGTGATCACCGGCCTGATCAAGGCCAACATCCCCACACGCATCGCCTTCCAGGTCAGCAGCAAGATCGACAGCCGCACCGTGCTTGACCAGATGGGCGCCGAATCCCTGCTGGGCATGGGCGACATGCTCTACATGGCCAGCGGCACGGGCCTGCCCGTGCGCGTGCACGGCGCCTTCGTGTCGGACGAGGAAGTGCACCGCGTGGTGGGCTACCTCAAGGAGCAGGGCGAGGCCGACTACATCGAAGGCGTGCTCGAAGGCGGCACGGCCGAGGGCGACAGCGAGTTCGGCTCGGAGTCCGGCGACGGCGGCAACGGCGAGAAGGACCCCATGTACGACCAGGCCGTGGAAGTGGTCCTCAAGGACCGCAAGGCCAGCATCTCGTATGTGCAGCGCAAGCTCAGGATTGGTTACAACCGCTCGGCGCGCCTGCTGGAAGATATGGAAAAGGCGGGCCTGGTCAGCGGTCTCACGGCCAGCGGGCAGCGCGAAGTGCTGGTACCCGCGCGCGCCGGGGAATGAGCCCGCTTCCCCCGCAATCATGGAGAAAGAATGAAACGTCTGTTGACTGCAGTTGTGATCGCGGCAAGCGCGACGGCATCGTGGGCCGATGGCCTCAAGAGCCTGGAAGCCTTCATGAAGAATTCCCAGGCCGGCCGCGCCGAATTCACCCAGGCCGTCACGGCCCCATCCAAGGATGGCCAGCCGCCGCGCACCAAGAACTCCAGCGGCCAATTCGAGTTCCAGCGTCCCGGCAAGTTCAGGTTCGTCTACACCAAGCCGTTCGAGCAGACCATCGTCGCCGACGGCAAGACGCTGTGGCTCTATGACGCCGACCTCAACCAGGTCACGCAGCGCCCCCAGGCCCAGGCCCTGGGCAGCACGCCGGCCGCCATCCTGGCGTCGGCCAACGATCTCAAGGCGTTGAGTGCCGACTTCGATCTGCAATCCGCGCCCGAGCAGGATGGCCTGCAATGGGTCCAGGCCAGTCCCAAGGACAAGAACGGCCAGCTCAAGAGCGTGCGCGTGGGCTTTGCGGCCGATGGCCAGCTTTCGGCGCTGGACATCCTGGACAGCTTTGGCCAACGTTCGCTGATCCGCTTCAGCCAGCTGCAGACCCAGGCGTCCTTGCCAGCCTCCACTTTCGAGTTCAAGGTGCCAGCGGGCGCCGACGTGCTCAAGCAGTAAGCCGCGTTGCCGCGCGGGGCAACCTTTCAGGCCGGTCACAGCTGCAGTGCGCAGTTTGTGAGGTTTTGTAATGGTTTTGCCTAATATCGTCGAGACAATGGCGGCCTGCGGCCAGCGATTGTTTCGACGTCCCTTCGAGGACATGCTGGCCGGCTCTCGCATGCCTTTATGAACCTCAGTCGCAAGTTGCCGCTCGCCATTGCCATGGCGCTGCTATTCACCCTCGCTGCCGGATTCTTCGGACTCTGGTCGGCCCATCGATCCCTAGGCGTCTTTCACGGCGATGTCCAGCGCCACATGGCGGCGGAACGCCTTGCCGCCGAGGTGGAAGGCCACTTCAAAACCCAGGTCCAGGAATGGAAGAACGTGCTGCTGCGCGGCTCGGACAACGCGCTGCGCGAGCAGCACTGGAAGGGCTTTCTGGCCGGTGAGCGCGCCGTGCAGGACAAGACTGCGGCCTTGCTGGCCCTGGTGGACGATGCCTCCCTGCGCGAGATCGCCCAGGGCTTTGTGGCGCAGCACCGCAAGATGGCCGAAGGCTACCGCGTGGGGCTGGACAAATTCGAGGCCACGGGCTTCGACCCCTCAGTAGGCGACATGGCCGTGCGCGGCGTGGACCGCGAGCCGGCCGAGCTGCTTTCCCAGCTCAAGGCCGGCATAGCGGCGCAGAGCAAGGCGGTGGCCGACGATGCCTACAGCAGCGGCAAGCACGCCACGGAGCTGAGCCTGGTGCTGATGCTGGTGGCGGCCGTGGCCGGCGTGGCCATTGGCTGGCTCATTACCCGTGCCGTGGTGGCACCGCTGCGCAGCGCGGTCCAGCTGGCTGAGAAGGTGGCCCAGGGCCATCTGACCAATGCTATAGCGAGTGGTGGGCCAGACGAACTGGGTCAGCTGCTGCGGGCGCTGGGCGCCATGCAGGAGCAACTGCGCAGCATCGTCGTGGAAGTGCGCGGCAATGCGGAGCAGGTGGCATCCGCCAGCTCGCAGATCGCGGCCGGCAACAGCGACCTGGCCCAGCGCACCGAGCAGCAGGCATCGGCCCTGCAGATGACGGCTTCGTCCATGGACCAGCTCGACTCCACCGTGCGCGGCAATGCCGATCACGCAGAAAAGGCCAACCTGCTGGCTTCGTCCGCCAGCGACATCGCCACGCGCGGTGGCGATGCCATCTCGGCCGTCGTGGGCACCATGCGCAGCATCCAGGATGCGTCCGAGCGCGTGGTCAGCATCATCGAGGTGATCGACGGCATTGCGTTCCAGACCAATATTCTTGCGCTCAATGCGGCCGTGGAGGCCGCACGGGCCGGCGAACAGGGCCGGGGCTTTGCCGTGGTCGCCGCCGAGGTCCGCACGCTGGCCCAGCGCAGCTCGGGCGCGGCGCGGGAAATCCGTGACCTGATCCAGGCCAACGCCCAGCGCGTGGCCCTGGGGGCCGAGGAGGTGGACAGCGCGGGTGCGACCATGGCCTCGGTGCAGGAGGTGATTGCCAAGGTCTCGCGCATGATCGGCGCCATCAGCCACTCCAGCGGCGAACAGAGCGCTGGCGTGAGCCACGTCAACAGCGCCATCGTCCGCATCGAGGAGGGGACCCAGCAGAACGCCGCGCTGGTGGAGCAGACCAGTTCGGCCGCCGAGAGCCTGCGCAAGCAGGCCCATCAGCTGGTGGAACTCATGGCGCGTTTCAGGACGGCCTGAACGCGGCGGCCGGAGCCGGGCGCAGCCGGTCGTGGAGCGCTGCCAGCACCAGGGTGGCTGCCACGGGCAGGGCCCAGCCCATGCCATTGCCCGGCAGGCTGTTCAGGAAGGCCGGCAGCCAGTCCTGCCAGCCGGCCGCCTTGGCGGCATCGACAAGACCGAACACCAGCGCCACGGCCAGCACCGGCGCGAACACGCGCTGCGCATTGCGCCACAGGCCTGACAGCAGGCTCAACACCACCAGGGCGATGGCCAGCGGATAAATGCCCACCAGCACGGGGCCGGACAGGGCGATCAGCTGGGCCAGACCCTGGTTGGACACCAGGATGCACGCCAGGCCAATGGCCACCACCACCGCGCGGTAGGGCAGGCGCAGCATCTCGCTGAAGTAGGCGCCACAGGCGCTGACCAGGCCCACGGCCGTGGTCAGGCAGGCCAGGGAAATCACCACGGCCAGCAGCAGGCTGCCGATGGGGCCGAAGGTGTGATTCACGTAGCGCGTGAGGATGAGCACGCCGGTCTGCGCCTGCGGGGCGATGGACTGGCTGGTGGCGCCCAGATGGATCAGCGACAGATACACCAGGCCCAGGCCCACGGCCGCTATCACGCCCGCGATGATGGCGTAGCGCGTCTGCAGCCCGGTGTGGGAGATGCCCCGGTCCCGGATGGCGTTGACGATGACGATGCCGAAGGCCAGGGCGCCCAGCGCGTCCATGGTCTGGTAGCCCTCCAGAAATCCTTCGGTCAGGGGCGCGACCAGGTAGTCGCCGCTGGCGCTGGTGGCGGCACCGGCCGGCAGCAGCACGGCGGCGGCACCCAGCACCACCAGGGCCAGGATCAGCACGGGCGTGATCAGCTTGCCGATGGTGTCGATCAGCTTGCCGGGGAACAGGGACAGGCCCATGACCAGCACAAAGTACACCGCCGAGTAGATGAACAGCGCAGTGCTGCTGTGGCCCACGAAGGGCGCAAAGCCCATCTCGAACGACACGGTGGCCGTGCGCGGCGTGGCAAACAGCGGGCCGAGGATGAGATAGATCAGCAGGCCCAGCACCATGCCGGCCTTGCGGCCCACGGGCGAGGTCAGCGCATCGAGCCCGCCGCCCACGCGCGCCAGCGCCACCACGGTGAGCAACGGCAGGCCCACGCCCGTGAGCAGAAAGCCCGTGGCCGCAGCGGCCGCGTGCTCGCCGGCGCCCTGGCCGACCATGGGCGGAAAGATGATGTTGCCCGCGCCGAGGAACAGCGCAAAGGTCATGAAGCCTAGGGCGATAAGGTCCCGGGTCTTGAGTGTTTGCATGGATGCAGAAATGAAAAGGTCCCGCCTTGCCGCATGGCAGGCAGTTCCGGAAACGGTGGGAGGCGCGGAGCGATGGGGCAGCAATGGCGCAGGCCCGATGGCCGCGCATGCCGCGCGGCCGGCTCCGCAAAGGGCAGCATTTTAGGGCGGTGGCCCGAAGCGGGTGAAAAATGTCAGTGATTGCTCTTGATGAGATGCATGCAAACCATTCATGTCATGTGAGTGACATGCCTGCAGGCGATGGCCAGGATCCCAGCTGGCGATCCATGGCTTCATCCCCCGCGGCCAGGTACAGGCATCAGGGGCTGGCGCACCCGCTGCCGCTATGGCGTGGACAATGGCGTCATGGTTTTGCAACTGCATCTGTTCCCCTCGGCAGCGAATCCGGCACATGGGCTGCCGAACGCCTTCTGCGCGGCGCTGCCTGCGACGGAGCTGGCCCATGGCTGATCTGTTCACCCAGGAGCCCTCCGCACCACTGGCCGAAGCCCTGCGGCCCAAGACCCTGGACGAGGTCGTGGGCCAGTCCCATCTGCTGGGCGAGGGCAAGCCGCTGCGCCTGGCCTTCCAGTCAGGCAAGCCGCATTCCATGATCTTCTGGGGGCCGCCCGGCGTGGGCAAGACCACGCTGGCCCGGCTCACGGCCACGGCCTTCAAGTGCGAGTTCATTGCGCTGTCTGCGGTGTTCTCCGGGGTCAAGGACATCCGCGCGGCCATGGAGCAGGCGCAGCAGAACCTGGCCATGGGCCGGCACACCATCCTCTTCGTGGACGAGATCCACCGCTTCAACAAGTCCCAGCAGGATGCGCTGCTGCCCTATGCGGAAAGCGGCCTGGTCACCTTCATCGGCGCCACCACGGAGAACCCTTCCTTCGAGGTGAACTCGGCCCTGCTGTCGCGCGCGCAGGTCTATGTGCTGCAGTCCCTGACCGACGATGAACTCCGGCAACTGCTGCTGCGGGCGCAGGAAAAGGCCCTGGGCGGCCTGGAGTTCGACGACCTGGCGCGGGACACCATCGTCGGCTATGCCGATGGCGATGCCCGGCGGTTCCTGAACCTGCTGGAGCAATGCCAGACGGCGGCCGGCGCTGCGGGCGTCACGCGGATCGATGCCGAGTTCGTGCAGAACGCGCTGACCTTGAATGCCAGGCGCTTCGACAAGGGCGGCGACAACTTCTACGACCAGATCTCGGCCCTGCACAAGTCCGTGCGCGGCTCCCATCCCGATGCGGCGCTGTACTGGCTCACGCGCATGCTCGATGGCGGCGCCGATGCGCGCTACCTGTCGCGGCGCATCGTGCGCATGGCCTGGGAGGATATCGGCTTGGCCGATCCGCGCGCCATGCAGATCGCCAACGACGCGGCCCTGACCTATGAGCGCCTGGGCAGCCCCGAGGGCGAGCTGGCGCTGGGCCAGGCCGTCATCTACCTGGCCATGGCCGCCAAGAGCAACGCCGGCTACAACGCCTACAACAAGGCCCGGGCCTTCGTGAAGCAGGACAGGAGCCGCGAGGTGCCCGCGCACCTGCGCAACGCGCCCACCAAGCTCATGAAGGAGCTGGGCTACGGCCATGAATACCGGTACGCGCACGATGAGCCCAACGCCTACGCGGCCGGCGAGACCTATCTGCCCGAAGGCATTGCGGAGCCGGGCTGGTACCAGCCCGTGCCCCGGGGCCTGGAGATCAAGATCGGCGAGAAGCTGGCCGTGCTGCGCAAGTGGGACGAAGAGGCTGGCGGCGCATAGCCGAAGCCGGTGAGAGCAGGCCGGTACCGGGGCTAGGCGCCCGGGCCGGGCTCCACCGCCACGTCGCGCGCGTGCAGGGGGGCGTGGCACTCCGAGCAGACGACCAGGGGGTCGAACGTGTGGCCGCACACCGTATGCCGGTGCAGCAAGGGCCGGCCTTCCTCGCCGGACATGTGTACATCACCCCAGTGCACGATGGCCATGACCACAGGATGCAGGTCCAGCCCCTTGGGCGTGAGGCGGTACTCGTGCCGTACCGGCGCCTCCTGGTAGGCCACTTTCTTGAGCACGCCTGCCTCGACCAGCCTGGCCAGCCTGTCCGACAGCATGGGGCGTGAAATGCCCAGGCGCCCCAGGAATTCATCAAAACGGCGTACGCCCAGAAAGCAGTCGCGCAGCACCAGCAGTGTCCAGCGGTCGCCGATGACCGAGACCGTGCGTGCGATGGAGCAGCGCTCCTCTTCCAGTTCGTTCCATTTCATTGGGCAGTTCCCCGCTTGACGGGTTCTGATTTTAAACCTACCGTGCATTGGGTTCAAAAAATGAACTGACCAATCATCCACGGAGATCCCATGACCGACAAGAAAGCCATTCTCGTGATCGGCGCTGGCGACGCCACGGGCGGTGCCATCGCCCGGCGTTTTGCGCGCGAAGGCTATATCGCCTGCGTCACGCGCCGCGACGCGGACAAGCTCCAGCCCCTGGTCGAACAGATCCGCGCCGCCGGCGGGCAGGCACATGGTTTTGGCAGCGACGCGCGCAAGGAAGAGGAAATGGTGGCCCTGGTGCAGAAGATCGAGGCCGAGATCGCACCCATCGAGGTCGCCATCTTCAACATCGGCGCCAACGTGCGCTTTGGCATCACCGAAACCACGGCGCGCGTCTACTTCAAGGTCTGGGAGATGGCGTGCTTCGCCGGCTTCCTGATGGGGCGGGAGGCGGCCAGGGTGATGCTGCCGCGCGGCCGGGGCACCATCATCTTCACGGGCGCCACCGCCAGCCTGCGCGGGCGCGAGGGCTTTGCTGCGTTTGCCGGCGCCAAGCACGGCCTGCGTGCGCTGGCCCAGAGCATGGCGCGCGAGCTCTGGCCCAAGGGCATCCATGTGGCCCACCCCGTGATCGACGGCGCCATCGACACGGAGTTCATCCGGACCAACTTTCCCGAGCGCTATGCCCTCAAGCAGCAGGACGGCATCCTCAATCCCGACCACATCGCCGACCTCTACTGGCAACTGCACCAGCAGCCGCGCGATGCCTGGACGCATGAAACCGAAATCCGCCCCTGGATGGAGTCCTGGTAGGCCCTTCAGCCATTTGCGTCCCTTCAGCCGCTTCAGCCCCTTCGCTTCGATGTTCCATCCCATTTGATGCAGGCCGTGCCAGGAAACCCAACGTGCAATTCCTCTTCGACTTCGGCAGCCCCAACGCCTATCTCTGCCACCAGGTCATCCCCCAGATCGAGGCGCGCAGCGGCATCCGCTTCGACTATGTGCCGGTTCTGCTGGGCGGCCTGTTCAAGCTGGCCAACAACCGCTCACCGGCCGAGGCGAATGCCGACATTCCCAACAAGCGCGCCTATGAGGCGCTGGAACTGCAGCGTTTCGTGCAAAGGCATGGGCTCACGCGCTTCCGGATGAATCCGCACTTTCCCGTCAACACCCTGCAAATCATGCGCGGGGCCGTGGCGGCGCAGGGCCTGGGCTGCTTCGAGCGTTATGTGGATGCGGTGTTCTCCAGCATGTGGGAGAAGGGCTGCAAGATGGACGATGCCCAGGTGATCGGCACCGAGCTGTCCGGGGCGGGCCTGGACGCCCCAGCCCTGATCGCCGCAAGCCAGACGCCCGAAGTCAAGGCCCGGCTGCTGGCAAATACCGAGCAAGCCTTCCACCGTGGCGCTTTCGGATCGCCCACCTTTTTTGTTGGCGACGAGATCTACTTCGGCAAGGACCGCCTGCGCGATGTGGAGGAAGAAGCGCTGCGGGCCTGAAGCCAGCCTCAGGCCGATCGCCCGTCGTAGCGCGTGATGCGCAGCGCCTCGGGGTCCACGCCTTCCAGGCAGCGCACGTTGACGGCCGCCATGTGCCGGCCCTGGGGATCGATGGCCTCGCCGAACGGATGGATGCCGCAGGTCGGGCAGAAGCGGTGCTGGATCAGGTGCCGGTGGAAGGTGTAGGTCCGCATCTGTTCATCGGGCGTCTGCAGCTGCAGCTGTTCCCTGGGAACGAGCCACATGAGGGCGCCCTTGCGCGCGCAGATGGAGCAGTTGCAGGCCATGGCCTGGGTGAGTTCGCCTTCCACATCGAAAGCGATGCCGCCGCAGTGGCAGCTGCCGTGGTATTTCATCGGGGTTCTCCGTGGCCACCGCGAGCTGGCGGCACTGCCGTTGATGGTAGGAGTTCGTGCTGGCTACGGCAAATTGCTGCAGTGCTACATAAGAGCACGTGGCTTGTAAAGCCTCGGGAAACCCCCCTGCAACAAGGCGTTGCAGGCCACCGGGGGGTGCCTAGAATCGCCAATCCCCTGCGGTTTCCGGGCCACAAGCCAGGATGCGGCGGGAGAGCTTCCACCACCATGGCATTGCTGGCTCCGTTCGTTTGGATGCGAGGCACGCTGAATGTCTCCATCCTGGACTAAAGGGGAGAGCGCATATGGACATACTGCTTCAGCAGGTCATCAACGGATTGGTCCTGGGCAGCATGTATGCCCTGATCGCCCTGGGCTACACCATGGTGTACGGCATCATCCAGCTCATCAACTTCGCCCATGGCGAGGTGCTCATGGTCGGCGCGCTGACCAGCTGGAGCTGCATAGGCCTGATGCAGGAGGCCATGCCCGGTGCGCCGGGCTGGCTGATCCTGCTGCTGGCGACCGTGATCGCCTGCGTGGTGGCCGCGGCACTGAATTTCGTGATCGAGAAAGTGGCCTACCGCCGCCTGCGCAGCAGCCCGCGCCTGGCGCCGCTGATCACGGCCATCGGCGTCTCGCTGCTGCTGCAGACGCTGGCCATGATCATCTGGAAGCCCAACTACAAGGCCTATCCCACGCTGCTGCCGAGCACGCCCTTCGAGATCGGCACGGCGGTGATCACGCCCACCCAGATCCTGGTGCTGGTGGTCACGGCGATCGCGCTGGCATCGCTGACCTATCTGGTCAACTACACCAAGCTCGGGCGCGCCATGCGGGCCACGGCCGAGAATCCGCGCGTGGCGGCCTTGATGGGCGTCAAGCCCGACGTGGTGATCTCGGCCACCTTCATCATCGGCGCCGTGCTGGCGGCCATCGCGGGCATCATGTACGCCTCCAACTACGGCACGGCCCACCACACCATGGGCTTTCTGCCGGGGCTCAAGGCCTTCACGGCGGCCGTGTTCGGCGGCATCGGCAACCTGGCCGGCGCCGTGGTCGGCGCCATGCTGCTGGGGCTGATCGAGTCCATAGGATCGGGCTACATCGGCGACCTCACGGGCGGCGTATTGGGCAGCCACTACACCGACATCTTCGCCTTCATCGTGCTCATCATCATCCTGACGCTGCGCCCCTCGGGCCTGCTGGGTGAGCGTGTGGCCGACCGCGCCTGAGGAGACCCGCATGAACAGCAAGAAGACCGTGCAATGGATTCTGGGCGGCCTGGCGCTGATGGTGCTGCCGCTGGTGCTGCAGTACTTCGGCAATGCCTGGGTGCGCATCGCCGACCTGGCCCTGCTCTATGTGCTGCTGGCACTGGGCCTGAACGTGGTGGTGGGCTATGCAGGCCTGCTGGACCTGGGCTACGTGGCCTTCTACGCCGTGGGCGCCTACATGTTCGCGCTGATGGCCTCGCCGCATCTGGCGGAGACCTTCGAGGGCTTTGCCGCCATGTTCCCTGACGGGCTGCATACCTCCATCTGGCTGGTGATACCGCTGGCGGCGCTGCTGGCGGGCATCACGGGAATACTGCTGGGCATCCCGGTGCTCAAGCTGCGCGGGGACTACCTGGCCATCGTCACGCTGGGCTTCGGCGAGATCATCCGCATCTTCATGAACAACCT
Source organism: Delftia sp. SD018 (assembly GCF_017355445.1). Lineage (NCBI taxonomy): Bacteria > Pseudomonadati > Pseudomonadota > Betaproteobacteria > Burkholderiales > Comamonadaceae > Delftia > Delftia sp. SD018. Next base: position 629,834 of record NZ_JADDRN010000001.1, read on the forward strand.
GGACCAGCCGGTCAACATCACCAACGGCCCCAAGGGCATAGGCCAGATCGACTCGGTGAAGATTCTGGGCCTGGACCTGGCCAAGCGCCAGGAGATCTTCGGCTACGACATCAGCTCGGTCACGCTGTACTACTACCTGTTCCTCTTCCTGGTGCTCGTCAGCATCGTGATCTGCTGGCGCCTGCAGGACTCGCGCATTGGCCGCGCCTGGATGGCCATCCGCGAGGACGAGATCGCCGCCAAGGCCATGGGCATCAACACGCGCAACATGAAGCTGCTGGCCTTCGGCATGGGCGCTTCCTTCGGTGGTGTCTCGGGCGCCATGTTCGCTGCCTTCCAGGGCTTCGTCTCGCCCGAGTCGTTCAGCCTCATGGAGTCCATCATGATCGTGGCCATGGTGGTGCTCGGCGGCCTGGGCCATTTGCCGGGCGTGATCCTGGGGGCGGTGCTGCTGTCGGCCCTGCCCGAGGTGCTGCGCTATGTGGCCGGTCCCTTGCAGCAGATGACCGACGGGCGGCTTGACGCCTCCATCCTGCGCCAGTTGCTGATCGCGCTGGCCATGATCGTCATCATGCTGATGCGTCCGCGGGGCCTGTGGCCGTCGCCCGAGCATGGCAAGAACCTGCCGCACCAGTCCTGAGCATGGAGACAACGCAGATGGCGAACACGGCAGACAACGGCTCCACCTCCCCGGTGCTCAGGGTTTCGGGCATTTCCAAGCGCTTTGGCGGACTGCAGGCCCTGTGCGATGTGGGCATGACCATTGGCCGTGGCCAGGTCTACGGCCTGATCGGTCCCAACGGCGCGGGCAAGACCACTTTCTTCAACGTGATCACGGGCCTGTACACGCCCGACAGCGGCAGCTTCGAGCTGGCCGGCAAGACCTACGAGCCCTCGGCCGTGCACAAGGTGGCCAAGGCCGGCATTGCGCGCACCTTCCAGAACATCCGGCTGTTTGCCGAGATGACGGCGCTGGAGAACGTGATGGTCGGGCGCCATGTGCGCACGCATTCGGGCCTGATCGGCGCGGTGTTCCGCACGCCAGGCTTCAAGGCCGAGGAAGCCGCGATCCGCGCGCGGGCCCGCGAACTGCTGGACTACGTGGGGATTTCCAAATACGCCGACTTCAAGGCCCGCACGCTGAGCTACGGCGACCAGCGCCGCCTGGAGATCGCGCGGGCGCTGGCCACCGACCCGCAACTGATCGCGCTGGACGAGCCTGCCGCCGGCATGAACGCCACCGAGAAAGTGCAGCTGCGCGAGCTGATCGACCGCATCCGCCGGGACCAGCGCACCATCTTGCTGATCGAGCACGACGTGAAGCTGGTCATGGGCCTGTGCGATCGCGTCACCGTGCTGGACTATGGCAAGCCCATCGCCGAAGGCACGCCGGCCGAGGTGCAGAAGAACGACAAGGTGATCGAAGCCTATCTGGGCACCGGAGGACACTGAACCATGGGTGAGCAAGTGCAAGACAAGGGCGTGTCCGCGCCGGTGCTGTTGAAGGTCCAGGGACTGAAGGTGGCCTATGGCGGCATTCAGGCCGTCAAGGGCGTGGACTTCGAGGTCCGCCAGGGCGAGCTGGTCTCGCTGATCGGCTCCAACGGTGCGGGCAAGACCACGACCATGAAGGCCGTCACGCGCAGCCTGCAGATGGCGGATGGCGACGTGCACTACCTGGGTCGCAGCATCCGCAGCGTGGGCGCCTGGGATCTGGTGGCCCAGGGCCTGGTCATGGTGCCGGAGGGGCGCGGCGTGTTCGCGCGCATGACCATCACCGAGAACCTGCTCATGGGCGCCTACACGCGCAACGACAAGGCCGGCATTGCCGCCGACATCGAGCGCATGTTCGGCATCTTCCCGCGCCTGAAGGAGCGCCGCGACCAGCTGGCCGGCACCATGTCGGGTGGCGAGCAGCAGATGCTGGCCATGGCGCGCGCGCTGATGAGCCAGCCCAAGGTGCTGCTGCTGGACGAGCCCTCCATGGGCCTGTCGCCCATCATGGTGGACAAGATCTTCGAGGTGGTGCGCGATGTGCATGCGCTGGGCGTGACGCTGGTGCTGGTCGAGCAGAACGCCAGCCGTGCACTGGCGCTGGCCGATCGCGGTTATGTGATGGAGTCCGGCCTGATCACCATGACCGGGCCCGGCCAGACCCTGCTCAGCGATCCGCGCGTGCGGGCCGCCTACCTGGGCGAGTGATCACCGGAGTCGCCGCCTGCGCACAGGTTGCTGGAATGTCCCGTGCCATCGACGGGATATGGCAAAAATATGACGATTTGATGAAGATTCATCGAATGCCTATTGATGCGGGATGTTGCGTATCTGTGCGATGAAGCAGGTTTTTCAAGAAAATTCGCGCAAAAAAGCAATTTTTGGAAAGCAATCGAAAACCCGGCTTCTGGCACTGCGGGCGCGATAATTCAGGCCTTCCAGCACCCGGGCGCACCTCAGATGAACTGGCTCCAACACATCCCCGTCGGGCTGCAGACCGTGGTCCTGCTGGCCATGAGCAATGTCTTCATGACGTTTGCCTGGTATGGGCACCTGAAGAACCACGCCTCGTCGCCCTGGTACGTGGCAGCCCTTGTCAGCTGGGGCATTGCGCTTTTCGAGTACCTGCTGCAGGTGCCCGCCAACCGCATAGGCCACACGCAGTTCAGCGTGGCGCAGCTCAAGATCATCCAGGAGGTGATCACGCTGTCGGTGTTCGCGCCTTTTGCCGTGCTCTACCTGAACCAGCCCCTCAAATGGGACTTCCTCTGGGCCGGCCTGTGCATGGTGGGCGCGGTGTATTTTATTTTTCGCAGCGGCTGACAAGGCGGCGCGCCGGCGCGCAAAAACGCGCTTGGGACTCAAGAGTACACTTCGCCCCGTTCAAGCCGGGAAGCCATGCCAAGCATCCGCAATGTGACGCAGTGAGTCGCCTGGTTCCCACTTTTCCCGGTAAGGAGCATTCATGCTTTTTGGCAAACTATTGCCACGCGAAGGCAATTTCTTCGAGATGTTCAACCAGCATGCCGACCGCATCGTCGATGCCGCGCATGCCTTCTCGCAGCTTGTCGCCAACTACAACGATCCTCATCTTCGCGAGAAGTACAACGAGGACGTGAACAACGCCGAGCGTGCCGCCGACCGCGTGACGCATGACGTCACCAAGGCGCTGCACAAGACCTTCATCACGCCGCTGGACCGCGAGCAGATCCACTCGCTGATCAACACCATGGACGACGTGGCCGACCTGATCCAGGACTCGGCCGAGACCATGGCGCTGTACGACGTGCGCCACATGACGGATGAGATCACGCGCCTGACCGACCTGTGCGTACGCTGCTGCGAGCGGCTGCGCGACGCGGTCAAGCTGCTGTCGCGCATCTCCGATCCATCGGTGGTGGACGCGGCGATGAAGACCTGCGAGGAAATCGACCGCCTCGAATCGGACGCCGACCGCGTGATGCGCTCGGCCATGAGCAAGCTGTTCCGCGAAGAGCCCGATGTGCGCGAAGTCATCAAGCTCAAGGCCATCTACGAGCTGCTGGAGACGGTGACCGACCGCTGCGAGGACGTGGCCAACCTGATCGAGGGCATCGTCCTCGAGAATTCCTGAGCCCTCGCGGAGTCGTTTCGTTATGGAATCCGTACAAGCGGCCCTGTGGGTCGTGATCCTGCTGGTGGTGCTGGCCTTGCTGTTCGACTTCATGAACGGCTTCCACGATGCTGCCAACTCGATCGCCACCGTGGTCTCCACGGGCGTGCTCAAGCCCACGCAGGCCGTGGCCTTCGCGGCCTTCTTCAACGTGGTGGCGGTCTTTGTCTTCCACCTCAGCGTGGCGGCCACCGTGGGCAAGGGGATCGTCCAGCCCGGCATCGTGGACACGCACGTGGTCTTCGGCGCCCTGGTCGGTGCCATTGCCTGGAACGTGATCACCTGGCACTACGGCATCCCCAGCAGCTCCTCGCATGCGCTGATCGGCGGCATCGTGGGCGCCGTGATCGCCAAGGCCGGCGCGGGCGCACTGATCGCCAGCGGCATCTGGAAGACCGTGGCCTTCATCTTCGTCTCGCCGCTGCTGGGCTACCTGCTGGGCTCGCTGATGATGGTGCTGGTGGCCTGGATCTGCCGCCGCGCCGCTCCCAACCGGGTGGACCGCTGGTTCCGCCGACTGCAGCTGGTCTCCGCCGGCGCCTACAGCCTGGGCCACGGCGGCAATGATGCGCAAAAGACCATCGGCATCATCTGGCTGCTGCTGATTGCCACCGGCTATGCCAATGCCGGCGACGCGGAGCCGCCGCTGTGGACCATCGTCAGCTGCTACCTGGCCATCGGCCTGGGCACCATGTTCGGCGGATGGCGCATCGTCAAGACCATGGGCCAGAAGATCACCAAGCTCAAGCCTGTGGGCGGCTTCTGCGCAGAAAGCGGCGGCGCGCTGACGCTGTTCTTCGCGACCTTCCTGGGCGTGCCGGTCTCGACCACGCACACCATCACGGGCGCCATCGTCGGCGTGGGCTCCACCCAGCGTGCCAGCGCCGTGCGCTGGGGCGTTGCAGGCAACATCGTCTGGGCCTGGGTGCTGACGATTCCTGCCAGCGCCTTCGTGGCCTCCATTGCCTACTGGATCAGTCTCCAGCTGTACTGAGCCAAGGCAAGTGCCTCCAAAAAGAAAGACCGCCATTGGCGGTCTTTCTTTTTGGGTGGAGGCACGCGCTGGCGCACCACAGCGAAAACTTCACTGCGAAATCTTGCGCGCTTCCTCCACCTGGTGCTCGAAGTAGTGCTGGAAGCTGTAGGCAATGCTGGCCATGAGCACGGCGGCACCCAGCATCAGGGACAGCGCAATGGCAAAGATGGTTGACCAGCCCGTGCGCCCGGCCTGCGCCTGCACGTCAATGCCGGGGTTGTGGCGCCGGTTCCAGGCTTCGGTGTCGGTCAGCCCGTAGAGGATGGCGCGCAGCGCGCAGCCGGCGATGGTGAAGCCCAGCAGCGGAATCAGCAGCCAGCTGAGCTGGTCGTCCTGCCCCAGTTGCTGGACGCGCTCGATGCCGTACACGCCCAGCGCCGTGGGCACGGGCAGCAGCCAGCCCAGCCAGTCGCCGAAGCCATGCAGATAGAAGCGGTGCAGCCCCAGCGGCCCGCCGACAAAGGCCAGCCAGGTCGTCAGGGTCTTGCTTTTGGAGCGCGCAGCCCCCTGCTGTGCTTGAGCGGGCTGAGGCAAAGGCGTGCTGGGTCGGTTCATGCGCCCATTATTCGGGCGAACTGCGGTTGCCGTCTCCCAGGGTCTTCTCCATGAGAACGATGTCCAGCCAGCGGCCGAACTTCCATCCCATGGAGCTCAGCGTGCCCGCCGGGGTGAAGCCCGCGGCGCGATGCACGCCGATGGAGCCGGCATTGGCCGAGTCGCCGATCACCGCCAGCAGCTTGCGCACGCCGGCCGCCTCGCATTCGCGCGATAGCGCATCGAGCAGCAGTCGGCCCACGCCCTGGCCGCGCGCCGCGTCATGCACGTAGATGGAATCCTCGGCGGAGAAGCGATAGGCCGGGCGCGGCTTGAACCAGTTGGCATAGGCAAAGCCCAGCACCTGGCCCTGTTCGTCCACGGCGACCAGATAGGGCAGGCCCTTGGCCAGCACGTCCGCGCGGCGCGTGGCCATGTCCGATTCGGCAGGGGGATCGGTCTCGAACGTGCCCGTGCCGTGCAGCACGTGGTGGCGGTAAATGGAGGTGATGGCGGCGAGATCGCCGTCCAGGCTTGAGCGAATGGTAGGCATGGAAAGGGAAGTTGGATATAATCGCTGGTTTTACGGCGTGTCGCTGGCCGGGTGGCCATGTCGCGTGTCTCAAACGCCGCAAAACATGTGCAGCCATTCATTGTCTAGTTAATTGTGTGGTGGCTGCGCCCACCCGAAGGAAAATCATGGTCGTCATTCGACTCTCTCGCGGCGGTTCCAAGGCCCGTCCGTTCTACAACATCGTTGCCGCCGACAAGCGCGTGCGTCGCGATGGTTCGTTCATCGAACGCCTGGGCTTCTACAACCCCAACGCCCGTGGCGGCGAAGAGGGTCTGCGCGTTGCTCTGGACCGCGTGAACTACTGGAAGGGCGTTGGCGCGCAGGCTTCCGAGACCGCAGAGCGCCTGATCAAGCAGGCCACCCAGAAGACTGCTGCCTAATTCAGCATCCCTTCTGAAATCGGGTTCCGTTGGCTTGTCTGACGGAGCCCGTTTTTGTTTTCCCCTCTGTATCGCCTTGCACGGATCTGCAACGATCTGCATTGACTGTCCATCTACTGCCTACCGACTGCCATGAGCCACATGCCTGAACTCGAAGCCAGCGTCCTGCCCGCCGATGCCGTGGAGGTCGGGCGCATCGCCGATGCCTGGGGCATCAAGGGCTGGTTCAAGGTGGCCGCCTTCAGTGCCGACCCCGAGGCCCTGTTCACCGCAAAGCAGTGGTATCTGCAGCCCCCCGAGAAGGGTGCGCGGCAGTTCACCGGTACGGTGCTGCTGCCGGTCAAGCAGGCGCGCGTCCACTCCGATTCCGTCGTCGCCACATCGCCTGTCGTGAACGACCGCAATACCGCCGAGGCCCTGCGTGGCGCGCGCATCTTCGTGGCGCGCAGCGATTTCCCGCAGCCCGAAGATGGCGAGTATTACTGGGTCGATCTGCTGGGCCTGTCCGTGGTCAACCGCGAGGGCGTGGCCCTGGGCATCGTCCGCGACCTGCTGTCCACCGGCCCGCAGACCGTGCTGGTGCTGGCCTATGAAGAGGATGGCAAGGAGCGCGAGCGCATGATTCCCTTTGTCGATGCCTATGTGGACAAGGTGGATCTGCCGGGCAAGACCATCGTTGCCGACTGGCAGCCCGACTATTGATCGCCGACCTCCATGCGCTTCGACATCATCACGCTGTTCCCTGAGCTGTTCACGCCGTTTCTTGAAAGCGGCGTTACGCGCCGTGCCTATGCCTCGGGCCAGGTCGGCGTGCACCTGTGGAATCCGCGCGACCATGCCCAGGGCAACTACCGGCGCGTGGACGATCGCCCCTTTGGCGGCGGTCCGGGCATGGTGATGATGGCCGAGCCGCTGCAGCGCTGCCTGGAGGCGGCCCGGCAGGCACGCCGTGATGCAGGCGAGCCCGAGCCGGCTCCCGTGGTGCTGTTCTCGCCGATCGGCACCACGCTGCGCCATGCCGTGGTGGCCGACTGGGCGCAGGGACAGGGCGCAATCTTGCTGTGCGGCCGTTACGAGGGCCTGGACCAGCGCTTCATCGATACCCATGTCACGCACCAGTTGAGCCTGGGCGACTTCGTGCTTTCTGGCGGCGAGATCGCTGCCATGGCCCTGCTGGATGCCGTCGCGCGGCTGCAGCCCGGCGTGCTCAATGACGAAGGCAGTTTCCAGCAGGACAGCTTCAATCCGGCGCTCGACGGCCTGCTCGATTGCCCGCACTACACCCGCCCCGAAGTCTGGGAAGGGCGGGAAGTGCCGGCGCCACTGTTGTCCGGCCACCACGCGCAGATCGAGCGCTGGCGCCGCGACCAGCGCCTGTCCATCACGGCCAGGCACCGGCCCGAGCTGATAGAGCAGGCGCGCGCCCAGGGTCTGCTCAACGCCAAGGACGAGGGGTTTTTGGCAAAAAACGTCTCCGGGCTATAATCCGCGATTCTTCGATCCTCTATCCGGCCGCTGCTACGAACAAAGCAGCCATGGCGCCAATCCCGGCGCTTGCCAATCCTGGCGCGGACAAGATCGATTGGATGTTGACCATGAATCTGATCCAGATCCTCGAGCAAGAGGAAATCGCCCGTCTGAACAAGACCATCCCCCAGTTCGCCCCCGGTGACACCGTCATCGTGAGCGTGAACGTGGTCGAAGGCAGCCGCAAGCGCGTGCAGGCTTACGAAGGCGTGGTGATCGCCAAGCGCAACCGTGGCCTGAACAGCGGCTTCACCGTGCGCAAGATCTCCAGCGGTGAAGGCGTGGAGCGTACGTTCCAGACCTACTCGCCCTTGATCGCCGGCATCGAAGTCAAGCGTCGCGGTGATGTGCGTCGTGCCAAGCTGTACTACCTGCGTGAGCGCAGCGGCAAGTCGGCCCGCATCAAGGAAAAGCTGCCGTCGCGTGTCAAGGTTTCTGCCGAAGCCTAAGCACCTGCGTCACAGCTGGAAAGCCGCTACAGTCGCCTGTAGCGGCTTTTTTGTTGTCCGGCCGTTGCCCATCACAAGCCTTCATTCGTGTCCTCTCTGCCCGATACCGCCATTCCCGTGCCGACCGGCGGGCCAGTGCCCGCAGCCGTGCCGTCGATCGCCGACCCGCGCATGGCGCAACTGATTGGCAAGGACAGCCACCTGCCTGCTGTGCCCCCCGAGGCCCGCACGCCCGAGGCCCTGCGCCAGCGCTTTGCGCTGCCGCCCCAGTGGGCTCCCGAGGTGGTGCGCGAGAAGCGCTTCAGCGATCGCCAGCCCACCGATGCCGCCGTGCTCGTGCCCATCGTGCTTCGCCCCGAGCCCACGGTGCTGCTGACCGAGCGCACGGCCCACCTGTCCACGCATTCGGGGCAGGTGGCATTTCCGGGCGGCAAGCGCGATCCGGAGGATGCTTCTGCCCAGGCCACGGCCCTGCGCGAGGCGCATGAGGAAGTCGGACTGGCCGCCAGCGATGTGCAGGTGCTGGGCACGCTGCCCATCTACATCACGGGCACGGCCTTCCTGATCACGCCGGTGGTGGCCTTGGTCGATCCCCGGGCGCACCTCAATCCCAATCCCTACGAAGTGGCGGATGTGTTCGAGGTGCCGCTGGCCTTCCTGCTCGATCCTGCCAACCATGAGCGCCACTCCATGGTCTGGAACGGCGTGCCGCGTGAATGGTTTGCAATGCCCTACCAGGATGGTGATCGCCAGCGCTACATCTGGGGCGCCACGGCCGGCATGCTGCGAAATCTTTACCGATTCCTGTCGGCCTGATGCCCGGATCGCGGGCCGTGCCACCCCGGGGTCACTGACCTGTCTGCATGCGCCAGTATGATGGCCGGATGAGTTTCTTTGCCATTCTGATCGCCTTGCTGATCGAGCAGGCGCGCCCGTTGACGCCGGCCAATCTCGTGCACACAGGCTACAGAGCCTGGACGGTTTCGGTGCGCCGCAACTTCGATGCCGGCCAGGCGCACCATGGCTGGCTGGCCTGGACCGTGGCGGTGGCATTGCCCTGCGTGCTGGTGACTGGCATCTACCTGCTGCTGCTGTGGGGCGTGGGCTGGCCGCTGGCCATGGTCTGGAATGTGGCCGTGCTCTATGTGACGCTGGGCTTTCGCCAGTTCAGCCACCACTTCACACGCATTCGCGATGCGCTGGATGCAGGCGATGAGTATGCCGCGCGCGAGGCGCTGGCTCACTGGCAGCAGGTCGATGCCAGCGAGGTGCCGCGCAGCGAGGTTGTGCGCCATGTGATCGAGTACTCGGTGCTGGCCGCGCATCGCCATGTGTTTGGCGTTCTGTTCTGGTTCTCTGCGCTGGCAGCGCTGGGGCTGGGCCCGCTCGGCGCCGTGTTCTACCGCATGACCGAGCACTTGTCGCGCTCCTGGTCGCGCAAGGGCCTGGTGGGCGGCACCCAGGTCAGCCCCCAGTTGCAGCACACCTCCCGGCTGGCCTGGACCGTGATCGACTGGTTGCCTGCACGGTTGACGGCGCTGTCCTTTGCCGTGGTCGGCAGCTTCGAGGAAGCCATCGAAGGCTGGCGCTTCCATGCCCAGCGCTTTCCCAACGACAACGATGGCGTGATCCTGGCCGCCACCTCGGGTGCCATCAACGTGCGCCTGGGCGGCGAGGCACTCAAGCGCCGCGAAGGCATCTCGGTGACCCGCGACGACGGCGAGGAGATCGATCTCGATGTGGACAGCGAAGCCACGCCGGGCCGCGAGCCCGAGATCGGCCATCTGCGCAGCGTGGTCGGCCTGGTCTGGCGTTCGGTCGTGGTCTGGCTGCTGCTGCTGGCCCTGCTGTCGCTGGCGCGTTTGCTGGGCTGATCGCTGCGCCGCAGAAGGCGAGCCCTGCCTGTCTTGCCAGGCAGCAGCCCGCCCTTCCTGATGCAGCCAGGTCGTTGTTTTGAGGAGGTCAGTACTTCTGCGCCTGGCTCAATTCATCGAACAGCTCGGCGTAGATGTAGTAGCGGTTGGCGCTGATGTCGTGGTCGGCATCCATTCCGGTTTCCTCGTCTTCCACGCGCGGCATGACGGCGCATCCCGGCTCGTGCAGGTGGGTGCAGTTGTAGAACTTGCATTCCTGCGCATGGGCGCCGATGTCGGGCATGCAGCGGGGCAGGTCCGTGGGCTCTATGTGGCGCAGGCCGAATTCCTGGAAGCCCGGTGAGTCGATCAGCGCCGTGGTGCGCTCTTCGTCCATCCAGTACCAGCTGGTCGTGGTGGTCGTGTGCTTGCCGGAGTTCAGCGCCTGCGAGATCTCGTTGGTGGCCGCGCGTGCGCCGGGCACCAGCAGGTTGATCAAGGTGCTTTTGCCCGAGCCGGAGGGGCCCAGGACCAAGGTGGCCTTGCCCTTGAGGTGTTGCATCAGCAACTGCCGGTCGGCCTCGCCTTCGTTGGCCAGCGACAGCGACAGCACCTCGTAGTGCGGCGTTTCCTGGCCCAGGTACATCTCGCGATAGGGCTTCAGGCGCTCCCAGGCATCGGCGAAGGGCTCGGCCAGGTCACGCTTGTTCAGGGCGATCAGGGGCTTGATGTGGGTGGCTTCGGCGGTGATGAGGGCACGGGCCAGCTGGCTTTCGGAGAACACCGGCTCGGCCGCGATCAGGATCAGCACCTGGTCGATGTTGGCCGCAAAGGACTTGGTGCGTATCTCGTCCTGGCGGTAGAACAGGTTGCGCCGTTCCAGCACCTTCTCTATGGTGCCTTCCTCGCCCTGGCCGGCGGGTGGCAATTGCCAGCGCACGCGGTCGCCGACCACGGTCTGGCTCTTCTTGCCGCGCGGATGGCAGATGTGGCGTGCGCCTTCTTCGGTCTCGACCACGCAGTGGCGGCCATGGCTGGAGACGACCAGACCTTCTCGCAATGCGGAGCGCTCAGCCATGGGATGCCGGGGTGGGATTCATGGACGCTCCAGCAGCGCATCGATGCGGCGGGCGCACTCGATGTCGGTGGACGAGATGCCGTTCACGTCATGCGTGTTCAGGCGCACACCGCAACGGCCGTAGCTCACGGTCAGGTCGGGGTGGTGGTCCTGCTGGTGGGCGATCAGGGCCAGCGCGTTCACGAAGGCCATGGTCTCGTAGTAATTGGCAAAGGCGTAGCTCTTGGCGATGGCATCGCCATCGAGCTGCCAGCCCGGCAGGTCCGCCAGTGCGGTGCGCAATTCGTCCGGCGTCAGCGCGCGGCGCTGCTGGGTGGACCAGTCCTGTTGTTGCAAGCGTTGTGTGCTCATGGTGGATGTGAAAGGGTCAGGTCGGAGAAGGCATGCGCGCCAGCCGGGCGAGGGCGGGCGGATGCGAGTAGTAAAAGCCCACGTACCAGGGATCGGGCGTGAGCGTTGAAGCATTGTCCTCGTACAGCTTGAGCAGTGCCGAGGCCAGATGGGCGCCGCTGGCCTGTTGCATGGCATAGGCATCGGCTTCAAACTCGTCGCGGCGCGACAGGGCCGAGAACAGCGGGGTGACAAAGAAGCTGAATACCGGCACGGCCAGCAGGAACAGTAGCAGTGCCACGGCCTCGTTGCCGGCGCCTATCCCGCCATGGCCCAGCGCAAGGTCAAGACCGGGGCGAACGCCCAGGCCCAGGTAGAACCACAGCTGCTGCGACAGCCAGCCCAGCAGTGCGAAGCCGGCCAGGCTGGCGGCGAACATCAGCAGCATGCGCTTGAGGATGTGGCGGTGCTTGAAGTGGCCCAGCTCGTGCGCGAGCACGGCCTCCACCTCGTCGGCGTCGAGCTGCTTGAGCAAGGTGTCGAAGAACACCACGCGCTTGGAATGGCCGAAGCCCGTGAAATAGGCATTGGCATGGGCCGAGCGGCGGCTGCCATCCATCACGAACAGGCCTTTGGCCGTGAAGCCGCAGCGCTGCATCAGCGCGCTCACGCGCTCCTTGAGCGTGCCTTCGGCCAGCGGTTCGAACTTGTTGAACAGCGGTGCGATGAAGGTCGGAAAGATCCACATCAGCAGCAGGTTGAACGCCGTCCACACGGCCCAGGCCCACAGCCACCACAGGTCGCCGGCCGAGCCCATGAGCCACAGGATCAGGGCCGCCAGGGGAAGGCCGATGGCCGCGCCCATGGCGGTGGACTTGATGGCATCGGTCAGCCACAGCCGCAGCGTCATCTGGTTGAATCCAAAGCGCTGCTCCAGCACAAAGGTCTGGTAGAGCGACAGCGGCAGCTCCACCAGCCCGGAGATCAGGGCAAAGCCGGCCAGCAGTGCCAGTTGCTGCCACAGGCCGGTGCCCATCAGTTCCAGCAGCCACTGGTTGAGCGCGTCGAGCCCGCCCAGCAGCGTCCATGCGAGCAGCACCACGGCGCCCAGCGTCATCTCGATCAGTGCGATGCGGGCCTTGGCCAGCGTGTAGTCGGCGGCCTTTTGATGGGCCGCGAGGCTGATGCGTTGCGCAAAGGCCTCAGGCACCTCGGCCCGATGGCGGGCCACATGGCGTACCTGGCGCGAGGCCAGCCAGGCGCGCAGCAGCCACTGGGCCAGCACGGCTGCGGCAAACAGCAGGGACAGCGTCGAGGAAAAATCGGGGTTGAAGGCCATGTGGCCGCAGTGTAGGCGACAATTTGGGCCATGTCCGAAGCCTCCGAAGCCGCCAGCGCTTGCATTCCCGTCCCCGCCGAACCCGGCATGTCCATCACCCTGGCCAAATCCGATCTCAACCTCGTCTGGCTCGACTGCGAGATGACCGGGCTGCAGCCCGATACCGATCGCATCATCGAGATCGCCGTGGTCGTCACCAGTCCGGACCTGGCCATTCGCATCGAAGGGCCGGTATTTGCCATCCATCAGGCAGATGCGCTGCTCGATGGCATGGATGCCTGGAACAAGGGCACGCATGGCAGGAGCGGCCTGATCGATCGGGTCAAGGCATCGACCATCAGCGAGGCCGATGCGGAGGCTGCGCTGATCAAGTTCCTCTCGCAGTACGTTCCCAAGGCCAAGGCCCCGCTGTGCGGCAACAGCATCGGGCAGGACAGGCGCTTCATGGAGCGCTACATGCCCAAGCTCAACAACTTCTTCCACTACCGCAATGTCGATGTCAGCACCCTCAAGGAACTGGCCAGGCGCTGGAAGCCCGACGCCTATGCCTCCTTCAAGAAGGCCCAGCGCCACACGGCACTGGCCGATGTGCACGAGTCCATCGATGAGCTGGCGCACTATCGCTCGCGCCTGCTGAACGTCTGAATCTGGCGGCCCCGGCCATTTTTTGTGCCAGGGGCTTGCGGGAAAACCCGGGGAGTGCGACAATCTCCAGCTTGCCCCCATCAACAAGGGGCAATTTGCACATCTCCATCACACAAGGGCCCCTGCGCTGTGTGTCTGTGGTCGGTGTCCATAGACCACCATGAAGACTTTCATGGATGGCGGGACCACCGGTTTCGGACCAGCCGAAAATGCCCATCCGCCCTTTTGCGAAGGGCCGGTTAAGTCTGACGGTGGATGTTGACCCAACCGTCGAGAAAAGCGTGCCAGATCGCTGACTGCGCGTGCTTTTCGTTAGAGCCATTCATGAACGATATCTCTCAAGAGCAGGGCATCATTGCCGCTGCCGATTCCTCTTTTGCTTCCGCCGCTGAAGCATCTTCCGTGCTGAACGCCGCCGTTGCCAGCGCCGAGCAGGCCGCCGAATCCCTGGCCGCCGCCGAAGTCGTGGAAATCGCCGAAGGCGCCGAGGCTGTTGAAGCAGCCCCCGAATTGCCCAATGCCTTCATCGAGCTGGGCCTGGCTGAAGAACTGGTCCGTGCCGTTGCCGATCTGGGCTACACCCAGCCCACGGCCGTGCAGGCGCAAGCCATTCCCCTGGCCATGGGCAGTGATGACCAGGCCTTCATCGACCTGATGGTGTCCAGCCAGACCGGCTCGGGCAAGACCGCTGCTTTCCTGCTGCCCGTGCTGCACACGCTGATCCAGCAAAAGGCTGACGAAGAAGCCGCCATCCGCGCCGAATATGACCGCCAGTGCGCCGAAGCAACGGCCAGCGGCCAGCCCACGCCCAAGCGCAACAAGCGCAAGGACCCCACGAATCCCCGCAACTTCAAGGCAGCCGTTCCCGGCGCCCTGATCCTGTGCCCCACGCGCGAGCTGGCACAGCAGGTGGCGCATGACGCCATCGAGCTGGTCAAGCACTGCCGCGGCATCCGCATCGCCAACGTGGTGGGCGGCATGCCCTACCAGCTGCAGATCGCCAAGCTGCAGAACGCCAATCTCGTGGTGGCCACTCCCGGCCGTCTGCTGGACCTGCAGCGCTCGATGCAGATCAAGCTCGACCAGGTGCAGTTCCTGGTGGTGGACGAAGCCGACCGCATGCTGGACCTGGGCTTCTCGGATGACCTGGCCGAAGTCAACGACCTGACGGCACAGCGCAAGCAGACCATGATGTTCAGCGCCACCTTCGCGCCCCGCATCCAGCAACTGGCCATGCGCGTGATGCATGACGGCGGCTCCGGCGTGAAGAAGGTCACCATCGACACGCCTCAGGAAAAGCACGCCAGCATCAAGCAAGTGCTGTTCTGGGCCGACAACTCCCAGCACAAGCGCAAGCTGCTGGACCACTGGCTGCGCGACACTACGATCAACCAGGCCATCGTTTTCGCATCGACCCAGGTCGAGTGCGACGGTCTGGCCAATGACCTGCAGCAAGACGGCTTCTCCGCCGTGGCACTGCACGGCGCCCTGAGCCAGGGCCTGCGCAACCGCCGCCTGATGGCGCTGCGCAGCGGTCAGGTGCAGGTGCTGGTGGCTACCGATGTGGCCGCACGCGGCATCGACGTGCCCACCATCACCCACGTCTTCAACTACGGCCTGCCCATGAAGGCAGAGGACTACACCCACCGTATCGGCCGCACGGGCCGTGCCGGTCGCGAAGGTGTGGCCGTCACGTTCGCAGAATTCCGTGACCGTCGTCGCATTTTCGATATCGAGGCCTACAGCCGCCAGCAATTCAAGGCCGAAGTGATTCCTGGCCTGGAGCCTGCACAGCGCGCACCCAGCAGCAACGAAGGCCGTGGCGGCCGTCGTGGCGGCGGTGGTTTTGAAAGCCGTGGCGGCGATCGCCGCGGTGCCGGCGGCGGTGGCCGTGGCGGTTTCGGTGGTGATCGTGGCTTTGGCGGCGATCGCGAGCGCAGCTTCGGTGATCGCGGTGGCGATCGTGGCTTCGGCGCACGCCGTGATTCCGAAGGCTATGGCCGCAAGGCTGGCTTCGGTGGCTTCGGCGGTGGCCAGCGCGAAGGCGGCTTCGGCCAGGGCCAAGGTCAGCGCGAAGGCGGCTACAGCCAGGCTCCGCGTGAAGGCGGCTACAGCCAGGCCCCGCGCGAAGGCGGCTTTGGCCGTGGCGGTGAAGGCCGTGGCTTCAGCGGCGACCGCGGTGCTCCGCGTGGCGGCGATCGCCGTGACGGCGCTCCCCGCGAAGGCGGCTTCCGTGGTGCATCCGGCGAGTCGCGCGGATTTGGCGGTGGCGAATCCCGTGGCGGCTTCGGCGGCGGCGAGCGCCGTCCTGCCTTCGGCAAGAGCGCTCCCAAGCCTTACTCGCCCCAGGGCGGTGATCGCAAGCGCGTCGTGCGCTGATCGATCTCGGCATTGCATGCAGACCGGCCCTTCGGGGCCGGTTTTTTTTCGGCCATCTGCGTCCTCGCGTGGTGCGGCCTGTCCTTGATGGTGCAGAACCTGCTGTCTGGCGGGCTCTGTGACTGCCATAATCGCGGCGCGGAGGTGCCCTGTGGAGTCTTTGATCGCGTCCAGTGTGGATTTTGAACACATGTTCGAACTGGCCCCCGTCTCGCTATGGCTGGAGGACTACAGCGCGCTCAAGCGGTTGCTCGACCAGTGGCGTGCACAGGGCGTGACCGATCTGCAGGCGCATTTCCTGGCCTACCCCCAGGCGCTGCAGCAGTGCAGCGCGGCGCTCAAGGTGGTGCGCGTCAACCAGCGCACGCTGGACCTGTTCGGCGCCAGTGATCAGCAGACCTTTCTTGCCAGCCTGGGCCAGGTGTTCCGCGATGACATGCACGCGGGCCTGGCCTGCGAGCTGGAGGATCTGTGGCAGGGCTCTCTGAGCTTTGCCAACCGCACCGCCAACTACACGCTGGACGGGCGGCGGCTCGATGTGCAGATCCGTGGCCGCATCCTGCCCGGTCATGAAGCGCTTTGGGACTGCGTGCTGGTGTCGCTGGAAGACGTGACGGCCGAGATGCGCAGCGCGCGCCAGCTGCACCGCAGCGAACAGTACTCGCGCGACCTGTTCGAGTACTCGCCCGTGTCGCTGTGGGTCGAGGATTTCAGCGCCATCAAGCGCCTGCTTGACGATGTGCGCGCCCAGGGCATCAGCGACTTCGCCACCTTCCTCAAGGTGCACCCGGAATTCGTCTCGCGCTGCATGCAGGAGATTCGCGTCGTGGACGTGAACCGCCAGACGCTGCGCATGTTCGGCGCCACCGACAAGCTGCAACTGCTGAGCCGGCTGGGCCGCATCTTCCGTGACGAGATGATCGACTCCTTTGCCGATCAGTTGCAGGACCTTTGGAGCGGCAAGCTCGTGCAGCACCGCGAAGTGGTGAACTACGCCCTGTCAGGCGATGCTCTGCACATCCACATGCAGCTGGCCGTGCTCGATGGCCATGCCGATGACTGGGGGCTGGTGCTGCTGTCGCTGGTGGACATCACGGCGCGCAAGAAGGCCGAGGCCTACCTCGAATACCTGGGCAAGCACGATGTGCTGACCCAGTTGCGCAATCGCGCCTTCTATATCGAGGAACTCAATCGCCTGGCACGCAAGGGGCCCTGGCCGCTGGCGGTGATTGCCATCGACATGAATGGCCTCAAGGAGGCCAATGACGAGCATGGCCATGCCGCAGGCGACGACATGCTGCGCCGCGTGGGCGAAGTGCTGACCAAGGCCGTGGATGCGCCTGCCTGCGCGGCGCGCATAGGCGGCGACGAATTCATGGTGCTTTTGCCGGCTTCGGACGAGCGCGGCGCCGAGGCGGTCAAGGAGCGCATCCTCTCGCTGCTGGAGCTCAACAACCAGTTCTATCCGGGCCAGGCGGTCAGCCTGTCCATGGGCGTGGCCTGCTGCGATTCGGGCAGCCAGGTCGAGGCCACCGTCTCGCGCGCCGACCAGGCCATGTATGCCGAAAAGGCGCGCTACTACAAGGAAAGAATGCTGGACCGCCGCGCGGGCCGCGCTTAGCGGTCTTGCACCGCAGTGCCTGTCACGCCTCCGAGGCGTGCCGCCCGATTTCGGGCCAGCGGTGGTGCAGGTAGATCCAGGACGCCAGCCCGATCAGCATCATGCTGATCGAGCCCAGGGCCAGCAGTACGGTCGAATGCATCACCAGCGGTGCAATCATGCCGGCCACGATGCCGTTGGCCGTGGAGCCGACCACCGCCTGCAGCGATGAGGCCAGGCCGCGCCGCTCGGGGTGGATGTCCAGCACCAGCAAGGTCACGACGGGCACCATCATGGCCCAGCCGAAGGCGAACACCCCCACGGGAATCAGCGCCCAGCTCACGTGGGCGGGCCAGATCAGGTTGGCCACCAGGTTGATGATGGACACGACGAACATGATCAGAAAGCCATGGCGGATCTGGTGCTTGGGCGGAATGCGCCCGGCCAGCCGGCCGCTCACCCATGCGCCGCCCATGATTCCCGAGATCGAGATCACGAAGAACCAGAAGAACTGCTGCGGCTGCAGGTGCAGCAGGTCGCCCAGGAAGGCGGGCGCCGACAGCACATACAGAAACATGCCGTTGAACGGCACGCCGCTGGCAAAGGCCAGCAGCACAAAGCGCGGATCGCTACACAGCTCCTTGTAGCCGTGCATCAGAGGCTTGAAGCGGAAGGGCTGGCGCTGCGCCTGTGGCAGGGATTCCGGCAGGAATCGCCAGTTGATGCCCCACAGCAGCACGCCCACCAGGGTCAGGAACCAGAACACTGCCGCCCAGCCCAGGTGTATGAACAGCCAGCCGCCCATCACAGGGGCCAGGGCTGGCGCGATGCCAAAGAAGATGGTGATCTGCGCCATCACGCGCTGGGCCTGGGCGGGTGGAAACAGGTCGCGCACCACGGCGCGCGACACCACGATGCCGGCACCCGTGGACAGGCCCTGCAACGCGCGAAACAGCACCAGCTGCGTGATGTTCTGCGACAGCGCACAGCCCGCCGACGCCAGCGTGAATACGGCCAGCCCCCACAGCACCACGGGCCGGCGGCCAAAGCTGTCGGCCATGGCGCCGTGGAAAAGGTTCATGAAGGCAAAGCCGAACAGATAGGCCGACAGCGTCTGCTGCATCTGCAGCGGCGTGGCGTTCAGGGCCTGGGCGATACCGGAGAAGGCGGGGATGTAGGTATCGATCGAGAACGGCCCCAGCATGCCCAGGATGGCAAGCAGGACGGCCAGGGCCCAGCGCGGGCCCTGCCAGAGCGGGGAAACATTTTGTGGCATGCAGGCGAGGCGGTTGTGCGCTGCGGGAGACCGCAGGCGCAGAAAAAGGCCGCGCGCCCTTGCGCCTGCGGCAGGGTGACACTGTAGCGGCTTGGCTGGAATCCGGTGTGACGGATGGCTTGGCGAATGACCTGGGTGATGGAATGGGTCGATAGTTTGTATATAAATAATGTAAATATCGATAGAATTTATCTTTTTCGCCAGCATGCACAGGTCCACCGTGGGGTGGATGGCATGGTTCTCGGTGCTTTCGCCAAGGATCTTTCATGACTGTTTCTCGCCGCACGTTGATATCGGCTCTGGCTCCGGCTGCGTTGCAACTGACTGCCGGCGCTGCCTGGTCCAAGGGCCGCCGACTGCAGCTGTCGGCGGCCTATGGCGATGGCATCTTTCACACGCAGAACCTGCGCAACTTCGCGGCGCGCGTGGGTGCCGATACCCAGCAGGCGCTGGAGATCGATGTGGTGTCCAACTCTGCGCTCAAGCCCATGGCGCAGGTGCTTCCTGCGCTCAAGCGCAATGAAATCCAGTTCGGCGAAGTTCTCATGTCGTCCTATGTGGATATCCATCCGCTGCTGGCCATGGACTCGCTGCCTTTCATCGTGCGTGGCTTTGACGAGGCTGCGCACCTGTGGCAACTGACCCGCCCCGTGCTGCAGGAGTTTTTGCTGGCTCAGCAGGGTGTGCGCCTGCTGTTTGCCGTGCCTTGGCCGGCGCAGGGCCTGTTCTGCCGGCGCCCGGTCAACAGCATCGTGGATCTCAGGGGGCTCAGGCTGCGGGTGCAAAGCGATGCGACCAAGCGGCTGGCGGAACTCTGGGGAGCGCAGCCGGTGGTGCTCGCGGCCGGTGATCTTGGCATGGTGCTGGAGCAGGGAGGTATTGACGCCATGGTTTCATCCAGTGCCACCGGTGTCGACAGCCAGGCTTGGAAGACCATGAAGGTGTTTCTGGACATCAAGGCCTGGATTCCCAAGAACATGTTGTGCGTCAGCGAACTTGCCTGGAAGGGCTTTGCCGAGCCGGAACGCCAGGCCATCAGCCGCGCCGCCGCGCTGGCCGAGAAAGAAGGCTGGGCGCTGGCCCAGCAGGCCGATGAGCTGGGCAAGAAGGTTCTTGTCGACAACAAGATGTCCGTGGCCGCGCCATCGGCGGACCTGCGCCGCATGCTGGATTTGATGGGGGAGCGCTTTGGCCGGGAGTGGGTGGCCAAGGCTGGCAGCAGCAATATGTCTGTGCTGATGGAATACAACAAGAAAAGGCACTGAGCGCTGTCGCGCCGAGTGCCTTGTTCTGGGTGTTGGTGGTGGGCCCTGAGTGATTCGAACACTCGACCAACGGATTAAGAGTCCGCTGCTCTACCAGCTGAGCTAAGAGCCCACGTATTTCTGCGTGGATGCCTGATGAGATTCAGGCAAAAAAATTCTTGGTGGGCCCTGAGTGATTCGAACACTCGACCAACGGATTAAGAGTCCGCTGCTCTACCAGCTGAGCTAAGAGCCCCCTCGGGTATTCCGAAGGAATCAGCCTGGATGAATCCAGGCTGAAAAGGAATTTTTGGTGGGCCCTGAGTGATTCGAACACTCGACCAACGGATTAAGAGTCCGCTGCTCTACCAGCTGAGCTAAGAGCCCCAAAAACAAGTCTGCGCTGCAAACGAGACCGCAATTATGCGGCATTTTTTGTGCGCTTGCAGGAAGACGCGCCAAATTTTTAGTTCATGGCCTGGTGGCACTGAGCCGGGCCCGCGTGCCACGCGGTGCGCAGCCGCAAAAAAGGCGGCCGAGGCCGCCTTTGGGGTGCTGGCGCGCAGCGCGCTTACATCAGCAGATGTTCGCCTGCGTTGTCACCGCCCAGGATCACGTAGTTGACCTTGCGGATGTCCATCAGCTTCTTGCCGCCGGAGTAGCTGATCGAGCTTTGCACGTCCTGCTCCATCTCGATCAGGGTGTTGGCCAGAAGGCCCTTGACGGGTTCGAGGATGCGCTTGCCCTCCACGTGCTTGTACTCGCCCTTGTTGAAGTCCGAGGCCGAGCCGTAGTACTCCTTGAAGCGTTGGCCGTTTTCCTCGACGGTCTGGCCCGGCGATTCCTCGTGGCCCGCGAACAGCGAGCCGATCATCACCATGGTGGCGCCAAAGCGCACGCTCTTGGCGATGTCGCCGTGGCTGCGGATGCCGCCATCGGCAATGATGGGCTTGGTCGCCACGCGCGCGCACCACTTGAGCGCCGACAGCTGCCAGCCGCCCGTGCCAAAGCCCGTCTTGAGCTTGGTGATGCAGACCTTGCCGGGGCCGATGCCGACCTTGGTGGCGTCAGCGCCCCAGTTCTCCAGGTCGATCACGGCTTCGGGCGTGCCCACGTTGCCGGCGATCACGAAGGACTTGGGCAGCTTTTCCTTGAGGTAGCCGATCATGTTCTTCACGCTGTCGGCATGGCCGTGGGCGATGTCGATGGTGATGTATTCGGGGCACAGGCCTTCGGCGACGAAGCGGTCCACGGTGTCGTAGTCGGGCTTCTTGACGCCCAGCGAAATGGAGGCGAAGCAGCCCTTGCCCTGCATCTCGCGCACGAACTGCACGTTGTCCAGGTCAAAGCGGTGCATCACATAGAAGTAGCCGTTCTGGGCCAGCCAGGTGCAGATGCTCTCATCCACCACCGTCTTCATGTTGGCCGGCACGGCCGGGATGCGGAAGGACCGACCGCCCAGCTCCACGCTGGCATCACACTCCGAGCGGCTTTCCACGCGGCACTTGCGCGGCAGCAGCAGGATGTTGTCGTAGTCGAAGATTTCCATTTGATTCCAAGCTCCATGAAAGGTCGCGGCAGGAACATCCCTCCGCGATGGGGCGCTTGGCTTGGAGGCCGGTCTTGCGGGCGGCGCGGGCGGGCCGCGTCGCCAGGGCGGCTGTGGCCCGGGCACAAAAAACCGGACCGCAAGAAACTTGGGCCCGGTGATTGATTCTATACGTTGCCGGCGACGGGCCTGGGCACCCTGTCGATATAGCGGTTATAGGGATGGCGTTATGAACCTGCAAGGGCGCGCTGCGCGGGCCTATTGCGGCCAGATCGCGGGCAGATTTCGGGCCGATTGCGGGAAATGCGGCATCGGTTTCCCTGGGGAGCGAGGTGCTTTCTACAATGCCAGGATGTTCCCGATCGATCTGCTCGACGGCGCCTCCGGTGCCGCGCCCGCCCCCAACTCCCCTTTGCTGACCCACCTCAACGAGGAGCAGCTCGCTGCCGTCACGCTTCCGGCCGGCCACGCGCTGATCCTGGCCGGTGCGGGCTCGGGCAAGACGCGGGTGCTGACCACGCGCATCGCCTGGCTGCTGCAGACGGGCCAGGCCACGCCGGGCTCCATCCTGGCCGTGACCTTCACCAACAAGGCGGCCAAGGAAATGCTGGCCCGCCTGTCGGCCATGCTGCCCTACAACGTGCGCGGCATGTGGATCGGCACCTTCCACGGCCTGTGCAACCGGCTGCTGCGCGCCCACCACCAGGCGGCAAAGCTGTCGTCCACCTTCCAGATCCTGGACACGCAAGACCAGCTGTCGGCCGTCAAGCGCCTGTGCAAACAGTTCAACGTGGACGACGAGCGCTTCCCGCCCAAGCAGCTGCAGTACTTCATTGCCGGCTGCAAGGAAGAGGGCATGCGCCCCGGCGACGTGGTGGCCAATGACCCGGACACGCGCAAGAAGGTCGAGATCTACCAGCTCTACGAGGAGCAGTGCCAGCGCGAGGGCGTGGTCGATTTCGGCGAGCTGATGCTGCGCTCCTACGAGCTGCTGCGCGACGATGCCGCGCTGCGCGCCCACTACCAGCGGCGCTTTCGCCACATCATGGTCGACGAGTTCCAGGACACCAACAAGCTGCAGTACCAGTGGCTCAAGCAGCTGGCGGGCGACATGGTGGATGGCCGCCTGCAGGCCACGGGCAGCGTGATCGCCGTGGGCGACGACGACCAGAGCATCTACGCCTTTCGCGGTGCGCGCGTGGGCAACATGCAGGACTTCGTGCGCGAGTTCGACGTGCGCCAGCAGATCAAGCTGGAGCAGAACTACCGCTCCTACAGCAATATCCTGGACTGCGCCAACGCGCTCATCAGCCACAACAGCCAGCGCCTGGGCAAGAACCTGCGCACCACCCAGGGCCCGGGCGAGCCCGTGCGCATCTACGAGGCGCCCACGGACATGGCCGAGGCGCAGTGGATGGTCGAGGAAATCCAGCAGCTCGTGAAAAAGGACGGTTGGCAGCGCCAGGAAATCGCCGTGCTCTACCGCAGCAATGCGCAAAGCCGGGTGATCGAATCGCAGCTGTTCAATGCCGCCATTCCCTACCGCGTGTACGGCGGCCTGCGCTTTTTCGAGCGCGCCGAAATCAAGCATGCGCTGGCCTACCTGCGCCTGCTGGAGAACCCGCACGACGACACCAGCTTTCTGCGCGTGGTGAACTTCCCGCCGCGCGGCATCGGCGCGCGCAGCGTGGAGACGCTGCAGGACGCGGCGCGCAGCGCGGGCTGCTCACTGCACGATGCCGTCTCGGCGGTGCCGGGCGCGCCGGGCACCAAGCTCGCAGGCTTTGTCGCCAAGATCGACGTGCTGCGCGAGCAGACCCAGGGCCGCACGCTGCGCGAGATCATCGAGGCCATCGAGGAAGAAAGCGGCCTGCTCGAGCACTACCGCAACGAAAAGGAAGGCGCCGACCGCATCGAGAACCTGCAGGAACTCGTGAACGCGGCCGAGAGCTTTGTCACCCAGGAAGGCTTTGGCCGCGATGCCGTGGCCCTGCCGCTGGACGAGCACGACGGCGCCAGGGCGCTGACGCAAAGCCCCGCCAGCCAGGGCCTGGACCCTGCGCTGCCGCTGCTGGACACGCCGCTCACGCCGCCGGCCGGCACCGTGGCCGGCATGGTCGATGCCGATACCGGCGAGACACTGTCGCCGCTGGCCGCCTTCCTGACGCACGCGGCGCTGGAGGCTGGCGACAACCAGGCCCAGGCCGGCCAGGACGCCGTGCAGCTGATGACCGTGCATGCCTCCAAGGGGCTGGAGTTCGACGCCGTCTTCATCGGCGGCGTGGAAGAGGGCCTGTTCCCGCATGAGAACGCCATGATGGACCGCGGCGGCCTGGAGGAAGAACGCCGCCTGGCCTATGTGGCCATCACCCGCGCGCGCAAGCGCCTGTACCTCAGCCATTCGCAGACGCGCATGCTGCACGGGCAGACGCGCTACAACGTCAAGAGCCGCTTCTTCGATGAGCTGCCCGATGAGGCGCTCAAGTGGATCACCCCCAAGCAGGGCGGCTTTGGCAGCTATGCGCCCCGGCCCGGTGGCGGCGGTGGTGGCGGCTATGGTTCACGCGATCGCGGCGGCTTCGGCAACAAGGCCGAAGGCTGGCGCAGCGAGGTCTTCGCCAGCCCGCCCGTGCCGCCGCAAAAGGCCGCTCCGGGCCACGGCCTGCGCGTGGGCCTGAACGTGTTCCACAACAAGTTCGGCGAAGGCAAGGTGCTGGCCCTGGAGGGCACGGGCGACGATGCGCGCGCCCAGGTCAGCTTTGGGCGCCACGGCACGAAGTGGCTGGCGCTTTCCATTGCCAAGCTCACGGTCGTGGAGTGAGGCGCGGGCTGCCGCGCCCGGCGCTCAGGGCTTGACTTCGAAGCTCAGCGTCGTGGTGTGGCGCACGTCGGTGTATTTCTTGCCGTCCAGCGTGACCGAGCCGTTGTCCACGCGCGCCGTCACCTCCAGCACGTACAGGCCCGGGAAGTAGGGCTTGAAGCTCACCGTGCCGTCCTGCGATGGCGTGAGCGTGCGGTACCAGCCCTCGCTGGTCTGCACGTTGACCTGGCTGGCCGCGACCTTGCGGCCCTTGAACACCAGCTGGAACGTATCGCCGCCCGCCGTGGTGGGCACCAGCTCCAGGTCGTTCACGGCCTTGGTGTCGTTGCGGCCGAAACGGGCCTGGTAGTACGTCAGCACGCCATTGGCGCCGGGGCGCGTGGCGGCGATGCGCACATCGCCCTGGCCTGCGTCCGCGGTGAAATGATTGGCATCGGCCTTCAGGGGAAGGCTCTTGCCGTCGGGCAGGACCTGCTTGGCGTCTTCCAGGGCCGGCAGCTGCTCCAGCGGCTTGCGCAGCTCTCCGGCATAGGCCCGGGCCTGTCCTGCGTCCTGCTGCAGCCAGAGATAGTCGGCATGCGCGGCCGGCACCGCCAGTGCGGCGGCGGCGGCCAGCCATGCGGCGGTGCTGCGAAGGATGCGGGAAGGTTCGGTCATGGAGTCTCTCCTGTGGTGTGGCTCTGCGTGCGCCTGCCGGGCCTTGAGGGGCGTGATCCGGCGGGGCTGAAGATGGTGCGATGGCGGACGAGCGACGCCGCAATGCATCAGAAATTATAGCGATCAGGTGAGAATGACTCTTGTTTTGCACGCTAAGAGTCGGGTTCATGACATCCATGCAATTGCGGCGCAGACATGCAAAAAGGCCATGGAAATCCATGGCCTTTGTGTGGCGGCGCCACTCGCCGCAGGGCGGCGGGGCGACGGGGCGCTATGGCGGCGGTCAGGCCGACAGCTTGGGCTGGGCGGCGGTGCCGGTCAGGTAGCCGACGGCGGCGCCGAACTTGCCGCGATAGTTGGCGCTGATCAGCGGGTCCAGCGTGGGCTTGACCACGTTGTGGATGGCGCCCCAGTCACCGGCGTGCTGGAAGTTGCTCATGATGTAGGTCCAGCCGTTGATCTCGTCCACGGCATGCAGGCCGGTGGATTCGCCGCCTGCGGGAATCGACATCAGGCGCGACAGCTGCTTGGTGTCGATGTTGTAGGCCCACAGGAAGTTGTTCACGTGCTGGCCGCTGTCCTCGCCGATGAACAGGGTGCGCATCTTCTCCGAGAACTTGAGGTTGTCGGGGTTGCAGATCTTGTTCGGGTTGCCGGTGTTGCCCAGCGCGTCGGCGCTGATGTCCTCGCCGGCCAGCAGGGCCTTGGTGTCCACGGGCATCCACTCGCTGTTGATGGCGGCGCCTGCCGCGTCCTTCTGGCCGCCGCGCAGGTTCAGTGCCATCACGGCGCCGGCCTTGAGCTGCTTGGGGATGGACACGCCGTTGCCGGCCACGTTCAGCGCATCACCGGCCACCATGGATTTTTCGCAGTTCTGCAGGGCCGAGTAGGCCACCTTGTCCTTGGCGTTGACGGTCGTGCCTTCCATCTTGGTGAAGCCCATGCTTGCGCCCTTGAAGGCGGCGTAGCGGTGAGTTTCCAGGAAGGCGGCGGCCTTGTCCATGCCGGGGTTGATCTTGATCCACTCGACCTTGCCGTTGGCCGTGATCTTGGTGTAGCTGGCGTCGCCCGGATCGGTCTTGGCCACGGTCATGATGTCCGTGGGCTTGAGTGTGTTGGCCAGTTGCTCGATCTCGGCGCTGGTGGCCGAGCCCAGCTTGATCCAGGTCAGCGCGGCGGCGCTGCCCGATGCGGGGTCGATGGAGAAGCCCGCGCCCACCTTGGCCACGTACAGCGAACCCGAGGACAGGTCCTTTTCCTTGTCGGCCACGAAGACGAAGTAGCCGCTGTTGGTGGCGTCGTCGCCCATCAGCGCCGTGCGCTGGTCGGGCATGACCTGGACCAGCTCGTGCGAGATGCGGCCCATGCAGAAATGCTTCTTGATGCTGGCCGTGCCGTCCGCGTTGACCGTCACTTCGGGCATGTGGCCGTAGTGGTAGGGGTTGGCCTTGTTCTGGTCGCCATACAGGTTCTGGCTGAAGGCCAGCAGCTGGGCATTGCCGGTGGTGAAGGCGTCGGGCTCGTACTCTTCGCTGGACAGGTGGGTGCCCCAGGGCGACAGGCTGGCGCCGCAGGTGATCCACAGGCCGTGCACCTTGGAGGTGTCCACGTTGTGGTACTTGACCAGGCTGAGCTTGCCGGTGGTCTGGTCCTGGTCCAGCGTCAGCACGGCGATGGGCGAGGGCAGCTTGCCGTACATGTCGGTCTTGCCGTCCTGCGCCCAGGTGGTGTATTCGAACTGCACCACGGCGAACACGGGCTTGCCCTTGACGCCGTCCACCTTGGCATTGGGCACGGTCAGCAGCGAGGTGCCGTCGGGCGAATCGGAGAAGAAGTGGCGCTCGCTGCCGGCCACGGTGCGGTCGATGATCTTGTTGTTGTTGATGTCGTAGTAGCCGCCGGCCAGGATCTTGCCGCCCTTGCCGTCGGACACTTCATCGCCGGTGACGAAGAAGGGCTGGTAGCCCAGGTCGAAGCTCTGCTCGCTGTTGTCGCTGAACTGCACCTTGAGCTGCGAGGCCACGGTCATCCTGGCCATGGCCTGGGGGTTGGCCAGCGTGGGCGCTGCCATGGAGGTGAAGCTGGCCGCCACATAGTTCTTCGCGGGGCCGTCGTCACCGCCGCCGCAGGCGGTCAGCAGGCCGGTGGCGGACACGGCGGAGCCGAGCGGCAGCAGGGGGGCGCCGGTCAGGAATTGCAGCGCCTTGCGGCGGGAGAGCATCGTGGATTGGGACATGGGGCTTCCGTTATGGGTTTGTCAGCGTCAACCCATCGGGGGCGGGATGGGCCGGGATGCCGCCGCGCACTCGCTGGCTTGACATCCGCACGGCATGCTAGGCAGCCGGTGTGACACAGCGATGGCATCCGCATGACGAAACCGTGACAGCGTCATATGACAGCAGCCAGGCGAGGGGTGCCAGGCGATACGGCCAGTCAAAAAACCAAAGAAGAGGCGCGAAGAAGGGCTGAAGAAAGGTCCAAAGAAAAAGCCCCTTGAAAGGGGCTTTGTGGGGTGCAGTGGCGAAGCGCTCAGCCGGACAGTCCGGGCGGCGCAGGCGGCTCGGTGCCGATGGCGTCGCTGCCATCGCTTTCATCGGGCGCTGCAAAGCAGTCGCGGAAGGTGAAGACGATGGAGGTGAAGAACATGGCGGCCAGCAGCATGGCCGTGCCGATCATCAGGCCGTTGGCAATGCTGCCCAGCACCTGGGCCAGCACGGCCGAGATCAGGGCCATCACGATGCCGGCCACGATGAACACGCCCATCCAGCTCAGGCCGAAGACCACCAGCGCGCCGATGTTGCGCACACAGGCCACCAGGCTGAAGAACACGGCCTTGACCGGGGGCACGTTGTGCCAGTGCACCAGCCCCGGCGCGTGCCAGAACAGCAGTGACAGCGGCAGGTACAGGCCCATGCTCAGCCACATGGCGGCCTGGAAGTCGGGCGACTCGGCGATCTCGCGCGTCAGCGGCTCGCCGCCCAGGTAGACGTTGGCAAACTGGCCGTCGTCCACCAGCATGGACAGGCCCATGATCAGCAGGAAGCCTGCCGCATACATGGCGCCCAGCGTGAGCATGGAGTTCAGGCGCTGGCGCCCGGTGCGAAAGGCCACCAGCAGCAGGGCCGGCGTGGGCGCACGCCCGTGCGATGCCTCGGCCGCCGCCACCATCATGGCCAGCGAGGTGGCCGGCAGCAGGCCCAGCGCGATCACGGGGCCGATCAGCGGCAGCACCGTGACCAGCGACATGGCCGCCATCGACAGAAAGAACAGCGCCGCCAGTGCCAGCGGCTGCTGGCGGAAGGTGCGGATGCCCTGCTGCACCCATTGCAGGCCGGTACGGGCGGGAACGATGAGAAGTTTCATGGGGTGAGGAAGTCGGGGCGCCTGGATGGGGCATGGCCTCTGGCATGGGCCTCGCCGCTGGCGCCCGAACGGGGACTGTACCCGAGGACGCGCGGCCCGTGGACCGCAAAGCCCTCTGTCGGCCGCGCTGTGGCGGTCTTCGGACGTCAGTCCAGCGCCACCGGGTGGGCCAGGCGCTGGCGCAGCACGCGCTCGAAATGGGTGGGGTCGTGGGGCACGAGCATGGAGGCCTCGCGCGGCAGGTGGAAATCCCACAGGCGGGAAATCCAAAAGCGCAGCGCGCCCGCGCGCAGCATGGGGTTGAACAGCTCGCGCTCGGCGGCGGTCAGGGGGCGTACCGATTGATAGGCATCAATCATGGCCTTGGCCTTGGTGGCGTCATGGGCGCCCGTGGCGTGTTCGATGCACCAGTCGTTGAGGCACACGGCCAGGTCGAACAGCCAGCTGTCCACGCCTGCGAAGTAGAAGTCGAAGAAGCCGGTCAGGCGCTCGCCATCGAACATCACGTTGTCGCGGAACAGGTCGGCATGCACGGGGCCACGCGGCAGCGCCGCATAGGCGGGCGAGGCGGCCACATGGTTCTGGAAGGCCAGCTCGGAGCGCAGCAGGTCGGCCGTGGGTGCGTCTATGTGCGGGATGACCGTGGGCACGGTCTCGTTCCACCAGGGCAGGCTGCGCAGATTGGGCTGCTGGCGATCGTAGTCGCGTCCGGCCAGGTGCATGCGCGCCAGCATCTCGCCCACGGCGGCGCAGTGCGCGGGCTGGGGCGCCAGCTCGCTCTTGCCGGGCAGGCGGTTGACGATGGAGGCCGGCTTGCCGCACACGCTCAGCAGGATGTCGCCGCTGCGCGTCTCGGCCTGCGGGTCGGGCACGGGAATGCCGGCCTGCGCCAGGTGCTTCATCAGGTACAGGTAGAAGGGCAGTTGCTCGGCCGTCAGGCGCTCGAACAGCGTCAGCACCCACTCGCCCTGTTCGGTGGTGAGAAAGTAGTTGGTGTTCTCTATGCCGCCCTGGATGCCGCGCAGCTCCTTGAAGGAACCCAGGGACATGCGGCGCAGCAGCTCGCGCGCGTCTTTGTCGGAGACTTCGGTGAAAACGGCCATGTTGCATTGCCGGCCTTCAGGGCGCGGCGGAAATCGTTGTCGTCAGATATGGAAAGAGGGCAGCGCCGTCAGGTGCTGCCCCCTGGGATGCCGCCGGGCCGGGGCCCGGACAGTCCGGTGAGGATCAGAACTTCTTGAGGTTCCAGACGCGCGTGCCGTTGGTGCCGTCGCCATCGCCGCGGTTGCGCGAGGAACGGGCGCCGTCGTTGGACTGCACTTCATACGAAGGCATGTCGCCGACCTTGGGCTGCACGGTGATGCTGCGGGTCTGGCCGCCCACGCGCAGTTCGTCAACGCGGCTGCCGCCATCTTCCACATGGATGTGTTCCACGCGCTGGTTGGTTCGGTCGCGGCCCTCGGGCTTGGCCGTGTCCGGCGCGGTCTGCTCGGTCGCCGCCGCAGGAGCGGTGGAGGCAGCCGGGGCAGGCGTGGGGTTCTGGGCCAGCACGGAGCTGGCGGCCAGGGTCAGGAAGATGAAAAGTGGAGCGGCGCGCATAGGCTCCATTGTAGAACTTGCAGCGGGCGCTGTCCCGCCCTGTCACCCTGCCGGCGCGTGCACAATCGGCGCATGAGCAATTCCAAGACCCTGGTGCTGATCGACGGCTCCAGCTACCTCTACCGCGCCTACCACGCCATGCCGGACCTGCGCGCCGAGCCCGGCAACCCGGAAAGCCCTGCCACGGGCGCCATCCGCGGCATGATCAACATGCTCCAGGCGATCAGGAAGGAAGTGGCGGCCGACTACGCCGTCTGCGTGTTCGATACCAGCGGACCCACCTTCCGCGACACGCTCTACCCCGAATACAAGGCGCACCGCTCGCCCATGCCCGACGATCTGCGCTCGCAGATCGAGCCCATCCATGAAGTGGTCCGCCTGCTGGGCTGGCCGGTGCTGGCCATCCAGGGCGTGGAGGCCGACGACGTGATCGGCACCCTGGCCAAGACGGCCGCCGCCCAGGGCGTGAACGTGGTGATCTCCAGCGGCGACAAGGACCTGTCCCAGCTGGTGGACTCTCACATCATGGTGATGGACACCATGAGCGGCAAGCGCCGCGACGTGGCCGGCGTGACGGCCGAGTTCGGCGTGCCGCCCACGCAGATGATCGACTACCAGGCCCTGGTCGGCGATGCCGTGGACAACGTGCCCGGCGTGTCCAAGGTGGGCCCCAAGACGGCCGTCAAGTGGCTGGCCGAGCACGGCTCGCTCGACGGCCTGATTGCTGCGGCCGACGGCATCAAGGGCGTGGCCGGCCAGAACCTGCGCGATGCCATCGCCTCGGGCCAGCTGGCGCTGAGCCGCCAGTTGGTCACCATGAAGACCGACTGCGACCTGAGCGCCGAAGTGCCCACCCTGCCGGTGCTCGACGCGCTGGCGCCGCGCGAGCCCGATACCGCGCCGCTGCGCGACTTCTATGAGCGTTACGGCTTCAAGGGCCTGGCGCGCATGCTCGGCGGTGCCGCGCCCGAGCCCGATGCGCTGCAAGCCGTCAAGGCCGGCCGCAAGCCAGCGGCCAAGCCGCGTGCCGACCAGTCCACGGGCGACATGTTTGCCCAGGAGCAGGCCGAATCCGACGACGCCACCACCGAGGCCGAGGCCGTCCAGCAGCGCCCGCTGGACTATGACGTGGTGCTGACCTGGGAAGCGTTCGACCAGTGGCTGGCCAAGATCAACGCCGCCGAACTCACGGCCCTGGATACCGAAACCACCTCGCTGGACGAGATGCGTGCCGAGATCGTGGGCATCTCGCTGAGCGTGGAGCCCGGCGCCGCTGCCTACATCCCGCTGCGCCATGCCGGCCCCGACGCGCCCGAGCAACTGCCGGCCGACGAAGTGCTGCAGCGCCTCAAGCCCTGGCTGGAGGATGCGGCCCGGCCCAAGCTGGGCCAGCACGTCAAGTACGACCGCCATGTCTTCGCCAATGCCGGCATCGAGGTGCAGGGCTATGTGCACGACACCATGCTGCAAAGCTATGTGCTGGAAGTGCACCGCCCGCACGGCCTGGCCAGCCTGGCGCTGCGCCACACCAACCGCACGGGCATCAGCTATGAAGACCTGTGCGGCAAGGGCGCCCACCAGATCCCGTTCGCCCAGGTGCCCGTGGACAAGGCTGCCGCCTATGCCTGCGAGGATGCCGACCAGACCCTGGACGTGCACCGCGTGCTGTGGCCGCAGCTGCAGGCCAACGACGGCCTGCGCGGCGTCTACGAGCTGGAGATCGCCACCAGCGAGGCCCTGTTCCGCATAGAGCGCAACGGCGTGCTCATCGATGCCGCCACGCTGGCCAAGCAGAGCAACGACCTGGGCCAGCGCATCGTGCAGCTGGAGCAGGAGGCCTACGACATCGCGGGCCAGCCCTTCAACCTGGCCAGCCCCAAGCAGCTGGGCGAAATCTTCTTCGACAAGCTGGGCATGCCCGTGGTCAAGAAGACGGCCACCGGCGCACGCAGCACCGACGAAGAGGTGCTGGAGAAGCTGGCCGAGGACTATCCGCTGCCCGCCAAGCTGCTGGAGCACCGCAGCCTGTCCAAGCTCAAGGGCACCTATACCGACAAGCTGGCCCAGCTGGCGCTGCCGCGCACGGGTCGCGTGCACACGCACTACGCCCAGGCCGTGGCCGTGACGGGGCGCCTGTCCAGCAACGACCCCAACCTGCAGAACATCCCCATCCGCACGCCCGAAGGCCGGCGCGTGCGCGAGGCCTTCATTGCCGCGCCCGGCCATGTGATCGCCAGCGCCGACTACTCGCAGATCGAGCTGCGCATCATGGCCCACCTGTCGGGCGACGAGTCCCTGCTGCGCGCCTTCCACGAAGGCCGCGACGTGCACCGTGCCACGGCATCGGAAGTCTTCAACGTGGAGCTGGAGCAGGTCAGCAGCGAGCAGCGCCGCTACGCCAAGGTCATCAACTTCGGGCTGATCTACGGCATGAGCAGCTTTGGCCTGGCCAAGAACCTGGGCATAGAGACCAAGGCCGCGGCCGCCTACATCGACCGCTATTTCCAGCGCTATCCGGGCGTCAAGCGCTACATGGACGAGACGGTGGAATTCGCGCGCGACCATGGCTACGTGGAAACCGTCTTCGGCCGCCGCCTGTACCTGGTGGACATCAACGGCGGCAGCGGCCCGCGCAAGAAGGCGGCCGAACGCCAGGCCATCAACGCGCCCATGCAGGGCACGGCGGCCGACCTGATCAAGAAGGCCATGGTGGCGGTGCAGGCCGAGCTCGATGCCAGGCAGTCCGAGGTCCGCGTCATCATGCAGGTGCACGACGAACTGGTGTTCGAGCTGCCCGAAGGCGAGTCGGACTGGGTACGCACCGAGATCCCGCGCCTGATGGCCGGCGTGGCCGACCTGAAGGTGCCGCTGCTCGCCGAGGTGGGCCTGGGACCCAACTGGGACAAGGCACATTGAGCTTCACGCAGGCATCGTAGACTTGGCCGGTTCTCAACCACCACCAAGGAGAGATGCATGCGTGATGATCAGCAGCAAGACCTGAAGGCCCTGGTTCCGGGGCGCAGCAGCGAAGAGGGGCCCACGCGGCGCCTGGCATTGCAGACGGCCCTGGGCCTGGGCTATGCCGCAGCGGCCACGCCGCTCATGGCGCAGACCGCCATCTCCACGCCGGCCGACGGCCTGACGGCCGGCGAGGTGCATTTCACCGTGAACGGCTTCAAGGTGCCCGCCTACCGCGCCGCGCCCGCGGGCAAGAAGAATGTGCCCGTGGTGCTGGTGATCTCCGAGATCTTCGGCGTGCACGAATACATTGCCGACACCTGCCGCCGCCTGGCGCGTGCCGGCTACCTGGCCATTGCCCCCGATCTGTATGCGCGCCAGGGCGATCCCAAGACCTATACCGACATCGCCAAGCTCATGAGCGAGCTGGTCTCCAAGGTGCCCGACGAGCAGGTCATGGCCGACCTGGACGGCGCCGTGCAATGGGCCGGCACCCAGGGCGGCGATACGGCGCGCGTGGCCATCACGGGCTTTTGCTGGGGCGGGCGCATCACCTGGCTGTATGCGGCCCATGGCCCGGTCAAGGCCGGCGTGGCGTGGTACGGCAGGCTGGAAGGCGCCAAGACCGCGCTGCAGCCACGCCATCCGCTGGAGCTGGTCTCCAGCCTCAAGGCGCCGGTGCTGGGCCTGTATGGCGGGCAGGACACGGGCATTCCGCTGGAATCCGTGGAGCGCATGCGCGAGGCGCTCAAGCAGGGCTCGGCAGCGGCCAAGGCCTCGGAGTTCGTGATCTACCCGGAGGCGCCACACGCTTTCCATGCCGACTACCGGCCCAGCTACCGCGAGCAGGCTGCGCGCGACGGCTGGCAGAAAATGCTGGCCTGGTTCAATAAGCATGGGGTGACCCCCTGAGCGGCTGCGCCGCTTCCCCCTCTCTCGCTTCGCGGGAGGGGGACGACACCCTCGGTGCGGGGCGGCCCTTCCTCGGTGTCCCTGGTGTGAGGACGCGCCAGTTTTTAAGGTATTGCTGACTAGCTTTCAACTTTATTCGCGCAGGGGGGGCTTGACAGCTTCTGTAGGCTGAAACCGAGGGCGCCCGACACCGTGGCCTGCTTCCTTCATGGGATCGCAGGCCACGGCTGCGATGGGGCCTGTCTTTCTGCGAGAATTCGCGGGTTTCGCCTGCAAGGGCATACGGTTGAAGCACAAATCGCTATGACATTGGTAGCAATCATTCTGGCCACCCTGGCCGCCGGTATTGGCAGCGTCTGGGTGGCCGCGTTGTTGATGGGGCTGGGAGGCAATCGCTCGCCGGGCATGATGCCGCAGCGGCTGTTGAGCCTGGCAGCGGGCGCGCTGCTGGCCACGGCCTTCATGCACCTCTTGCCCGAAGCCTTCGAGAGCGAGGCCGGGGCGCATGACCTGTTCGTGACGCTGCTGGTGGGCCTGGTGTTCTTTTTCCTGCTGTCCAAGGCCGAGCTGTGGCACCACGGGCACGAGCACGGCGCGCCGCCGGCCCATGAGCACGATCACCACGAACATCACGATCACCAGGGCCACGCCCATGACCATTCCCATGACCACCATCACGGCCACCGCCACGGCGGCTGGGCGGTGCTGACCGGCGACAGCGTGCACTGCTTCGGCGATGGCGTGCTGATCGCCTCCGCCTTCATGGCCGACATGCGCCTGGGGCTGATTGCGGCGGTGTCGGTGCTGGCCCACGAGGTGCCGCACCACATGGGCGACATCGTGGTGCTGCGCCAGTCCAGCTCCAACCGGCGTGTGGCGCTGATCAAGGTGTCCATGGCCGGGGCCGTGACCACGCTGGGGGGCATTGGCGGCTATTTCCTGGTGGGACAGCTGCAGGAACTGCTGCCGTACTTCCTGGCCGTGGCCTCCAGCAGCTTCATCTACGTGGCGCTGGCCGACCTGATTCCCCAGCTGCAAAAGCGCCTGAGCGCCCGCGAGACCGTGGCCCAGGTGGGCTGGCTGATGCTGGGCATCGTGCTGGTCACCGTGGTCAGCCGCGCGGCGCACGCGCACTGAGGCTGATGTTGAGGCTGAGGCGCGGGTCCTAGCCTGCGCGGGCCTCCTGGGGTGCCGGCCCCAGCAGGTCGGCGTAATCCACCGCGTACTTGATGAAGGCCGCATGGCCGTCGATGCGCAGCTTGCGGCGCAGGTGCAGGCGGTGGGTTTCCACGGTACGCACCGAGGTGCCCATCAGCGCGGCGATTTCCTTGTTGGAGCGGCCCTCCGAGATCCACTGCAGCACGCTGGCCTCGCGCGGCGTGAGGGCGCGCCGGGGCCCGGACGCGCTGCCGTCTTCCTCGGCCACGGGCTGCAGGCCGGGGCTGAAATACAGGCCGCCGGCGTAGACCCGGTCTATGGCCTCGATGAGCTGCTGCGCAGGTGCGTCCTTGAGCACATAGCCGCGCGCGCCCAGCGCCACGGCGCGCCGCACGTATTCGGGATCCTCATGCATGGACAGCACCAGCACGCGCACCAGCGGGAACTGATCGCGGAACAGCGCGGCCAGGTCGATGCCGCTGGCGCCCGGCATGCGGATGTCGGTGACCACCAGGTCGGGCGACAGCTCGCGGGCCAGCGGCAGGGCCTGGTCCACGCTGGCGGCCTCGCCCACCACACGGATATGGTCCGTGGCCTGCAGGCGCATGGACACGCCGTCGCGCACGAGAGGGTGGTCGTCCACCAGGAGGATGCGGATCATGGGGTTCATGCAGCGGCCCGTGGGAGTTCGAATTCCGGTGAGTGAGACAGCGGCATGCCGCCATCCCGGTAGAGCACGGCGACCAGCCGGGTGCCCCGGCGCCCCGAACTGATGGACAGGTGGCCGCCCAGGCCTTCGATGCGCTCGCGCATGTTGCGCAGGCCGATGCCGCCCTGGCGGTCGCGCTGCACGCGGCGCATGTCGAAGCCCTGGCCGTCGTCGCTGACCTGCAGCACCACGCGGCGGCGCTGAAAGTGCAGGCTGACATCGATGCGCGTGGCCTGGGCATGGTTTTGCGCATTCGTCACGGCCTCCTGGGCCACGCGGAACAGGGCCGTGGCGTGGCTGGGCGGCAGAAAGCGCGTCTCGCCGCGGCAGCCGAACTGCATGCGCAGGCCGTCCTCGGCCTGCATTTGCTGGCTCATCAGCGCCAGGGCCGGGGCCAGGCCCAGGTCGTCCAGCAGGGCGGGGCGCAGGCCGTGGGAGACGCGCCGTATCTCCACCAGCGCGTGGTTGAGCTGCTCCAGGCCCTGGTCCACCATGCGCTGGGCCGTGGCCGGGTCCTGCGCGGCCAGCCGCCTGAGCTGGGCCTGGGCCGTCTCCAGCAGGAACTTGGAGGAGACCAGCACCTGCACCACGCCGTCATGCAGGTCGCGCGCCACGCGCGTGCGTTCTTCCTCCTGCGAATGCACCACGCGCTGGGCCAGCCGCTGCAGCTTGTTGCTGGACACGCGGTGATCGCTGAGATTGAAGACCAACCCGGCCACGCCGATGAGCACGATGCACAGCGCCGCAATGCCGAAGATGCGCCAGCGCGTGGCCGCGATGTTGGCCTGGGCGCTTTCGTCGATCTGGCGCAGCGCCTGCTCCACATCGTCCAGGTACAGGCCCGTGCCCAGCGACCAGCCCCATTCGGGCACCGTGGCCACATAGGCAAGCTTGGCCTCGGTACGCAGCGATGACGGTTTTTGCCACTGGTAGCGCACCAGGCCGCCGCCGCTGCGCGCGGCGTCCAGGATGATCCGGGCGGGTCCTGCGCCGCCCGGGCTGTTGGGATCGCACAGGTCCACGCCCGACAGGCCCATCTGGCGCGCATCCAGCAGCACGTTGCCGTGTTCGTCGTAGACAAAGAAGTAGCCGTCCTCGCCGAACTGCATGCGCGACAGCATCTCCAGCGCCTGGCGCCGCTGCACGGATTGCTCCTCGCCGCTGGACTTGATGCGCGTCAGCGCCGTGGTCGCCAGCTGGACGTAGTGGCGCAGCTCCGTCTCCTTGCTGTGCAGGTAGGCGGTCTCGACCAGTTCCCGTTCCTGGTGGGCCAGCTCCAGGGTCTGGTGCTGCACGGTCGCCGCGACCAGGCCCAGGGCGAGCGCGATGGCGGCAATCGACAGAAGTGCAAGTTTCAGCGGAAGTTGCATGGGAGCCTGTGTGGGGTGCACCGACGATCTTTTCCGCCCAGTGGCCGGGCCTTGTCAACAGGGCTTGCGCGCATGCCGCCAGCGCCAGGGCGGCGGCCTTTGAATGGCAGGCGCTGTATTTTCCAATGGCCTGCGCGCCCCGTATATCCACACGGATTCACGCGCGCGTGAAAGGGCGTTTGAATATCCCAAGGGAAACGCCATGGAAAATAGTTTTTGGGTGCGAAACAATATCCCATGGATACTGGAAATCCGAGATGCATTTTCTTGGTGCGTACTCCCCTTTTTGGGGTTTTGGATAATCGTTTTGCCGTATTGTGGTGCGCCGTCCCTCTGATGCCTGATGTGCTGCTTGTTGTTGAGCAGATTCCGTGCCAAACCATTGTTTTCAAAGAATGTTGAAGGGCTGCGTAGCACTGCGTGGGTCCGTGTGCGTAGTGGTGCGTAGGGGAAAATTCATTATCGAATGCTCCAGATCCCTGCCTAGAATTTCTCCGTGAAATCACGAATTCGAATCATTTTGTATCGATGATTCAGGTCACCTCTGAGGACAGGGTTAATGGTGACAAAGTGTTTCCATAACGCCAATGCAGTAATGCGTGGCACGGCAGTGGCAGCTTGTATTTTTGTTTGAGAAGGGCAATACCATGGATATTCGAAAGAACCTGGGGCGCATGGCGCTGGCATGCGGGGTGGCGGTGACGGCGGCGGCGCTGGTGGGTTGCGCTGCGCCCAACAAGCGCGAGGTGCTGTCCACCACGCAGATCTACCCGGCCATCGGCCCGTACTCGCAGATGGTGGCGCATGGCAACACCATCTACTTCTCGGGCGTGCTGCCGCTGAACGCACAGGGCACGGCCATCCAGGGCGCCACCATCGAAGAGCAGACGCGCGCCGTGCTCGACCACATCGGCGCCAAGCTCAAGTCCCAGGGACTGGGCTACGAGGATGTGCTGTCCACCTCGGTCTTCATGAAGGACCTCAACGAGTTCGCCGCCATGAACAAGGTCTATGGCGAGTACTTCAAGACCGGCGCCCCCGCTCGGGCCACGGTGGAAGTGGCGCGCCTGCCACGCGATGTGAAGATCGAAATCTCGGCCATCGTCGGCCGCCGCTGACCGCTTGCGCAACGACAGGAGGACCGCATGAACGCACGACACCCCCAGATCGCGGCCGAGCAGGCCACATCCCTGACCGCCACTGCGGCCGCCGGCGAATCCGGCTATCCCGCGCGCTGGACTTCCAAGCGCCGCGACTTCCTGCGCATGCTGGGCTACGGCACCGGCGCCGCCACGCTGGGCCCGCTGCTGGCCGCCTGCGGCAGCGGCAACGCCCAGACCTCGGCCGCCGCGCTGCGCGAGCAGCTCATGCGCGACGAGGCCTTCTGGACCGACGTGCAGAGCATGTTCATCCTCAAGCCCGAGAAGACCTACATGAACATCGGCACGGCGGGCTCCATGCCCAAGCTGGTGCTCGACGTGTTCGATACCGAAAACCGCAAGAAGGCCGCCGACTCGGGCAACGGCTACAGCAACCTGCTGGACCTGCGCAAGCAGGTGGCGCCGGGCTTTGGCGTGGATGCCGACGAACTGGCCTTCTCGGCCAACACCTCCTCGGGCATGTGCCATGCCATCCTGGGCATCGACTGGCAACGCGGCGACGTGGTGGTCACCACCAACCACGAGCACGGCGGCGGCGACACGCCGCTGAAGATCGCGCAGGACCGCTACGGCATCGAGGTCTCGCGCATTGCGCTGCCCGTGGGCAACAACCAGACGGCGGCCACCTACGTGAACCTGTTCGACGAGCGCATCCGCGCGCTCAAGGCCCAGGGCAAGCGCGTGCGCGCCATGATGTGGTCCTCGCCCACCTACAAGACCGGCACCATGCTGCCCATTGCCGACCTGATGGGCGTGGTCAAGGCGCATGGCCTGATCAGCATCGTGGACGGCGCCCACCTGCCGGGCATGATGGCCTACAACTATGCGGAGCTGGGCATGGACTTCATGTCCGGCGCGGGCCACAAGTGGCAGTGCGGCCCGGGCTCGACGGGCATCCTCATCATCCGCAACAAGATGCGCGCCTCCAACCCGCTGCCCCTGCCCAAGTGGTACCCGGTGCACACCAGCGCCTACCCGGCGCTGGAGCGCACGACCACGGCCAAGGAGACCTACGACATCGCCGCCTCGGTCACCTCCTGCGGCAGCGTGCACACACCCATGTTCATGGCGCTGGCCCAGGCCTGCGCGCAGTGGGACAGCATCGGCCGCAAGAAGATCGAGACCTATGACCTGACGCTGTCGTCCTACCTCAAGGAAAAGATCGTCGAGCGCTGGGGCGTGGACTCGCTGTACTCGCCCAAGGACGATCCCAAGCTGCTGTCGGCGCTGACCTGCTTCAACCCGTTCCAGAACAAGGACGACGTGATGAACGGGACCAAGTCATCGACCTTCGTGGCGCGCATGCTCAGCGACTATCCGCAGGGCTTCGTGATCCGCAACTCCAACTTCCCCGTGATCGGCGCGGCGGCAGACCACTACGGCGTGCGCGTGTCCACTCACCTGTGGCATGACGCGCGGGACGTCGATCTGCTGGTGGATGCGATGTGGGATCTGTCTAGAAAGATGTAGCCCCCTGAGGCGCTGCGCGCCTTCCCCCCGAGGGGGACGACACCCTCGGTGCGGGGCGGCGCGGCCGGCATAGGCCCTTCCTCGGTGTCTTTGAGGTGGGCCATGCTTGTGTTGGGGGCGCGCTTTCTGGCGCGGAGCGCTGTCCTCAGCCTTTCATCGTCAGCCGGGCTGTCCTTCGTCGCGGATGGCGGCGCGGACCTGGGGGAGCTGGCGGCGGGAGACCATGAGCAGTTCGGGGATGCCGTGCAGGCGCAGGGCCCAGCCTTCGCCTTCGGTGGGGTCGTCGTGGCGTTCCAGGGCGCGCAGGGCGCTGCGGGCCACCAGCGCGTTGCGGTGCACGCGCAGCAGGTGGTCGGCGTGGCGGGTCTCCAGGTCGGCCAGGGCGCCGTCGAGGATGTAGCTGCGGCCCACGGTGCGCACGGTCACGTATTTCTGTTCGGCCTTGAGGTAGAGCACTTCGGACAGGGGCAGGCGCACGGTGGTGCCCCGGTCCTGTATCAGCAGCACGGGGCCGCTGTCGCGCTCGGCCGTCTGGTGCACCGCGGTGCGTGCGGCCTTGGCCAGGGCCTGCTGCAGGCGCTCGCGGCGCACGGGCTTGGTCAGGTAGTCGGCGGCGTCCAGGTCGAAGGCCTCGACCGCATGGCCGGCATGGGCGGTGACGAAGACCACGGCAGGCGGCAGCGGCAGGCGGCGCAGTGCGTGCGCCAGCGCCAGGCCGTCCTGGCCCGGCATGTGGATGTCCAGCAGCGCCAGTTCCACGGCGCGCGGGCCCGGCGCCTGCAGCACGGCCATGGCCTGGCGCGCGTCTGCCGCTTCACTGACCTGGTGCGGGCCGGTGCCCGTGCAGGCTTCCACATCGGCCAGCAGGGTGCGCAGTCGCGCGCGGGCCAGGGCTTCGTCGTCAACGATCAGGATGTGCATGGTCCTTCTTCTTCGATACGGCCTTCGTGGGGTGGCTGGCAGGCGCAGCCAGCGGCAGGCTGATGCGTACCACGAAATGGCCCTTGAGCGTGCGCGCCGTGAGGTGGGCCTGCAGGTCGTGCAGCAGCGACAGCCGGGCGCGCACATTGGCCAGCGCAATGCCGTTGCCGCGCGTGCCAGCTGCGCTGGCGGAATCGATCTCGGTGGGCAGGGTGTTGGTGATGCGCACCTCCACCAGATCGCCACGGCGCTCGGTGCGCACCTGCAGCTTGCCGCCGCGTGCGCTGGGCTCCACGCCATGGCGTATGGCGTTTTCCACCAGCGGCTGCAGCAGCAGCGGCGGCAGCAGGGCGCCGTGGGCGGCAGGGTCCAGTTGCCAGCGCACCTGCAGCCGTTCGCCGAAGCGCACCTGCTCGATGGCCAGGTAGCGCTGGGCCAGCTCGATCTCCTCGGCCAGCGTGGTCGTGCTGTGCGGTTCGGCCAGCGCGTAGCGGAACAGGTCGCTGAGGTCTTCCAGCAGGGCCTCGGCCTTGGCGGGCTCGGCACGCACCAGGGCGATGGCGCTGTTGAGCGTGTTGAACAGGAAATGCGGTCGTATGCGCGACTGCAGCTCGGCCAGCCGCGCCTGCGTGTCGGCGGGGGTGTGGCCGCGTGCGCGCAGCACCAGGGCGGCCACCAGCAGGGCCGCCAGCAGTCCGCCGGACATGGCGCTGGCCAGCCAGGGGGCGCTGGTGCCGCCGGCCAGTTGCAGCATGGCGCAGGCATACAGACCGGCCGCCATGCCCAGCAGCACGCCGGCTGCGTACTGCCCGGTGGACGGCAGGCGCTGCAGCGGATGCTTGAGCAGGCAGGCCGCCACCAGCCAGACCAGGGTGCCGGGCAGGCTGGCACCGGTCAGCAGGGCCATGTTCTCCAGCCACTGCAGCAGCGAGTCGGCGCCGAACATCGCAGCCGTGGCCGCCACGGCCTGCACGAAGAGCACGGCGCGCAGCACCACGCCGA